>NZ_JAXMGC010000001.1:0-870932 GCF_046347455.1 Cellvibrio sp.
CTTTGCCTTTGGCGGCATCAATACGTCACTAATCTTCAAACGCTACGTCGCATAGGCTCGCATTAAAAAGCCGAGTTTAATCTGGCTCTTTCAGAGAGCCCCTCGCGGGGCTCGATTCGATTTGGTCTAACAACTCACTCAACAGCGCCCGGTTCATAAGCTAATACCGGACTCAACCATCTCTCAACTTCCTGCAAACTAACCCCTTTACGTTCTGCTAAACTCTCCACCTGATCTTTCTCAATTTTCCCCGTTGGGAAATAAACCGATTCAGGGTGCGAGAAGTACCAGCCAGACACAGCTGCCGTCGGCAGCATTGCGAAATGTTCAGTTAAGGTAATGCCGGTATTTTTCGTAGCACTCAACAACTCAAACAATTGCGTTTTTTCTGTGTGATCTGGGCACGCGGGATAACCAGGGGCAGGGCGTATGCCCTTATATTGCTCGCGGATTAAATCTTCGTTGGAAAGATTTTCGTCGCGGTCGTAGCCCCAGAATTCTTTGCGCACGCGAACGTGCATGTGTTCTGCAAAAGCTTCCGCTAAACGGTCAGCCAGGGCTTTAACCATAATGCTGTTGTAATCGTCCCCAACATTTTGGTATGCCTTGGCAAGTTCCTCAGCGCCTATGCCTGCGGTTACTGCAAAGCCGCCGATGTAATCTTGTTTGCCTGTTTCTTTTGGCGCGACAAAATCAGCGAGCGAGAAATGTGGCTTGGTTTCCATGCCTTGTTTTAAATGTTGTTGGCGAATGTGGTGCAGCGTAGAAATTTGTTTGCCGTCCGCATCGTATACTGCTATGTCGTCGTGATTTACGGTATTGGCTGGCCAGAAGCCGATAACGCCGTTGGCTCTGATTGATTTCTCGTCAATCATTTTGCGCAACATTTTTTGTGCGTCCGCAAATAAATCGCGTGCTGCTGCGCCTACAATTTCATCCTCTAAAATCTTTGGATATTTTCCGGCGAGATCCCAGCTAATGAAGAAAGGAGTCCAGTCAATAAAATCGACCAGTGTATTTAAATCGTAATCTTCAAAGACTTTGATGCCGGTAAATGCTGGTTTTGGCGGTGTGTAATTATCCCAATCCAGTTTTAGGCCTTTGGCGATTGCTTCTGGATAGGTACGCACAGTGCCGCGTGGTTTGCGGTTGGCGTTGCGTTCGCGAACCTCTGCGTATTCCACTTTTAAATTTTCTACGAAGTTTGGACGCAGCTCATCTGATAAAAGTGTACTTGCGACACCTACTGCACGCGACGCATCGGGTACGTAAACAACCTGATTAAGTTTAAATACGGGGTCGATTTTTACAGCGGTGTGTGCTTTAGATGTTGTTGCGCCGCCAATCATCAATGGTTTGTTAATGCCACGGCGCTCCATTTCCCGGCCAACGAAAACCATTTCATCGAGCGATGGCGTAATTAAACCCGATAGGCCAATGATGTCGCAGTTTTGTTCAATAGCGGTATCCAGAATTTTGTCGCAAGGCACCATTACGCCCAAGTCAACTACTTCAAAGTTATTACATTGCAATACAACACCCACAATATTTTTACCAATATCGTGTACATCGCCTTTAACGGTTGCCATTAGAATTTTGCCGTTGGGTTTCGAGGCTTCGGTTTTTTCTGCTTCAATGAACGGCTGTAAATAAGCGACAGATTGCTTCATTACGCGCGCCGATTTAACCACCTGCGGCAAAAACATTTTTCCTGCACCGAACAAATCACCAACCACATTCATGCCATCCATGAGTGGGCCTTCGATGACATCGAGCGGGCGAGGGTAGTGTTGGCGTGCTTCTTCAGTGTCGGCTTCAATGTGAGCAGAAATCCCTTTTACCAATGCATGCTCGATACGTTTTGCGATTGGCCATGAGCGCCATTCGGCATCTTCTTTTGTTTCGCCGGTTGAGCCATCGCCACGATATTTTTCTGCAATATCGAGCAAGGCTTCTGTGCCGCCTGCATGGCGATTCAAAATAACGTCTTCAACCTTATCTCGCAATTCAACAGGTAAATCGTCATACACGGCCAACTGGCTTGCGTTAACGATACCCATGTTCATGCCTGCTTTAATGGCGTGATACAAAAATACGGAGTGAATGGCCTCGCGCACAGGGTTATTACCGCGAAACGAAAATGAAACGTTAGACACGCCACCGCTGACGCCAGCGTGC
This sequence comes from Cellvibrio sp., assembly GCF_046347455.1. Classification (GTDB taxonomy): domain Bacteria; phylum Pseudomonadota; class Gammaproteobacteria; order Pseudomonadales; family Cellvibrionaceae; genus Cellvibrio. The sequence continues at coordinate 2,179 of NZ_JAXMGC010000001.1, forward strand.
GGTAAGTTTTGGCGAATCCAACGTGTGGCTTCAATAAAATCAACAGCGTAGTTGTTGTGTTCTTCAATACCGGTAGCGACCGCAAAAATGTTGGGGTCGAAAATAATATCTTCCGGTGGGAAATTTAATTTATCTACGAGCGTGCGATAAGAACGTTCGCAGATTTCCTTTTTGCGTTCTTGAGTGTCGGCTTGACCTTTTTCATCAAACGCCATGACCACAACGGCGGCGCCGTAACGCATACACAATTTGGCTTTGTGTAAAAACTCCTCTTCGCCTTCTTTCAAGCTGATGGAGTTAACAATAGGCTTGCCTTGAATGCATTTTAAGCCCGCTTCGATCACTTCCCATTTGGATGAATCTACCATGATGGGCACGCGGGAAATATCTGGCTCACCTGCGATTAAATTGAGGAATTTCACCATGGCTTTTTCGGCATCCAACATGCCTTCATCCATGTTGATGTCGATAATCTGCGCACCGTTTTCGACTTGCTCTAAAGCAACTTCAAGCGCTGTGGAATAATCTTCTTCCACAATTAATTTTTTGAAACGCGCGGAACCGGTAACGTTACAGCGTTCGCCTACGTTTACGAATAGGGAGTCTGCGAGAATGTTAAAAGGCTCTAATCCAGACAAACGACACGCAGGTTCAATCTCAGGGATTTTGCGTGGAGGATATTTTGCTACTGCATCTGCAATGGCTTTGATGTGAGCGGGTGATGTTCCGCAGCAACCACCGATGATATTTAAGAATCCGCTTGCAGCAAACTCTTCAACAATCTCCACCATTTCTTGCGCGGTTTGATCGTATTCACCAAATTCGTTGGGCAAACCTGCGTTAGGGTGTGCGCTTACAAAACAATTTGCAACGCGTGACATCTCTTGCACATATTGACGAAGTTCTTTCGCGCCGAGTGCGCAGTTCAAACCCATGCTTAGCGGTTTTGCGTGGGCGAGCGAATTGTAAAAGGCTTCGGTGGTTTGACCGGAAAGCGTACGGCCAGATGCATCGGTTATGGTGCCTGAAATCATAATCGGCAATTCAAAACCGTGATCGTCAAAATATTTTTTAACAGCGAACACCGCCGCTTTTGCGTTGAGTGTATCGAAAATAGTTTCGATCAATAAAATATCTGCGCCACCCTCAACCAAACCATCGATGGATTCCAGATAATTTTCTACCAACTCATCGAAGGTTACGTTGCGCGCGCTGGGGTCGTTTACGTCGGGTGAAATGGAACATGTGCGGCTGGTCGGGCCAAGTACGCCGGCAACAAAGCGTGGCTTGGCTGGATTTTTTGCGGTCATTTCATCGCACAACTCTCTCGCCAGGCGCGCGGATGCAAAATTTAACTCGTGCGTTAAATCTTCCATTTCATAATCGGCCATGGAAATGCGCGTGGAGTTGAAGGTGTTGGTTTCCAGAATATCTGCGCCGGCTTCCAAATAAGCGCGTTGGATTTCGCGAATCACTTCTGGCTTAGTGATAGACAACAAATCGTTATTGCCGGCGATATCCATGTGGTAATTCGCAAAGCGCTCGCCACGGTAATCCGCTTCCTTAAGCTTGTAGGTTTGGATCATGGTGCCCATGGCGCCGTCCAAAATCAGGATGCGCTCTTTGATGGCCTGATGTAAGGCGTGGATGCGGGCTTGGCGTGCGTGGTTATTGCTCATGGAAAACCTTTTTAGCGATCAACTGGATGGTCTATATCGAGCCTAATTTTGGTTTGAAAAGTAGTCGCCGACATAGAGAAAAATGGCGCGAATTCTACCAGACAAGCACCTGCGCGGCGACAAATGCCTAGATTTCCGTCCGAAGTCGGATGTTTGACTTGTCATCTTCTACGGATTCAGCGTTTATCTATAGAGCCGATTACAGTAGAATACCCGAGTAATTTAATCGGGTATAAGTTTGCGAGCGTATAATGAACCGCAAACTGGCAGAGAGAGCAGCGTAAACATGGTTAATGTTGATATTACTGAATCAGCGCAGGATTACTTGAAAGGCTTGTTGGACAAGCAAAAAGACAATGAAAACATTGGGATACGCATGTTCGTAGCCAACCCCGGCACAGCCCAAGCCGAAACCTGTATTGCCTATTGCCGTCCTGGCGACGAAAAGCCTGATGACGAAGTTATCCAGTTAAAAGGCTTTAAAGCCTACTTTGAAGGTCGCAGTCTTCCGTTTTTGGTGGACGCCAAGGTCGATTACTCCGCAGACCGTATGGGTGGCCAACTCACCATCCGCGCTCCAAACAGCAAAATGCCACAGGTTAATGCGGATAGTCCCATCGAAGACCGCATCAATTACGTTCTTTATAACGATGTTAATCCAAGCTTGGCTTCACACGGTGGTAACGTAAGTTTGGTGGAAGTGACTGAAGATATGTATGCCGTACTCAAGTTTGGCGGTGGTTGCCAGGGTTGTGGTTCTGTGGCGATTACTTTGAAGCAGGGGATTGAGGTTCAGCTGATGGACAAACTTCCCGAGCTTAAGGGCATCCGCGATGTGACCGACCACTCTGATCGCTCTAACGCGTACATGTAAAACAATCTACTGCGCTTGATTTTACTTCGTTAGAAATTGCTAAAAAATGCTCATTTACTGTATGTAAACTCCGCTTTTTTAGCAATTTTTGCCTCGTCTAATCTTCGCTCGTAACGCTTGTTCAAAGTTTATTGTCCCGGCTCGCTCACAAATCCCAGCTTCAAAATCCCCGCTCGCTGCACGCTCGCCATCACTTTCATCACATGCTCGTATTCAACCTTACGATCACCGCGAATGTGGATTTCGGGTTGCGGTTGCTTAGTGGCTTCTGCGGTGAGTTTTGCTTGCAGGTCTTCTTCCGTAACGTCAGTTTCGTTCCAGTGAATTTTGCCATCTGCTGTTACGGTTAAATTAATCGTTTCGGGTTTGATGTTGTTTATCGTGTTATCTGCGCGCGGCAAGTCCACTTTTACGGAGTGGGTGATAACCGGAACCGCGATAATAAAAATAATCAGCAGCACCAACATAACGTCCACTAGCGGCGTCATGTTGATATCGCTCATGTCTTTATCGTCATCAAAATCGCTACCAAAGGCCATGATTGTGTCCCCGACTATTCAGCGTTTGAACGAATGGCTTTCACGAGCGCGCCTTTGGTTTTGCTGCTGGCTGGCGGTGCGCCGGTCAGGAAGTAGGCGTGAAGTTGGTGTGCGAAGCGATTCAACTTGGCGCTAACGGTTCGGTTGCTGCGGTTGATGGCGTTGTAACCCAGTACCGCAGGAATGGCGACAACAAGACCGAACGCGGTCATGATCAGCGCTTCACCCACAGGGCCGGCAACTTTGTCGATACTCGCCGAACCATTTACTCCGATACTGACGAGCGCGTGATAAATACCCCATACAGTTCCAAAAAGACCCACGAAAGGAGCAGTGGAACCTACAGATGCCAACACGGCCAAGCCACGTTGCAGTTTGTCCGTGCTCTGATCAATGGAATCTTTCAAGCACGCGGTTAACCAATCTGTAAGTGGTAAATTGCCGTGCAGATCAGTTTTGTGGTTTTGGTGATGGTCGAGCGCGGCTTGGCCTTCTTCTGCCAGATGACGATAGGGGTTGTCATTGCGATCTGTACCCAGTACGTTCAATCCCTGCGCAAAACTCTGGGCGTGCCAAAAGTCTGCCAACGCGAGGTTAGGTTTGCGTAAACGCCAAAGTCCCCAGGTTCGCAATACAATAACCGACCAGCTTACGATGGACATAAGCATCAAGATAATCGCAACGCTCTTGATGACGCCATCGCCTTGCAACCAAATGGACGTTATTCCGTAGGGAGAATTCATACTTGCCTCGTTCATTTAAACAGTTACTTGTTAAGTGAAAATTCAATGGGTAGTTCGTACCAAAAATCGATTGCATCATTTCCGCGTTTCGCGGGAACAAAATGCCAATTCTTAACCGCTTTCAACGCCGCATCATCCAGCCGGTTGTAGCCGCTGGAGGTCTTTAAACGAAGCTCCCCCAAGCTGCCGTCGGCTTTTACCAGCACTTCCAGAACGACAGTTCCTTCCTCACGGTTTCGACGCGACTGTGGCGGATAAGCCGGAGCAGGGTTGTTGAGATAACTAGCCTCCGCTTGGGGTGGAACCACAGCTGCTTGCGCCGGCTCCGCAGTTTTCACCGGAGTATCCGTTGGAGGACTTGGCTCCGGTTGAGCCTCCTGATGAATTGCGCGTTCAGACGCGGGCGCCTTAGGTAAAGGAGGTTTAGGCGCTTCTATAAGCTTTTGTTCGGGCGGTGGTGGAGTAGGGGTTGGTTCAGCAGGTTTGGTAACAGGCTCCGCTGAAACAATCATGCCTTGTATGGTTGGCGGTTCGATCACAACTTCATGATTTGATTGGCGTGAGTAGAGTACGGCGGCCAAAGCTATGGCGTGCGCAAACACAACAAGAATGACGGCGTAATAGGGTGCGTACTGCTGTTTCATCAATCGAAGACAAGCTAATCAGAATTTAATGTGTCAAATGATAATGTTTATCATTAATTGCTGCAATCAGTTTTCAGCTGTCGCATAAAGATTGACGGAGTCTTTTGATTTGGGTCACTAAGAGATGATGTGATGACTTCTTCAAAAACATGGCAAATAATGAGTTGAAGGCTCGTAACAGGTGGATAAACAAAACTCATAACTAAGAGGGTATTTGTATGAATGATCAAGACAAGCAGCTTGCGATTGAATCCTTGAATCGCATCATGGAGCTGGAACTGGCGGGTGTAGTGCGCTACACCCACTACTCACTCATGGTGTTCGGCTATAACCGTATCCCTATCGTTTCTTGGCTGAAGGGCAATGCGACCGAAAGTCTTACGCATGCTCATAGAGCGGGGGAGTTGTTAACCTTGCTGGGTGGGCACCCCTCTCTAAAAATCGGTTCTTTATTGGAAACTGAAAAGCATGATATTGGCGATATCTTGCGTGAAAGTTTGGAGCATGAAAAGAATGCCATCAAAGCCTACTACGCGCTTCTAAAGATTGCCGAAGGCAAGTCAGTTTTGCTTGAGGAATATGCCCGTGAGATGATCGTACAGGAAGAATTGCATTTGGACGAAGTAGATAAGATGCTTCGTCGTCCCGGCGAAATTGCAGCATACGAATCTAATCCCGTTTAATTTTTCAATCCGTACTATCTGGCGGGCTCGGCTCGCCGGGTGCCATTGCCTCCATATCCCGGTAATCCCCTTTTTCCATCGATTTGTTAGCTGGGCGTTACGCATCTATTGGTGCGCACTGCCTTCAAAAGCGCTTTCTCAATCAACAAACCTATTTTCCTTCGTCAATGTTGTTGACATTTCGTTTTCACAAAACAATAATAAGAATTATTCTTATTTGCATTAAATTGCTTTTGGTTAAAATTGTGCATTTGATGGCGCTAAGCAACTGGATTCGTTAAGTCCTTACCTCACTTGGGAGTCATGACATGAAAAAACCGCTTTATAGAAGCTTCATCCACTTGACCGTTGGTATGTCTATGTTCGCCTGCGCTCAGACCTACGCGCATGCGGACATGGAATGTACCGATAAACCTAAATCTCAGTGGCTGCATGTATTGGATATGCAAAAAAAGGTCGTTAACGAGTACGGCTTTGCCATTAAAAAATTTCAGGAGTCTGGTACCTGCTACGAAATCTACGGCTGGGGTTTAAGTAAAGACGGAAAAAAATTTGAAGAGATCGAAGTTTATTTCAACCCAGTCACTGGCGAGATCGTTAAAAAGAAATTTAGAGATTAATGGCGTGCGCAAGCACGGGGCATATAGATTTTTTAGACCTTAGGATTAATAAAATGAAGTATCAAAGTAAGAACACACTCGCGTTAAGTATTGCTGCAGCCATGTTGTTGCCCTTAGGTGCGAGCGCCGCTGAGCAAGCAAAAGACACCACCAAAAAAGATGAAGAAAATAAAAAAGTATTAAGCACTGTAAAGGTTCAGGCGACCGCGTTAGAAGCAAATCCCAATGCCCAACCGGGTGTTCCATACAAAGCGCAACTCTCTGGTGATGAACGTCATACACGTCCTATTGCTGAAACGCCACAAAACATTACCGTTCTCACCAAAGCAGAAATTGAAGAATCAGGTTACACCGATTTGCGCGCAATTTTGGATGCACAACCCGGTATCACTTTAGGAACCGGCGAAAACGGAAATGCATTCGGTGATCGCTACATTATTCGTGGTCAGGAAGTTCGCAGCGATATTTTTGTGGACGGTTTGCGTGATCCGGGCATGACAACACGCGAGAGTTTCGCCGTTGAACAAATTGAAATTACCAAAGGCCCCAATTCAAGTTTTGCGGGGCGCGGTAGCTCAGGTGGTGCCGTCAATGCCATCACCAAGCAAGCAACTACCGATTATGATTACACGAGCCTAACTGCTGGTGTAGGTAGCGATAACTATCACCGCTTAACCTTAGATACCAACCAAGCATTGACCGATGAATTAGCGGTTCGCGCTAACTTTTTAACCGCAAAAGAAGATGTACCTGATCGCGATCCCGCTTACCGTGAGCGCAAAGGGGTTGCGATTTCTGGTTTCTATAATCCAACCGAAGAATTTGAAATGACGTTGGATTATTACGGTTTGAATGCGAAAGATAATCCAGATTTAGGTAGTTATTTGGTAGGCACTGTGCCGCACCGAAAACCAGCTGACGATGCGCCAGTTTACGCTCAAAAACAAGATTTCCTTGAGTCAGATGTAGACACATTCACGGCGCGCTTGAAGTATCGTTTCAATTCAGATGTTCGCGTTACTAACATTACACGTAAAGGTACATCTGAAAACGGCTACGTAGCTACAGGTGCACGCGGAAATGTTCAAACCAGTGCCAAAGATCCGAACGGGGTTTACACAACGTCTACCTTGAGTACCCACCAAGGTTGGCAAGAAGTGGATTACTTTGCCAACCAGACCAATTTGTTTTTGGAAAAAGACATCGCCGGTATGAAGCATGAATTTATTTTCAGTGCTGAGTACACGGACCACGCTGTATTGAATGGAAATTACACAGTAACCAACTCCGGATCTAACTGCGTGACTAACGGAAGAACCCCCGGTTCAACAACTGCATCCTGGTGCATTTTTGATAAAAATGGTCAGGAAGTTTCCAACATCAATCATCTGATGAATCGTCAAATTAGTAAAAGTGTTTGGGATATTGATTGGTCTGTAAAAACCAAATCCTTGTCCGTTATGGATACTGTTGACCTGAACGATAAGTGGAGCGTGTTCGCAGGTTTGCGTGCAGATCGTTTGATTTTTGATTTAGGCACACAAACCGCAGCACTTGTACAAGCAGATTATCAATATTCAGATACCTTAACCAATAGCCATATCGGTGTTGTCTATGACATCAATGAAGTTGGCAACATTTATTTAACATGGTCAACTGCAGCAGACATCAACGGTGGTGAATCCGATGTGGGTACAAGCAGCGGTTATGGTGGTACCGTAATTTATAACGGTAGCGTTGCCGGAGCAAAACCAGAGCGTCTAAAATTTAACTATTATGAGTTAGGTACCAAATGGAATCTCTTCGATGAAACCTTGTTGCTAACGGGTGCGATTTTCCAGGTTACTAAATCTGATGTTATGGAAGGCGCTAACTATGATTCGGTGGGAACCTTCAACACGGGAAAAATTCGCGTTCGCGGTATCGAGTTTGGCGCGACGGGTCAAATTACTGAAAAGCTGACTACCCAAGCGGGTGTAACCTATATGGAAGCAGAAGTGCTTGAGTCTGCTACAGCAGCCAATATTGGTAAAACAATTAGTAACTTTGCTGACAAATCTTTGAATCTGCAATTGAAGTATCAGTTCACCGAGAAATTCGGTTTTGGCGGTGCTTGGAAATACGAAGGTAAAAAATACGCCGGTCAGCCTGATACGGCGGCTGTTTATACCACTATTCCCGCATCGGGAGCTTACTATTATTCGCAACCAATTCCTGCTTACGCAGTGCTCGATTTTTTTGCGACATACGACTTTAGTAAAAATTTGGATTTACGTTTGAATGTAGGTAACGTGACAGACAAGGACTATTACCTTGCAGCCTATCGCTCGGGTTCGTTTGTTTACAAAGGCGATGCACGCACAACTCGCCTTACGCTAAACTACAACTTCTAATCCCAGCTTTTTGTCTTATTACTCATGAGAGCCGGGCCTTGCCCGGTTTTTTATTTTTATGATTGAGAGTCAGCAATTACTACAGCCGTTAAATTACATTCCAGCCGATATTTATTGCGCGCAGGATTACGAACTTTTAGCACAAGGTTTTATCCCCGCGCTCAGTTATGCGTACGCTTTTACCATCGCCGGTGGTAGTGGGCGTGACCAAACGCTAGCGGCTAATCAGGCTGCGTTTTCAAAATACCCAGTGGTTCCGCGTATATTGCGTGACTTAATACAAGGAAATGCGCAAATCAGTTTGCTTGGAAAAAACTACAGCCATCCTATTTTTCTAGCGCCAGTTGCGTATCAGAAGCTTGCGCATCCACAAGGCGAGCTGGATACAGCTCGCGCGGCAGATGCAACTGATACGTGCATGATTCCTAGTACGCTGTCTAGCTATAGTCTGGAAGAAATCGCAAGAGTGGGCACAGCAGATAAATGGTTTCAGCTTTACTTTCAGCCCTCGCGTGAAGCAACTTTAGGATTTATTGAAACGCGCTGAATCGTCCTGATGGCAAAGCGATTGTTGTTACTGTCGATACAACAATTTGCCCCCTAGTTTAGGCGCGTTGCGCGCTCAGTTTCAAATGCCGACGGATTGCGTTGCGGTAAATATTCAAACTTATGAGCAAGTAACTGCGAAACATATTCAGCATGGGCAGAGCAGAATTTTTCAAGGTGTCATGCAAGAGGCGCCCACATGGGCTGATCTGGAATGGTTGTTAACACAAACAAAATTACCGATTTTTGTGAAAGGTGTTTTGCATCCTGAAGACGCAGAAAAAATAAAAAGCATAGGCTGCGCCGGCATTATTGTTTCCAATCATGGCGGTCGCAGCTTAGACGGCGCTCCGGCGAGCATTGATTGTTTGCAAGAAATAAGAACAGTTGCGGGAAATGATTATCAAATATTATTTGATAGCGCATTCGTTCGGGTTTAGATATTTTTAAAGCCATTGCTCTGGGTGCGGATGCGGTGCTAATAGGTCGTCTTCAAGTTTACGCTTTAGCTGTCGCCGGAGCATTAGGTGTTGCGCATATGTTAAAACTCTTAAAGAGTTAGAACTCACCATGGCGCAAGCCGGTTGTGCAACTATTGCCGATATTCGCAAATTTAATTTACGCACTGCGTAATAGGGAGCAGTAATGCTACTGATTATTGAAAATCTTTTAACTAAAGATGAAGTTAAACAATTTCGTGCATACATGGCGCAAGCAGTTTGGGAGCCCGGTACAAAAACAGCGGAACTTTGGCTCGTTCTGCTAAACAGAATTTACATGGACGATGCCTCAGAGGTGGCTACAGGTTTATGCAATCACATTTTGCGTAAGTTGGGGAGCCATCCATTGTTTATTTCCGCAGCGTTGCCGGGCAAAATTTATCCACCTAAATTTAATTGTTACAAAGACGGCGGCACCTACGGTACTCACATAGATAGCGCAATTATGCCGGTTCCGGGAACCAACATGAGTGTGCGCGGTGATCTATCGGCCACGCTGTTTTTGTCAGAGCCTGACGAGTATGTGGGTGGAGAACTAGAGATCGACGGTGTGCAGGGCGGGGAGGGAATTAAACTCGCTGCAGGTGATATGGTGCTTTATTCGTCTGGCTTTGAACATCGCGTTAACCCAGTCGTAAAAGGCGCTCGTTACGCTTCATTTTTTTGGATTGAAAGTTATGTGCGCGACGAAAAAAATCGCAGCACCCTGTTTGAGCTTGATCAAACCATTCAGCAACTTACGCAAAAATTAGATGCCGGCGATAAGGATGTATTAAAGCTCACAGGTATTTATCACAACTTGTTGCGTTCATGGGCAACAACATGAGTCAAGAAAAAGTCTTGCTTTGGGATCCGCTGGTTCGGATTTTCCACTGGTCAATTGCGGGCGTCTTTGTTGCCAATTATTGGTTTAATGAAGCTGGTGAGAAGTGGCATGAATGGCTCGGCTATTTGGCTGTTGCGTTTTTAATTGTGAGATTCGTCTGGGGATTTGTTGGGCAGGGTGCTGCGCGCTGGTCGGACTTTTTCCCCACCTATACCCGGCTTAAACAACATGGTTCTGCATTAATCCACCGCAAACCTTATCACCGTTTAGGTCATTCACCTATTGGTGCGCTTGTGATGATCTTGATGATGCTGCTAATACTCGTTATAGGCGTGAGCGGTATTATGATGGAAGAAATCGACTATTTCTGGGGAGAAGATTGGGTGCAAGATCTTCACTCGTGGAGTGCCGATGCACTATTGATGTTAGTCGGCGTACATATACTGGCTGCGCTGTTTGAAAGTTATCGTCTTAAAGAAAATCTCCCGCTTTCTATGATTACCGGTAAGCGCAACCGCGTTGATTAGTGTTTCTTTTTCACCAAGCTTTACCTAATCTGCCTCCCACGCTTTGTCAGCCGTATTAAGCTCCACCTGTGCTTATTTTTGTAAATGCAAAGTTCATTCAAACGCCACATTTTTTGCACAAAATGCGGAATAAAGGATGGTAGAGTTATGCGGTGGAATTTTATGGTTCATTCAGACCAAACCTCCTGATATTTACTTGAGACGTGGATATGTCCAGATTTCTGACATCAATTGCTGAGTTTGTTTCGTTTTGGCGTTTTAAAAGAATAATTTTTCTTATAGCCACGATTTTGGTGGCTATAGGCATCTGGAAATATTTTTTTGCTCGGAGTAACGAAGCGGCAAATTATGTAACCGCAAATGTTGAACGAGGAAATATCCAAAACCTGGTTACAGCAACGGGAATACTTCAGCCGCGTGAATACGTTGATGTAGGTGCGCAGGTTTCCGGACAGTTAAAAAAATTGCATGTCGTAGTTGGGCAACAAGTTAATGCAGGGGACCTGCTCGCAGAAATTGATGCGACGGTTTATCGAGCCAAAGTGGACGGTATTCGCGCGCAGCTACAAAATCAGAAAGCGCAACTAGGTGATCGTGAAGCTCAGTTGATGCTTGCCAAAATTCGGGTAGAGCGTCAACAAAATTTGTTTAAGGATGATGCTACAACCAAAGAGTCCTTGCAGACAGCAGAAGCAAGTTATAAATCTTCCGATTCTTTATTGAAAGCCTTGCAAGCGCAAATTGAGCAAACTGAATCCAGCCTGCGTGCTGAAGAGGCGAATTTGGCCTACGCAAAAATTTACGCTCCCATGAGCGGAACAGTGGTGACTATTACCTCGCGCCAAGGCCAAACGCTTAATGCAAATCAACAAGCGCCAACGGTTATGCGTATTGCGGACTTGAGTATCATGACTGTTCAAACTCAAGTGTCTGAGGCGGACATAGGGAAGTTGCAAGTAGGAATGCCCGTGTATTTCACAACTTTAGGCGGGCAAGATTATCGCTGGTATAGCAAGCTGGATCGCATAGAACCAACTCCCGTGGTTACTAACAATGTTGTTTTGTACAACGCACTTTTCGACGTACCTAACGACAGCAAAATGCTGATGACCCAAATGAGCACGCAGGTGTTTTTTATTGCTTCCCAAGCTAAAGATACATTGGTAATCCCAGCGGCTGCCGTGAATTTTAAACCGCGCAAGACCGGTGAATCTGGCGAGAATAAATGGGGTGACCAATCTAACTGGCAAAAACGCAATTCGGATAATAAACCAGAGAGAGATGATCCGAAGAGCAATTCGAAAGGTGATGCAAAAGACGAAAGCAAACCTGATGCTAAAAATTCTGCCGACAAAACAGACGATAAAAAAGAGGCAAACCAATCGTCTCGGGTAAATGAAAACAAGTGGGAACAATCCGCTAGTTCAGGTGACGAGAAACCACGGCATAGACGTGGCCCGCGCCATACGCCCGGATCAGATGGTGCGCCGCAGCCAGCAACGGTTCAGGTTATGAATGCCAAGGGTGAGCTTGAAGAGCGAAAAGTCATGGTTGGTATTAGTAACCGCGTGCAGACTCAAGTTCTCGAAGGCTTAAATGAAGGTGAAACGGTCGTAGTTGCTATGCGTCAACTCGATAAACCTAAAGGCGCTCCGGCATCACCCATGGGGGCGGGCGGTGGTGTTCCAGGTGGCGGCGCTCCGGGTGGTGGTGCGCGTCAAATGCGATAAGCACGCAAGTAAAAATAGCTTTTTACGATGCAATTGCTGTTAACCATTTAGGTCTCTGCTGGCGAATTTATGACTGATAAACAACCACTGATCAAGCTGACAGGCGTTACCAAAAGTTTTCAGAATGGAGATTTGGAAACGCGCGTTTTACATGGCATTGATTTAGAAATTTACCCCGGCGAGTTCGTGGCCATTATCGGTCAATCGGGCTCGGGTAAATCTACCTTGATGAATATTTTAGGTTGTCTGGATAAGCCGACGACTGGTGAATACTATTTTTCCGGAAAAAATGTTTCTGCTTTTGATGCCGATGAATTAGCCCAACTGCGGCGTGAAGCCTTTGGATTTGTTTTTCAAAGTTACAATTTGTTGGCAGGTGCAACGGCCTGTGAAAACGTTGAGATGCCCGCAACCTATTCAGGAATGCCGCCGGACGAGCGCCGCGAACGCGCCAGCGAGTTATTAAGTTCTCTAGGCTAAGCGCGCGATTAGATCACCGACCCAATCAACTTTCCGGTGGGCAGCAACAACGTGTTTCCATTGCACGTGCGCTAATGAACGGCGGCCAAATTATTTTAGCCGACGAGCCGACAGGCGCACTGGATAGTAACAGTGGTAAAGAAGTGATGAAATTGCTCAAGAATCTTTCTGAGCAAGGGCACACGATTATACTCATTACCCATGATTCACATGTAGCCAACCATGCGCAGCGTCAAATAGAAATTCGTGACGGTCTTATTGTTTCAGATCCGGGCCCGAGTGAAGTAATTCATCCTCCAATCACCGAGGCAACTCTCCACGGGGAACCGAGTTTCTCAACTGAAATTTTGGAAGGCTCTAAAACCGCATTTCGTTCGCTGCGAAGCAATGTTTTTCGAACCGTTCTTACTCTCTTAGGGATCGTCATTGGTGTTGGCTCTGTAATAACCATGTTGGCCATTGGTGATGGTGCTAAAAAAGCGGTGGTAGATAGTATTAGTGCTATGGGTTCTAATTTATTGGTTATTAGACCGGGCGGACCTGAGCAGCGTAGAGCTTGGGAAATTCAAACACTTGTTCCTGCCGATGTAGCAGAAATTAATAAATTGCCACACGTTGCAGCTGCCTTGCCGGAGCTTACGGGCAGTTACACTATTCGTTATGGCAATGTGGATGTGAGCACGGATGTGAATGCCACCGGCTATCAATACCCCATGGCTCGAAAATGGGATATTGCATCGGGAACATTTTTTACAGAAGAAGATGAAAAAACTTTTGCGACGGTCGCGGTATTGGGAAAAACTGTTGTGCGTAAATTATTTGCCGACGAGGATCCGCTTGGTAAATACATCATCGTTAACAACGTGCTATTCCAAGTGGTAGGCATTATGGCCGAACGTGGTGCTGACCCAGGCGGTGCAGACCAAGACGATAAAATTCTAGTGCCTTATACAACAGGTAGCTTGCGCATCATGGGAAGAAAGTTTTTGCGCAACGTAACCGTCTCGGTAGATTCAGAAGAGCACATGATGGATGTGCAGGATTCGGTAAGCTCTTTGTTAATGGAGCGACATGGGACAGAAGATTTTACTATTCGCAATATGGCCTCCCTTATTGATACCTTGTCTGCAACACAAAACACTATGACGATTTTGCTCGGTTCAATTGCAGCAATTTCATTGTTGGTGGGTGGTATAGGTGTAATGAATATTATGCTGGTAAGCGTGACCGAGCGAACTAGGGAGATCGGCGTGCGTATGGCCACGGGAGCGCGGCAGAGAAATATTATGCAACAGTTTTTAATTGAAGCTTTGAGTGTTTCTGCGTTGGGCGGAATTATCGGCGTCATTCTCGGGTTGCTGGCCGCCGCTATAGTAGGGCATTTTGGAATGCCGATTGATTACTCTCTAGGTCCAGTCATTTTGGCGTTTAGTTGTGCCTTTTTAACGGGCTTAATATTTGGCTTCTTACCAGCGCGAAAAGCGGCGCGCTTAAATCCTGTAGTCGCTTTGGCGTCGGAGTAATTAGGGTGAAACAATTTAACAAAATGAAATTACCTGTTCTTGTTTTTGTTGGCTTGGCACTATCAGCTTGTTCGTCAATGGATGAGGTACCAAATGCCAATATTCAATTTTCACCGGTTTGGGAATATCTGCCGCAACGAGAAGGCGCAATTAATATTGAGAAAGAGTGGTGGAAAACCTTCGAATCACCGCAGCTTACTCAGTTAGTTGAAGCTGCTCAGCAAAAAAATTCGGATGTTGTTATTGCTAGGGAACGAGTAAGACAAGCCGAATTGCAAATGAAAATCGCCAACGCAAGTCTATTTCCCTCATTAAGTTTGAGTGCATCTAGCGGAGAGCGGCGTTCGAAGACGGAAGGAAGTGATTGGATAGCAACAGATTCAACAGCTGCCGGTGTGAGCGCAAGTTACGAGCTGGATTTGTGGGGCGGTGTAATGGCAAATCGTCATGCCGCCAAATCAAATTATAAATCAACGGTTTTCACCAATGAGGCTGTTCGTTTAAGTATTTCTGCAAGTGTAGCTACTTCCTGGTTTAATTATCTCGCTCTGCAAGAGCGCACACTAACCGCACAAAAAAATGTGGAAATTGCGGAGCGAATCCAACGTATTGTCGATTCTCTGTATCGCAACGGTGCCGCCACGGCTGCTGATGTCGCTGTGCAAAAAACTAATCTTCTTTCGCAGCAAAATGCATTATTGCCACTTCAATTGCAGTTGGATCAAACACGCGCTGCTATCGCGGTTTTAGAAGGGGAAGTTCCGCAAGCGTTTCAATTGGCGAATGAAAAGTTTAGTGATGTAAAGATTCCAGCCTTGAGTGCCGGAACGCCCGCGGACGTTGTTACTCGTCGTCCTGACGTGGCTGCCGCTGAAGCGCAACTCCAAGCTTCTTCAGCCAATGTTTACGCGGCGCGTACGGCTTTGCTTCCCGGGCTACAGTTAAGTGGTAATGCTGGAAAATCAGCGTCAGAACTTTTTTCACTTAACCCCGCGCTAAACACGACTGGCTGGAGCTTGTCATTAGCTCAAACAATTTTTGCGGGAGGGCGCGTTGCCAATCAGGTTCGGATTAGCAAGTCTCGGCAAGTAGAATTGTTAGAGCAATATCGCAAGGTTGTTTTAACCGCGTTACAGGAAACGGATGATGCCTTGAATCGCGTTAATATTACCCAGCGTCAAGAAGCGAATCAGCAGGCCATACTTCAGCAAGCGTCGCGCAGTTTAAAGTTGAATGAGGATCGTTACCGTGAAGGCAGTGTGGATCTGCAAACACTGCTTGATTCCCAGCGCAGTTATTTCCAAGCGCAAGATGCTTTAGTTCAACAGCGATTGGCGCGCTTGAGGGCTACGGTTGATTTGTACCGAGCGCTTGGTGGTGGCTGGGAAAAATAAGAATCTACAATTGGTTTGAACGAAAGCCCGAGCGTTAAAAGCGCTCGGGCTTTTCTTTTTTAGTGGGTTTAATTGGTGCAATTCCAAGCTATTTTGCACCTCAATCAAACTAATTTACTCGCTTAGGCTTTCAAATAGCCCTGGTTTGTAGGTTTTTCGTGCTGGCATTTTTTATGCAGCTTCTTGCATATGCAAGAGAGGATTTATGTTTTCCATTTACCACTATTTCGCCCATATAAAAACGGGCAGGCTCGTTCTTTGGTGTTATCTAATTTGGTATTTGGTGACTCTGTATTTTCATTTTGATCCATCACCAAAAATATGGATCAACTCCTTAGGGATAAGTGTCGTTATAGGTTCTGCCTTGATGTTGAGTGTATCTGGGAGTGCGTCCGCACCTTGGCAAACCTTTAGGTTGTATTGGA
Organism: Cellvibrio sp.; assembly: GCF_046347455.1. GTDB lineage: Bacteria > Pseudomonadota > Gammaproteobacteria > Pseudomonadales > Cellvibrionaceae > Cellvibrio. Next base: position 18,305 of record NZ_JAXMGC010000001.1, read on the forward strand.
TGCCGTTTGCAGTATCAAGCTTTTCGGCATTGATTAAGGATAAGGGATACTTTGTTATTTTTTCACCAAGTGTTTACGAAGTTAGTGTAGCTATAGTGGCGTGTGTATTATTTTTACTTATTGTCGCTGTCGTTAAACGGACGAAGACGAAAATGGAAGTGCTGTCAGGATGCGGAAGGAAATAAAAAAGCCTGCACGAAGCAGGCTTTTTTATGTTTGGCGAACTACATTGCAGAATAATTCGGGCCGCCACCGCCCTCCGGTGTAACCCATTGAATATTTTGCGTTGGATCTTTGATGTCACATGTTTTGCAGTGAACACAATTTTGTGAGTTGATCTGCAGCTTTTTTTCGCCCGTCTCATTACTCACAATTTCATAAACTCCAGCAGGGCAATAGCGTTGAGCAGGTTCATCGAACTGAACAAGGTTAATCTTGACCGGAACGCTCGCATCTTTAAGCAGAAGATGGCAGGGCTGGTTTTCAGCATGATTCGTATTTGACAAATACACTGACGATAATTTGTCAAAACTCAATTTGTTATCCGGTTTCGGGTAATCAATTTTTTTAGATTCGCTGGCTAATTTGAGTTGTGAATGATCTGTGGTCGCGTTATGCAAAGTCCAGGGCAATTTCCCTCGCAACGTCATATCAAAGAAAGCGTAAGCGCCGCCAACTAAGGTTCCGAATTTTTGCTGCGCCGGACCTATGTTGCGTTGCTCATAGATTTCTTTGTAAGCCCATGAGTCTCGATAAGCTGCTTCAAATTCTCGGAGTGCGTCGTTTGAGCGTCCTGCGGCGAGGGCAGGGGCAATCACTTCCGCGGCGATCATGCCGCTTTTCATTGCTGTGTGGCTGCCTTTTATTTTTGCAAAGTTCAAAGTGCCTGCGTCATCGCCGAGAAGTAGTCCACCGGCAAAGTACATTTGTGGTTGCGATTGAATTCCACCTTTTACGATGGCTCGCGCCCCATAACTGATTCGTTCGCCGCCCTGCAGATACTGCGCAACCTTGGGGTGATGCTTGTAGCGTTGGAATTCGTCGAAGGGACTAAGGTGCGGGTTGTCGTAGCAAAGATCTGTAATTAAACCGACCGCAACCTGGCGCTCGTTTAGGTGATATAGGAAACCGCCGCCACTGGTATTGGTTTCGCTGAGGGGCCAACCCAAGGAGTGCATAACCAAACCTTGCTTGTGTTGTTCCGCGGGTACTTGCCAAATCTCCTTAATCCCAATGGCGTAATGTTGAGGATCTTTGCCTTGGTCAAGTTTAAAGTGGCTAATTAATTCTTTACCCAAATGGCCGCGCGCGCCTTCGCAAAAGAGCGTGTATTTTCCGTGTAGCTCAATGCCCTCTACAAACTCTGGCTTTTCCGAGCCATCGGCTGCGCGCCCCATGTCGCCGGTAATAACGCCGCCAACGCTGCTGTCATCGCGATAAAGGACTTGTGAAGCAGCGAAACCGGGGAATATATCCACGCCAAGCTCGGTCGCTTTCTCCGCTAACCATTGGCATAAGCGACCAAGACTAATGATGTAGTTACCTTCGTTGTGCAACGGCGCAGGCAATAGGCTGTTAGGTATGCTCATCGCACTCGAAGAAGATGTCATGAACTCCCAAGCTTCTGCGGAAACCGGTGTTTCAAGCGGAGCGCCTTGGTCTTCCCAATCTGGAAACAACTCTGTTAAGGCTCTAGGTTCAAAGACAGCGCCTGACAAAATATGGGCGCCAACTTCGGCACCTTTTTCCAAAAGGCAGACGTTTATATTGGAATCGAGTTGGCGTAAGCGGCAAGCAGCAGCTAAACCTGACGGTCCGGCACCAATAATCACAACGTCATAATGCATCTGTTCGCGAGCCATAGGTCTTCCTACTTCGAATAGCCAAGAATTGATTGGGCGGGATTATAAAGGAAAAGAGCGCATTCAGGCGGAGCGGGGCGATTGAATCGGAATGTAAATTAGCGAAGCAAAAGCCTAAAAATGAAAAAGGCCGCCGAAGCGACCTTTTTCTAACCCTGTTGGGTTATTACTGCAATTACTGAGCAGCGGCAGATGAAGATGCAGCAGCGTCAGCAGCTGGAGCAGCTTCGGTAGAAGCAGCAGAAGATGCAGCAGCGTCAGCAGCAGGAGCTTCGGCAGCTGGAGCTGGAGCTTCAGCAGCTGGTGCAGCAGCAGGAGCTTCAGCAGCTGGAGCTGGAGCTGGAGCTTCAGCAGGTGCAGCTTCTTTCTTAGCGCAACCAGCCAAAAGACCAGCAGCAAGGATAAATGATGCAACGATTTGAATAGTTTTCATGGTGTGCTCCGTCAGTATGGGGACAATGTTTGAAATTAACGGACTAATTTTTCGACTTCTAGGATATCAACTAGGCCCGTGGAAAAAGAGTGTATATTTTTGCAAACCATATGAACAGGGGTTTGGTATAAGTAGTTGAGTATTTTCGCTAGAATAGCCCCAATTTAGGGCTTATTTGGTTAAGAAAGATTCGTTTTTATTTGTTTTTGAGGTGTTTATGACGGTTGAACAGTTTGAAACCTGGTCTATGTATATCTGCGTAGGCGGTTTAATTGCATTTATGGTGTTTATTGTTTGGGATTTAGCGCGTAAATCAAAAGCGGGTAAGTTCGGCACTTTCATCCTTTTTTTGGTGCTAGGGCTTTGTATGTTGGGCTTTATTATCAAAACGATTCTGGTAGCCACTCTCGACACCCAATAACCAATCAATAACGACGACAAGCGCGCCATCCTATATCCTGCTCTGGAATGCCCAATCGGTTGACTCTTGAGCCAATTCTTCTAAGGTTAATCTGAGCAAACTGAAACTTACCAAAGAAAAGTTTAAGAATGTAAAGCAGGATGTCTAGTAAAAAGTACGCTGTTAGACTCAGCCCGCAATTATGGTGATGCCCTTTTTAATAAGGTCATCCTAACCGTACCCATCCAACAAAAATGTTGACTAGCCGATCTTCATTACACCTATAACGACGAGCAACTCCAACCGGATATCAACTCAATAATATCTACATTCAAATAGAAGGAATCAACATGCGTATTTCTTTACTGTGGCCAAAGTTAATCCTTGCAAGTCTGGTCATCAGCTTGTTCGGGTGTGGAGAGCCGAGCCAGTCCACAGCAAAACCGGCGGCTGATGCAAAAGCCCAAGCGCTTTTTAATTCAGACATTAAAGATGCAAAAGTCTTGGTCTTCTCCAAAACCAAGGGTTGGCGACACGATTCCATTCCAGCTGGTATTGCCGCGTTGCAAAAAATGGCGACAGAAAATAGTTTCACTATCGTCGCCACTGAAGATGCGTCTTTGTTTACAGATGCTCAGTTAAGCACTTTTAACGCGATTGTATTTTTAAATACCACGCTCGATGTATTGGATGATTCCCAGCAAGTGGCAATGGAGCGCTTTATTCAAGCGGGTGGTGGATTTGTAGGTATACACGCTGCTGCCGATACCGAATGGGAAGGTGATTGGTATTGGTATCGTCGTTTGTTGGGCGGCGTATTCAAAAGTCACCCCAATGAGCCAAGCAATGTACAAACCGCGCGAGTCGTTTTGCGAGATGCACATCATCCAGCCACCGAATCCACACCAGCGACTTTTGAAATTGCCGACGAGTGGTACGACTACAAAGATTTCTACGATTTTAACAAAGTGTTGTTGACCGTTGACGAGAAAACTTACCGTGGCGGTAAGCATGGTGACTATCACCCCATTACCTGGTATCACGATTTTGATGGTGGCCGCTCCTTCTACACGGGTTTAGGTCATAGTGCTGAAACTTTTTCTCATCCAGAATTTATCAAAATTTTATTAGGCGGATTGAAATACGCCGTCGGTGGCAAACCAAAACTCGATTACACCAAAGCAGCGCCAGAGCCAAATCGCTTCGTTAAGAAAACGATTGTTAGCAATTTGAACGAGCCTGTTAACCTAAGCTTCTTTGCAAATGGTGATGCCTTAATCGCACTGCGCGGTGGCGGTATTTTGGTCGTCGATTACAAGACCGGCGAAGCGCGCGATGCCGGAAAAATTGAAGTTGATCCCCACGGCCAAATTGAATTTGGTTTGCTTGGCTTCGCTGTTGATCCAAACTTCGATAAAAATCACCACATATATGCAACCTACAATGCAGCGAAAGAAGATGGTAGTACGGTAGAGCGCTTGTCTCGCTTTAAATGGGTTGACGGAAAGCTTGATAACAAATCAGAAGAAATTTTTTGGGAATATAAAGTAGATCAAAACTGCTGCCACACCGGTGGTGATTTGCAATTCGGCAACAACGGCGAATTGTTTGTATCTACTGGCGACAATTCAAATCCGTTCACCGAGGAAGGTTTTGCTCCGATTGATTTCCGCGACGATATGGCTAAGAGCGATGCATTGCGTGGCGCAGGTAACACGCAAGATTTCCGTGGAAAAGTATTGCGTATCATTCCAAAAGAAACTGGCGGATACGATATCCCCAAGGGAAATCTTTTTGCTGATTCCAAAGACGGGCGCCCGGAGATTTACGTGATGGGTACGCGTAATGCCTACAAAATTACTTATGATAAACCTACGTCTACATTGTTCTACGGTGACATAGGTCCAGACGCAGGCGAAGATTCTCCTATCAAAGGAACTCGTGGTTACGATGAAATTAATCGCGTGACCAAGGCGGGCAATTTTGGTTGGCCTTTGTTTGTAGGAAATAATTTTGCTTACAAAGATTACGACTACAGAACGGGTAAATCTGAAAAGTATTTCAATCCGCTAGCCCCGGTCAATAATTCCCCGCGTAACACGGGCGCAAAAGTGCTACCACCCGCACAGCCCCCATTGCTGTGGTATCCCTATGGCCCATCCGATCAATTCCCAGAGTTGGGTAAGGGTGGCCGTATGGCGTTGGTAGCGGATGTTTATCACATGAATGACTATCCTGCGAGCGAGCATCGCTTACCCGCGTACTACAACAATAAATTATTTATTTTGGAATTTATGCGGAACTGGGTGAAAGCGGTGAGCTTTGACGAAGCGGGACGTATTATCAAAATCGAACCTTTCGCACCGCAAGTTGAATATACGTCACCGATTGACGCGCGTTTTGCGCCCGATGGTACGCTCTACGTGCTTGAATACGGTAAGGCTTGGTTTAAAGGTAACCCTGAGGCGAGCTTGAGTCGTATCGAATATTCAGGTCCAGGCAATCGTCCACCGGTAGCAAAAATTCATCTGGAAAAACCTCAGGGAGCATTGCCTTATAAAGCCATGGCAGATGCTAAGCCCTCCATTGATTTGGACGGTGACAAGCTGACTTATGCATGGTCGATCAAATCGCCCGGCGGCAAAGTTACTTTACTAGGAACGGGTGAGCAGCAAGAGATTTCCGTTTCGGAAGCGGGTGAGCACATTGTTAAGTTGGATCTCAAAGATCCTTCAGGTGCGACTGCTAGTACCGAATCGAAAATACAGATCGGTAATGAACCTGCAACGATTGATGTCAAACTGGATGGCAACCAATCTTTCTATTGGCCAAATACCAGCGCTGTTAAATACGCGATTAATATTGCGGATAAAGAAGACGGTGTAATTGGAAATGACGCCGCTAACTTGATGATTGCGTTTGCACCTAAAGAAGACCCAAATGCTCCGGCTGCGGAAGGTCATCAACAAGCTGATGTAGCAACTGTCGCTAAAGGAATTATGGAAGCCAATGGTTGTAAAGCTTGCCATGCCATTGATACCAAAGTTGTTGGCCCTGCGTTTAAAGACGTTGCCGCCAAATATAAAAATGACAAAAATGGTATGAATCATCTGGTAAACAAAATCAAAAAAGGCGGTAGCGGTGTTTGGGGCGAATTAAATATGCCTGCGTTTGCAACCTTGAGCGATGAGGACAGAACGGCGGTTGTGACTTATGTGTTGTCACTCGCTGATGTTAAAAAATCGCTGCCGTTGCAAGGTAGCTTGGCCTTTGCACCGAATGCGCAAAACCAGGCGGCGTTTGACTCTGCTGCTTTACCTGAAAAATTACCGACGCAAGAGTTTGAGTTAGTAGCCTCATACACTGACAAAGGTAACGCAGGTATTGGGCCTATCACCGTTAAGAAAAACATTGACCTTAAACCAGCGCGTTTCTTCATTTACCCTGTAATTGATTTCGCAACGGCTGACAAATTGTTAGATAAAGCAAGACACAAACGTTTGGATACTGTTAAGTTGTCGGCGGTTGGAAAAGATGTTGTTGTATCTTTGGGCCGTTACGACTTGACTAATGTGAATGCTGTGAAAGTAGGTGCGTGGTCTGTATTGCAGGACACAGTGTGGCAATATGAATTACATGCAGGTTCTGCAGCGGGTACACTTTTGGGCAAAGCAGAACGCTCATCAACAGAAGCCGACTCCTACGCTCGTACTGAGTTGAAATTCCAATCGCAAACGGGTTTCCAAGATCTATATCTGGTAATTCGTAGCAATGGTAAATCGGACGGCGAGCTACACTTGTTGGATGTTTCTTTTAACAAATAAGTAGCGCGAACAATAAAAAAGCCTGGTTGATTTCGACCGGGCTTTTTTATTTGTAAGTCAAAACAGCTTTTTGTTACGCCGGCTTTTTAAAGGTTGCCCAAATAGGACAGTGATCGGACGCTTTTTCCAGTCCACGAATGTTGTAATCAATGCCGGTTTCAACACAGTAATCATGCAATTTGTGCGTTGCCAAAATCAAATCAATCCGCAATCCGCGTTTTGGGTTATCTTCAAAACCACCACTGCGGTAATCAAACCAGCTAAAAAGATTTGCGACTTCTGGATTCATTTCGCGGAAGGTATCTTTGAATCCCCAATCCAATAATTGATTTAACCAAACACGCTCCTCCGGTAGGAAGCTGCATTTGCCTGTGCGCAACCAGCGTTTTCGATTCTCTTCACCAATTCCAATGTCACAATCCTGGTGAGAAATATTCATGTCGCCCATCAAGATAATGTTTTGGTCTTTAATATGAGTCGCGCCCAAATAAGCATAGAGGTCGGCGTAGAATTTTTGCTTGGCTGGGAATTTAACGGCGTGGTCGCGGCTTTCGCCTTGCGGAAAGTAACCGTTTAAAACAACCACTTCACCTAATGGAGTATCAAAGGTGCCGCCGATAAAACGCTTCTGCGAAGTTTCGTCGTCCCCCGGGAAACCTTTCAAGGTATGCTTGAATGGATATTTCGAAAGAAGGGCAACGCCGTAGTGGGTTTTTTGCCCGTGGAACGCAAAGTGGTAACCCAATTTTTCAACCTCGGCGATAGGGAAGTCCGGGTCGTTGACTTTAGTTTCTTGTAATCCGATAAAATCCGGAGCGTGGTGATCTACAACAGCCTGTAGATGCCCCATGCGTTGGCGAATGCTATTTACGTTAAAGGATACAACTTTCATTATTAAATTCCTGCTATAAAAAAACCCGAGTTAGACAACTCGGGTTCTGGTTGTTCTTTTAAAAATTACGGTACTGCTTTTTGCGCAACCTGCTTTTTAGTTTGTAAAATGAAGTCGCCCAAAATTTTACCCGTTTCTACAAGGTAAGGATCTTTTTCCGGCTCGAATTCCTTTTTCTTAGGTGCGGCAGATTCGTCTTCATCCTTTTTCAATTCTTTCGCTTTGTAGTCTGCATAATTGGCATATGTTGGCTCGCCCTTGGCTTTGCGTTTTTGGTTTTCAATTTCCAATGTGCGCTGCTCGGTTTTTTGCTGCTCTTGTTGGCGAACGGAAAGTTTCAAAGAAACTGCCTTCTTGCTGTTCAGCTCTTCATAGAGCGCTGCTTGTTGTTTCAAGTAAACAAACTCCGGGTCTGCTTTCATGCGTTCTTCATGTGCAGGTTTGAGCGCGGGCAGAATATCTTTCATGTTGAAATACACATCGTGCGGCGCGGCACGGATTTGATCCCAAGGTAATGCGTTATCGTAAGCGCTCTCACCCAATTCTTTAGTATCAACCAAGCTTGGCAATTCAATATCTGGAATCACACCGCGATGTTGAGTGCTATCACCCGATATACGATAGAATTTCGCTTGAGTGATTTTAATGTTGCCTTCACCTTTATCGATAGGCATATAGCTTTGCACTGAGCCTTTGCCCCAAGTGGTAGAGCCTACAACTAATCCACGGCCGTAATCTTGAATGGCGCCAGCGAAAATTTCAGATGCAGATGCGCTAAAACGGTTGATCAATACAATTAGTGGGCCGCGATAAACTGCTGGCACAACAGCACGTACATCGCGCGAGATAACGTCATCTGCTTGGCGAATTTGTACAACTGGGCCCGGATCAACGAACAAGTTGGTAAGCGTTGCCGCTTCCGGTAATGAGCCACCGCCGTTTTCACGTAAGTCTAAAATAAGTCCATCAATATTTTCTTGTCTCAGTTCTTGTAGTAAGCGATAAACATCACGGCCGACGCTAGAGTTGGGGTCAAAGTTGCCATAGAACACGGGGATGTCGATAACGCCAAGCTTTAAGTTTTGCGTTCCATTTTTAACATTCAAAATAGCTTTTTTGGCTTTTTGTTCTTCCAGCTCGATGGTGTCGCGCTTAATCGAAATAATTTTGTGCTGCGTAACTGTTGGGTCAGCGGCAATCACCTCCAAACGAACAATCGTTCCTTTTGGGCCTTTGATTTTTTTAACTACGTCCGTGAGTCGCCAGCCGATAATATCTTCAAACTCGCCTTTCTCTCCTTGCGCTACACCGACGATTTTATCGTTAGGTTTTAGTTGGCCTTGCTTCTCGGCTGGGCTTGCAGGAATTAAGCGTGCAACCTTGGTGTAATCTTCATCAGTCTTCAATTCTGCACCAATGCCTTCAAATTTGTTGGTCATGCTGGTGGTGAAGTTTTGTGAGTTGTCGGGTGAAAGATAGTTGGTGTGCGGGTCGAACAACATCGTCAGCGAATTCATGATGATGCTGAAGACTTCCTCAGATGTTTGTTGGTTGAAGTAACGCAATTGCGTGACAAATCTTTTACGCAAGTTGCTACGGCTTTCCTCAAGTGTTTTTCCGCCAAGCATTGAACTCAATAAGCTGGCCTTGATATTTTGCATCCACAGCTTATCGGCTTCTTCTGCGTTCGCTGGCCAAGCGGCGGTTTTGCGATCTGGGTTGTAGGTTTCATCGGTATCAAACGTAAATTGAACTTTTTTGTCATCCAGTAACGCAATAACACGATTGAGGCGTGCGACATAACGCTCACCAAAGCGATTGTAAATTGCGAAGCCGTTGTTCAATTTTCCTGCTTTGAAATCATCATCAAATGATTTGCGATATTTATCAAACTCTGCGATATCCGACGCAAGAAAAATGTTTTTAGAGTTATCGAGCGTTTTTAAATACTCGTCCAAAAAGCGCGAGCTCAAGCTGTCATTCAATTCCTGCTTACGGTAGTGATGTTCGCTCAGCTGATTCACGATCTCCACACTAGTTTTGGACTGGATATCGAGTGGTTTTAGTTCGGCGGTCTTTGCCGTGTCGTTAAGTGCAAAACTGGTTAGACTAAGGGCAAGGCCAAGAGATAAAACTGACGTGCGTAACAGACGTGAAAACAAAGGATACATAAACAAATCTCAAGTGTTAAACGACAGCCCAAAATTGGCTGTGGCGAGCGAGGGCTTACTATAGCCTACTTGTCACAGGCCAAGCCATCATTTAGGGGGTGCAGCTGCTGTAAAAAACTGTAGCCGTTGTGATGAATTGCTCAATGCAAACGCTGCGCCGGATATGTGTTTCTCTCGTTGTTTGGGCGGGGACTGGTTTTGACATTACCTTGGTCGTCCGACGAAAGTTCTCATCGTTAATATAATAGGACGCGTGTTTGGTTTGGCTTTATTTCGCGTAGTTGGGAGTCTAGAGGAGCGGCAATAAAAAACGCCATGTTTTTAGCACGGCGTTTTTTGTGTTGGTGTGGCGGGATGAATCAGTATTCCTGAGCGGCTGTACTGCAACGCCAGATCATTTCCATAAATTCATGTTGCTCAGCGTTCGTTATTGCTGTGCTCTCAATCTTACAGATCTTGTGTTTATGCCAGCTTAGATCATGACGAACAAAGCTCAGCTTTCCGCCCACAAGTTCTTCAACGCTAATTGCCACCGTGTGGGCTTCAGTTAGCCCCAAGCGTTGAATAAGGTCGTCTAAAAGCACCTGCGCAAATGATTTGTTGCTGAGTGGTAACTCGACCTCGTTGCTGTTGATGAAAAGGTAATCCCGACCGAGCAATTGGCTTACGCTGACGTGCTCCAGATCGATCGCCCTTGGATGGGCATGAATTTGTGCAAAGTGTTGGGATAAATCGCTTTGCGACTGAAAGGCATGTTGACTTGTTGCCATGCTGTACTCCGCTGAAACTTTAAACGCATTTAAAGGGTTAAACCGGCGGAAGTCTTGCGTACATAATCGGAGGAGCAGATGACTTGCAAACTCAATCTGAACCGACCTAACGCATAATGACTTCGTTATATTTTTATGTAGTCGAGCTATTGGCAGTCCGTTGAGAAAGAATTTATCAGGCTGATTTATTAATTGCTAAGAATTCTTAGTACGAAGTTTTTTAAAAATGTCCAAAAAAGGTAATTAAAAGGCGTATTTTGAATAATAAAAAAGCGGCATTTGCCGCTTTTTTATTTAAAAATCAAAAGGATATTTCTTATAACTAAAGCTTTCTCTTAAGAAGGCTTTCTTTGACGGTGTCACGCATTTTGCGCACAGCATTTTCAGTTGTTACCCAGTCAATACACGCATCTGTTACCGAAACGCCATATTTGAGGTTACACAAGTCCTCTGGAATGCTCTGATTGCCGGCGCCAATGTTACTTTCAACCATCAATCCGATGATCGATTTGTTGCCCTCCAGAATCTGATTTGCCACGTTTTCCATCACTAGCGTTTGAAGCTCGTGGTTTTTATTGGAGTTGGCGTGGCTGCAGTCCACCATGATATTTGGCGTAACCTTGGCTTTAGCTAGTTCCTGCTCGCACAGGGCCACACTCACAGAGTCGTAGTTAGGTTTGCCGTTTCCACCGCGCAAAACCACATGCCCGTAAGCATTGCCGCGTGTATGAATAATGGCGACTTGACCTTCGGTATTGATGCCTAGAAATCTGTGCGGTTTAGACACAGATTGCAGAGCATTAATTGCCACGGTTAAGCCGCCATCAGTACCGTTCTTAAAGCCAACTGCCGAGGACAAACCGCTTGCCATCTCGCGATGGGTTTGCGATTCGGTGGTACGCGCACCAATCGCAGACCAGCTAATCAAGTCATGTAGGTACTGTGGAGAAATAGGATCGAGCGCTTCAGTCGCCGCGGGCAAACCTAATTCTGCTATATCTAACAATAACTTACGGCCGATATGTAAACCTTCTTGTATCTTGAAGGAGTCATTTAAGTAAGGGTCGTTGATCAAGCCTTTCCAGCCAACGGTAGTGCGTGGCTTTTCAAAGTAGACGCGCATAACGATATAAATGGTGTCGCTTACTTCATCGGCTAGTTTCTTGAGGCGCTGGGCGTAATCTTTGGCTGCTTCCACATCGTGAATAGAGCAGGGGCCAATCACCAGAAATATGCGGTGGTCTTTGCGATCAAGAATGTCACGGACAACGGCGCGACCTTGAGTAACTACGTCGCGGGCCTTATCGGACAAAGGAATTTCTGCCTTGAGCGCGGCAGGTGATATCAGCAACTCTTGCGATACCACATTGAGGTCATCTACTTGAATGTCAGTCATTATGGATTTCCGTTAAATTGGTCAATTTGGAGGCTATTCTACTTAAAAGAAATCTGTTTTGTAGATATTTTTTTTAATTATCGCCATAAAAGTAAGCAATATGTATAGGTAGAAGATACTTTTTAGTGCGCTGATCTAAGCAAATTTAGGGTAATGAGAAATATCCATCCTAATTGAATCTAAACCAATCCCAAATACTGGCCTTTATAAAGCTACTTGTGTGACAGCTTTGCTCATTTGTTCCAAGCGCTGGTATTTGCAAAAAATCTGATTTCTATGTCAACCAAAGCTGAGCAACCTCGTTAATACTCATGAAGGTGCCAATAGCACCTTAACAACCCACTGGAGTAAACCATGTTTAACGCTAGATTCTCAAAAAGCCTTTTATCCGTTGCCCTGATTTCAACTCTTATCAGCCTTCCGACTTTTGCTGCTGAACCTGCTGCCAAGCACCACAAGCACAATGTGGTAAACCGCGAATCCACCAAAACGAAAACAGGTAATGGCTTTGTTCACACTCTGAATAAAACGGATGACGAGGGCGCAACTGCTTCGCGCAGAACCGAAGTGGCGCGCGATAGAGATGCTGGCACCAGAACGAGAACAACGTCCGGCACCACCTTTGAAGGCAAAACCTACAATGGTGAAAATGTGAGTCACAAAACCGAAAACGGTTATGCCTCCCAAGGCCATTTCACTAACTCGGACGGAAAAGTGGTGGATCGTTCTGTTGATGCCACTATCGACAAAGAAGCCAACACAGTGACCAAGCAAATTTCCGTAACGCCAGAGGGTGGAGAGACGCAAACGACTACGCGTGTGCGTCCCTTAAAAAGAAGTGGCCAATAAGATCGACCAAATAGCGCGCCACTTAAGTGGCGCAGCTTAGGTGGTAAATCAGTTTATACTGACAGGATAAGTGGCCTTTGGACGTATTGATGTTAGCGAATAGTTCGCCTGATGCAGAAAATTTATCGGACGTGAAAACGCTTGCGCTTTCGCTCGATGATTTTTTGCGTCAAGTTGAGCGACGAGCCTATCGCACCGCTATGTTGAGCACGCGTAGGTCGGCGGATGCTTTGGATATTGTTCAGGATGCAATGACAAAGCTCGTTCAACACTATCGCGATCGTTCTTCAGCGGAATGGCCTTTGTTATTTCAGCGGATTTTGCAGCATCGCATCATGGATTGGCATCGCCAGCAAACGCGTCAAAAAAAATGGTTTTGGCAATCGACGCCGGAATTTGAAGACGAAGGTGAAGATATTATTAATTCCGTTGTTGATGAGCGCGAACAAGATCCCGCTGAATTGTTGGCTCGTGCGAGCGATGTTCAACGTGTTATCAGCGCGCTTGAGCAACTTCCATTGCGCCAACGCCAAGCATTTATGTTGCGAGCTTGGGAGGGTTTTGATGTTGCGGAGACTGCATCTGCAATGGAATGTAGTGAGGGAAGTGTTAAAACACATTACTTCAGAGCTTTGCAAACCATAAGAGAGTACTTGGGCAGAAATGCTTAAGGAGATTGAAATGCAGAAAGAAAATGAACCTGAAAATCGGGACGACGCCAACCAAGTCTTTATTCAAACAGTGAATCAAGCGCTTGATAAAAGTTTGGATGATATTGATGAGTTGAGTTTGCAGCGTTTAAAAAATGCGCGCGTAAAGGCGTTGAGCACGTCGTCAAGGTCTAAATGGATTGCACTGAGCGCGGCTGCGAGCATCGCTGCGCTTTTACTGATTCCCGTGGCTACTCAACATTTCTCAAATAAAGCAACAATTGATTCAGAGCTTGAAATTGCAGCGCAAGATATTCCCTTGTCTGCGGAAGAAATGGATGACATTGATATGTTAATGGCATTGGAGGATACCGATGCCTAAGTATGCGAAAGTCGGTAAATCTGCATTATTTACAGTACTTTTAGCCAGTGCATGGGTAATGGCGGGTGGCGTAAAACCGACACAAGAGTTTTGGGATTACATGATGGAATACAGCGACGAGCAAGGCGAAATTTTGGACCCACTTGAGTACGATCAAATTTATAGCCTCAAAGATGAGAAGGACGCAACCCAAACAGATGATTCCCAGTCGCCACGTTTAAATGGCCAGCACCCAGCGCAAACTAATGCAACTTCTATGACTAAAACTACATCCTTAAAAGATACGTCCTCATCCTCACGTTCATCCAGCGTGAGCGCAAAAGGAGCACCGCTATGAAACCGATTATTTTTCTCGTGTGCCTATTCTTTGCGCCAATGCTTTTTGCGGAATCAGCGCCGCAATGGAATCAATTAACGCCCGCTCAACAGGAGTTGCTTGCACCTGTACAGCCTAAATGGGATCAAATGCCTGCAGAGCGCCGCCAGCAAATGCTGAAAAAAGCGGATAAGTTCTCCAGTCTTAAGCCAGAGCAACAACAAAAAATGTTGGACCGCTTTGAAAAATGGAAAAGTTTGCCCGAAGATCAAAAGCAACATTTGCGCAAGCGTTATCAGGATTTCAATAGTTTACCGAGCGACCAAAAAGCAGAGGTTCGCAAGCGTCTGGAGTGGTTTCAGTCGCTCCCCGAAAGCGATAAAAAAATAATTCGCGAGAAGTGGCAATCTATGTCGCCGGAGAGAAAGCAAAAAATGCGCGAACGCTTTAAAAATATGACGCCAGAAGAGCGCAAGGCGGCGCGAGAGAGGCTCATGCGGTTGAGAGATTCTAATGAGTGAATCTAATGAGTGGATCTGCGGAGTATCGCTATTGACGTGTTAGCGATACTCCACTGGTTTGCCGTCAGGTTTACGCAAAATAATCAAATCGCTACGGCTCACGTTTTCGGTTGCTTCGCGGCACAAGCTTAAGAAGCTCGTGATGCCGGCGGTTAAAAATTTCTGTTTATGCAACACAAAATTAAACTGCCTTTTTAAATCTAAACCTTCAACTTCTAATGGCACAAGGCTTCCGCGTCTGAATGCGTCTTTTAACGCAAGGCGGGAAATACAGCCAATACCTAAACCGGATTCGACGGCACGTTTAATCGCCTCTGTATGCTCTAACTCCAGCAGCACTTTTAAATGGGTTAGTTGATGGCGCAACGCAGCGTCGAATACCTGTCGGGTTCCCGATCCGCGCTCGCGCAAAATCCAGTTTTCATTAATCAGGTCATCCACACATAAATTCTTGTTCCCTGCGAGCCGATGATCGGGCGCTGCAAAAATAACCAGTTCGTCGGCTACCCAAGGCGTGATTTCGAGGTCGGGGTGATGGCTGTCGCCTTCAACCAAACCTAAATCGAGCTTGAAGTGAGCCACTTGGTCGATAATGGTGGATGTGTTTTGTACTGCTAATTCAACTCGGCTACCCGGGTTCTGTTGCATGTAGTCGCCAATGAGCAGGGTAGCGAGGTAGTTACCAATCGTGAGTGTTGCGCCAATACGAAGGGAGCCGGTTCCGCTTTTACCCTCCAGCAAATCCTCCAGTTCCTGAGCGCGATCTAGTAACTCCATAGCTCGGGGTAAGAGTTCGCGGCCTTCGGTATTTAACTGCAAGCGTTTACCTTGGCGATCAAACAGCCGGGTGTTGAACTGCTTTTCCAGCTCTGCCAGTGCCATGCTGGTTGCGGATTGCGTCATAGATAGCGCTTCCGCTGCGCGCGACACGCTGCTCTCGCGCCCGATGGCGACCAAAACTTCGAGTTGGCGAAGGCTAAATTTCATAGCTGGCTCACGACTTATAAGAAACGTTCAAAAACTTGATTAAATTGGACTTTCAGCGGCTAAAGACATCACCCTCGGAAGCTTCAACCCTCTATAATGCGCGCCATAGAATTGAAGGCTTTATATCAGTTTTTCTGATTAACAATATAAGAGTAATCAATTTTACATATATCCTTCAAGTGCTTATAATTCAAGCATTTACAAAATGACCCAAAGTTTCCAAAGTTTAATGGAGCTAGTTGCATGAAAGTGTTGGTTGGAATCAAGCGCGTGGTGGATCACAACGTGCGTGTGCGTGCGAAAGCGGATGGCAGCGGGGCGGATATCGCCAGCGCCAAAATGAGTATTAACCCTTTCGACGAGCACGCTGTTGAAGAAGCGGTTCGCCTCAAAGAGGCTGGCGTAGCGACCGAGATTGTCGTGGTTACCGCTGGCGCTGCTAATGCGCAAGATGTGTTGCGCCACGCCTTGGCGCTTGGTGCTGATCGCGCCATTCTGGTTGAAACAGCGGATCATTTGAATTCGCTTGCTACCGCAAAAGTGCTGCGCGAGATCGCCAAACGTGAATCGCCCGAGTTGGTGTTAATTGGCAAACAAGCTATTGATGATGACGCGGCCGAAGTGGGCCAAATGCTTGCCGCTTTGTTGAATGTTGGCCAAGCGACTTTTGCATCCAAGGTTAAAGTCGCCGATGGACAAGTTGAAGTGACTCGTGAGATTGACGGTGGTCAGGAAACGATTGAATTGAATCTGCCTGCGGTGATTACTGCAGATTTGCGTTTGAACGATCCGCGTTATATCAAGTTGCCTAACATGATGATGGCGAAGAAAAAGCCACTCGAAACTATCGCCATTGCCGATCTGAATCTCAACACCGCGAGCAAAGTAGGCACCGTGAATGTTGCCGAACCACCTGCGCGTGCGCCCGGAAAAATACTTAACAGTCTTGAAGAATTGATCGATGTCTTGCAAGCGCAAGTGAAGGTGAACTAAATGTCTGTTTTATTAATTGCGGAATTTGATCAGTCATTAAAAGCTGCTACTCGCTCTGCCATCACCGCGGCCTCTCAATTAGGCGGGAATGTTGATGTGCTGGTGATTGGGCACAATCTGGATTCTATTGCTCAGCAAGCTGCGCGTGTGCAAGGTGTTGCGCGTGTATTGGTTGCTGATAATGCAGCTTACGCTAAACCACTTGCGGAAAATTTTGCACCGGTTGTTGTGGGCATTGCAGCAAACTATTCCCACGTTGTTGCACCAGCGTCCAGCTTTGGTAAAAACCTGTTGCCACGTGTAGCAGCTTTGCTTGATGTGGATATGGTTTCAGAAGTGACTAAAATCATCGATCCATCAACTTATTTGCGCCCGCTCTACGCAGGTAATTTAAATGCGACTGTGCAAACTGCCGAGGCCGTTAAACTATTAACCGTTCGCCCAACTGCATTTACGGCGGCGAAAGATGGCGATCAATCTGCACCTATAGAAACAATCGCAACGGGTGCTGACGCAGGTTTATCGCGTTATATCAGCGAAAATATTCAAGTCAGTGAGCGCCCAGAGTTAGGTACAGCGCGCGTTATTGTTACCGGCGGTCGCTCGCTTGGTAGTGCAGAGAAGTTTGAAGAGCTTATGTCTCCACTTGCCGGTAAATTAAATGCCGCTATTGGTGCTACACGCGCTGCAGTTGATGCGGGCTTTGCGCCTAATGAATGGCAAGTAGGCCAAACCGGTACTGTGGTGGCACCTGATGTTTACATTGCAATAGGTGTGTCTGGCGCAGCGCAACATATTGCGGGCATGAAAGAAAGCCGCACGATTATTGCGATTAACCAAGACCCTGATGCGCAAATTTTCCAATGGGCTGATTACGGTTTAGTGGCGGATTTGTTTGATGTAATTCCAAAGATTACGGCCGCAATTAAAAATTAATTGCGGTTACTAAGAATATTGTCTGTAATTTTTATTTAAAGAACTTCCTCAAGGTAAAACACACATGGCTGCTGTAGCTCCCGAAAAAGTATTAAGCGTTCGTCACTGGAATGAATCCCTGTTTAGCTTTACAACGACACGTTCCGACGCGCTGCGTTTTGAAAATGGTCAATTCGTTATGATCGGTTTGGAAATTAACGGTCGCCCTTTGTTGCGTGCTTACAGTATCGCCAGCGCCAACTATGAAGAAGAGTTGGAGTTTTTTAGTATTAAGGTTCCAAACGGCCCCTTAACCTCTCACTTGCAAAATTTGAAAGTAGGTGATGAGATTCTCGTGGGTAAGAAGCCGACTGGTTCTTTGTTGGTTGACGACTTGAAACCAGGTAAGCATTTGTATTACTTGAGCACGGGTACAGGTTTAGCTCCATTCTTGAGTTTGATTCGTGATCCATCTGTATACGAAAAGTTTGAAAAAGTCGTGCTATTCCACGGTGTGCGCACTGTTAGCGAATTGGCTTATATGGATTACATCACCAATGAATTGCCCAACAACGAATTCTTTGGCGATTTGGTGCGTGAAAAATTAATTTACTATCCATCAGTAACTCGTGAGCCTTTCCGTAACCAAGGTCGCCTGACTGATTTGGTTGAGAGCGGTAAGTTGTTTGAAGATATAGGTTTGCCACCATTCAATCCCGAAACAGATCGCGCTATGTTGTGTGGTAGCCCTGAGATGTTAGCGAGCACTTGTGAGCTTCTTGATGCACGTGGGTTTAAAATTTCACCGCGTATTGGTGAACAAGGCGATTACGTAATTGAGCGTGCATTTGTTGAGAAATAATGATTTGTAGTGTTGCTAAAAAGCGGATGTGCGAAAGCCATCCGCTTTTTTTATTTCAAGTTATTAAGGTATGTTAGCGAACCGTAGGATAGTTCGATCTGACTTAGTCTTTAGATGGTATGTTGATGGAATTAAGGATATTAGTATGTTGAAAAAATCTATAGTTGCTTTAGCTGTTTCATGGTCCGTTGCATCAGTCGCGGATGAAGTGCGTCCTTGGCAAGTTGAGGTAGAGGTTGGTGCTATAGCGACTTCGGTAACACAGAAACCACAAGCCTGCATAGCAAACTGGATGCAAAACAAAGCCTGACTAAGTTTATGAACGAATATATTCTGAGTTCGCTTTACAAAGAAGATCAGGTTCTACAAGACGACAACACCAAATCCAAAGAGAAAACGGCTGACAAATATTTGGTGTCTGCAAAGTCTGCTTATTTGCTCGAAGGCGGAACGACGAAGGACGCTGAAAAGAAGTCTTACTTATTTGGTTTCGCGTCTTACACTCACGACAAATTTGGCGCTTATAAAACTTACGAAACAGTCGCATTAGGTTATGGTGATTGGCTTTATTCGACGGAAACATTTAATTGGTTCGCGGAAGCGGGCCCAGGCTATTTTCGCGGTGAAAAAATAACAGGTCTTGGTACAGCAGCAGATCCTTACGTGGCCGAAAAAGAGCAGGGTGCCCTGTTGCGTTTGGCTAGCGAGATTGAATGGAAGTTTAGTCAGACGGCGGTTTTTAAACAGATCTTAAGTATCGAAAGTGGATCTGATAACACACGTACCTTAAGCGAGACTTCTGTAGCGGCTTCAATCACTAACGCCATGCAAATGAAGATTGGTTTTGCAGTGGCAAGTGATTCAAAGGTTTCACCGGGTAAAGAAAAAACAGATACGACTACCTCTGCGACCATTGTGTATAAATTTTAAATGAATGCTCGCTTTCCAATTATTCGGGAAAGCGAGATTTTTAATTTAGGCTGTGTAAGTGTTTTCGCTTTCGCAGTTCCAGCAGAAATCAAATGCGGATGAGTTGTTCTCACCGCATTTTGTGCACAGCCAGTCGTTTGTATCTTTATGTGAGCTTTGGTTGATGAGATCGGTCGCTCGCTCATAGTCTTCATCATTCACAATCCATAATTCCTGCCAAGTATTTAAGAATGAAAGGTCTCCGGAAGCGCCACCGGCGTATTCATTTTTTAGGCAAGTAAGAATTCCAGCGTTATTCAAAATATTTTGAACATTACCAATCAGTAAGGTGTTTTCGTTGGTGTAAACGAGCTTCATCAATTAAACCTCCACTTCAATAAATCTTTGGGTATGCTCAAGCAGCGGGAAATAAAGGCCGAGCTTTATGGTTTGATCACCCAAAGCAGCAAAGCAGTTTTTATAACGTATTAGCTGATTGCGGTAGGCATTGGTTTCCTGAACGATGAAATCAGAAATAGTTTGGCCTGCACTGGGCTCACTGCTTTTGTAGTCAATGATCCAACGAATTCCTTCTTCAACAAAGGTTCGGTCAACGATGTTTTCCCTGAGTTTTACATCCGGTTGGTTTCCTTGTGCGTAGGTAATCGCTAATTCACTCGCGCTCTCCGCATGGCTCGCATCTAAAAGCCAGCGCCCATGGCTATCTTCCAAGGTGTTTTTAATAGCACGAATGATTTTTTGTTTGGCTAGAGAAATTTCCTCAGCTTTCCAGCCTAATTGCGCTAGCTGAATATTCCAGAATGGCTCCTGAGTTGCGATCCAGCTTTCATACATAAAATCCTGTCGCATGCCGATCAGATTTTGCAAAGCACGATGAATAAGTGTACCGGTGTGGCGCGCTAGTTTCGCGCTTCGCGTTTCAAGCTCTGGAATATTTTCATCATCGCCAAATTCTTTGCCGCGATATTTCTTTAGGAGCTGATTGTCATCCAGCGTGGGCGCAATCCAATCGGGCTTTAATCTCAGCAATTGTTGTAAGCCAGGTCTTGCAAATGTTTGCTTTACCCTCGTTGCTGTTGAAAGCGTTGAGTTGCTTTGAGAAAAAGATTCGGGAGATGCTAATTTCACATCGTCCTTAACCTTGGGCCAAATCGTGTTCAATAAAGATTTCTTGGGAGGATTTTTCCAAACATCCTCTTCAGTTTTAGCCAGAGTAGCAAACAAATACAATTTCTTTATGGCACGTGTGCAGCCCACATAAAAAAGTCGAGTCGCTTCGTAATCCAATTGTAGGGAAGATTCTTTTTGAATGTATTTATAAAGCTTGTCTTTATCGCCCCCTACAGGCGCGAGCGGGCCAAGCAATAGCTGGCGCTCGCCATGGTGATTCAATCGCTCACGCCATAGCAGCAGTTGCTGACCATCGCTCGGTGATAGCTTGTGTAATCTGGGGATAATCACATGATCAAATTCAAGACCTTTGGATTTATGCATGGTCATAACTTGCAGTTTTGCATCCGCATCTTGACGCGGTGCTGCATAAAGTTTTTCTATCGCCCGATGAAATTTATTCCAGTCTTTGATGTTGCCACTTTGTTGGTGTTGCTCAACTAAAGCGAAGAAAGTCGGTGTGTCGTTGAGATCTTGCGGGTCTAATAAGGTAGCTGGGCCACCCAAAGCCAGCCAAGTTCCCTCGAGCCATTGGCGCAGAGGCTTGCGTTGGCGCGTTGCGAGAGCAGGTTTAACGACATCTATAAATCGCTTTAGGCTTTGACGTCCAACGGCACTTAGCGCATCAATCCTTTCATAGCACAGCACTTGTTGCCAAATGAAGGGGAAATCGGTTGGTTTGCCAATAGGATTTGTTTCACCAAGCTGTGTATTTGCCAGTGCATGTAAGTCTTTTAAATCCAAACCACACCAAGGCGCGCGTAAAACAGATAACCAGGCAATGCGGTCAGCGGAATTTAAAAGTGCACGAGTAAGACTGGTGAGATCAATAATAGCCATGCGCTGCGCAAGGCTATCAATGTCAGTTGCTTGCCAGCTTAGTCCAAGATGACTCATAGCCGGAAAAATATGTTGGAGATGATTTCTTCCGCGGGCGAGTAAAGCAACTGTGTCGCTGGGGAGTTTACGGCGAATATCCTTGATTAAAGTTGCCACTGATTCCGCTTCGCGCAATTCTGCAAAGTAGCGTTCTTCACCAGCGGTTTCGTCGTCCTCGTCTTTGTTATCGTATGATGTAGAGTCGCTAGTTTTTGTATAAGGACTTATATAAAGCTCAACAGCATTGCCTTCAAGTTCGGGTTTAAATGCATTAGACGGTGAATACTTCACGGCGCCACGGCTAATGTCATCCTGTGCTGGAAACGCAGACATAAACTGCAGATTAACCCAATTAACAATGCCACTTTGCGACCGGAAGTTTACGGTCAGGTCTAATTTTTCCAAGGGCAAATGCCCGATGCCTTGTGCGCGCGCTTCAAGAAAAATCCCCACATTTGCATTGCGAAAGCTGTAACAACTTTGCATGCCGTCGCCGACGATAAACAAACTGCGTCCATCGCCAGCTTGCCAACCTGCGGTTAGTTTTTGCAACAATTCGAGTTGCGTACTGGCGGTGTCTTGAAACTCATCCACCAAAATATGGCGTATGCGATAATCGAGCTGAAGCGCTATATCACTCGGTGAGTCATCAAACCCCAAAGCTGTTAATGCTGCTTGGCTTACGGCAGTAAAATCAGTTTCACCACTTTGCGCGAAAACGAGATCCAGTATTGCTGCCAAGCGCGGCAACAAGCGTGTGAGGCTATCCAATAATTCCCATTGGCTTTCCTCGTAGTGAAGGGGAGGTAAGCTGCGTAGCTCATGAATAATATCAGCTGCTTTCGGATCTAAATCCTCTATAGCGTTTACCATTTCGGCAAAACGGTTTTTGTAAGTGGCACTTTCTTTATTTTCTTTCGCAGTGGGGAAGCCTTGATTTTTATTCAATGCCTTTCTAAATGTGCCATCACCGGTCAGTAAAAGTTCGGCAATGGCAATCCATTGTTCCAAATCGGTTAAAGCAACATTCGGCAAACCTGCAATACCATGTAGTTTTGCGATAAGACTTGATGTTGAAGCGGCAAGCAAATTTCCGGCTGCCCAATCGGCGATAGACGCCAGCTCGCTTCCGTGTAACAACAAAACATTACGAGCAGCCGTTAAGCTGTCCAGAACGATTTCCTGTAAAACATTTTCCAGATAAGGGCGTGCATTTTTATGTTGGGCTTGAAAAACTAAACCTAACCATTGATCGCGTTTCGCTAAGAGTGCGACCAATAATGCTTCCAGCGCAGGCAAATTGTTGTCTAAATGTTCGAGCAAGCGTTGTAGGTCATTTCGCACATCACTTTCTGATTCCAACTCATTTAATAGTTGATGGACGGCTTGTCGATAAGCCGCATCAGTATCATCTCCCGGTTTTGGTTGACTTCCAAAACCGCTGGCAATAGGAAGTTGACGCGCTATAGCGCTGCATAAACTATCGATTGTTTGAATGCGTAAACGTTGCGGGCACTGCAAAAGATTCCATTGTTTTTCGGCGTCGTGCGCTAATAAATTGGTTGCGAGTTGCCAGGTAAGTAAATCATGGGCGCTGGCGGGTTGTGGTTCTTCTTTTGCTCTCCATAATGCTTGCAAAACGCGGTCCTGCATTTCGCCAGCTGCTTTGCGTGTGAAGGTAATGGCAAGCACTTCTTCCGGGGTGTCACAAAGGCTTAGTAATTTTAAAAGTCGTTGTGTAAGCAAACCGGTTTTTCCAGACCCTGCTGGAGCGCTCACGGCGAAAGAACGATTTGGATCTAGAGCAGCTTGGCGCGCGAGAAAATCGATAGGTTGATTCATACTTGGTCACCTTTTGCTGCAATCAGCTGTAGTGCATCAGCATCGGGTAACCGAGTGAGTGGAATTAAATCTGTAGCATAAGACTCGACGGTTTTATCTTTAAAGTCGACACGTGCATCGCCAGATATAAAATCGTCGGCGAGCTTTTGCAATTGATTATGCCATTCCTGAAGTTGATGCCGCCAGTCGTCGCTCGGTTTTACTCCCGGTTGATTCAGGTTTGCATCGTGCAGTTCGCCAAGGCCATCCCATTTTTGTTGCTTGCGATTAATTTGGGCAAAGCTAATCGCAGAAATATTTCCTTGTGTCACAGCGTAGAGCGGAAGTTGTGGTTCGGTGATGCGATCACCTTGCCAGCTCTTTGAGTGTGCGTTACCCGTTTTGTAATCAATGATCAGGCGGTCACCGTTAAAAAATTCATCGATTCGGTCAACGCGCAGTTTTAACCGCAAACCGGCAAATTCAATATCACTCTCCTGTTCAATCGCAATAACTTTAAAGCTTGGGCGATCCCGTTCGCTGATCAACCACTCAGTCAATAATTGCGTAAGGCGGTTGTGTTCAATATCGCAATAAACTTTGCCCAACTTGCGAGGGTTGCGCGCTTGAGTTTTGCTCACAATTTCTTTAACGATATTGCTGATCATGGCTTGCAAAGCTTGGTCATCTAAGTTCGCCAAGCCATCGGACGTTTCCAGTTCTTGCCAAATAATGGCGAGTGACTCATGCAGTAAATTGCCTCGCTCTGCGGGGCTAAAACCTAAGACGGGTTCATCAGGATTATTGGCACCTAAACGTAAACGTACAAAGGCTTCAAAGGGGCAGGAAGCTTGCAACTTAAATAATTGACTCCCACCACGAACAGGTTCTTCAGGTTGTAATTCTGGTCCGTTTGAATCGTGGATAAGATCTAGTTGTGATGCCTGTTGCAATTGTTCGTAATAGGTTTGAAGGCTAGATTTTTTTTGCTCGAGTATTTGTGAAACAGGGATTAATGGAATATCGCGTATTAAAGCGCTGGGACGCAGCTCATTGTCGCCATCGCGATGTGCACTACTAAAAATAATATTTGCCGCGGATTGTTTATAGCGCTGAGTAAGGCCTTGGGCAATTTCAAGTTCGCGCGTTGCGCTGGCGTGAGGCATATTGTGTTCACGTTGCAACTGCAGTGGTAGTAAGGGGTTGGGCGCAGGAACGGGTGGCCATTGGCTGTCGTTCAAGCCCATTACCCACAGGTGACTGAATTGCAAACCGGCGGCTTCAAGTGCACCCAGAATTTGAATAGGTGAATCAGGAGTTTGTGCTTGAAAAGGTGTTTTATCAGCAATCTCACGCAGATAGCGACAGGCTTGAGCGTAGCTGATGTGAGCGGAATAATTATCCATGCTGGCAAATTGATCGCGCACTTCAAACCATTGGTTTAGCTGCTGGTATTCCTGTGAATCCAAACGACGGGATCCCGGCCAATTCATTAGGCTGAGCAATTGGTCGAAAACGATTAACCAGTCACTTGCTGACTTGTTGTCAAATCTTCGGCGCAATAAGTTTCCCATTTCTTCAAATTGTTTTCCCAATTCGAGTTTGGCAAATTCGGGAATGCGCGTTTCCAGCTTGCTTAGGCAAAAACGAAGGTCACTAGTGCTGAGCGTTAAACGCCCAAGTTTGCGTAGCTCTGTAGTAAGGTGGGTGCGAACAATCGTTTCCTTCGATTCATCACCCCAAAAAGGCGACGTCAAAAAATTGCACATTTTTTCCAGTGGCCAATTGTCTTGTTGTAGATCCAATATATCGAAAACGCTTGATATTAGCGGTGTATTACCTAAAGGTGTTCCGGCTGAAAAGTTAAAGGGCAGGGTGTAGCGAGCTACGCTTGGCAAGATCGAGTATGCTTCAAAAACTTCGGTAAATATACGTTCAACTTGATCACGGCTTTGTCCAAGGTTGGGTACAACAATGCCAATTAACGCTTTATCGGGGTTGGCTTGTATTTCAGA
Source organism: Cellvibrio sp. (assembly GCF_046347455.1). GTDB lineage: Bacteria > Pseudomonadota > Gammaproteobacteria > Pseudomonadales > Cellvibrionaceae > Cellvibrio. The sequence goes on from NZ_JAXMGC010000001.1 coordinate 43,343, forward strand.
AAAACTCCACAACGCCGCTGCGGTTATTTCATCTTCAAACGTGTCCAGTTGCGTTCTATGCAGTATTGGTTGAGCGGTGTTTTGAGCGGGTAGCCGAACTAAATTGTGCGCTGCAATTTCCAGCACATGTTGCATTAAGGGCGGAATGTCATCAAACCCTTCTAGATAAATATTATCCAGCTTTGGTAGGTGCCCTAGCTCAAATGCTTGCGCGATAAGTTCGTAAGAATGTTCTCGCGTTACAGAGTTCTGAATTTTCAGGGCTCGTTTAAATTCCTTTATCCACTCGATGAATTGAGCGGTATTGCTTTTAGGATCGATGAAATAGTCATTTGATAGGTTTTGAGTCAGGCGCCAAAGCTCCAAGTTTTTGAAAGCACTATCTGCTTGTTGGGCTAAAGGTTTAGGTTGGAGAAGAGTGTCACCGATTGAAGAGTTTTTAATGGCTGCTTCCCAAATAATTTGTCGCTGCAAATTTGTTGCGACTTTGGCGCAGGAGTAACTTACGCCATTGTTTTGTAGATTGTCCCACAAGCCCTCCAGCCATTGACTTAGGCTTTGGATGTTGGGTTTCAGCCAGGCTTTTGCTGTTTGGCGCGTTGCGTAGGCGCGCAGGAGGTGATTCCGCAAACGGTTATTGGGTACAAGGATGAGAGCGCCCGAATCAAGAGCGGGCGCCAGGAATTCCAAGGAGAGATAGGTAGCGGCCATGCTTTACCCGAAGTTAATGTATGTTAAGAAAAAAGGCTCCTGACCTAAAAGGTGAGGAGCCTCTTGATAAGCCAGTTTAACCATTAATCGTCGTTTGCTGCGCCTAGTAAGTGGAGCAAGCTGGTAAATAAATTAATGATGGACATAAACAAGGTCGTGGTTGCCAAAATGTAGTTAGTTTCTCCGCCGTGAATAATTTCGCTGGTTTGATAAAGAATCAAGGCGGACATCAACAACACTACACCCGCTGAAATGGCCAAGCTAACGGCTGAAAATTGGTAACCGAACAAAGAGGCGATAACCACGAACAATGAAGCTACGATCATGAGCATTAGCCCAGCTGCAACAAAACCACCTAAAAATTGAAAGTTTTTACGAGTGGTTAGCACATAAGCCGAAAGGCCGATAAACACTGCGGCCGTGCCACCTAAAGCTTGCATGATAATGGTGCCGCCATTTGCCATCTTTAAATAAAAGTTCAGCATAGGGCCTAGGCTGCCACCAATTAAACCGGTGAAGGCAAAGACAACCACTAAACCTGTTGCGGAGTTAGCGGTTTTAGGTAGAACAAACCACACTAGGCCTAAGGCAACTAAACTCATTACCAGTCCAACTGTATGGCTTAATCCGGCGGCCATAGAAATTCCAGCTGTGAGCGCGCTGAATGCCAGAGTAAGGCCCAGCAACATATAGGTGTTGCGCAACACCTTGCTTACATCTGTTTGGCTCAGGGTTTGAGCCGACTGAATAGTAGATATATTTTGCATAGTGTTCTCCAATGGGTTTAGCGGCTTACTGACCTGTAAAAACGAGTAATGGATACTACAAAATAACAGACATTTTTACTACGTTTTAGTTCGCTTGGATTAACCTTACGCAGCACTTTCTTGTAATAATTTTTCTAAACAATGCTCTTGGATTCCATAAAAACTTTTAATAGCCGAAATTTGTTGCAAGATCTCGGCGCTGTCTTTGGGTTGTTTGCGCTTTTGCGCAAGGATCATTTTATTTTTACTGGTGTGTTCCAGCGAAATGAATTCAAAAACCTGGGTGTCGTATCCGTGAGCTTCCAATAAAAGTGCGCGTAATCCGTCTGTAATCATTTCGGCTTCTTGTCCTAAATGAATGCCATGTTGCAAAACAGGCGCAAGTAGGCTTGGGCTTTTTAGTTGCGGTCGAATTTGCTTATGGCAGCATGGCGAGCACATGATGATTTCTGCACCCGTACGAATACCCATGTGGATGGCGTAATCGGTTGCGGTATCGCATGCATGAAGTGCAATCATGACGTTAATATTTTGTGCCGCAAAATGTTTTACGTCACCTTGCTCAAAATGAATATCGCTTAAACAAAGCTTGCTTGCGGTTTGATTGCACAAGTCGACCAAGTTTTGACGAAGTTCAACGCCGGTAACTTGTGTGGTTACGCCGAGCTGATCGTTAAGGTAATCATGTACCGCAAATGTCAAATAGGCTTTTCCGGAACCAAAGTCGGCAATATGAACCTTATCGCGTTGCGCTATGCCGGTGTTTTTAATCGCGGCAGACAAGACTTCAATAAATTTGTTGATTTGTTTCCATTTGCGGGACATAGACGGAATTACATTGCCTTGTGCATCTGTAATACCGAGTTCCTTAAGATAAGGGCGGCCTTGTTCGACAAACCTGTTCCTTTCTTGGTTATGCTGTAGGTCTTTTTCAGGCTTGGCTTTCTGTGTGTTGGGTGTGCTTTTATTGCGATGTTTATTGACGAGTACCTTTCCCTTTTTACTGAAACTTAACTGAATTTCCCAATCATCTGTTATCAGATGCGCGTTTTTAAAGTCTCCCCCCAAGTTTGACTGAATAAAGGCGATTGCTTCGGTAAGGTTTACATTTTTGGTGATGTGATTGGTTTTGTATTCGTATAAAAAAGACAGCAAATATTCGTCCTTTATTTGCACTGGCCGAATACTGATACGCTCGAGACTCACCTCATCGCCCTGATATTTTGACAATACCAATCGCTGCAAGGTTTTGGCATCAAATGCTGTGCGAATAGTCGTTAAAAACTGTTCAAAATCGGGTGATGACATGTGGCACCTTAAGGTCTATTTAAATATCTTGAGTTAGATCTCGAGAATATCCAGACGATGAATTCCAAATTGATGAAGTGATGGACGAAGCGACTCTACCGAAGGTGACGATTGAGTGAACACCGCTAGGTGTTCGGGTACAGATTCAGGAAATACTTTATCGCCCAATAGAGAAGCCACGCGACGCGCAATAGCTTCGCCCGAATCGATCAGTTCGAGGTGATTCGGAAATTCCGCTTTTAACTCTCCACGCAGCAAGGGGAAATGTGTACACGCTAAAACGAGCGTGTCCATGTCTTTGCCGCGAGGGTGATCAAAAAAGGGTTTCAGAATGGGTTTTAATTGCTCTGGTAGAACCTGCTTGCCACGGAGTTTTTGCTCAGCAAGTGCGACCAATTCGCTAGAACCCACGGAAATAACTTCCGCATTCGAAGCATATTCGCATATCAGGTTGTGGGTGTAGGGTCGAGCTACGGTAGCAGGTGTCGCCAATAGGCCTATGACTTGCGACTGGCTGCGAGCGGCGGCTGGTTTAATTGCCGGGACCACACCAACGATTGGCTGAGAAAAGTGGCTGCGAATGTGAGGCAATGTGAGTGTGCTCGCCGTATTACAAGCTACAACAATAATATCTACCAGGTAGTGCGCCGTTATTTTGCGAAAAACCTTGTCTACCCGTTCGGTCAATTCGGCCTCGCCCTTGGTTCCGTAAGGAAAAAAAACGTTGTCTGAGGCATAAATCAGCGGTGCGTATGGAAGCTTTTGCTGTATTTCGCCCATTATGCTCAAGCCGCCGACGCCTGAGTCAAAAATCAGGATACGCGGCTGTGTGCTAATTGCTGATAAAGACATGGAGGCTCTGTTGGTGAATTGCGTTAAAATGTCCGCCGGAATTTTAGGGTAGCGGCTTAATAGCCTCAACTCATTTATGCTCTCAAATCCATCTAACTAAGGATTCTTCGTGAATAGTGCATTTATTCTACTCGCCGTTGTGCTCGTTGCGCTTTTGGTTGGTTTCTTTTTCGCCAGCCTATTGCTCGGTCGAAATAACCGTAAAGCCACAGAAGCCGCCTTATTATTGCGTGAGAATGAGCTGAAAAGTCTCCACGTGCATGAACAGCACCAAGCCGCCTTGCGTGAGGCGAATTTGCAACAGGAGCTCGCCCAAGTAAAAGCCCAGCTACTTGGTGCGAAACAAGAGTTGGCAGAATTGAAAACTGCTCATCAAGAATTACAAGCTCATGCAAATACCAATTTGCAGTCATTGGCTGCTGCCAAGCAACAATTACAACATTTAGCTGATCTTCAATTGGCTCTGCAGCAGAAAGAAGGCGCCTTGCTGAAAGCGACAGCAGAATCCACAGAGTTGGCTACTCGTCTTGAGCAGGAACGTAAAAATTTTGCTGAGCAGCTATCCATCCTGCAAAACGCAAAAATTGAGTTATCCAAAGAATTTGAAAATATCGCCAACAAAATTTTTGACCACAAACAGCAGCAATTTTCGCAGTCTAGCAAAAGTCTACTCGAGACTACGCTTGATCCCTTTAAGTTGCAGCTCAACGATTTTCGCCGAAAGGTTGAAGATGTTTATGAAAAGGAAAACGCTGAGCGCAATCGTTTGTCGGGTCAGGTATTAGAGCTACAAAAGCAAGCTCAAAAGATCGGTGAAGACGCGGTCAATCTTGCGCAAGCGCTAAAAGGAAATAGCAAGGCTCAAGGAAATTGGGGCGAGGTGATTCTGGAGCGTTTGTTGGAAGAGTCCGGCTTGCAGAAAGGCCGCGAATACGATACTCAAATGAGTTTTACGAGCGACGAAGGCGCGCGCCGTATGCCAGATGTGATTATTCATCTGCCGGAACAAAAGGACATTATTATCGATTCAAAAGTATCTCTGATCGATTATGAAAAGTTTTGCACTTCTGACGATGATCAAGAGCGGAAATATCATTTGAATGCCCACGTAAATTCGTTGCGAGGCCATATAAAAGGTTTAAATATCAAAGACTATGAAAAGTTGGAAGGGGTGAAGTCTCTGGATTTCGTCTTTATTTTCATTCCTATCGAAGCCGCTTTTATGCTCGCGCTTCAGCACGAGCCTAACCTTTACCGAGAAGCCTACGACAAGCATATAATTTTGGTAAGCCCTACGACACTGCTCGCAACCTTGCGTACGGTTGAAAATATTTGGCGTTATGAAAAGCAGAATAAAAATGCCGAACGCATTGCTAAGGAGGCTGGTGCTTTACATGATCAATTCGTTTTGTTGCTTGATGCAATGGACAATATTCAAAATTACTTAAGCAAATCTCAGGAAGCATACAACACGGCACGCAGTCGGTTGCAAACCGGGCGCGGCAACTTGGTAAAACGTGTAGATGATTTGCGTCGTTTGGGCGCCAAGACTAAAAAACGTATCGACGGAAGTCTTGTGGAAGATGAAGTCGAAATCAATGCGTTAATTGAATCCAGTGACGATGATTCAACGGAAGCTGAACAATGAGTTTTACCATTCGCTTGATGCAACTGGATGATTTATCTTCCGTCGTTAAGATTCAAAGCGATGCTTATGCTGGGCACTTTTTAGAATCAGCAGATGTTATTGCCCAGCGTTTTTCGTTAAGCCCTTCAACATCCTGGGTTGCAGAGCGAGAGGGTAAGGTGTGCGCTTATCTCGTGGGCTATTGGTCAAAAGTTGGGAAGATCAGCCCGCTCAATGCACCTTTTACATTAATTGCTAATGCGGATTGCCTTTATTTGCACGACCTTGCGCTGTTCAACGAGGTTCAAGGGCATGGGCTGGCGAAATTGTTGATTAAGGCTGCAATTGATTATTCCCGTGAAGAAGATGCAATTGCTATTGCGCTTATGTCGGTACAAAACTCCGTAGATTTTTGGCGTAAGGCGGGATTCTCAGAATACACTTTGCTTGACGACGAACAGTATAAAAATCTGCGAACCTATGTAGCCGACGATGCCCCGGCTATTTACATGGTGAAATATTTCTAAATACGTTTTCTAAGTGTAACGCCTACCTCTAAGTGGTGCGTGTAAGGAAATTGGTCAAATAAAGCAACATTGGTGATGTCATGTGTTTGTACAATGGTTTTCAGGTTTTCGTGTAAAGTCGCCGGATTGCATGAGATATACATAATGTTGTCGTAGCGCTGTGTAATGGATGTGGTGTGTGGGTCCATACCGGAACGAGGTGGATCTACGAATATGCTGGTGAAGTTGTAAGTATCGAGATCAATACCCTCTAATCGGTTGAACGTCCGCACCTTATCCATCGCCTGTGAAAATTCTTCGCTAGATAGCCGACCAATCGCGACATTCGTAATTTGATTTAATTCGAGATTAAAAAGTGCTGACTTCACGGAAGGCTTGGCTAACTCTGTGGCTAACACACGATTAAAATTTTGTGACATCGGAATAGTGAAGTTTCCATTGCCGCAATAGAGCTCAATTAAATCTCCACCCCACGATTGGCTTTTCTCTACCGCCCATGCCAGCATTTTTTCACACACACGAGCATTGGGTTGGGTAAAGCCAGATTCAATTTGTTGGTAACGAAATTGTTTGCCGGCGACATTCAACTGCTCAATGACGAAGTCCTGGTCAAGCACCAGCTTTTGCCCTTTGCTACGACCAATAACAAAAATGCCCAGCGTGGTTTGTAAGTTGCGCGCGGCTAAAGTCCATTCTTCGTCCAATTTACGGTGATAAATGAGAGATATGAGTGCTTGTCCGCTCAATGTAGTGAGAAAATCGATTTGGTAAAGTTTTGTCCGCAATGTCTCGTCAGCATTAATTTCATTCATCAATGCTGGCATGAGCTTGTTCATAAGCTCAGAACCAATCGGAAAGTCTACAATGTCGTAAGGTCGTTTTAGTTGGTCATCACTGAACATACAGTAAGTAGAATAGGGGCCTTTATGCCAAATGCGGAATTCCGCGCGCATGCGAAAATGCTTAATGTCTGATTCAAAAATCTCTGGTTCAGGGAATGAAAAGTCAGAGAAGTTTTGTTTGAAGGCAGCAATTTTTTCTGTCAGCTGCATTTGATAATCAGCTTGGGAATATGTTCGAGAATTCATAGGGGATTATAGGTCTTGTTTAAATGTCGAGAGCAATTTGTCGTTCACCTGCCATAGGTAAACGAATTTTGAAGGTGGCGCCTTTACCGTATTGTGAGCTGAGGCTAATTTTACCTTTGTGATGTTCTGTGATGATGAAATAGGAAACAGAAAGACCAAGTCCCGTGCCTTTACCAATATCCTTAGTGGTAAAAAATGGTTCAAAGATGTGGTCTTTATTTGTGTCTTTTATACCGGGCCCATTGTCACTGATTTCAATAATTACATCGGATTTTTTGGTGTAACCAGAAATTTCTACCCGCATTTCGTCGGGTTGTTTATAGTCATCTGAAACCAAAGCTTGGTAAGCGTTGCGCAGTAGGTTCAGGAAAACTTGTTGCAGTTCGGCGGCGGAGGCAAAAATACTCGGGAAGTCAGCGCTAAAGTGAGTCACAACTTTAATGTCATACATTTTGGAATGCTCTGCAAAGCCCGCGTTGCGATTAAACTCTATCGCCTGGTCAACAAGCTTTGGAATATTCACCCAATTTTTTTCGCTGTGATTGCTGTGCGAGAACTCAAGCATGTTGTTGACTATATTTCCCGCACGCTCTCCGGCTTCTTTGATGTTATCCAAAAACTGTGGAATATCCCTTTCGCGAAGGTATTGCGAAAAAGCATCGAAATCGAGCTGGTGTTTCTGAGCAATTTCCTTATTAGAGCTCAGTTCAGAAGATGTCCTGCGAATAATGTTTTGAACGTTGTGGAGAATAATACCTAGCGGGTTATTGATTTCATGTGCGATGCCAGCGGCCAGCTCTCCCAGAGAGGACATTTTTTCATTTTGAATCATCATGTTTTCGAGCTGAACGCGTTTGGTTACGTCTTTCAACTGAATAACGGCGCCCGAATTATGGCTATTGGTTAGGCCGCTAATTAGAGGGTATATCCTCAAATCATAAAAATGAGGCTCCTCATTTTCGATTTGTTGTAGTTGTCGATTAACAAATGATTGCTGGCGTTTGATGATGTCTTCCAACTGTTCCGCGGATATGGGGAGGTGCGGAAGTGCGGAGGTGATATGTGTTCCCAAGGCTTTATCAAAGGATATCCCGGTTTTTTCAAAGGCGGCGATGTTCCAGTAAGTGACCTTGCCCTCTGCTGAGACGCCCACCAAAATGTCGGGAACTGAGTTAATCATGGTTTGCAGGTGACGCTTGGTGTCCTGCAACTGCGTAGCTATGAGCTTGTGGCTTTGCACAGCGTTTTCCAGCTCGGTATTTTTTTGATTCAGACTTTGGGTGCGGTCCTGGATTTTCTGTTCCAGCTCTTTTTGATGAAGCTTGAGTAGGCTTCTGGCTGCTTTGTTCTTTAATCGGCTGCGCTGTAACCCTGCAATCAGGATAGTTTGTACAATTAATAGGCCCGCAATAATAACCAGTAGGCTTAGGCTCGTTTCTCCATCAGCATTTGAGGCTTCGCAAGAGCTGAGAGCGGAGACAAAAATAACCATCGCTGCTGCTTTGCATAATCTCAAAGGGGAGGTGAAGGCGCGTCGGTCGTGAGTCATTTGGGCTTTGTGAAGAGTTAAACAAGCGGATATTGTCTCATCTATAGCGGGTTAGCTAAAGCGCTATAAACCCTAGTCCCGGTTAAGGCTTTGGCTTAAGCGAAGAGATCAAATGTTCTCTTTTTAATCAACTGCTTAGCCGAAGGCTGTTCGGCTCCCCTTAAGAATCTAAAGTCGCAGAAATTGTGACAAAAAGTTTGACACTCATTCAAAATTAGGTAGAATGCGCACCTCTCAGCAAGGGCGGTTAGCTCAGTTGGTAGAGCAATGCCCTTACAAGGCATGGGTCACAAGTTCGAGTCTTGTACCGCCCACCACTTAAAAGTGCCTCGTTGAGATCTTTGCGGACCGGTAGTTCAGCCGGTTAGAATGCCGGCCTGTCACGCCGGAGGTCGCGGGTTCGAGCCCCGTCCGGTCCGCCACTAATTCCTAAAAAGCTGCCTTAAAGGCGGCTTTTTTGCTTTCTGGGGTATCGAATTTCTGCCCAACCCATAAGATCCTACTCTGTCATTAAATGTTTATTTTTTAGTCGCTTATTTGTCATTTGTGGTTGCTAATGTTTGCTCCAAGGATAAATTTTGGAAAGGAATCCTCTTTAGCAACCCAAATGTATAGGTGTTTATATGCAAGACTATCTAGAAGATCTGCTGGATGACGTAGAAGACTTTGATGATGAAATTTCGGACGACTATTTCGATATGTAATCCCAATCTTTTTTGATTCTATCCAGTCCTTTTTTCAAGTACACGTGCGCCGTCTGCGCGTGCCCCTCCGAAATGCCAATTCGTTCACGCTTTCTGGTTTGAATAATACCGATATCAGCGTCGAACAAGCCGCAAATATTGCTTAAAGGAGCTTTTTTGTGGTGGTAGTCAATTAGATGCAAAAGCAGCTGACATATACTCATTCTATTATTAATAACAACGGCCTGATGGTCGGCTAGATTGGAACGAGGTTATGGCGATAGAAAATGCAGACTCTGTAGAGGCGGTAGTCCTGTTTACAGGGGATGTTATTACTCGCGAGCTTCTTTACCCGGAGTTCGAAGCAATTTTAGATGGTTTTGTGCCGGTTCCCGATTTCAAAGGGGCGTCTGCCAAAGCGGTCTATCTCATTATAAATTCTAATCTCAAAGTAACAGCAGCGGTTTTCTTCCTTCTGGATTTCGATGAGCGCGGCATGGTTGATCGCCGGTGGAATGTCCCGCTCCAGCAACTTGCTGAAGTGTCTGGTCGTGGTCCAGATTTGGGTGCTGGCCCCATCAGATTGGCTTGTTATAGCCAATGCGCAATCGCGTGGCACCAGAAAAAGCTTTGGGATCCGCAAATGGATCCTGCGAAGTCGAGCTTTGCGCAGCTTAAAAAATCAGTCGAAAACAATCGCATGGGTGTGATTTTTAAAAAACCAGCTCAGGAACAATTAACGGCGATCCCTCCTGTTTTAACTCAACCCTTGGTTGAGCAAAACAGCTTGGAGCTGCAACAAAAAATGCACGAATTTTATGCGGCTGAATTGCGTAATCAAACAGAAAGTCTGCTGAAAGAGCAGCGTTTACGTATTGCAACATTACATTCAAAGCAACAAGAAACTATTCAAAAACTGCAACATGAACACCAAGCACGATTGCAGGCGTATCAGGAAAAATTAAAGGAACTAAAAGCACTTAATGTCGATTTGGAATCGCGCAATCGCTCGTTAAAAGAGAGTTTCGACGTACAAGCCAGCAAAGTGGAAGGCATGCGAGAATATTTCTCGCATAAATTGAAAGCGGCGCAGAATGACGAGAATAGTCAAATTCAGGCGTTGCAAGAAAACTTTGCTGTTGAATTGTCTTTAAAGCTACAAACAGCGACAGCTGAGCTTCGCGAAATGCTTGATATGCGGGAAGTTGAATTATTTTATCGCCACCAAAACGAAACAGCGTTAAAAGAAGAGATCGTAAAACTCAAGCAGGACTATCAGGAGCTTCTAAACAACAGCGGAGAACAAGTTTTAGCTCGGCTTGATAAGGCTGGTGTCAATTTTGTGGTCTATCATCCAGGTGCTGGTCAATTCACCATTCCCGTAACAGATTTAAGCTTGTATCTCGAAAACCCAACGGCTTATGTCGCTAAAAATTCCGGCGTAGGTGAGCGCCTTTACTCCAACTGGTACGAACATTATCAAAACCCAAGTTGCAAAGGATCGGATGCGAATGGGCATCCTTGCGGCAAGCCTTTGGTAAGAATCGGCTCTCCCGTTGAGTTCCATGAAGGTGAAAGTGACCGTTGCGAGCATCATCAAGTCATTTCCTATAAGATGGTTTCAGAAAAGCGGTGACCTCTGGTAGAAATGGTTGGATGAATTGATTTCCGAAGATGAGTTTTTAAGTAGGGCAAATGAGATTCCACTAGAACGCCTCGACTGTGCTTTGGCCAAAACGAAAGGCGTTGAAGTATTTATGCGGCGCGATGATCTAATCGACCCGTATTTAAGTGGCAACAAATTCTACAAGCTGTATTACAACTTACGTGCCGCCAAAGCGTTCGGGCATGACCAGCTACTGAGTTTCGGTGGTGCCTATTCGAACCACATTTATGCTTTGGCTGCGGCGGCAAAAAAAGCAAATTTTAAATCCATTGGTGTTATTCGCGGCGAGCGACCGCAGCGTTTGAGTCCAACGCTTCAAGATGCTGAAGCTTGGGGAATGAAATTACATTTTGTCCCTCGAGCAGATTATCGTGTTGGAGATTCAAATGAGTTTCTGGCGGAGTTAAAGCGGGTTTATGGTGACTTTTTCTACATACCTGAAGGTGGTGCAAATACGTACGGGTTTGAAGGCGCTAAAGTCATAGGTGCGTCCATATACCGACAAATTAAATCTAACTATACTTCCATTTGTTTGGCCGCAGGAACCGCTAATACGCTGGCTGGCGTCGCGACAGGGTTGCAACAGGAAAGCGAGATGGTGCTGCAGCCGTCGAGTGTTATAGGCTTTTCGGTATTGAAGGAGCCAACGAAATCGAGTTGTCAGAGTTTGGGTAAGCAAGTTATTTCGCATCAGCAGCAAGTTGGTGAATCAGCAAGTAACTGGCGACTCATATCCGGATTTCACGGTGGTGGCTACGGAAAAAAATTAACCGCAGAGATGCGGCGATTCATGATTGAGTTTGAGCACGAGAACCAACTGCAGCTTGACCCTGTTTATACGCTCAAGATGTGCTGGGGTGTTGCGCAGTTACTAAAGAAAGATTACTGGCCAAGAGGCAGCCGATTGATATTGATCCATACTGGCGGGCTTCAAGGTAGACGAGGTTTTAGCCTTTAATTGTTAACTTACGAGTACTCGTTATTGCCGTAAAGCGAAGGAATATTATATGCAACCGCAAAAAAGTATGATGCCAGCGCGTGTCGAATTCGATTTATCTTTAACGCGAACTCTGGTTCCACTTAAAGATATGAGCGAAGCGCATTTGTTGGAATTATTGAGTAATTCTGATTCCGAGATTATTTGCGCAGGGCAAACTATTTTTGCGCGCGGTAGCTATGATGCGCACCACATTTATCTTCTGCACGGCAATGTTCGGTTGGTCGATGAAAATAACGGGGCAACTCTCGTTAAAGGTCGCTCTAGTTTACTGCCTATTGCACATCATCAGCCGCGCTTGGTAACCGCAATTGCAGAGTCTGACTGTAGCGTGTTGCGGGTTGATAGTGAGCGTTTAGATAAATTGTTGGCTTGGAGCCAAGTGGCTGATTATTTACAGCTCAATATTTCCCGGCAAAGAGATTTAGATGAAGATATCGATTGGATGATGACTGTTCTGAAATCCAATTTATTTTTTAAGGTTCCTCCCATTAATGTCGAAGAAATTTTTTCGCTGCTTACACCACAAGTGGTTTACGCGGGGGATGTTGTAATTCGGCAGGGTGAACTGGGTGACAGGTGCTATTTCATTAAGGAAGGTCAGGCGGAGGTTTGGCGTCATAACGAATCTGGGCGTCAGCTCTTGGCGGGTGTTGGTGTTGGGCGCTGTTTTGGTGAGGATGCGTTAGTTAATGAGGCGCCCAGAAACGCCTCAGTAGTCATGAAGACGGATGGCGTATTAATGACGCTTAATAAACAAGATTTCTTCCGTCTGTTGAAAGAACCGCAAGTAGCCTCTGTCAGTTTAGAATCTTACGCGGAAAAAATTGCCACCGGAGCGGTTGCGGTTGATGTACGTAGCGAAGAAGAATATTCCGAACTGCATTTGAATTCGGCTGTAAATATCCCATTAAATTTGCTAGGTATTAAATCTCGAATGCTCGATAAAAACCGCACCTACATTTTCTATTGCAATACCGGTCGCAGAAGCAGGGCGGCCGCACATTTGTTAACGCAACAAGGATATCAGGCATTTGCTTTGGATGACTGCGTTAATTTATTTTCACAGACTCGCTGGCAGCCCTTGCTAGATTCATCGTCTAATTTTTTGTTGCGAGATGGTGTTGCTCAAAAGGGTACCTAAGAAAATTAATAATGAAAGAGAAGGCCGCTAATGCGGCCTTTTTTTATTGAACTCGATCTCCGTAGCGCATTTCGCGCAATCGACCCTGAGAGAAATAGAGGTTTGTCCAAAACTGGCCTTTGCCGGGGTTGTAAGTCCATACGTCTACATCTTCACAATGGTCTATCAAATCGTACTCGCCATTGGCCCGTCTAACTCGCATAGGCGTTTTTTCGCAGTAACTATCTTTGAGAACGGGCTCGCCACATTTTCGGTAGACGTCAACCTTGGCATCCCCCACCTCGACAATATCGCCATTGCAGCGTAGTGATTCTGCATGGGCAGAGCAGGCGACTAGAGCGCTGAGAAGAAGTGTTAGGCCAGTTAGAAGTTTCATATTGCATCCTTTTACATGGGGTTAATCCAGATCGTCGGTTTTAAGTCGCCTTCCATCCAAGTTTACCGCTAAAGAAATTTTTTGCCCTGCCGCTAACTTGGTAAGCGTGTAGCTTTACTCAAAAAACCTTAATGATTACTGAAGAGAGATGTCTTATGAACGCATATCAGGCGGCACAGCATTATTCATCTGTTAAAAACCAAGCTGGCGTACTGGACGCGTCTCCTCATAGGCTGATTCAAATGTTATTCGAAGGTGCTTTGGAGCGTATCGCCCAAGCAAAAGGCGCAATGCTGCAAAACCAAATCGCACGTAAAGGCGAACTGATTGGTAAGGCGATTAATATTGTCGGCGGTTTACAAGGCAGCTTGAATGACAAGGAGGGCGGTCAGTTGGCCGCCAATTTGGAAGAGCTCTACGACTACATTATTCGTCGATTGATCAAGGCGAATATCAGTAACGACCCAGAAATTCTTGATGAATGTGGTCGTCTTTTAGGTGAGCTGAAATCCGGTTGGGATGCAATAGCGCCGGAGGTATCGTGAAATGCAATTGCATCTCGTTGAACCCGTAAGTTACGCCGGACGCGCCGGTTTGTTACACCTGCGAGGCTTGCAAAGCGAACTAAATGCCGCTCTTGAAGCCCAAGATTGGGATAGAGCTCGTCGTCTCGATCAAAGCTGTGCCTTGGTAATCGACAAAGTTATAGCTCAGAACCGTGGCGACACCAAGGCGATTGCGGACGCGCTCAACGAGCTAAAAGGTGTGTACGCAAGTCTCATTGTGCAATGTAAAAGAGAAGTTGCTTCATTGGCGCATTGATTTAATGCTAGGCTTAGCGGTATAACTAATAGCCAGAGCCAGTAAAGGAGCGCCAAGATTGTCTAATTACAATTCGCAAGAAGCCCTTAAGCAATACCGTCAGTTAGGGCTAGAAACCCAAATCAACAACGCCAGCCCCCATCGTCTCATTCAACTTCTAATGGAAGGTGCGCTCGAGCGTTTGAACGGTGCCAAAGCAGCTATGGAACGTGGCGATACGGCAACTAAAGGTGCTCTAATCGGTAAAGCCATGGGCATCATCTCTGGCTTGCGTAGCTCTCTCGACATGAATGTCGAAGGTACGGATTTACCTGAGCGTTTAGACAACCTTTACGACTATATGGGGCGCCGCTTACTTGAAGCTTCTGCTTCCAACAAAAGCGAAATGGTTGGTGAGGTAATTGACCTTCTGAAGACCGTAAAATCTGGTTGGGATGGTATAGAACCAAAAGTTGCGACCTAATCTTACATATCCTCTGTGTAGCACCTGTAGTTCAGGTGCTTAGTTTCTTTAATGCACAATCCTGTCAAAAATTCAGCGCATTTTTATCTCGATCAAAAAAACATTTATTTATTCCTGCCATTAATTTGACTCGCTTAACATCCTCGTCTAAACCTAAGCATTAATAGTCATAGCTCCGACGGCGAGCGGACAAAATCTAGTCAATCAGCCAATTTGCAAGGGTCATAAGACATGTGGCGTAACAACAAAGTCTTAGTTATTGATGACAGTGAATCGCGCCGACACGACTTAAAAGTGTTACTGGAATTTCTGAGTGAAACTACCTTGGCGGCTAGCTCAAAGAATTGGTACGAGTTAGCCCAAAATGAAAACAAGGGTGAAGATTACATAGCTGTGTTTGTTGGAGATTTTTCCCATTCCAAGCAAAGCTTTG
Source organism: Cellvibrio sp. (assembly GCF_046347455.1). GTDB lineage: Bacteria > Pseudomonadota > Gammaproteobacteria > Pseudomonadales > Cellvibrionaceae > Cellvibrio. Next base: position 58,356 of record NZ_JAXMGC010000001.1, read on the forward strand.
AGCAACTTTTAAAAAGTATTCGCGACTGGAATGATGAACTTGCCATAGTTCTAACCGGCGAAAATGTACCTAGCGACGAGGGGTTGGACGATTCCTTGCGCCACATGATTATCGCCAGCCTTACGCTTCCTCCTACCTACAACACCCTAGTTGACACCTTGCATAGGGCCCAGCTTTATCGCGAGGCTCAATCAAGCAGCAAGCGCCAGCCAACGCGTCGCCCCGTGCATTTATTCCGTAGCTTAGTAGGCACCAGCCGTGAAATTCAAAACGTGCGCGAGATGATGGCGCAGGTTGCGGATAAAGATGTGTCTGTGTTGATTACGGGTGAGTCGGGTACTGGTAAAGAAGTCGTTGCGCGTAACTTGCATTACAACTCACCGCGTAGGGATAAACCTTTTGTTCCAGTAAATTGCGGTGCAATTCCAGCGGAATTATTGGAAAGCGAATTATTTGGACACGAGAAGGGCGCTTTTACCGGCGCGATTAATTCTCGTGCTGGCCGTTTCGAAATGGCGGAAGGCGGCACACTTTTTCTGGATGAAATAGGCGATATGCCGCTCAACATGCAAGTAAAAATTTTGCGTGTTTTACAAGAGCGGTGTTACGAGCGTGTGGGTAGTAATAAAACACAAAGTGTGGATGTTCGCATCATCGCGGCGACGCATCGCAATTTAGATGGCATGATTACTAACAATACCTTCCGTGAAGATTTGTTTTATCGGCTCAACGTATTTCCCATTGAATTACCATCACTAAAAGAACGCTCAGAAGATATTCCGTTGCTTATTAATGAATTGGTTGCGCGTATGGAAAATGAACAGCGCGGCTCAATTCGTTTTAATTCGGCTGCGATCATGTCTTTGTGTCAGCATGAGTGGAGCGGTAACGTGCGCGAGCTTGCCAACTTGGTTGAGCGCATGGCAATTATTCATCCGTACGGCGTTATTGGCGTGCAAGATTTGCCTGCGAAGTATCGCCATATAGATGTGAGTGCAGAAGAGTTTGCGCCGACACCGCAAGCATCAAATCATGCAAACACTGGCTACGTAAATATGAACGATAACCCACTGTTGCCGGAGCAAGGAATTGATCTGCGCGAATACATTACCAATTTAGAGATGAGTTTAATTCAGCAAGCCTTGAACGATTGCGGCGGTGTTGTTGCGCGTGCTGCTGATAAGTTGTGCATACGTCGTACAACCTTGGTTGAGAAAATGCGTAAATATGAGTTGCAGCGTTAAACGATATGCAAAGTTGAAAATAAAAAAGCCGCTGTTGAAAGCGGCTTTTTTATTTCAGCGGACTAAACAAACTTAGCCAATTTTAACAGTTGGCTTTTTGGGTTTGCTTCTGCGGGTAGCGCCTTGCGGTTTTTTACCGGCTGCATTTGCCGATGCGTTTGCAGATTTCGGTTTTGGTTTCGCACCGAGCTTAGGTCTGCGATCACCACCATTATTACCCCCAGCCTTATTACCGCTACCATTGTTACGGCCAATAGTCATGCTGCGGCCTAACACAATCGGTTCCGCTTTGATGGTCGGGTCTGGTTCGAAGCCTGCAATAATTTCTTTCGGAATGTCGCGTTTAATTAGCTTTTCGATATCACGCAAAAACTTATCTTCATCTACACATACCAAGGACACCGCAACGCCTTCACTTTCTGCACGACCAGTACGACCAATGCGATGCACATAGTCTTCAGGTACATTAGGTAATTCGTAATTCACAACGTGCGGTAACTGGTCGATATCAATACCGCGAGCTGCAATATCCGTTGCGACTAATGCGCGAATCGCGCCTTTCTTAAAGTCATCCAAGGCTTTGGTACGAGCACCTTGGCTTTTGTTGCCGTGAATTGCGGCGGCGGTAATGCCATCGTTAGCTAATTGTTCGGTTAACTTATTGGCGCCATGTTTAGTGCGCGTAAAAATTAACACCTGTTGCCAATCGCCTTGCTTGATTAAATGCGTGAGCAATTCGCGTTTACGGTTGCGATCAACAGGATGTACGGTTTGCTCAACTCGTTCGCTTGCGGTGTTGCGGCGCGCAACTTCAATGAGCGTGGGTTTGTTTAATAATTTATCCGCGAGATCTTTAATTTCATTCGAGAAAGTTGCGGAAAATAACAAATTTTGGCGTTGCTTAGGCAGCAGCGCTAACACGCGTTTAATATCGTGGATAAAGCCCATGTCCAACATGCGGTCTGCTTCATCCAGGACGAGCACTTCCACTTCCTTCAACACCACTGCGTTTTGCTGAACCAAATCCAACAGACGGCCGGGTGTTGCTACCAAAATATCCACGCCGCCGCGCAATTTCATCATTTGCGGATTCGCACTTACTCCACCGAATACCACGGTAGAGCGAAGGTTCAAATATTTGCCGTAAGTACGTACGCTTTCAAATACTTGCGCTGCCAGCTCGCGTGTCGGTGTGAGAATTAACGCGCGTACTGGTTTACGGCCATTAACCGCTTTCGCGGTTGCGCTCAGTTTTTGTAGCAAGGGTAGGGTGAAGCCCGCGGTTTTACCAGTACCTGTTTGGGCGCCCGCGAGAATGTCGCCGCCTTTTAACACGGCAGGAATTGCCTGAGTTTGAATAGGAGTTGGCGTGGTGTAGCCTTCTTCGGCAATAGCACGAAGAATGTCGGCATTTAAGCCGAGAGAAGCAAATGACATAGTGTTTTCCTGTTGCTCGGCCTCCCGCATAGGGGATAGGTCTGGCGAGCGAGAGATTCCAGTTTGGCTGGGCCGAAGGCTGGACGAGAGAGGCGACGCTGACCTAGGAGCGCCGGGACGCGCATGGTACAGATATTGGCCGCGTATAGCTAGCGGCCAATTCGTGCAGGTCTACCCCATATAAGCTTTTGCTAAGGTAATTACCGCCAGCGAGAGAAAAAGAACGAATGCACATCTGTGAGCCAACTTGAGCGGTATACGTTGCATCAACCACTGGCCTGCAAAAATCACGGGTACATTCGCAATCAGCATGCCCAAGGTGGTACCAGCAACAACCCAAGTAACTGCATCTTGATATTGTGCCGCCAATATCACAGTGGCGATTTGGGTTTTGTCGCCAATTTCTGCCAAGAAGAAAAGTACGCAGGTGGCGACTAAAGGCCCGTATTGGCTAAATTTCCCCATGTCGTCGTCTTCTTTATCGGGGACAAGAAGCCATATAGCGACAGCGAGAAAGCTCAGGCTGATGATCCAAGGTATGTATTGCGGTGGAATTTTATCGCCTAACCAAGCGCCAACCCATGCAGATAAGGCGTGGTTCAATACAGTAGAGAGCAAAACACCAAGGCTAATAACATAGGGGCGGCCGTATTTGCTTACGAGGAAAAGTGCGAGGAGTTGGGTTTTGTCGCCAATTTCGGCAACTGCAACGGCGAGGGTAGAGCTAAGGAAGGCTTCCATTGTGTAGTCCGGGCGGGAATTCTAAACCAGAGACATAGCAACCGTCCCGCCATTGGCGGTAGCCATGTCTCAGGTCTCATCAATCCAACAGTTTCTGTTGGACGCCTTTGCCATGCTATGTGAGCAAGTTTGTTGACAAAGGCGCTGCGCGTAAAGCCTCAGCAGATTACTCCCCCGAGAGACGTGCGCGCATTCTAGCGCCCGCCATGTGTTTACTCAAGGCTATTTTTGCAGGCGTAACAGTGAGTTAACGTACAGAGGCCAGTTGCCGCTTTCTCTATGGTGGAATTTCAAATTCTTACTGGGAGAACCGTGATGTCTCAAGTAACCGAAGTTGCGATCAAAGATTTGCGCGCAAAAATATCGTCCATTCGTTTTGGAATGTTTACCACCTTGAACGACGATCAAAGTTTGTCGAGCCGACCCATGACGCAACAAGCGTTGGAAGACAGCGGTATTCTTTGGTTTTTTATTTCGGATAGGTCGCAGTTAGCGGCCGATATTAATCGCCATCCCAAAATTAACGTTACTTTTTCAAATCCCTCTGACAGCGTTTATGTGGCCGTTTCAGGTCATGCTGAGGTGATCAAATTTAAAGAAAAAGCAGCGGAACTTTGGAATCCAGCGGTAGCTGCTTGGTTTCCAGAAGGATTAGACGATCCACACCTCTCACTAATCAAGCTCTCTATTTACAACGCCGAATATTGGGATTCGCATACCAATAAGATGTTGAAAATATTTTCCATTGCCAAAGCCGCGATCGTTGGCGAACCGCCAACCGGAATTGGTGAGCACCAAAAGATTGAATTTAACTAGCGGAGTTAAATTATGTCTGACAAAACACAAGAAGCCATTTTTGCGCGCGAGGTACAGCGTCGCGTTGAGGATTTGATTACATGGATTATCGAAAACTCCCCCGACAAGAACCGAGTGTTATCGCGAGAGGATTTCCATGATGCCAAGCAAAATTTGTGCGGCATAGTTGCGGGCGACACAAATCTTCAGTTGCTGGAACCCGAACCAGAGCAGGGCGGTGCGCAATACATCAATGACAATCCTGCGCCTTGGCCCTAATAAATTTTACAATTGAGTAGGCGCAAAAGCGCGCACAGGATTTTATGCGTTTAACTTTTAATCATCGCAGTTTCCTTCGCAAACTAATAAATGCTGTTCTAGCTGTTATGTTAGTTATTGTGTTTGTAATAGCTATGCTTGTAATTTTTTCTGAACAGATTATTAAATCGCTCGCAGAATCGAAAGGCAGTGAAAAACTTGGTCGCGCATTGGTGATTGAAGGGCCAGTGCATATTGATTGGCATTGGAATTATACGAATGTAAATGCCGAAAAAATTTGGTTAGCAAATGCTCAGGGTTACCCGGAAGCTAAGATGATGTCTATTGAGCATCTGTATTTTAGCTTTAGAACTTTGAAAATATTTGTTGGCTCGGTTGAATTTGGCGATGTTATTTTGACTAAGCCTTATCTTATTTTAGATAAAAAATCCGAGAATGATTATAACTGGAACTTCCCTGTGTTTTCTGATGCGAAGTTGCTGGATGAAACAGTACTACCTGATGACCGCTACGAATTTCCTGTCTTTAAACGCTTAGAGCTTCGTGAAGGGCAGTTCATTTATCGGGATGCAGTTAAAGGAATGGATCTTAATTTAAATTTGGATTCTGCAAGTGGTAGAGATGTAAAAAAAGGAAAGTCATCTGAACAGTCGAATAACGGATTTAGAATTTCTGGCTCGGTTTCCATGCAAAAGCAGAAATTTCTTGTGCAGGCTGTTGGAGGAGATTTAGACAGCATGCGTGATTCATCAAAGGATTATCCCTTGAAGCTTGATATCACTATGGGACCCACCAAAGTGAATTTTGACGGCGCATTTAAAGATCCGATCAAACTCACTGGTATTAATGCATCGCTTAACATCAGCGGTCATAGTTTGGCTGATTTGTTTTATTTGACGGCGATTCCTCTGCCAATCACACCTCCCTACACCTTGAATGGAAGGTTAACCAAAACCGGCAATGTCTGGGCTTATGAAAACTTCAAGGGTAAAGTCGGTGGTAGTGATTTGGCGGGTAATCTATCGTATGACGTGGGAAGCAAGCGCGGCTTTTTAAAAGCCAACCTGGTTTCCAATTTGTTGGATAGTAAAGATCTTGGCGGGTTTATCGGTTTGAGTCCTTCAGGAGAAAACGCCGCGCCCGAGCAACGCAAAGCCGCAGCAGAGAAGAAGGCAAGCTCAAAATTAATTCCCGATGTTCCTCTGAACTTGCAAAGGCTTCGCGGTACAGATTTAGATGTAACCTTGAAGGCTCAGAAAATTGTTGCACCTGCGCTTCCATTTAAGGGTATGGAAGTTCGTTTCTATCTGAAAAATGGTTTACTCGATCTTGATCCCTTTATGGTTGTTTTAGCCGATGGGAAAGTGGACGGAAAAATTGAAATCGATGCGAATAAAGACGTTCCGCCAATGAAAATGAATTTAGGTCTGCACAACCTGAGCTTGGGTCAGTTCTTTGCAAATACGCGCTTCGCAAAAACAACGGAAGGTATTTTCGGCGGAAAATTAAACTTGGCGGGAACCGGCGCATCACTTGCTGATGTTTTGGCTTCCAGTAATGGTGAGTTCACGATCATTATGTCTGGCGGTAAGATTAGTCAACTTTTGATTGAAGCATCTGATTTGGATATAGCTCAAGCCTTACCGCTATTTTTAGGCAAAGATAAGTCAACAAAAATTCGTTGTGGCGTAACCGATTTTGATGTCAAAGACGGAATTTTAAAATCTAAAGTCCTTGTGCTTGATACGCATGATTCGTTGATAACCGGGAACGTAAATATCAACCTTAAGCAGGAATTAATAAGCGCAAAGCTGGATGCAAAACCCAAAGATTCGAGTATTTTTTCAGCGCAAATCCCTCTTACGCTAAGTGGTCAGCTTAAATCGCCATCGGTTGGTTTGGATAAAAAGAAAGCAGGTTCTAAAGGTACGGCTGCTGTAATATTGAGCAGCATTCTCGCTCCCTTTGCTGCTATATTGCCGTTTATCGAAGTCGGTGATGCGGAAAATGTGGATTGCAGAGCATTAATTAATCAGGCTCAGAAATAGATTTATTTTTTCTCACGTCTATCGCCAATCACTTTTGCCGGATTGCCTGCGACTATATTGTAAGCTTCAACATCCCTCGTCACTTGACTGCTCATGCCAACCACCGCATGTTCGTTAATAGTAATTCCATCTACAACCCCTACGTGCGCTCCTAGCCATACGTCTTCTTTAATATGAATGCCACGTGATTGAGTGGGTTGCTCGCATATCAACCTGTCTGCTTGCATACCGTGATTGAATGCGTAGAGAGTACAGTAGGCGGCTACTCGAACATTGTCATCAATAGTGATTCCTTTGGTGCCTCCGTCCATAGTGACGTGATGGTTTATGGAAACATTTTTTCCTATAGTCACAGGGCCATGTATAACTGCTTCTGCTGCTATGAAGGTGCCATCGCCCAAAATAATTGGGCGACCGGGTTCGGCAAAAAGTTTTGCTTCAGGGGCAATAAAGCAATCTTTTCCAATTTGGATGGTTTCTACTTTTTGCAAATAGGTTTGAAATTCTTCCTGCCATTCTGTCGCCCAACGTTTATGTACGGGCTTTAATTCGAAGTAGAGCCAAGGCATATAACTCAAGCGCAATTTATGTTGCGTGCGGTAAAATTCCAGAGAAGGTTTGACTAAATCAGGCTCTAGGTTATTCATATGTGTTGTAGTGGAAGAGAAGGGTACCGAATTATAAATCGATTTCGATTGCTTCGGGATATACTTAGGGCAACAAAAGAGGAAGTAAAAGAGCATCCGCAGGTTACCGTGGTTAGGTAAATCCTTGAGCTTCACAGTCAGGATTTAAGGAGCGTCTAAATGGACACTCGCGAGGCATACCCTTTTACTGTGTAACACTACGGATGCTTATTTCCATTATAGTAAGGTAAAAACCGGCCGTTTAGTTTTTTATGCCGCATGAAGCGCAATTGATAGACGATTTTTTTATGAATAATTATTACGAATTAATAGCGAACAACGAACACTTTTTGGTTATTTATAAAAAGCCGGGTGTTAGTTTTCACAGTGATGATGGTCAACCCGGCCTGTTTGAAAGAGTAAAGCAAGGGCTAGGTCTATCCGAACTATATCCCGTTCATCGTCTTGATAAGGTGACGTCAGGATTGTTGGTTATGGCAAAAACTGCTGCTGTCAATCGAGAACTCGTAGATCAGTTCGAAAGCCGGAAAATTGAGAAATTTTATTTAGCGATAAGTGCAAAAAAGCCAAAGAAAAAACAAGGTCTCATAAAAGGAGATATGGTTGCTGCAAGACGTGGTGCATGGAAGCTGCTAAACAGTCAGGAGAATCCCGCTATAACTCAATTTTTCAGCTCATCCGTTGGGGCGGGTAAACGATTATTCGTCATCAAACCGCACACAGGTAAAACACACCAAATAAGAGTTGCACTCAAAAGTATTGGCTCACCGATTATGGGCGACTCCCTGTACGCTGACGCCAGCGGTTGTGAAGAGATAGATCGAGTCTATTTGCACGCGTTTAGCATAGGCTTTTCTGTTTCAGGGACTTGGTATCGTTACACTGAACTCCCGCACGAGGGTGAATTCTTTTCAACGTCTGAATTTTCCATTGCGATAGAAAACCTCGTCTCACCCTGGCTCTTAAAATGGCCGCACCTTTAACAAGCATAAAATTTCAAAAAAGCAAAAAATATATTTTTTATCCTTTCGCAAATTACTTTTCCTGTGGCATGAATGTTGAAGTGACCAGTACAGAGTTGAATCTGTGGTTATTTCAAAATTTATTGCACCAAAATATACCTTCGAGTTCTGGGTACGAATCAAACAGGTGCAGATGCTGTTTGTATCATGCTTGAAAACTTATCCCAAGTTGGCTATTGCCAATCTTTGGCGTCTAGTCGGAAATTTTTGAGAGGTTTTATGTGGATAGCGATTAAGCATGCCCTATTAGTATTTGGATTGGGGCGGACGCTTTTACTATTTTTTCTTTTGTGTGTAAGTCTCATTGTGCTTGAACTAACAGAGTATTCACACATGTTACTCTGGGCTAATTATTTCTCAATCGTCATTTTAGCGGGCTGCGCATTGTTTTCATTGTTTGATGATGTGCGTGGGTTAAATGCCTATTTGATTCAGATGGCGGCTAATAAAAACCTTGAATGGAAAGCTTATGTCAACGGCTTCTTGTCGCCGCTTCGCGAGCCCTTGCATGACATTTTAAAACCCTACAGCCGCATCCTCGATGCAAACCGTGATGCTCTCAAAGAAATGGCATTTTCATCGGCGGAATTAGCGTCAAATGCGCGTCAGTATTCCCAAAGTGCTGCAGACCAAAGTGCAGCTACCACCTCCAGTGCCGCAGCTATTACTGAGATGAGCTACTGTCTTCAGGATATCTCGGAGCGAATCACATCTACGCGTGATCGTGCAACCGATGCCTTGAAGCTGACGGATAAAGGAAGTGCGGCATTGCGCGAAGCAAACAGTCAGGTGACGCAAGTTGCTGAACTTGCAAAAGATACTGAACACCGCATTACAACTCTGGATGAACTTATGCGCTCCGTCACCAGCATGTCACGCATTATCAGTGAGATTGCGGAGCAGACAAATCTACTTGCGCTTAATGCGGCAATCGAAGCAGCGCGCGCGGGTGAGCATGGCCGTGGCTTTGCAGTAGTTGCTGACGAAGTGCGGGGCCTAGCAATGCGTAGCCAAGGTTCAGCGACGGAAATTTCTACCTCTATCGCAAAAGTTCAAACCAATATGCAGCAGGTTTTGGTCAGTATGGCTTCTGTGCTCGACAAAACCACTTATTGTCAGAGCAGCGTGAAAAATGCTGACACGTCGTTGCAAGAAATATCTGCGCAAACACACGAAGTCTTTGTGTTGGTGGATGCCATTGCTGTTGCTGCGTCCCAGCAAAGCACAGCGGTACGAGAAATTTCAGGCCATGTCGAAACCGTGGCTAATCACGCTAAAGATAATAGCCAGCGGGCAGGGCAAGCGGCAGAAATTGCAGAGCATTTGCATCGTTTAACTCGTCAGGCGGAGCTGTAAAAAATGAGTTTACCTTTCTCGTTTGTTTTTATTTTTCTCGTTGTACCTGCAATAGCCTTGATCACAGTAATTTATGGTGTTGTAAAACGTAAGCGGCAAGAAGAGGAGCTATTTGATACGGGGATTCGCTATCTAAGGCGCTTGAGATCGCTATTAACTTACATTCAGCAGCACAGAGGATTAACGAATGGTTTGCTGAGTGGCAATATTTCAGTGACGGATGACATTCGCAAAATTGAAATTTCAATTGCGCGCGATATAGCTGAGCTAGCTGCTGTTGATGGTTGGCTAAAACAAAACGCCAAGTGGGAAAGCATTCTAGATCATTGGAGCAGGACTCAATCGAACTACCATTCAATGGCGGTCGACGTAAACTTAAAACAACACAATTCTATGATTGCTAACTTACTTTATCTCATTGATGATTTGGCCTACGCGCATCATCTCGGTAAACTCGGCCTAATTGAAACAACAGAAACTCACTGGCGGAATTTGCTGTTTATTGCGGAGTATGTGGGGCAGGCGAGAGCCTTGGGAATGGGCGCGGTTAGCAAAGGCACTTGCTCGAGTGTATTGCGTATTCAGTTGAACCATTTGGTGGTGAAAATCGCATCTAACATCAGTCCATCTTGGCCGGAGTCTGTGCAAAAAGACTTTCGCCATTTATTGCAGGTAATTGAATCCAATGTGATATTGGATCAGCCCAATATAAGTCCAAACGAATATTTTCAATTAGCGACAACTTGTATTGAGCATGTGCTGAGGGATTTTGACCAGCAAATAGAAAAAATTCAGTTTCAACGAGCCTGAAATTTCTAGCTGATCACTCGTACTTCGGTAATGGCAAAAAACATATTGACGTTTCGTGCCGATGAAAAAGCGCGATAACAACCCAAAGCATTCAAATGTTTTACGGCCATGGCCGCTAATTCCCAAGCGAGATATTCATCGGCCTCGACCGGATCTTTTTCACCGAAAATAGTTGCGTCAGTAATATCTTCCAGTTCCTTTATGCGCAGCGATTCAGCTTTCAATACAGGATTAATTGATTCATAAGCCCAAGCCCATTTCCACGTTTTGTTGGCGGGCGAGTAACTGCCAATGTCAACAATTTCTGCTTCTAACACCAACTGATCGTCTTGGTTAAAAAATTGTAACTTGGCTTTATCGCTTTCAAACATCCAGCGTTTATGGCTGCCGAACCCGTAAGCTGAGGTGAGATTGGCTTGTTTTTCTTTTAATTCGTTGGTCGCAGTGGTTAAAAAGAGTTCAAAATCTTGGTCGTTCATAAATCGCTCTGTAAACAAGTGCTAATAGGCGCGACTATATAGATCCGAGTCTCATTTTCCTACTCAATTTGCCAAATATTGCCATTTTTTCGTCCTATAATAGGGCAGACTTCACGGGTCGAGTTAATTTAACCATTTGGGGTTTAGCTGAATTTAATAATAAGGTGGAGGTTTTTTTATGGCGGTAAAATTAGCAAATAGATTAATGGTTTTAGGCTTGAGCTCAGTGATGTTGCTCGAACTTACAGCCTGCGGAACTGTGTTCTATCCAGAGCGTAAAGGCACCAAATCAGGCTCTATTGACCCTATAGTAGCTGTTGCCGATGCCATAGGTTTGTTGTTCTTTTTTATTCCAGGTGTAATTGCATTTGCGGTTGATTTTACGAATGGTACTATTTACTTGCCGCACGGAAAGCATGCAAGCTTGACACCGGAAGAGCTGAAGTCCGTGTCAGTCAACGGAAAAATTGATAAACAAGCACTGAGCGCATTGGTGAGTAAAAAGGCGAATTTGGCTGTGAATATAAATCCGGCCGATCTTCAGGTTAAAGCCTTAAACTCAACGGAGTCATTAATGAGCTATCTAAATAATAATGGATTAACCTTGGCAAGTTTATAAGAAAAATGGCGCCCTCGAGGCGCCATTTTTTTAATCGTTATAAAGTGGTTTTAATCCTTCCGGCTTATTCTTTACGTTTTTTTCCTTCCTACATTCATTTAACGCACGCAGTAAATCATTGGGATCCCAGGTTTCATCTGGGTGGTTGCTGTAAAGCATACTATCCAATTTTTTTAGCGCGCTTGCGAGTTCTGGTTTCTTGCCAAATTTTGCAATATCGTCTAACGAATGAATGGATTCATCTGGCCATTGAAATTTCGCCCAGCCCAATAAAGCCTTGCGCAGTTCTGCGGCATTTCTATTGGCGGCAGCGTGTTTTAACAAATCCCAAATATGCTTTTCATTTTCAGATTTTTGCTTTGTAATTTCCTCGCTATCAGCAATCATATATTTTATTTTGGCGCGTAATTTAAGGATGTAGATGAACAGCACCAAGGAAACAATTGCGAACAAAGCTACCGCAGCAAAAAACCACGCTGGTGTTTGATAGGTGATTTTCTGGTCGGGTTTGGATTCAGCCGCTGTATTTTCATTGGCTTGATTGTTGGCAGGTTCAGGCGCAGAGTTGGTTACGCTACTACCAATAACGCTCAGGTTTTTTGCGGGTAAGGTGGCAACCTGCATGGATTGAGTTTTGCTATCCCACCATTCCACACGCACTTCAGGAAGCGTAAATTCACCGCCACGGTTCGGAACAATTGCCATGGTCTCGGTACGAATACCCTCAATGCCTTTGTCGGTTTTTGAATCGCTATTTTGCGGTTGATCAGGGTAGAAGGTGAGTCCATCTATAGTAGGTGTAACGAGTGGCGCTATTTGTCCACCAGTTAAACCATTAGCCGCAATTGTAATCGTACGGGTAACGGGTTCGCCCATTTTTAAATGATCAAGGCTTGCGCTCCAAGTTTCGTGGAGTTCAACATTATTCGCAGGTTGCCAGGGTTTACCGTTTACGGAAGCCGGTACAGGGTGAACGGTAATGTCTTTTTCTTCGGTAGGTAAGCGCAAAATATTTGCGCGGTTTCTCCCGAAAGGATCGTTCCATAAATCACGCTCAACATTGGGAACTACAGAATAAATAAGGCTAGGAATTTTTAAATGGCCGCTGGTTTGTGGAAATACTGCGTAATTGCTCTCCAATATCAAATGCTGCGCGCCATTGATGTTGGTCAGGTATTGTTTAGGTTTTTCTGAGAGCGGAACAACCACCGCATCTTTTATATCCAGTGGCTGCATCTCTGCTTGGCTCAAGTTTACTCTGGAAATAAGTTTAATTTTCACCAAAAGTTGTTCTTGAACATAAATCGAATTTTTATCAACTTCTATTGAAACGCGAACATCTTCATCACCGGTAGCTTGATTCTGTGTTTGTTTGGTGACTTTAATTTCAATGGCGTCGCTGACGGCTCCATCAACATTAAATGAGGGTATTAGAAGTGTGCCAATGCGTTTAGGGGCAAGCGTAAGCTGCCAAACCTTTTTAAATTCCGAGCCTGCGTTTGATATGGAAGTAAATTGGCTGACGTTATTCGACAGAATCTCAAAATCTGATTTCAAGGTTGCAATGTCAGGTGAGCCTTTGGAGTTAGAGTCGGCGGAAATGGTTAAGGTAAACGTTTCCTGAATGCCAATGGTGTCGCGGTCTACACTGGCAACAAGCTGTGCAGCGTTAGCGAGGCTTGTTATCCAGCTTAAACAGAGAATTGCCAGATATTGCCAAATAGAAAAATACTTAAATGTGCGCATATTCGTAACTGCCATATTTACAAACGTTGGTCTGCGTTATTGCTTGGGGAATTTGATTCGCCATTGCGTTCTCTCAAGCGATTTTGGTCATATTGATATTTAAATTTATTTCGTAATAGCCCGCCCGGATCATCGGGTACCCGGCGTAACCATTGTTCCAGAGCTTGTTTTTGTTCGTCTGTTAAATTGTTTAGCATTTGCCCCGTTTGGGAAGATGAATTACCTGACGACGCTTGACTAGCAGCGTGTTGTTGAGCTGCAGCACTAGATGATTGCCCTGATTGCCCTGATTGCCCTGATTGTGCTGCTGCGCTGCTGGACGCATTTTGCGATTTTTGCTGATCAGCGTTTTTTGGTTGAGCTGCAGCGCTGGACGAACTTTGGCTATTTTGCTGAGAGTCGCCATTACTTCCGCTACTTGAATTTTGCTCTGCCTGATTTTTGTTTTGTTGATTCTCGCTGTGTTGATTGTCTTTATTTTGACTTTCCTGTTGTCCATCCTTCTTGTCTTTTTGATCTGAATTGTTTTCTTTATCATCATTCTTTTGATCATTATTTTCTTGATTTTTTTCGTACTGTTCGTTTTTGCTTTGCTGGTGTTTGAGCAGCTTTTCCACTAGTTCGCGGTTCTTCTTGGCATCTGCCATGTTGCTGTCGCGCTTTAAGGCTTCGTCATATGCTTTGAGCGCATCCTGTAGCTTTCCTGCTTTTGCTAAAGCATTACCACGGTTGTAATGCCCGTTGGCGGTATCGATTGAAGCAAATGAATTGGCTGCGGCGGCATAATCACCGGCGCGATACAGTGCACTGGCTTTCCATTCCGGTGATTCGAATTTCTCTGCTGCTGTTTTGGCATCTCCATTTTTCAATTCGCGTTGAGCCTGCTGATTTTTTGTTAACCATAAGTCATCCCAGGCCAAGGCGTAGCTTTTTGATGGAGAAAAGCCCAATAAGGGAATTAATAGAAACGATAAAAGAACGCCTCGTCTAAAACAGAAGAGCGCAATAGGGAGCAATAAAAAGACTAACCAGTAGCCGTTATCTACCCATTGGTCAAAGTCGCGTTGAACTTTGGGAGCATTGTCAGAATCTTTATATTCTCGTGGCTTGAGGTATTCAATATCGGCATTTGAATTAACCAGTTCGTGATAACGGCTATTCAAGCTTTGGGCAAGTTGGGTTAATTCTGCGCTATTGAGTTGTGTTGTAATGATCTTGCCCGAATTGTCTTGCAAGAATCCGCCGTTTGAGTTGGGTATAGGGGCTGCTTGTGTTGTGCCCACACCGAGTATATCCAAGTGAATTTTTTTATTCGCCAGGAGACTGCGAATTTTATTAAAAGCTTCCGGCACAACGCCGTCAGTTACGAGCAGCAAGTCACCTTGAGTTGCGCCTGCATCATGTAATAACTGAATTCCTCTTTCTACTGCAGCTTCTGTGTTGCTCCCTTGCAAAGGCATGATGTTTGGGTGCATAGATGACAACAAACTTACGATAGTAGACTTGTCATCACTTAAGGGTGTGACTGTATGAGCCTCGCCCGCGTAGGCTACCAATGCTGTTTGGCCATCTTTTCGTTCACGCAGAATATCTGCAATTTTTAACCGAGCCCGTGCGATCCGCGATGGTTTTATGTCTTCGCTAATCATTGAGTAAGACAGATCCAGCAGTATGACCAGAGCATTTTGATTTTTTTCAACAGGCGAAGGGCGTTTGATCCAAGATGGTCCGGCGAGCGCAATTGCCCCCAATACCCACGCCAATAACAAAAACCAGAGTAGACTTTTCTTTGTTTGTACCGTTTTTCCATCAAGAAGGTAAGGAAGCAGCTCAGGCGCAACAAGTTGTTGCCATTGGTAGGCATGGTGCTTTTGTCGCCAGAGAAAAATCATCAGCAAAATTGCTGGAACGAGCGCAAATAACCAATAGGGGCGCAGCCAATGAAACTGACTTTGAATTAAAAAAAGTTGCTCTTGTAATAGGCTCATTGCGCAACTCCTTCGCGTGAAGAAGATGTACGAGCAGTGGGTAGTAAATAAATTAATGCCCACGCAAGGCTCGTCAAAAATGCTAAAGCTAAAGGATAGAAAAACAGGCTTTTAATGGGGCGGAATTTTTCGTCTTCCGAATCAATAGGTTCCAGTTTGTTGAGCGTTTGATGGATCTCTGCAAGTTCTTCAAGATTACGTGCGCGAAAATATTGTCCACCGGTTTTGTCCGCAATGGCTCGCATAGTGGGTTCGTCCAAATCGGCGGAAGGATTAACGGTGCGTTTGCCAAAGAAACCATTATCAATTGTCATTTCATCTGCACCGAAGCCGATGGTGTAAATTTTTACGTGTTCTTTTTCCGCTAATTCTGCTGCCTTAATCGGTTCCAATTCGCCGGCTGTGTTGGCACCGTCCGTTAAAACAACAAGCACCCTTTGTGCATCGGGCCGAGCGCGCAAACGTTTTATGGATAATCCAATAGCATCGCCAATCGATGTTTGATCACCTGCAAAACCAATTTCGGTTTCTTGTAATAAAGTATTTACCGTTTGGCGATCATAGGTCAGTGGCGCCTGCAGATAGGCTTGAGTGCCAAAGAGCACCAACCCCAAGCGGTCACTTTTTCGATTTTTCACAAAGTCACCCACAACCATTTTTACCGCATCCAATCTGCGAATTTCTTGCCCTTGATATTTCATATCTGGAATTTTCATACTGCCGGATATATCTACGGCAATTAGTAAATCGCGGCCGCTGTTTGGCATGCTCACGGGTTCACCGATCCATTGCGGATTAGCAGCGGCAACAATCAATGCACACCAAATAGCCCACAAGGCTATTAGGTTAGCTGTTGCCCGTGTACGCAAGGATTGGGTGTGAGTTTCAATGTGCTTCACCTGCGCAAAGAAGGGTACGCGCAAGGCTGCGTCCGCTTTTTTTTGCGCGGGAATTAAATACACAACTATAGGTAAAGGAAGTAACGCTAATAACCAGGGCCATTGCAATTCAAACACCTTTGGCCTCCTGTTTTGTTTTAATTTTTTTTGTTTGTTGCGATTGATTGCGATGTTCTTTAATCCAAATTTCGCACAGCTTGTGTAATTTTGCGCGATCAAACTCCGGATTCTTTTGATAAGGGCCTGTTAAGAGTGCCTCACCCACGCCCTTACTAAATTGCTGTTGAGCTTTTGGGCACTGCTGATCTAACCATTCCAGCCACGCACCACCTTTCAAACTGGCGTTAAATTGACTTGTGAAACCACTCAATGCCGTGCGGCGCAAAAGAATACTTACCTCTTGCAAATATTCGGCGTTCTGCTCAAGCGAATAGTGTTTATGTATCCGATTCAATTCTTTAAGCGCTAATGTGCGATAAGCGTTTCTGGTTTGATGGCGGCGAACCAAAAAAATGAGAGTGCCGATGCAGACAATTAGCAAAGTTGCGAGTAGCCACCAGCCCCACGCCGGAGGCCAAAGACCAATTTCAGGCGGTAAATGAATATCCTGTAATTGTGCAAGTGGATCAGCCGCCTGACTTGCTTGTGGTGTTGATAACTTTGGATCTTGAGCGTTCATAGATGATTATTTTTTTGCTGCAAATCGTTCACGCAGCATAAGCTGCAAATTGTCGGCTGTTGCATAAGATAATAGTGTGATTCCTAACCGCTTTGCGCTGTTGCTTAAAAAACCGAGGTGATCGTTGAATGCGTTTTCATAAGCTTGCTGAAACTCAGCGTTATCGGTAGGCAGTTGTAAGCGGTTAACTCCATCACTTACGCTGAGCCGTGCGTTGCTTTTTAAGGCTTGTTCAAGCGGGTCGAAAACATGAATCAAGGTAACATCGGTATGGCGAGCTAATTCAAACAACTGTTGCTCGCATGACTGGTCGTAATCGTGAAAATCGCTAACAATAAATAAGGCGCAGCCAGGTTTTGCTATTCGTCTTGCATCGCTTAAAACGGATACCAACTTCTTTGCATCTGGTGATGCGATTGGCGAGTTTAATTGATGATTAAATTCGTGTAATTGGTGTAACAATTCTAAAACGGCGTGTTTGCTGCGACGTGGTTTTATATCACGCTGATTGGTATCGCCAAATACAAGCCCGCCTATGCGATCACCATTGTTCAACGCGGCCCACGCGATGTTTGAACCAATATGGGTAGCCAGTACAGATTTAAAACAATGCTGGCTACCAAAAAACAAGGAAGCGCGTTGATCAACAAAAATATAGACAGGGCGTTCGCGTTCTTCTCTATAAAGTTTTGTGTGAGGCACCTGCGTGCGCGCTGTAACGCGCCAATCTATGCTGCGAACATCATCACCCGCTTGGTAAAGGCGAACTTCTTCAAAGTCCATTCCTCTTCCACGAAACCGTGTACGTTCGGCACCGTTCAATTGGCTTTTTACGGCACGCGGTGCGAACAAACGCAAGTCTTTGGCGGCAAAACGCAGGCGTAATAAATTGCCGAGTTCTGCATAAGCACCTTTTGGATTCAGGTGCTCCAACTGATTGCGCGTTTTCAAATCGGTTTGTTGCATATTCATCAAGCCTTGGTGTTGAACTGCAATCAAGCTACAGGAACTGCGCTCAATAAAGTGTCGATTACCTTATCGCTATTCACGCCACCGGCTTCAGCTTCAAAACTTAAAATCAGGCGGTGACGCAAGCAATCGTGAATTACGGCTTGTACATCGTCGGGGCTAACAAAATCTTTGCCTTGCAACCAGGCGTAAGCGCGAGCACAGCGATCCAGTGCAATGGTGCCGCGCGGGCTTGCGCCGTATTCCAGCATTTCGTCGAGCTCAAGGCTGTAGTGGCCGGGGCGTCTGGTCGCATTAATCAATTGAACAATGTATTCCTCAACGCTAGCGGCCATGTGAATTTCCAGAATCTCCTTACGCGCTGCCATCAATGTTGCCTGAGAAATTGTGGCTGGCAATGCGCTGGGTACGGATGCGGCTTCGTTACGTACTAACTGCAAAATGCGTCGCTCAGCCGCTGCGTCTGGGTAGTCCACGTTTACATGCAAAAGAAAACGATCCAGTTGCGCTTCCGGCAAAGGGTAGGTTCCTTCTTGTTCGATAGGGTTCTGCGTTGCCATCACCATGAATAATGAGGGCAGGGGGTAGGTTTTACTGCCCACAGACACCTGCCGCTCAGCCATGGCCTCTAAAAGTGCAGATTGCACTTTAGCCGGCGCGCGGTTGATTTCATCTGCCAACACCAGGTTGTGAAAAATCGGGCCGGGTTGAAATTCAAAGGTGCCTTGCTGTGGCCGGTATATGTCCGTACCTGTGACATCAGACGGTAGCAGGTCTGGAGTAAATTGAATTCGGTGAAAGTTGCCTTCAATCGCTTGTGCGAGTGTTTTGATGGCTTTGGTCTTGGCTAAACCGGGCGCCCCCTCGACTAACAAATGACCATCTGCGAGAAGCGCGATGAGCAGGCGTTCAACTAAATGTTCCTGACCAATGATTTGGTCGTTCATCCAGAGTTGTAAGGTTTGGATCTGTTGGAAATGACTCATAAACAAGATTGCCTTCAGTTAAATCGAAAAGGGTCGCTAATAGGCGCGGAATCATAACACTCATGCGCGGCGCATAGACCGCACCATTTGGTGTCAGTTCCTCGTTTTTTCAATAGGTTAAACAGGGTTAATTAGCTTTTATACATGCATGTGCGGCGCCTAACAGCTCACAGCTGGATTTATAGACTAGGCTTAATGCACAGCTGTAAAAAAACAACCTCGGGTCAGGTTTTGTTACAAAGGAGTTCCCCGTGTCCAACCCACTATCCGCCAGCCAGGATTTCTCTACGTTTGTGCAAGATATACACAATTTTGCCAGCGAAAAATTGCCCTCAACGGATTTGACCGGCTTTATGAAATTTGTGGAGTGCTACTTCTCCCGCTTTCCCTTGGAGGAATTGGCCGGGCGCTACTTGGCAGACGTATTCGGCAGCGTTTACCAATGGTGGACCTACATACAAGAGTTCGATGGCAGGCAGCCGAAAGTCGGCTTAATCAACCCCAAGCTAGATGTGGAAGGGTGGGTTTGCCCCCATACGGTTTTGATTGTTCATCAAACCGACATGCCATTTTTGGTGGATTCCATTCGTATCGAATTGAATCGGCGCAACATTGCAATCCACGCTATTAAAAGCACGGTACTTCACTTAATACGCGATAGCGATAATAAATTGGTAGATGTCGTGGTGTCTTCGGATACACCTGCACCTGCAAAAAAAGAAGCATTCGTTTATTTGGAAATAAATTTACTCACGCAAAAAGAAGAGTTGCAGTCAATAGAGCAAAGCCTCATGTCTGTTCTGGCTGAACTCAGTGTGGTCGTAAATGATTTCCAACCGATGTTGGCAGCGGTACGCGCAGCCGAAGAAAACCTCAAGCATGCAACCTCATCGCTCACTGTGGCCAATGTTGCAGAAAGCCAGGAATTTTTGAGTTGGTTGCGCGATAACAATTTCACCTTTTTGGGCTACAGCGAATATGAGTTTGGCGAGAGCGACGGTAAGCGATTTTTGCGAGAGAAAGTTGAAAAACGTTTAGGTTTTTTTGCATATAAAGGTGGCGAAGCTAATTATTCGGAATCGGCCAGTTTAAACGCGGGGATGTTGCGTTTTCACCTGGCGCCCCAAGTACTAACCTTTTCAAAGTCTGCCGTAAAATCTCGCATACACCGCCAAGCCTATTCTGATTACGTGGTTGTTAAACAATTTAATGACAAGGGTGAAGTTGTCGGTGAAGTGCGGTTTTTAGGTCTTTATACCTCTAGTGTTTATACGATGTTACCCACCAAAATTCCGGTGATCCGTAACAAGGTCAACAAGGTTTTTGATCGCTCCGGATTAAGTGCCTCCAGCCACGATGGAAAATCCTTAAATCAGATCTTGACGACGTTCCCGCGCGACGAATTATTTTTGAGCAACAGCTCAGAGTTGTTTGAAACCGTAATGGCGATTGCGCAAATCAACGAGCGCTACATGGTCAGGTTGTTTATGCGGCGCGACCCTTTCGGGAAGTTCGTGAGTTGCCTTGTATATGTTCCCAGAGATGTTTTTTCCACCCAGATGCGGTTGCGCATACAAGAATTAATTGGCGGAGCTATTCACTCGACTGAAAGTGAATTCAATACCTATTTTTCCCAGTCAATTCTGGCAAGAGTTCACCTTGTGTTTAAAGTAGACCCTACTTTTCCACTTGAATATGACCAAGAGAAACTTGAGCGAAAGATTCGCGATATATCTCGTTCATGGGACGATCATCTGCAAACCTCATTGGTTGAATCCGTGGGAGAGGAAAAGGCAAGCGTGTTGCTGCAGGAATATAGAGGCGCTTTTTCGTCTTCTTACAAAGAACATTTTGACTCACGCTCCGCAGTGCACGACATTGCCTCAATGGCAGAGCTTAAAACACCAGACGATATTGCAATGAGCTTTTACCAGCCCATTGGTGCCCAGCATAATCTTGTGCGTTTTAAAATTTTCAGAAAGACCAAAACAATAGAATTGTCAGACGCCATCCCACTGCTTGAAAATCTTGGCTTACGCGTGCTTTCAGAAAACCCTTATAAATTTGATCGTAAAAGTGACGGGGTTGTGTGGTTACACGACTTTCAACTGGGTTACGATTTACCCGGAATCATAGACGCGCTTCAAGTAAAAGAAATTTTTCAGCAAGCATTTTCGGCGGTTTGGCACAAGGAAACCAACAACGATTCGTTTAACCGACTTGTGCTAAGTGCGGAAATTGGGTGGCGTGAAGTAAATATCTTGCGCGCTTATGCTGGGTATATGCATCAAACCCTGTTCAATTTTACGCAACAATATATTGCAAATGCATTGGTAAGTCATAGCGATGTGGCGCGGTTGCTGATTAAGTTGTTCGATATAAAATTCAATCCTGCTTACAGACCAGAAGCACGCGCGGTAGAGAAGCATGATTGTCGTGAGAAAATTAAAGCTCGCCTTAATGCGGTTGAAAACTTGAACGAAGATCGGATTTTACGGCGATTTCTTATGTTGATTGATGGAAGTTTGCGGACAAACTTTTATCAAATATCCTCAGACGGAAAATACAAAGATTACTTATCAATAAAACTTAGTCCGCGTTCGATTCCCGATATCCCTGAACCGCGCCCGCTGTACGAAATCTACGTGTACTCATTGCGCGTAGAAGGTGTGCATTTACGAGGCGGCAAAGTAGCGAGGGGCGGATTGCGCTGGTCAGACCGCTTGCAAGATTATCGAACTGAAGTATTGGGCTTGGTAAAAGCGCAACAAGTTAAAAACGCCGTTATAGTTCCCAACGGTGCCAAAGGCGGGTTTGTTTGCAAACAACCACCCATTGTTGGCGGGCGCGATGCAGTACAACAAGAAGCTATCGCCTGTTACAAAATCTTTATTCGCGGATTGTTGGATCTAACTGATAACCTCGTAGAGGGAAAAATAGTTTCGCCAAAAGATGTGCAAACATACGATGAAGATGACCCTTATCTCGTTGTCGCCGCCGATAAAGGTACCGCCACCTTTTCCGATATTGCCAACGCTATTTCAGCGGAATACGGCCACTGGTTAGGCGATGCCTTTGCGTCTGGCGGAAGCCAAGGGTACGACCACAAAGCCATGGGAATTACCGCTCGTGGTGCGTGGATTTCTGTTATGCGTCACTTCCGCGAAAAAAATATTAATATTCAACAGCAAGATTTTACAGTGGTTGGAATTGGCGATATGTCTGGCGATGTATTTGGCAACGGAATGTTGTTGTCTGAACATATTTGTCTCGTCGCTGCATTTAACCACGCCCATATTTTCATAGACCCAACACCCAACCCAGCAACCAGCTTTGTTGAACGCAAGCGTCTTTTCACAACACCTAAAACAACCTGGGCTGATTACGAACAAACTATTATCAGCCAAGGTGGCGGTGTATTTAGCCGCGATCAAAAAGCTATTGCGATTTCACCGGAAATGAAACGCGTGTTTGGAATTTACGAAGATAAGTTGACGCCAGCTGAACTCATTAGCCATTTGCTTAAGGCCCCAGTGGATTTAATTTGGAATGGCGGAATCGGGACCTACGTAAAATCATCAGACGAAAGTCACGCCGACGTTGGTGACAAAGCCAATGACAGCTTGCGCGTTGATGGTAACCAATTACGGTGCAAAGTTTTTGGGGAAGGTGGAAATTTGGGGATGACCCAACGTGGACGTATCGAATATTGCTTGAATGGTGGAGCCTGCAATACAGATTTTATTGACAATGCGGGCGGTGTGGATTGTAGCGATCATGAAGTCAACGTAAAAATTTTACTTAACGAAGTTGTTGCGAATGGCGATTTAACACCCAAGCAACGGAACCTGTTGCTCGCCAACATGACTGATGACGTTGCGAATTTAGTGTTAAAAAATAACTACCGGCAAACGCAAGCAATCAGTATCGCTGAGCTTGAAGCGTCATCACGCGGTGCCGAGTATCGTCGTTTTATGTCTGCGCTCGAAAGTCAAAAGCGTTTGAACCGAAAACTGGAGTTTTTGCCGGCGGACGATTTACTACTGGAGCGTCAATCCCACAATCTGGGCCTAACCCGGCCTGAGCTCGCCGTTTTAATTTCTTACGCGAAGGCTGCGCTTAAAGAAGATTTGGCCATGGATAATATTGCGATGGATACCTATGTTGCCAAAGCGGTTGAAGGAGCCTTTCCGGCGAAAATTTCTCAGGAATATCCGGACCGGATGTACTCTCACCGGTTAAAACGCGAGATAGTGGCAACACAAGTTGCGAATGACATGGTTAATAACATGGGCATTAGTTTCGCCCAGCGTTTGGTGGAGTCAACGGGTGCCTCTCTGGGGGAAGTAGCTAAGGCTTACATTACCGCGCGCGACGTTTACCAAATGGAGAAATTCATTGTTGATTTACAAGCGCTCGATCATCAAATCCCATGCGGTATTCAGTATGAGCTGATGATTAATATGATGCGCCGTGTGCGAAGGGCAACGCGCTGGTTTCTGCGGAATAGACGCAGCACCATAAACCCGGCTCAAGAGGTTGAATTTTTTGCACCAGCAGTCAGTCTTATCTCGCAACAGCTTCCCGCTTTGTTGCCGGGTGGCCAGCTGGAGGAACTGCAAGGACAATATCAGCGTTTGCAAGAAAGTGGTGTCCCGCAAGATTTAATCACTCGTGCTACGTCAACAACATATTTGTTTTCCGGTTTGAGTATTGCCGAGGTTGCAAAACGCAGTGACCATCCTATTGAAGAAGTAACAGAGCTCTACTTTAAACTCAGTGACGAATTAAGCCTTACCTGGTTTGCTAATCAACTGTCCCAATTGAAAGTGGAAACCTTTTGGCAGGCAATGGCTCGCGAAACCTATATGGACGATCTCGAATCGCAGTTGCGATCTCTCACTTTATCATTGGTGAAATTTTCAACGGGCAAAGAAAGTGTGGCGCAATTGGTAGGTGCGTGGCACAAACAACAAGTATCACTTATCAATCGCTGGAAACTTATGGTTAATGAATTACAAGCAGCCAGCGGCACAGATTTCGCAGTATTTTCTGTGGCCTTGAGGGAGCTTTTGGATTTAGCTCAGGCAACTCAGCATTGCGATGTACTTAAGTCAAAGTAATAACAAGTATCAATTAAGCTTTAGGGGGTTTCAATGAGTGGTTTTTTACAGCCAGCGATTTCGGTGGCGAACAGAATGTCATTTACCGTTAAGTTATTTATTTCGGTGCTGATATTCCTTTTTCCTTTTTTGTTGCTGCTATTTTTTAAGGTCGTTGCATCTTGGGAGGACATTCAAAAAATTGAACGGCAGCAAACAGGCTTAAAATTTGTTGTACGATTGAAACCTATTGCTTTAGATATGGCCAAGCATCGCGGCAACATGGCTCAATACCTTTCCGGTGCTACCGATAAAGAAAGCGCCATAATTGTGCTAGAAAAAACCTTGGATGATGAAATTGCGCAGGTTAAAAAAATAGCTGCTGAACATGATTATGAAATTACCAATTTCGGCGAGTTTGTTTCAGATTGGCAACAACTAAAACTGAATAGCAGTCGATCTGCAACGGGTGGTAAAAACTTTCAAGATCATTCCAATGTTGTGGAAAACCTACACCGCATGATTTCCAATATTACGGATGATTTTGAATTAATTATGCAAAGTTCGCACACAGATCACTATTTGGAAAGTATTTCCGCTTATGGGATTCCCAAGCTTGCGGAGGTCTTTGGTCAGTTGCGCGGTAAGGGTTCAGGCTCTTTGGCCGACAAAGTGGTTACGCCTAATGAGCGCGTGGTTATAGGGAGCCTGTTATCCACGGTTCAAAACCTAAACACGGGTTTGAACGGTGATCTTGAGCTTTTGTTTAAAGACACGGAAATTCGCGAACGTCTTAACACTAATGCGCAAAACTATCGCAATGTGGTTCAGCAATTTGTGGATGTTACTAACAACCAAATCGTCATGGCGGATGATATAAGTATTTCTGGGGCATCCTATTTTGAATATGGTACAAAAGCGATTGACGCGCTCAGCGTTTTTGATAAACAAATCACCGATGAATTTCAAAAGCGTATTCAAGTGCTCCATGACAAGCAATATCACGAAAACCTGTTGTTGTTGATTATCGCCGCTTTAGTAACCAGTTTCGGAGTTTATTTTTCATTCGGTATTCTTACATCCTTAAATCAGAATGCGGGAAAGCTCAGTGATGCTTCCCGTAGATTGCAAGAAGGCGATTTTTCACCCCATATCACAGTAGATTCGGAGGATACTTTGGGTGATGCGGCTCAGAGTCTGCGAGGCATGGTGGGTAGCGTTGCGCAATTGTTAAATACTATCCAGAAATCCGCACGTGAAGTGAATGAGCTCTCCGTAAATTTGCAAACGGCATCAGATGCCTGTAAGTATGAATTGGATCAGCAAAACTCCCAAACCCAGCAAGCTGCGTCAGCGTCTACCGAAATGGCCGCTACTATTCGCGAAGTGGCGAGAAGCTGCGTTGAAGTGAGCAACGCGACAGACAGTGCGCATGGTTCCGCACTTGAAGGGCAGGTTAAAGTAAAAGGCGCAATTACCAAAATAAATACCCTGGGTACTGATGTTGAGCAGGCCAAAAATATAATTAGCCAAGTGCAAAACGATGTAACAGACATAGGTGCTGTACTTGAAGTTATTCGCAGTATCGCCGAGCAAACCAATTTACTCGCATTGAATGCGGCTATTGAGGCTGCGCGCGCCGGCGAGCAGGGCAGAGGCTTTGCGGTGGTTGCAGATGAAGTGCGCTCATTGGCCAAGCGAACACAAGATTCTACGGCCGAAATTCGCGGTGTTATCGAGAAACTGCAAATTGGGGCAGCTAAAGCGGTGAATATTATTCATCAAAGTTCAGTGGGTGCGCAGGATTCGGTTGCGAGCGCGGCAAGTGCTGGCGAGTCGCTCGACAAAATCGTAGTGGGTGTGGAGTTGCTGCGCGATTTGAATACGCAAATTGCAGCCGCTGCAGAACAACAGGCTGCAGTTGCTGAACAAATGTCTCGCAATACTGTGCATCTGAGTGGTTCTTCTGAAAACATTTTAGGGCAAATTGAAAAAGCAGTGAGTTTCAGCCATCACTTGCGCAAGAGTGCAATGACGCTGCTCGAAAATGCAATGAAATTTAGAACCTGACGAGGTTTGATAGGGTGCGATCAGTGTATGTGCAGCTTAATATTCCGGCCGATGAATTTCAGTTGCTGTATCAAGGCGTAGCGAAATCGGTTAATGCGCGTAGCCTGGACGGGCGCAGGATAAATTTTCCCGCAAACATTCTTCGCCCGTTTGTTTCTCACGCTGGGGTGGTAGGTACATTCGCTATTCATTTTTCGGAGGAAAATCGCTTTTTGAGCATCGAAAAAATCGACTAGGGTCGGTGATTCCAGTATCCTGCACGCCATATTTTTCACCCTTTGTCAGGCATACCCCCATAGCGGTTGGGCACCGGAGTCACACCTATGTATACCCACATTCGCGATCTTTTATTCAAATTAGACGCAGAAACTTCCCACGAATTTAGCCTTGATTTAATCGGCGCTGCCGAGCGCCTTAAATTAGCAGGGCTTTTTCTAACAGATGTTCCGCAAAACCCCGTTGAGGTCATGGGTATTCGCTTTCCAAATCCTGTAGGTTTGGCGGCCGGCTTGGACAAAAATGGTGATTATTTTAATGCCTTGGGTGCAATGGGTTTTGGCTTCGTAGAGATCGGAACCATTACACCAAAACCGCAACCCGGAAACCCAAAACCGCGTTTGTTTCGCATTCCAGAAGCGGAAGCCATTATCAATCGTATGGGCTTCAATAATAAAGGTGTGGATCACCTCGTTGCGCAAGTTAAACGCCGTCGCTACACCGGCGTTCTCGGTATCAATATCGGCAAGAATGCCGTTACGCCGGTAGAGAATGCAGCGGACGATTACGTGAAATGTATGCAAAAAGTCTATGCGCATGCGGACTACATTACGGTTAATGTTTCATCACCCAACACACAAGGTTTACGCGATTTGCAATTTGGTGATTCACTAAATCGTTTGCTCGAAACGATCAAAATTGAGCAGCGGAAATTACAGTTGGAGCATAGTCGTTATGTTCCAGTGGCCGTCAAAATTGCACCGGATATGGATTACGACGCGGTAACTCAAGTTGCACAAAGTTTGGTTTCACAAGGCATCGATGGGGTTATCGCTACCAACACGACGATTGGTCGTGAAGGTGTGGAAGCATTTGACATAAGTAAAGAAACGGGCGGTTTGAGTGGTTTGCCTGTGCGAGATAAAAGTACCCGCGTCATTAGAATTTTGCACGAAGAACTCGGAGACAAGTTACCCATTATCGGTGTGGGTGGAATTAGCGACGGAGAAAGTGCGGCTGAAAAAATTAAGGCCGGAGCAAAATTGGTACAGCTATACAGCGGATTTATTTACCACGGGCCTCAGTTAATACGTGAGGCGGCGAAAGGGATCGCGAATCTTAAAAACTAATTGAAAAATAAAAAGGCCTCGCAATGAGGCCTTTTTTCTTAGCTCGATTTCGCCAATCAGCGAATTAATAAGTTGGGTTTAAATAATCTGCAATGTAGTTGCTGATTCAATCTGTTGATCAGCCTGCCGACGTCATGGTTGACATAGGTTGTAAATTGTTAAGTTTTTGGACCTGAGCCAAGCGGTTCAGTCCATCCCATTGATCTACTCTGGACTCTCGCCACCCGTTGAGCCACTGCTGTCGGGCAAGGCCTGTTTCATGGGGACATAAGCTACGCGATCGACCGTCAATCCCGGCTTGGTAGCCTTTTGCAAAAGCGCGTTCTGTTTGATCTCGTTTCTGACTTTTCATCCTATAAGGCACCTCTTTTTATTAGCGCTATTAGATTTCAGTTAAAGTTATATAGACATCACGAACGACTTGCTACAATACCTCCTTCGGTTATTTACGTATGGGGTTTGACCAGTACACCAATAAAGGTTCCACTTGTGAACGATTTTATTCTTCTAGATAGTTTCTTCTATAGTACGTAAAACTCTAGCCCTAATGTTTGACAAGTAGGCATTTTTGAACCGACGCACAATCTTTGGCCAATTCGGCCCCAATTACCTTTTATCCGGTTATTAATCTGGCTTTTTCAATGACTCAATATCAGTTTTTCGCGACATGTCCAAAAAGCTTGGAAGGGCTTTTATTTTCTGAACTTGCTCAGCTGGGTGCTACCGAGCTGCGTGAAACCGTAGCAGGTGTGTATTTTAGTGGCAGCATTGAAACGGCTTACCGCGTTTGCCTCTGGTCTCGCTTAGCCAACAAGGTTCTTTTGCCGTTGACCAGCTTTGAGGTCAAGAGTCAGGAAGATTTATATGACGGCGTGCGCGATATTCGTTGGGAGGAACATTTGGCGCCCCAAGGTACGCTATTGGTTGATTTTGTTGGAACCAGCGATGCCATCCGCAACACACAATTTGGTGCGGTCAAGGTGAAAGATGCAATTGTCGATTGCTTGAGGGATGCCACGGGTGAGCGTCCCTCCGTTGCCAAACAAGACCCGGATCTCCGTATTAATGCACGGCTGAGCCGAGATAAAGTAGTCATTAGCGTGGACTTGTCTGGCGACAGCTTGCACCGTCGCGGATATCGCCTTAAGCAGGGTAGTGCGCCTATGAAGGAAAATCTGGCGGCCGGGATTTTGATTCGCTCGGGTTGGCCAGAGATCGCTGCTGCGGGCGGCGCCTTGCTGGACCCCATGTGTGGCTCCGGAACTATTTTGATTGAAGCGGCGCTCATAGCGGCGGATATTGCGCCGAGATTAAATCGAGTCAGTTTTGGTTTTGAGCGCTGGTTAAAGCATGACGCAAGTATTTGGCAAAAACTACGAGATGAGGCTCATGAGCGTCGTCGCAAAGGTTTGGAAAAAGATCTTCCTGAAATTCGTGGGTACGATGCAGACATACGCGTCATTCGCGCTGCAGAAGAAAATATTGTCACCGCCGAATTAGACCATTGGTTGCGTGTCAGTCGTAAAGAGCTCGCGGAATTTAAAAAGCCCACGCACACTGAATTAAAAAAAGGTTTGGTATTAAGCAATCCGCCTTACGGTGAGCGTTTGGGTGAAGTTGAATCACTTAAAATGCTCTATGCCCATTTGGGCGAGCGTTTGCGCAATGAATTTCAAGGCTGGCGTGCGGGTGTATTCACCGGTAATCCAGAGTTGGGAAAACAAATGGGTTTGCGTGCCGACAAAAAATACAAATTATTCAACGGCACCATTCCTAGCGAATTAATTATGTTCACCATTGCGAGCGATGCTTTTGTGCAAAGCCGCGTTGAGCAGGATGATCGTTTCAGTCGCGATGAAGAAAAGCGTTTGGCAGCGGAGGAGCGCGTTCGCGAAACCAATCGACAAGAGCAAGCGGCGGCTTTATCAAACGGCGCGCACATGTTGGTGAATCGTTTACAAAAAAATTTAAAGCAATTGGAAAAATGGGCGCGTAAAAATGATGTGTTCGCCTACCGTTTATATGATGCAGACATGCCGGAATATTCCGCCGCTATTGATGTGTACTGCGGTCAAACTCAGCCGGGCAAGCCAGAGCAATGGTACGCCAACGTACAAGAATATGCTGCCCCCAAATCTGTTGATGAAGATCGCGCAGCGCAACGGTTCGCCGACATAGAACTCGCTGTGCCCTTTGCGTTGGATATTCCGGCAGAACGTATTAGTTACAAGCATCGTCGCCGCAACAAAGGTACGCAGCAGTACGAGAAATTAACCGAATTGCCAACGGGTGATGTATTTAGCGTACAAGAAGGCGCGGCTAAATTGCACATCAATATGTGGCAATATTTAGATACAGGTTTGTTTTTAGATCATCGCCCAGTACGAAAAATGATTGCGAGCATGGCGAAAGACAAGCGTTTTCTAAATTTGTTTTGCTACACCGCAACCGCGAGTGTACACGCCGCAATGGGTGGTGCACGTTTTACATTAAGCGTGGATATGTCTAACACCTATTTAAATTGGGCGCGCAAAAACTTTGCTTTGAATGGCTTGAGCGAATCCAAAAATCGTTTAGAGCAAGCTGATTGTTTGAAATGGTTAGAAGAAAACGATCAGCAGTTTGATTTGATTTTGCTTGATCCGCCCAGTTTCTCGAATTCGAAACGCATGGAAGATGTGCTGGACGTCCAGCGCGATCATGTGAGCATGATTCACCATGCAATGCGCGCTTTAGCGGAAGGTGGAACGCTTATTTTTTCAAACAATCTACGTAGCTTCAAGTTGGACTCAGAAGCCTTGTCTGCCTACACGGTCACTGATATAAGCGCGAAAACCATTGATGAAGATTTTAAACGGAACCCCAAAATTCATCAGTGTTGGACAATTGCGCACTAGTTAATAGGCTGGCGATACAGATCAGGGACGATTGAAGAATAAATTTTATGAAGTACTGTAACAAATCCAATATCGGTGAATCCAAGTACCAAGCTTGTGTTTAGTTCTTTTGCCAAGAGGCCGCCATGCTAATTAAGAAGCCAAGTGATATACCTAGCTCAGAAATTACTCCCGAGTCCATTTATCTCGCTCGTCGCGATTTTATGCGCGGCACTATAGCGACAGGTCTTTTGGGGGCTGCGAGCTTAAACTCACAGAACCTTATGGCTGATCCAAGCTATACGGCAGCAGAGGCGGCCAATAAGGGGCCGGAATGGTTGAATGCGCAAATTGCACATGCCAAAGCGGACACCCAAAAGTTAACAGAATCTCTCACGCCTTTTGATAGCGTGACCGGCCACAATAATTTTTACGAGTTCGGTTACGATAAAACCGATCCTGCCAAATATGCCAAGCGATTTAAAACAGATCCATGGAAAGTAGAAATCTCGGGTGAAGTTGCCAAACCCGGAAAATACAATCTTGAAGACCTATTAAAAGGCATTGAATTGGAAGAGCGTGTCTATCGTTTGCGATGTGTTGAAGCCTGGTCAATGGTGATTCCCTGGGTTGGCTTTTCACTTGCGAGTTTAATTAAGCGATTTGAACCGACCAGCAACGCTAAATACGTTTCGTTTTACACCTTAAACGATCCTAAGCAATTTCCCGCGCAAGCAAGTTCGCTAAGCACAATTAATTGGCCGTACCGCGAAGCCTTACGTTTAGATGAAGCTATGCATCCACTAACAATTCTCGCTGTGGGTTTATATGGGAAGACCTTGCCCAACCAAAATGGCGCGCCCTTGCGACTCGTGGTGCCGTGGAAATATGGATTTAAAAGTATCAAATCAATTGTGAAAATCGAGCTGACTGAGAAGCAACCTAAAACCACTTGGAGCATGATTGCTCCCTCTGAATATGGTTTCTATGCGAATGTTAACCCGACTGTCGATCATCCTCGGTGGAGTCAAGCGCACGAGCGTCGTTTGCCGAGCAGTTTATTCAGTCCAAATGTTATACCAACGCAAATGTTTAACGGCTACGCAGATCAAGTGGCGAGCTTATACACCGGAATGGACTTGCGTAAATTTTATTAATTGAGGGATAGCTAGATGCCGGTGCTATGGCGAAGAGTGTCGATATTTTTATTAGGATTAATTCCTTTAGCTTTTATTGTTTACGGTGCGGTTACTAATCGCTTGGGAGCTGACCCCGCCAAAGCCATAGTCTTATTCACGGGGACTTGGGCGTTTTACTTTCTTCTGATTACGTTGGCCGTTTCTCCGTTAAAGCGCATTGCAAATCAAAGCTGGTTAATGGTTCATCGCCGCATGCTTGGTTTGTTCACTTTGTTTTATGCGATCTTACATTTGCTTGCTTACTTGATATTTATTCTTGGGTTGAACTTTGCAATATTTGGCAGCGAGCTTGTAAAGCGTCCTTATATTTTGTTGACCATTCCCGCCATAGTCTTGTTGTGTGTTTTAGGCGCAACATCAACGAAAAGCATGATGCGTAAACTAGGGAAAAATTGGGTAAAGCTACACAAGACCATATACCTGGTCGCGATTTTGGCTTGGTTGCATGTGTTGCTACAGGTAAGGTCTAGTTATGCAGATGCAGTTTTGTTTGGCGTTTTAACAGCAATATTGCTCGGCATTCGAGTCTACTGGTCTTTGAAGAAAAAGCTTTCTCGAATCCCTACCTAAAAGCTCAGTAAATCTTTCAATTCAACCGCGTTGCGACGGGAAATTTCCAGCACTTTTCCGTCGCTCATGGTGATTTCATATCCGTCATTAATGGCTTCTTCAATATTAACCACTTCATTTAAATTCACCACGTATTGTCTATTAGCGCGGAAAAAATATTTTTTGGGTAATCGCTCTTCAATGCTATTGAGAGATTTCCTGACAAAAGCATTTTCTTTTCCAAAAAATATACGTACATGGTTTTTGCAGCTTTCAAAGTAGCGAATCGTGTCTAAGCGCACAAGGTGGCACTTATCGCCGTCTTTAATAAACATGCGGCTTTGGATGTCGAGCGGCGCTTTGGATTGATTTTGGTTGCCTTCCGTGTGAAGACTGAGTTTATCAATCGCTATTTTTAAACGTTCATGGCTAATAGGTTTGAGTAAGTAATCAATCGTATTGTAATCGAATGAGCGTATCGCATATTCGGAGTAGGCGGTGGTGAAAACAACCTTGGGCGAGTAGGTTAGTTTCTCCAGCAAATCAAAGCCGCTTTCACCAGGCATATGTACGTCCAAGAAGATAATGTCTGGCTGATGTTCCGTAATAATGTCCAGCGCTGTTGATGGATGATCTGCTGCGCCGACTATGTCGATTTCGGAATAGTCTTGCAGCATCCTCACCAAACCTTCACGAGCGAGACGTGAATCTTCCACTACTATAGCTTTCATTGCGATAATTCCTTGGGAATGCTTAGCCTTACAATAAATTGATGTTCCGTTTTTGTTGTTTGCAAATCCGCTGAGTCTCCGTAGAGCAATTCGAGTCTTTGCTTGATATTTTTCAATCCAATTCCAGTTGAAGGTAAACTTTTTTTGTTTTTAAGAGCTATATGGTTACACACTGTAAACATAAGTTTTGAGTCTAGCTCTTCACAGGTCACGCTTAGCTGGCCACCTGTTTTAATGTTTTCAATGCCGTGTTTTATGCCGTTTTCAATGAGCATTTGCAAAACCATTGGCGGAACCAAGTAGTCTTTGATGTTTGACTCAATCGCGAGCGTAAAATCCAACCGATCTTCCAATTGTGATTTAACGATTTCGATATACCGATTAATAATTGTAACTTCGTCTGCTAGCAGAACTTTTTCATATTTGCTGCTCTCTAGTGAGTAACGCAATATTTCAGAGAGCGAAGTAATCATATGGTCAGCTTTCTTGGGGCTCTCGTGAACCATAAAGCGGATATTATTGAGCGCATTAAAGAGGAAGTGTGGGTTAAGTTGGTTGGATAGACTGTTTAGGGTTGCATCCTTAAGACTATGTTGTGCTCTTAAGTACCGCAATTCTGTTTCGCGCGCTCTCTTGCTGGATGTAATGCTGTGGTAGAGGAAAATCCACGCCGAAATAAAAATAGTCGATTGAATCCAGTTTCCCAAAATTGAACCCATAACGAGTTTCGCCAAGGCGTGCTTAGTATTGGGGTATATAGTTGCGGTAATTTCTGCCCAGAAAAATGATGAGAAAATCGCGGACATTAAAAGTGCTATGGTCAGCCCTGAACTCAGTGAAAAAACCAGGCTGTACTCTAAAAATTGCTTGCTTGAAAAGGACTCCCATCCAAATATTTTGTACATATAGCGGAACAGTAAAACGGATATTGTAAACAGTGGAAACCAGAGTAGATCCCCGAAAAATAAAAAGCGCGCGTACTCATGCAACGGAACAATAATGACCATTTGAGTCGCAGCAAGAAAAAGCATAAACAACCCATGATCGAGCCAGAATCTTTGATCATGGGGGAAGAACAATACTTTCATGGGCATATACTAGTAATGATTAATCGTTTGATTGCGAGCATTCAATAGAATGCTCGCGCAAAACTTTATTATGCGACCCACCCCATAAACCCAGTGATACCGTAATAGGTGAAATAGGTTGCCAAAACTGCAAGTAATAAGGTCAATATTATGGCATTTGCATAGGCTAACTTTTGGATTGGTTCGTGTCTGCATTTGTAAACTGATAATAAACTAATACCAGTAAATATTGGGAAAAGAACTGAGCTTATAAAGATTGTAATTGATACCCAGCTTAAGGTCCCCATTAAAGTATGGCCACCGTAAGCAGTAACCATTACAAAAAATACTAAAAGAGCCAAGCTTGCCAATAAGGGCCATGTACGAACTTTAATGTTAGTAGTATTTGTGAGTTTGCCGAATATCACTCGAGGTACCCAAATGATTGCCCAAATAAGGTTAGCAATAAGAAGTAGTACTAACACATAGAAAAGAACAATTCCGCCGTAAAAAATTAGCCCTGGAATACGTTTATAAAGATCTCCTTCAACCTGAAGTGTTTCACCTGCGAGTGGGTCATTCACCACGGCGATACTTGGTAGGCCGCTCCATGGGTTAACCAGAAGATTCTCGCTAATTGCATAATCATTACTTTGCCATCCACCAAAGACTGGACTGCGATGAACTCTATTAGCGCTGACTGAAATTTTTATGGCGCTTTCTATATTGTTAGTGAATCTTTTTATTTCAATTTGAGGGTTTAGGGGAACATATACTCCTTCCAAGGAGCTTAATTTATTGGAAAGCGAAACTTCATAAAGAGTCTTTTTAGGGCTATTTCTTAGAAAATAACCCATTACTAGCTGAGAAATTTGCCACGCCGATCCATTATTGGTGTTGGTCAAAATAACGTAGCCTTCACCCAAATCTGGAGAGTACATCATTTCTGAAAAGCTTCCCAAGCTGCCGCCGTCATGGCCATGGAATGCGTAGCCAAAATCTTCGTAGCCCTTGGTAAAATTATTTAAACCATAGCCTGCTGTAATTCCTAGTACGTTGCCTAGGGTAGATGTTGGTTTTTCCATCCGATCTATGGATGCACTAGGTAAAATTTGTTGACCGGAAAATTCTCCTCGCTTAATAAAAAACTGGAGCAGGTTTGCCATTTCTTTTGTGGAGGAATGAAGCGAGCCTGATGGTCTATATTTTGAAAATTTGTATTGTTCAGAATTTCCAATTGCGTTATAAAGCACAGCACCATATTTGTCGTACTCACTTGTTTTATAAAAACTGGTGCTGTTCATTGCTAAAGGTGTAAGGAAATTCTCTTTTACATAATCTTCGTATTTTTTACCGCTGAACTTTTCAACTATATAAGCCGCTACTGCGGGGCCGGTTGAGTTGTAAGCATATCGCGTGCCAGGTGCCCAGCGTGATGTGCGGGAATCAGGATGGAACTCCAGTGCGCTTTTAAGACTGCTGGAATCCGACGCTTTAAAATTAATTTCAGCCAGATGTACTTCATCCCAACCGGTTGTATGTTCCAATAGGTGCACCAACAAAACCGGGTTTGTTTTTTCCCATTTGTTTTCATGCTTAATTTCAGGTGCTAAGTCTTGCAGTCTGTCGTTGAGGTGTAATTTTTTTTCCTCAACTAATTTTAATACAGACAAAGACGCAAACATTTTTGATATTGAATCCAATGCGAATAAGGTATTTTCATCGGCTTTTATATGCTTCTCGATGTTTGCTTCGCCAAGCCCTGCAATCCAATAAGGGCCGTCTTTATTGACAAGTGCAATGCCCACCGCAGGCGTATTGGTATTTCTCCGAATTTCTTCAATTGCCATTTTAAGGTGTTCAAGCGTTTGCGGTTTGCTGGCTTGTGTGTGCACTTCTGCAATTGTTAAACAGGTGAGCATGCTTAAACTGATTGCGCACAATATTTTTATCAATAGTGTCATAGAAATTTCCCTTGTGGGTGTTTATTGATTTGTTATTGATTGGAATAAGGCAATGGTGAGCGCTAGCGACATAATCTGGTAAAAAATTAACTCAATAAGTATTTTATTTCTTAGTAGATGCTGAAAAAGCTTTATGCTTTTCAATACGGGTTTAATAAATGCGGTATGAATATAACTGAATACGAATAGAGAGCTACTTGCTTTTGCTTTTTGTACAGCTTGCGTGGATGCAGCCCTTTCCATCGGTAAGAGTAAAGCAGCAATAAGCACCCAAAGGAAAAATACAGTTTTCATTTCAGTGTTTTTATCCCTATTGAATCCGGCGTTTAGCTTATTTGGGTTGTCAGCTGTGAAAAATAATACCTAGCGGTGATGGAAAGCATTTAAAAGTTTTTACTCTGGATAATAGGCATTCAAATCGAATGCCTCTGTGTCGAGAAAACCTTTAAGTCTGATGAGTGGCTGAATTTGTTATGGAAGTAGCCTTAGGATATTTTCGTCCGTTGAGAAATTTTCCTAAGAAAGTGGATCGCACAAGGTAGTGATAACTGAGTAGTAAAAGCGCACTAGTGAAAAATAGTGAGAGCAAAAGTTTTACTGACCAATTGAGTGGCCATTGCATCATCCATGCTTGTAGCCACCATAAAATAGGTAGATGGATGATATACATCCAGTATGACGCATCAGCAAGGTAACGCCATTTTGCATTGGGTGTTTTTATAAAACCTACTGCAATACCTATAATCGCAAAAGCTCCGCACCATTCTGCGAACGTATAAGCTGTAGCGTAAATTGCGCGTTCGGTTGTCTCCAGTGACATTACATAAAAGCTAGGTTTAATACCGGCAACAAAAAGTGAAACGCTAGCGCCAACAGCGGCCCCGATAAGGTAAAGCGACCAATCTGACGCAAGTATTTTTAAAAAATCTTGTTCTTTATGCATACACCAACCCACAATGAATGCCGATGAAAAGGCTATTATTGCGGGAAAATTTGGAATCAATCCGACAATTGGCAAAGGGATTCCTTGCCACTGCACCCACCAGCTGGTGGAAAATAAAACCGAAGCAAGTGGAAGCGCGAGCACTAAAACTATTAGGCGATTTTTAAAGCAGAATCTAACGAAGCCTATTATTTCGGTTCGAATTTTGTGGTTCGTATCAGCCACAGCCAGTAGTGAGCGAATCGACAGAACCACTACATAAATAAACAACAACATGTAAAGAAACCACAAGTGTCCAAGCGGAATCATTGGTCCAATCACCGGAACGGGAAATTCCATTTTGGGCGGGCCTTGTATGCCCAGTTGTCTGGCTGCCCATATAAAGGGAATGATGGAAAGCGGCATGACAAACATAAATGCAGCTATCATCGGCAATCCAATTCGCTTCAGTCGATTTACAAAAAGGCCTTTGGTTCCCAAGCGTTGATGGAGCACGCGTGCAAAAAATCCCGCAATGATAAAAAACAAGGTCATGCGGAATATATGAATAACAAAATACAAAATTCCTATGCCCGCACTGGTGGAGGTATCGCTTATCGGCCAACCTATTTCGCGAAATCCCGGCAAGAAAGGCATGATTGCGTGCAAAACAATACCGGCGAGTAAAGCGCAGGCTCTTACAGTGTCTAATGCATGAAAACGTTTTTCTGGCGTTTGGTGCATCTGGCTTCTCCGTCCAACATTATTAGAATTGTGGAAGCAAAAGCCTAAGCCAACGCAAGGCAACAACAATCAGAAAAATGCCGAGCGGTAAAATTTGAATTTGAGTGGTGTTAAATGGGAGTTCAGTTTTGGAGAAGGACAGCAGGGGGAAAAATATGAGAGGGGTAAAACAAATCAGCGGCTATTGTAAGCCGCTGATTGGGATCGCTAATTAGTCTTTAGCGCGAGACTTGTATTCGTGAGTACGAGTGTCGATGATAATTTTATCGCCGATTTCCACGAATGCAGATACTTGAATTTCAGTACCGTTAGCCAAACGAGCCGGCTTCATTACTTTACCTGAGGTATCGCCGCGCACTGATGGCTCGGTGTAAACAACTTCACGGGTTACTGAGTTTGGTGGGGTAATAGAAATTACTTTGCCTTCGTAGAATACGGCTTCACATACGTCGTCAATACCGTCTTCAATGTATGGACCCATATCGCCAAGTTCGTCAGCAGTCAATTCGTATTGGTTGTAATCGCTGTCTACGAAAACGTACATTGGGTCTGCGTAGTAAGAATAGGTGACGTCTTTACGATCCAGAACGATGTCTTCGAATTTGTCGTCTGCTTTGTATGGGGTTTCAGTCAAATAACCGTTGAGCAGGTTTTTCAACTTGGTTTTTACAACCGCAGTGTTACGACCTGAACGGCTGATTTCTACTTTTTGGATTAACCAAGGTGAACCGTCGATGTTAATTACATGACCGGCGCGTAATTCTTGACCTGTTTTCATGATGACTCTCAATAATGTAAATGGTATTGGCGAACCATACCGATTGCTGGGATAAATTCGGCGGCTACTATAGCGTTTTTTGGCAAAATTGCACCATATTTGAAGCTAAATCCCCCAAAGAATTTAGGTGCTGGCACCAGTTTTGGCTGTGTGTTTGCCAGTTTTTAAGCTGGGAAACACAGGCTTCCCAGCTTTTTCTAACGTCCTTAGCTTGATTCCAATCTCGCCAAAGCTCAGCAATAGCTGGCGCAAGCTCTGCAGGCGCTTGGTCAAGATACAAGTTCAGAAAAGCATCAAGTTTGGCGAGATGAATGTCATCTTCTTGCGGGTAAATGTGCCAAACAAAAGGCCTTTGCGCCCATTGTGCGCGTGCGAAAGAATCTTCTCCGCGTACAAAGTTAAGGTCGCAAGCCCACAAAAGTTGGTCGTACGTGCTTTGGGATAGGAATGGAATGACCTTTATAGTCAGTGCGCCCTTGATGATTTCGTCGCCGGAGCACAGCTGCTTTCCGAAATATCGATTGATGTCGCCAAGGATTTTTCCTTCAGGAACGAGGCATAAAACTGCTTGAGACGAGTCTACCCACGAATCCAAAAGAGAGGAAACGGTGCCGTTTTCGTAACCAAAGAGTGAAATCACCAAGGCGTTCTCTGGGCGGCTAACGCCCAAGGAACTGAGCAGGTTTGTGTGCTTAGCTATATCACTTAAGAAAGTATCACGATCCTTGATCAGGCTCGCCTCTTTTAATAACCCGCCCGTTTTGAGCGTAAAACCGGGAAAGAAGAAAACCTTTTTCAAGCCGAGGCTTGGGTGTGGCGATAGCAAGCCATGACAGCCTTCAACCCAATCTTCCGCACTTAAATACTCCAAGTTGAACCAGTGGGGCGCAGTTGCCCGGCGTTTCATGGCCGCTAGATAAGTGGCTGGGAGTTCGCAGGCGAAGGCCTCTATTACAACATCTGCCGCGTCTTCTGCGTCGAAATTCTCGTGCCAGATACGAACATCAACGTGCTCAAGCTCCTGTTGTTCTTGGTGGACTGCATTCGGCCAAATTTTGGTCAAGGCAGAGATTTCATCCACCCACAATCGCACCTGAAAAGGGTATTCAACGGCGAGCTGTCTTGCCAAGCGCCAGCACACGCCAATATCCCCGAAGTTATCGACGACGCGACAAAAAATATCCCATGTCTTAAAGGGGCGCTGGCTCATGTAATCTTCTTGCTGTGGGGAAAAATAGGGCGCTATTATGCGCGACATTTCCCGCATTCGGACGAATTTTTATGGCCTCGCTCCAAGACCAACTCCTTAAAGCCGGCTTGATTGATGGTAAAAAAGCCAAGCAAGTCAATAAAGAGAAGCGCAAAGAAACTAATGTCGCTCGCCGTTCCGCCGAGCCGGTAGTGGATGAGGTGAAACAATCTGCTGAGCTGGCCCGGCAGCAAAAAGCCGAGCGGGACCGTGAACTTAACCGTCAGCGCAATGCGGAACAAGAACAGAAAGCGATTGCCGCACAGATAAAACAACTGATTGAAAATCATCGCCAACCAAAAGGTGCTGGTCAAAATGACGTTGAATATAATTTCACCGACGGTAAGCTAATCAAGAAAATGCGTGTCTCACCCGTGGTGCTTGAGCAGATCGCGCGTGGAGTATTGGCAGTGGTAAAACTGGGCGAAGGCTATGAACTTGTACCCCGAATCGTTGCCGACAAAATTGCCTTGCGCGATGCTAAATCAGTTCTGGTTGCCAACATCAAAAGCCAGCAACAAACAGACGAAGATGATCCCTACAAAGACTACGTAATACCTGACGACTTGATGTGGTAACACAAATGCTCGGCTTTGGCTATTCTTAGAATCCACGAACGCTTATGTCATAATACGGCAACAATCATTACAGGTGACCTTCCTATGTTAGATATGTTCACAGGGCTTAGTTTTACATTTGGACTAGCGCTTTTTTTGTCTATCGCGTTTGTACTAGCGTATGAATTCATTAATGGTTTTCATGATACCGCCAACGCTGTTGCGACTGTTATTTACACCAAAGCGATGCCGCCCCATATGGCAGTAGTTGCATCAGGTATTTTCAATTTTTTGGGCGTAATGATAGGTGGGCTTGGTGTAGCTTACGCGATTGTTCACCTGCTACCCGTTGACCTGTTGCTCAATATTAGTTCGTCGTACGGCATGATTTTAGTGTTTTCATTGCTGCTATCTGCAATTTTTTGGAATTTAGGGACTTGGTATTTTGGAATCCCCTGTTCGAGTTCTCACACCTTAATTGGTTCTATCTTGGGTGTTGGTGGTGCTCATGCGTTGCTCTCGCACTTGCCTCTTGCGGAAGGTGTTAACACCAAAAAGGCAACAGATATTATGCTGTCACTGCTTATTTCTCCCCTTGTTGGCTTTATTATTGCGGCGTTAGTTCTCTTACTTTTGAAAAAAATCTGGCCAGGTCAAAAAATTCACAAGACGCCAGAAGAGCGGGAAAAAATCGATGGCAAAAAACATCCGCCATTTTGGACTCGCGCGACGCTGGTTGCTTCTGCGATGGGTCTAAGTTTTGTTCATGGCTCGAACGACGGGCAGAAAGGTATAGGTATGCTGATGTTGGTGCTGATTTGTATGGCGCCGGCGCAATTCGTATTGGATTTGAATACTTCTGCAATTGATATCGATAAGACTCACCACGCCGCTACCTATATTGAAAGCATTTATAAAAATAATCAGGAAGCTTTGTCTAAAAAAATCGACTTCACCAAAACAGAGGCGACTGCAACCACTGAAGAAAAGTGCACCACTCAAAATGCGTTAGTTGCCATCAGCAGCTTGGGCGCACAAATTAAAGACGTGACCGATTACAGCAAGCTCAGCATTGAAAATCGCCGCGAAGTTCGCCGCATTCTTTTATGCATTGATGACACTGCAAAGAAAATGTCCAAAGTCGACGGCGTTGCAGGCAAGGACAAAGACGAATTAAACAAACTCCGTAAAGAAATTACCGCGACAACAGAATTCGCACCTTACTGGGCGATTATCGCAGTTGCTTTGGCCTTAGGCTTGGGAACTATGACTGGCTGGCGTCGCGTTGTAAAAACCGTTGGCGAGAAAATTGGTAAAACAGGAATGACCTATGCGCAGGGTATGTCTGCGCAAGTAAC
Source organism: Cellvibrio sp. (assembly GCF_046347455.1). Taxonomy (GTDB): domain Bacteria; phylum Pseudomonadota; class Gammaproteobacteria; order Pseudomonadales; family Cellvibrionaceae; genus Cellvibrio. The sequence goes on from NZ_JAXMGC010000001.1 coordinate 99,612, forward strand.
TGCAGCTACTGCAATTGGAATCGCAAGTGTTACTGGTATGCCTGTATCTACAACGCACGTTCTTTCTTCTGCAGTTGCAGGAACCATGGTGGCTAATAAGTCAGGCCTGCAATTCTCAACTATCAAAACCATTCTTATGGCGTGGGTGCTAACGTTGCCTGCGACTATTTTGTTGGCGGGTGGATTGTTTTATGTAGGCGTTAAAGTGTTCCTCTGATTTGCTTAAGGTAAATATGGAACATAAAAAAACCGAGCAATTGCTCGGTTTTTTTATAAGTGTTATTTGGGGATTATTTAACTGGGAGTCGTCATCCTCGCGCAGCGGGGATCCAGTCCTTTAACTCAACATCAACAGGTGGATCTCCGCTATGCGAAGATGATGATGGCGTTTTAAATTTAATTATCACTGAGCAGCGGGTAGATAGCTTTTTTGGGGCCGGATACTAACAAACTCTAGCTAAGTCTAAATTTCCCCCAAGAATCCACCCGATTGTCTTTCCCATAACTGCGCGTAAATACCGCCCTGAGCAATCAGTTCATGGTGTGTACCTTGTTCAACAATACAGCCCTTATCTAACACAATAAGTCGATCCAACGCGGCGATTGTCGATAAACGATGGGCGATAGCGATGACTGTTTTGCCTTGCATAAGTTTGTTCAAGTTGGTTTGAATCGCGGCTTCAACTTCAGAGTCCAACGCAGAAGTTGCTTCGTCCAAAATCAAAATAGGTGCTTGCTTAAGTAGTACGCGAGCAATGGCAATTCGCTGACGCTGACCACCGGAGAGTTTGACGCCGCGCTCGCCGACATGAGCATCGTAACCTGTACGGCCTTGGCTGTCGGAAAGCTGCAAAATAAAGTCGTGCGCTTCGGCTTGCTTGGCTGCTTCAATCATATCGGAATCGGTTGCATCGGGTTTTCCGTAAAGCAAGTTATCTCGGATGGAGCGATGCAGCAGAGAAGTATCCTGCGTAACCATACCAATTTGTGCGCGCAAGCTTTCTTGTTGTACCAATGCGATGTCGTTGCCGTTAATCAAAATGTTTCCGCTTTCCACATCGTAAAAACGTAACAGCAAATTCACGAGTGTTGATTTCCCTGCGCCTGAGCGACCAACCAATCCGATTTTTTCACCGGATTTAATGTCGAGATTAAAATTGCGAATTAGACCTTCGGGTTTGCCGTAATTGAAATTAACGTTTTTGAATTCAATATTGCTGGCTGGGAGCGCAAGCGGTTTTGCGTCTTCTATGTCTTGCACTTCACGCTGTATAGACAAGGTATTCAAACCGTCTTTTGCGGTTCCGATATTTTCAAAGAGTGCAGATACCTCCCACATAATCCATTGCGCCATTCCGTTCAGGCGCAACACCAAACCGATCGCCGCCGCAATTGCACCGGTGGTAATAGCTAAATTGCTCCAAAGCCAAATAGACACGAAAGCAACGGCGAAAATGAGTGCTGCGTTAATCGCCCATACGCTTGAACTCAATGCAGTCGCTAAACGCATTTGTGGATGAACTGTTGTTAAAAAATACTCCATGCCTTGCTTGGCATATTCGGCCTCGCGGTTGGAATGGGAAAATAATTTAACGGTAGAGATGTTGGTGTAGGTGTCAACCAATCGGCCAGTCATATCGGAGCGTGCGTCTGCCTGGCGCATTGCTGTTTTAGCAAGCCGCGGTAAAAAGTAATAGAGCAGACCTGCGTAGCTCAATACCCAAATCACAAGGGGCAGGGCGAGGCGTAAATCCAAACTGCCCAACAAAACCAAAATGCTGGAAAAATAAACAAACACATAAAGCAGTACATCCAGCAACTTCATAATAGTTTCGCGCACCGCTAACGCAGTTTGCATAACTTTAGTTGCTACGCGGCCAGCAAATTCATTTTGATAAAACTGATAACTTTGGCCGAGAAGATAGCGGTGAGCTTGCCAGCGAATCCGCATAGGAAAGTTGCCGAGTAAGGTTTGATGCATGATAAGACCATGCAGCAAAACGGTGACCGGCAAACCGATCAACACTATTGCGCCCATCATTAACAATTCATGTTGGGATTGATCCCAAAAGTTTGCAGGGCTGTGAGTGTTTAACCAATCAACCAATTTGCCAAGGAAGCCAAACAGTGAAACCTCCATGACGGCGATTGCACCAGTCAACAGAGCCATAGTGACCAGATAAAACTCTGTGCCGCGTGCGTAATGACGACAGAATGCAAATAGGGTTTTAGGCGGGGCCTTTGGATGTTCTGGTGGGAAGGGCTTGATCAGATTCTCAAAAAATTGATACATAAAGGGTTCGCTAAAATTAGGTTCAACAGAGCAGAGTAATGAATGTGCGATCTACATAGGAAGTGCCGAAAATATTATCATTTATCAAGCCTATAAGCTTGCTTCAAAATGTTAAGATTGGCAGCTTACTGACAATTGTAACTACCACGAATTCTACTGCATTGACCTAGCACTAATAATTCGAGTTTTCATGAAAGAGAGGCACAATGAAAAACGCTTTGGTTGTTTATGCCGCAGCTAGTTTGGGCACAGTGTTGCAGTGCCTTGTTATGTGGCTATTTAGCCGTTACGGCATCACGCACAATTTAAACGTGCATATAGCGGGATCTTTGTCGCCCGCTTGGTTGTACCCACATATTGTGTGGGGAGGATTGTGGGGCTTTCTATTTTTGTTGCCCGTTTTAACCAGTAGTGTGTTTGCGCGTAGCCTTGTGCTCGCGCTTATTCCCGCCGGTGTTCAGTTGTTCGTGATTTATCCTTTTTACGAAGGCAAGGGTTTTGCGGGATTGTCGCTCGGTTTATTAACGCCATTTCTGGTGTTGTTTTATTGGTGGGTATGGTCGTTTGCCACCCTTGTGATCTTAAAATTGTCGAAGTAAGAATTAATTAGAGCTGGATAACAATGAAATATTTAAAGCATTATGTGATCGCAATGTTTTTGTTCGTAAGCTGCGCTGCGCATGCACAATTCCTTCCTGATAATACCAGCCTGAATGTGGAATCGGTAAAACGGTGGATGAACTCCAATCGTGATTTTGCAAATGTCGTTCAGGTATTGGAGCCTATGAACAAAACTGAGGAAGATTTAAAAAAATTTGAAGCGCTGCCTGCAGCTGAACAAGATGCAAAAATTACCGCCTTTCTACAAAAGAATAATTTACTTAACACAGTTCAGCCCATTGTTAGCCGCCACGGTTGGAAGTCGGTGGGCGAATACATGCGTTTAAGCACGCGCTTGGGTAACGCAATTGCTGCTTATTTTTTTGAAGAGAAAATGGCGCATTTATCCGAGGATCAAAAAAAAGCATTGCGCGCTAAAACAGATTCGGCAGTGTTAAATGCGCCGGCGGGAGATATTGCTTTTGTAAAAGCAAATGAAACCTTGTTGAAGTCTTATATGCAGGCTTACGCTCAAGGAAGGTAAGCGCATTAAAAAGGCTTTGGTTGATGTTGAATTCAACCAAAGCCTGTTTTTTTAGTAGTTGATCAATGCGCCACTGCGATAATCTTGAATGGCTTGTTCAATTTCATCAGGCGTATTCATCACAAAGGGACCGTACTGTGCGATAGGTTCTTTGAGTGGAATACCTGCCAGCAAAATAAAGCGCGTGTCTTCGCTCAAAGCAATTACCGCTATTTCATCACCCGCACCTAAGAGCCCAGCGTTGCCTGCTTCCAATTTGCGCGCATCTTCACCAATCGCAATAGCACCTTCATAAACATAAATAAAGGTATTGTGCGTTGCTGGAATTGCGTGATCAAATTTTCCGCTCAGGGACAAATGCACATCCCAGTAAATCGCTTGGGTAGTAAGACCTTGAATAGGGCCGCTAACGACCTTGCCATCAATTACCGCTGTGTTTGCGATAACCTTTATACAACCACCGTTAGAAAGCTGCGCGACCGGAATTTCGCTAGACGGAATATCTTTGTAGTGTGCAGGTTTCATTTTTTCCGCTGCAGGTAAATTTAGCCACAACTGAAAACCGCGCATTAAACCGTGCTCTTGCTGCGGCATTTCGGAGTGAATAATGCCGCGGCCTGCGGTCATCCATTGCACATCGCCATTTTTTAAATGTCCTTTATTGCCCATGTGGTCTTCATGCAGCATGTGACCTTCAAGCATATAAGTAACAGTTTCAAAACCGCGATGCGGATGCGATGGAAAGCCAGCAATATAATCACTGGCGCTCTCTGAACCAAATTCATCCAACATCAAAAAAGGATCAAAGCGTGCGTTTTGCGTTTGCCCCAAGCTGCGCTTAATGCGCACTCCCGCACCATCGCTGGTGGCTCGGGCTGGAATAATTTGCTGGAGTTGCTTTTGCATCTTGTTCACCTCGATGTTGAGTGATGTTGGTTCGCTATCATAGCCTGATTTATTTATCAGGCGGCGGTCGCCTGCTCAATTTCACGACGCGCTTCGGTTAAAGACTTCTCTTTTGCATCACTAATGCTTAAACCTTCCGCGTAAATGTAATTGATGGATTTAATGCCCAGGAAGTTAAAGAACGAATTCAAAAATGCTGTTTGTGAGTCTGAATCTTTACCTACATGGAAACCACCACGCGCTGCAATGAAATACACAGGTTTGTCTGCCAACAATCCTACTGGGCCCGTTTCGGTGTATTTGAAAGTCACACCAGCACGCGCCAATTGGTCAAAGTAGGCTTTCAATGTTGAAGGTACACCAAAGTTGTATAAAGGCACACCAATCACAACTGCATCTGCGCTAGCTAATTCAGCCACCAAGGTGTCAGAGAGCTGCACGGCTTCTTGCTGCTCGGCAGTACGGCTTTCTGCAGGTGTGAAGAAAGCCTGTACGGTTGCAGAGTCCAAGTGTGGAATTGGGTTCTTGGCCAAGTCGCGAACAATTACTTTGCCGTCTGGGTGTTTGGCTACCCAGTTTTGAACGAACTCGTTAGCCAATGCGCTTGAGTTGCCGTGGTCGCTAAAAAGGCTGCTGTTAATCTGTAATAAAGTGCTCATCTTAAAATCCTCACCAGTCTGTTCATTGGGTTTGTAAGTAGGCTTGTCGCCTTGAAGCCATTAAATGATTTGACGAGCGAATGATAAATAGCGATATTTGGCGATATTTGATCGAAAAATTGAATCAAAGGTGGAAATAAGAAACCTATGAACACACCAACAAGCTCTGCCGTTACAGAAAACAAGGTCACGCTTGAGCAGTGGCGCGCACTGCTAGCGGTGATAGACGCGGGTGGTTACGCCAAAGCCGCTGAGCAGCTCAATAAGAGTCAATCCGCCGTTTCGTACGCCATAGCACAGCTCGAAACAGCGCTCGGCGTTAAGGTATTCAACCTGCAGGGGCGAAAAGCGGTGGCTACGCCTTCGGGTGAATTGCTTTATCGACGAGCAAAGCAGCTTCTGGAACAAGCCGAGCGACTGGAGAAATCGGCAGAGTGCTTGTCCATTCATGTCGAGCCGCTTGTAAAAATCGCAGTCGACATTATTGTTCCGCCTGCCAAAGTACTTTATTGCTTATCCTTGTTTGCCAAAGACTTTCCTGATACTCGGGTTGAATATTACGAAACCGTACTTAGCGGTACCGAAGACATGTTGCTCAAGCGGCAGGTTGATTTGGCGATTGGCGGTTTCGTACCTGCCGGATTTATTGGCGATAAGGTGATGACGGCCAAGTTTCACGGAGTGTCGAGTGCAGATCACCCGCTACAGATGTTGGGACGCGAAGTGACTTACGAGGATATGCGCCAGCATCGCCAAATCGTCGTGCGTGATTCAGGCCAATACCGTCGTCACACCGTAGGATGGCAAGAGGCTGATCAGCGCTGGACAGTGAGCCACATCAAAACCTCACTTGATGCGATTCGTATGGGGTTAGGCTACGCCTGGTTGCCAGATGCCTACACGAAAGACGATATAGAGGCCGGAACCTTAAAGTATCTACCAGTGGAGGTAGGCTCTGAGCGGGAAGGGCCGGTGTACCTAACCTTTGCGGATAAAGAATTTGCGGGACCCGGCGCAAAACGCCTCGCCGAGATATTTAAAGAGTGCTTGCCTATCGCGTGCAAAGGCAAGCACGACTCCTGACATAACTTGTCGGTCTGAGCCATTACGATAGCTGCCATCATGTGAGTTCTTAACCAATTAATGGGAAACCAATCTGCTAATGAGCAAACTCTTTCAAGTACAAAGTGAATTTCCTCCCGCCGGCGATCAACCCGTCGCCATTGCGAAATTGGTGGAAGGAATTAACGCCGGCCTAGCGCACCAAACGCTTTTAGGGGTAACCGGCTCAGGCAAGACATTTACCATTGCGAATGTGATTGCCGAAATTCAACGACCGACCTTGGTAATGGTTCATAACAAAACGTTAGCCGCACAACTTTACGGTGAATTCAAAGAGTTTTTTCCTAAGAACGCGGTTGAGTATTTCGTTTCCTATTACGATTACTATCAACCGGAAGCTTACGTTCCTTCATCTAATACCTTTATCGAAAAAGATTCGTCGGTGAATGAGCATATTGAGCAAATGCGTTTGTCCGCAACCAAAGCCTTAATGGAGCGCAAAGATGCAATCGTTGTTGCAACAGTATCGGCAATTTACGGTCTAGGCGATCCCGAAGCCTATATGAAAATGCTGCTGCATTTGGTGCGCGGCGATAAAATTGATCAGCGTTCTATTTTGCGTCGTTTGGCTGAATTGCAGTACACGCGCAATGATGTGGATTTTTATCGCGCGAACTATCGTGTACGTGGCGATGTTATTGATATTTATCCCGCTGATTCAGATTGCGATGCGGTACGCGTTGAACTCTTCGACGATGAAATTGAAAATATTTCCATCTTTGATCCTTTAACAGGCGAAGTATTGCGCAAAATTGCTCGCATCAGCATTTACCCCAAATCACACTACGTAACACCGCGCGAGACAATTCTGGAAGCTATCGATCAAATCAAAGAAGAGCTACGCGAGCGTTTAGAGCAGTTGCGGGAAAACAATAAATTAATTGAAGTGCAGCGCTTGGAAGAGCGTACGCGTTACGATTTGGAAATGATGCAAGAGCTGGGCTATTGCAACGGTATTGAAAACTATTCCCGCTATTTATCGGGTCGTCAACCCGGCGAGCCGCCGCCAACGCTATTTGATTATTTGCCGTCGAATGCACTCTTGGTGTTGGATGAATCCCACGTAACAGTTCCGCAAATCGGCGCCATGTATAAAGGTGACCGCTCGCGTAAAGAAACCCTCGTTCAGTATGGCTTCCGTTTGCCATCGGCCTTAGATAACCGCCCCATGCGTTTCGACGAGTGGGAACGGCTTGCGCCACAGATGATTTTCGTTTCTGCAACGCCGGGTAAATACGAAGGTGAACATGCAGGGCAGGTGGTTGAACAAATCGTGCGCCCCACAGGTTTGGTTGACCCGGAAATTGAAGTTCGCCCCGCAGGTACGCAGGTAGATGATTCGCTCTCCGAAATTCGCATGCGTGTAGAGAAAGACGAGCGCGTGCTAATTACGGTTCTCACCAAGCGTATGGCGGAAGACCTCACAGAATATTTAACAGAGCACGGCACGCGTGTGCGTTATTTGCACTCGGATATAGATACGGTTGAGCGTATGGAAATTATTCGCGATTTCCGTATGGGCGAGTTCGACGTATTGGTTGGTATTAACCTTTTGCGTGAAGGTTTGGATATGCCAGAGGTTTCGCTGGTGTGTATTTTCGATGCGGATAAAGAAGGTTTCTTACGTTCAGATCGCTCCTTAATTCAAACCATTGGCCGTGCGGCGCGTAACCTGAACGGAAAAGCCATTCTTTATGCGGATAAAATTACCGATTCCATGAAGCGCGCAATCGATGAAACCGAACGTCGCCGTGAAAAACAAATTGCGTTTAACACGCTCCACAATATTACGCCGAAAGGAATACGCAAAAATGTTCAGGATATTATGGAGACGTCTGTTGTGCCTGGAGCTGGTGGTCGTGCAGCTCGCAATCGCGCAGCAGTGGCGGAAAAGCAAGGCAAATACTCCGTTGCGGTTGATCCTAAAAATATTTGGAAATCCATTGAGTTGTTGGAAAAGCAAATGTTCCAAGCCGCAAAAGATTTGGAATTCGAAGCCGCTGCTAAACTGCGGGATCAAATTGAAAAGCTGAAGAAGCAAGCGCTGTAAAAGTCCTGCCTGCACAAATCACAAGGAAGTGAGCTACACTAAATCCAAATGGACTAGAACAATAATTTTCTATGTTAAATCTTATCCTTCCCGTAATTTTTCCCTCTTGGCGGTTTTTCAGTGGTATTGGTCCATCGCCACGAATTCAGTATGCCTTTTTAGAAAGTGAGTCAGCGGAGGCAGAAGAGTGGTTTGAGCTTCGTCCGCCGATTAAAGAAGTTGGCTTCAAGCGCGGGTTGTTTCGTTTATTTCACAATCCTGAGTGGAATGAAACGCTTTATATCAATACCTGCGCCGAGCGTTTGTTTGAAGGTTATTCCAATATGCGCGAGCATGAAATTATGAAGCGGCTGCTCGCCGCTGTTCGAGCTGGAGAGATTGCGGTAAAACCACATTGTGCATTTTTTACCTACAGACTCGTTGCGCTTATGCGTGAAGAGCATGGCATAGTGCAACCTGTGACTTTTACGGCGACGCCCGTTCTTATTTTGGAAGACTTACTGAAGAAGGAGCAAACGGAGGCCGATAAATGCTAATCGAGCAAGCCGTTCGCTGTTCAGAAATTATTCTTGCATTTGCTTATGCGCAGCAGAGCTTGGAATTTATTCGTGGATTACAACCGGAGAAAGCTTGGGGCTACATTCGATTTTGGCTTTCTGTATTATTGCTGTTTGGTATTTACCCAGTTGCGGTTGAAGCAGGTTTATTAATTATTGCGTGTGTTTTGTTGTACCGCTTCCAAGGCCCCTATTGTGGTGGAAGTGATTGCATGAGTGTTCTGGTGCTCTTGTGTTTGTTTTTATCTCACATCGCACCCACGCAATTCTGGCGTGAAATTGCATTAGGTTACTTAGCGTTCCAGCTAAGCTTTTCGTATTTTCAAGCGGGTTACATCAAGGTCATTAACCCTGAATGGCGAAATGGCAAAGCCTTGACTGATGTTTTTGCAATAACGGCTTACCCCGTTAGCCAAAGTGTTCGCCGTTGGTCTACCTACCCCAAGCTTATGTTTAGCATGAGTTGGGCGGTGATGATTTTTGAGCTGTTGTTTCCTCTCGCGCTCTTGAATCACTACGCACTTATTGTCGCCCTTGTAATTGCTGCGACTTTTCACTTGGCAAACGCGTGTTTGTTTGGTCTAAACCGCTTTTTTTGGATATGGCCTGCGGCTTATCCCGTCATCCTTTGGTTCCAGGCCCGCATAATGGCCACTTAATAGGGTGAGGCGGGAGCGTATCCCGCGTATACTAGGCGGCTATTTCAGTCTGTGAGCACCGCAATGGCAATCCCTAACAAAATTCCTTACGACACCCTATTTGATTTATGGCGCAATTGGTTGGCGCAGAACGAATGGGCTGCACTGGATAAATGGTTAAAAAACCAACTCCGCAAAAATACTAATCCTTATTCTGAATTCGCCACATCAAAAAACCAAAATCGTGAACTTAGCTTGTGCATGTTTTCCGCCATGCGTTACTTCCAACTTGCTTGTGCAATGGAGCATAGCTACCAGCAAAATGAAATTCCCGACTGGTCTGCGTGGGATAAGACATGGGATAAATCTAGCGCTAAAAAAATTCCTGTTGCGGGTTTTTGGTTTTGGATTGCGCTGCGCGAAAAAAATGAAAATGCAGCGCCCAAAGCCTTGCGCGATTCGGCCGCGCGCAAAGAGTGGTTCGAAAAATTAGAGAAGTATTTTAGTGTAAGTGAACAACCAGAAGATTTGCTCTTGTGGGCTGGGTTACGCCCTCAGTGGTTGGGGTTATTAGAAGAACGGAGACTAGCTTCCAATTGGACTCATGAACAATTAACAGCATTCATTGAACAGCAAAACACAACACCGCCACTGTGGTTGCGAATTCAAAAAAGTATTCCCCTAGAAGATGTTGTTAAAAAACTTCAGCAAGATTCTGTTCATGTTGAATTAGATAATGAGGGCCGTTTGTTTGCAGCGGGCGGAAAACATTTGTCCGGCGCGCAAGCTCATAAAGAAGGTTGGGTTGAAATTCAGGACTTGGCTAGCCAGCAAATTGCACTCGCGGTCGATGTAAAGCCAGGACAAAAAGTATGGGATGCTTGTGCCGGTGCAGGCGGAAAATCTTTAGCGATTGCCGCGCGGATGAACAACAAAGGTGTCGTTATAGCAACGGATCTACACGGCTATAAGTTGGACGAGTTAAAGCGCAGAAGTAAGCGCGCTGAGTTTCACAACATTCGCAGTTTTGAATGGTCTGGTGACGAGCCCTTAAGCCTACCTAAAGAGATTGCCCAACAACAAGGTTTCGATTGGGTGTTGGTGGATGCCCCCTGTAGTTCCTCGGGCACTTGGCGACGTAACCCTGATGCGCGTTGGCGTTTTAGCGCAACGGATTCACAAGAACTCGTCAGCCTGCAGCAAAAAATTTTGGGCAATGCTGTTAAAGCCGTGCGCGCCCAAGGTCATTTGGTGTATGCAACCTGTAGCTGGCAGTGCGCGGAAAATGAAGGGCAGGTTGATTGGTTATTAAATACTTACCCTGAGTTTAAGCTGGTCTACCAAAAAATGTTGGGTTCGCCCGAGCAAAATTCAGATGCCATGTTTGTTGCGGTGTTAAAGAAAGACTAAATAAAAAAGCGGAGGTATTTAGCCTCCGCTTTTTTACTACCTAATTTTAATTTCTTAATTAAGCATTTTTCGCAAAGTGAAAAATCTTAATCGTTGCTGGGGCAATCTCAAAGCGCGTTGAGCGCGCATCGAAACTTCCCTCTTGAATCACAACTTCTGGTTTTTTGCCTACTGCATTGGTTGCATCGAGGCTTTTTCCAACTAATGTCCAAGTCTTTCCTTTCGCACTTGCGCTGAAGCCTTCAAAGAATAAATCCAAACTTTGCGATGTTTCGGTGGGGTTAACCACGGCAACAGTCAGTACTTGTTCGTCTTTGGTAAGCGCTGCCATCACATCGAGTGGGTAGGTTGCACTTCCGGTATTCACTTTAGGTTGATCACCGCCGGCAGGATATTGCGGTGCCGGTTGCGGAGAATTACCGCTCACATCCACGGGAATGCTTCCGAAATGTTTGTTGTACAACTGGAATACACGACCTTTAGCACTGATTGTTGAGCCGGTAGGGTTAACGTTCATCCACGCTGTTGCCATGGTGTAGCCGGCCATATCGATGAAGTCTGTGTGCTTGAAGAACTCATGGAATGCAATCGCAACCGCCAAAGTACCTTTCATGCTGTCGCGGAAACTAAATGCCCATTCGTCAAAAAATACTTTAACTTTTCCGTCATTTAATTCGGGGAATGCTTTTTTGTATTCTTCCCACGCGTCTGCCATGGTTGCAACACGTTGAGCGGGTTGTCTTGCCCATTCCGTTAATGATTGCTTAACATCAAAAAGCTTTCCGGTTTTTAAATCAAAACGTTTATTTTCTGGAGGATAGGCGTGAGTTGCGAGAGCATCAAATTTGCCTTTGCAATATTTAAACATACCGTAGGCCCAGTCGCGCTCGGAACCCACTTTTACTTCAGGCTGACCTTCAATAAAGATGCCTTGACCTGTTGTCATTTCGTCTACAAAACCACCGGGCGCGATGATGTAAATTGATGGATCAACTTCGCGCATCGCATCTGCAAACAGGTTGTGTTTAATTACATATTGATCGCGTGACATGTGGCCGAATTGCCAGTGGCCGTACATCTCGTTACCAATATTCCAGTATTTAACTTTGTAGGGTTCTTTGCGACCGTTGGCTGCACGCTTGGCGCCCCAGAAAGTATCTGCCGCACCGTTTACGTACTCTACAATTTCCGCGCCGGAGCGCGGTTCACCGTAGCCAGTGTTTACACACCAGTAAGGCTCGCAGTTAATAAGCTCACACATATGCAGCAGCTCATCCAAACCTGCGTCGTTAGGTTGTAATGCTTTCCAAACGGGATCAAAAATCGGTGGACGTTTGTCTTGATCACCAATCGTATTTTTCCAGTCGTAAGCAGAAATAAAGTTGCCGCCGGGCATACGTAAAATTTTGCAGTCCATCTCTTTCATCAATGCGATTGTGTCCGCACGGAAACCATTGATGTTATCCGCAGGCATCAAAGAAACGGCACCTACGCGGAAACTACCTGAACCTGTTGCAGTAATTTCTAAGCGCGCTTCAGTTGTGTCGGTTTTGGCTGTGAATTTTAAGGGTGCAGTGTTCCATTCTTTGGATGCATTTACTTTCACGGTTTGTTTATTTTTGCCTTCAACCAGCGTTACCGAAATATCCGTATCTTGCTCGGCGCTAATGACAATTCTACCGCTGTAAGCTTTGCCACCAACGAGTCCAATGTGCGACTGAGCAATACCTGTTGGTGAAGAGGACAATTTAATTTTCGGACTGTGTTTACCTACGTAAGGATGAGCTTCATCCATTGAAATATCGGAAACGGAACCAACAGCTGTCCATTTATGAATGTAAGCCATAGAAGCACGGAAGTCCGCTGGATCCGGTTTTGGTTCTTCAGCAGCTAAAACGCCGTAATAAAATTTGCGGTCATGCAAGACTTCAGCCCACATGGTGTGGTTAATAATATTGGCGCCGTGCTCAAGGAACCCACCGTAAATATAGGGATTAATGGGTGGAAATTTTTTGTTGGTATTAATTACGCCTTTTAGTGGTGCTGATGTTGAAGCTACAGCATAGGATGGAATACTCAAAGCACCTGCAAGGCCTGCAGTTCCCAAAAGCATATTTCGTCTGGTGATTGCTGATAATTTATCCACGTTGTTCTTCCTAAAAGTTATTTTATAAAAATATGACAGGTTTCGGGCTCGTTTTTTTTGAATCAAAAAACTAATTTTTTAAAGCTTGGGCGGAGATACACAGGGGCTGTTTAAAGCTGTATTTGACGCTTTATTTATAGGGCAAATTGATGTTGGTTATTGCCCACTTGTGTTTAAATGCTAACAGCAATGCTTATACATTACTATAGTAATTCTATAAGACAAATTGATTGAAAATAAAAAGTCGCGTAAAGATTTGCAGACGAATTATTCAAAAAATATGGAAGCTTTTGCGAGGGGTAGACGGGTTGAAAACTCTATGTCATCGACCCGTCGGCTTATCGAGTTAATTCAATTCCATGACAACGCGGAATCCCAAGGTTTCATTGAGATATCCAGACGGAATATTATCGCGTGCGCTAGTGCTCAAGTGCTGCACATTATCTTTGGTGGAACCACCACGAACAACGCGCCCCGTACATTGTTTCTCTTCCGCAGCCGCGCCAGTGCTACTGGCATTATTGTAATTATCCTGATAACAGTCTTGTACCCATTCAGATACGTTGCCCGCCATGTCGTATAAGCCAAATAGATTGGGTGTGTAATTTCCTACCGGAGCTGTTTTGCTTCCAAAGAGTCCAGAGAAATTGCTCAAGCAACCGCGACGGCAATTTGCTTTGCCTTTTGCTTCTGCTTCATCTTCACCCCACCAATAGGTGGTGCTTGTTCCCGCGCGAGCTGCGTATTCCCATTCGGCTTCCGTAGGCAGCCTGAATTTCTTACCGGTGGTTTTGCTTAGCCATTGTGTATAAGCCAATGCATCGTTCCAGCTCACATGTATTACAGGGCGATCTTCGCGTCCCCAACCGTTGTCTCCTGGCAATGGCTTGTTGGTGGACTTCGCAAAAAAGTCATATTCCTCGAAGGTGACCTCGTATTTGCCGATTGCAAAGGCTTTGAGAGTTACCTTGTGAGCCGGTGATGAATGAAGATTGCGATCATTACCCATGGTGAAACTTCCTGCAGGGATTCTAATCATTGCAGGTGCATTTTTTCCACCGTAAACAATATTCGGGATAGTTGCTTTTGCCGGATTGCTAACATCAGGTTCAGCTTCGAGTGTGAAAGTAGCTTTCAATGCGTCGTTTTTTATTTCCAACCACTCGGTCTTGGTTTTGTAACCCGATTTGGATACTTCGATATTGTATCGGCCTGAGGGGAGGGTAATGCCTTCTTTATATTTTGCGGGAATATTTAATAAACGTATGCGTGCATCTTCCGGTATTACCTTTACTGAAAGTGTATAGGTTGCGACGGAGCTCGATGAGGATTGGCTTGATGAGGATTGAACCAAAGATGATTGACTTGATGCATCAGAAGAAATCGCTTCAGACGAAACTGCCGCGCTCATTGCCAGCGATGAACTTACGCTCGATGACACGGAAGACACCGCCATTTTTTTAAGGGTTTGAGGCGGAGCAACTTTTGGCGATGAAATAAAAATACTCGCCGTTGTCTGCAAAGGTGTTTTGAGAAATGCGGGAAATTGGTTAACTTGTCGCTTGAAGCTAGAGACGAGTAAAACGCTGAGTAGACACCAAAGCGCAATTGTAATTAAGGCAATCAATAAGATTCGTGAGGCGCGTTTACCCGTTTTGAAAAGCAGCGGGTTTATGTGAGTTGCTTGTTGTATGCGTGTTGCAAAAATCGTCGGTGCTATTTCACTGCCGAACACGGAGTCGTTAAAGGATTTACGTGTGTGGAAGCCTTCCTCTTTATTCCAACGCAAATTGATTAATCGATTCCAGCGCCATCTTATTGCGTGAGCTGTTGCCGCAAGCAATGCACGAATTAATGCCATTACCGATAAATCTTCCGGTGTGGCAGACGGCACATAAGGTGTACGCGCGGCTGCATCCAATTGATCGATTGCTTCGCTTACCTCTTGGCCCGACTGAAAACGGTCAGTAGGATCTTTCGCCAAAAATTTCTCAAGCATTTTTTGATAGGCTTGATACTGCGGCGGTAATTTTGGAATTGGTGCGCTTATGTGCTTTAACGCGATGGTAACTGTATCTTCACCTTGGTACGGCAAAAAACCGGTTAGCATTTCAAAAAACAAAACACCCAAACTGTATAGATCTGAGCGCGCATCTACTGTTTGTCCGCGCGTTTGTTCCGGGCTCATGTAATGCGGTGTTCCGACGACTGTACCAACGTGCGTCATGCGCGAAACACCCACAATGCCCTTTGCAACACCAAAGTCAGAAAGAACGGCGGAGTTGTCAGCACGGAATAAAATATTTTCAGGTTTTATATCGCGATGGATATAGCCTTTTTCATGAGCATGGTCGAGTGCGTTAGCAATTTCTTTGGTGACTCGCAGTGCTTCTTCTGCGGTCATTCCTTTAATCATTTTGTCGTGTACAGAACCATTGGGTAAATAATCCATGGCAATGTAATTTAAATCGTCGGCACGACCAATATCGTAAATTGCGACAATGTTGGGATGCGATAACTGGCCGACAATGGTCGCCTCACGCTGAAAACGCTCACTAAACGCGGGGTCGCTGGTGAGGCTGGGATTCATGACCTTAAGTGCGACAATACGCCCCACGCTAATTTGAATTGCGAGGTAGACGGTGGACATTCCGCCCTGATTTATTTTTCGGATTATGCGATAACCCGGTATTTGTAGTGCCATATTGTGCTTGGTTTCTTTTTACGTTTATTGCAACGAAATAATCAAATTATCTAAGCGTATTTATTAGCAATCCCAACAAAATGGTGATTGCGCTAAAAAAAATAATTGCGTCCCAGGTTCGATTGTTTGTAATTGACGGAATCCAATTCCAAAACCGGCTGCTAAGTGAGTCCGCCACGAGAGGAGATTCAATTATTTGTAAGGTAATGTTGTCGCGCCCGCCGTTGGTAAGTGCTTCATGCAATAGCTGGTCCACAGCCGTTAGGCTATTCGGGCTGTGCTCCAGAATTTGTGCAATGGATTCATCACTAAGCTCATCGGTTAAGCCATCGCTGCAGAGTAAAATCCACTGATCCTTTTGCCATTGCCCCTGTGTAATATCCACCTTAACCTGCGAGAGTTCTTGCATACCTAAGCATTGGGTAATGATATTTTTATCGGGGTGTGTTTCGACTTCTTCTGCTGTAATCGCGCCGGAGGTATAGAGCATCTGTACATAGGAATGATCTGTGGTTAGACGGGTAAGCTTCCCTCCGTTATCATCCGGCGACCAAAGATATGCGCGACTATCGCCAACCCAAGCGATCTGGTAATTTTTTTTCTGGCTAAGTAGGGCAACTACCGTAGAGCCCATGCCGATGGCGCCGATTCCTTTGTCGGCAGAGCTGAGGATTTCTTCGTGGGATTTTTGGATGGCATCTTGCAAGCTGAATGCTCTGCCTGCTTCAGCCAGCTTTTCGAAAGTTTCACGGACTATAGCGCTGGCAACTTCACCGGCATCATGGCCACCCATACCGTCTGCAACAACCCATAGATCCACGTCAGGAGCGCTTAGAAAACAATCCTCATTGTTTTCGCGCTTAAGACCCGGGTGAGTCGCTGCACTGTATTCGAGTGGGTGGACAAGCATCATGCTAAGGCTCAGTTATTAAGATTATTACGCCATAATCGCCGATTGTGGATTTTTTTGCCATGGTTCATCCGTGCTTTTTGCGAACGCCTTCAAAGCTTTAGAATAGCTGAGGGCTAATTTTTCTTTAAAGACGGTCGGCAAAAGTTTAATCAGGCAGGTCTTGCCGAAGTCTTACAATTGGTGAATTTCAAGCCCCAGCGATTGCAACTTCTCTTGCTGTCCGGCGTGGCTCAAAACACCTATGCTGGCTCGCTCGGGAATCAAATAGTGCTTCGCAACACGCAAAAGATCGTCAATGGTGACTTGCACAATGCGACTTCTGAATGCTTCACGCTTCTCACGGGTACGACCAAAAAGTTCGGCCTGATAGGTTGTTTTCGCCTCACCAGCGGGTGATCCGGGTTTATCGATGCTGCCGATAACACCGAGAATGGCCTCCTCGAGCGCTTGATGGCTATGTTTTGTTTCCTGCAGCCACTTCAAACACTCATCGAAATCGCCGAGAGTTTCGGTGAGACGCGGGTCGCGGTACGAATAGAAGCGGAATGCAGCGATGGTATTGTCCTGACTTGCTCCACCGCCATAAGCACCACCTTGCTCGCGAATGGCGCGATGTAAATAACCATTTCGTAAAAATCCACCCAAAACGGTTAAAGGTGCTGCATCAGGATGATCGGCCGGAACGGTTGGGTATGCTTTTGCACAAAAATTCACTTGCGTATTGGTTAACCAGGCTTGCTTTATTTGCTCAGCCACTAGGGGAAATTTAAAACGTTCAAAGGGGCTTGTGTTGGTTTGTGCTGGCCATAGTACGGCCAAGGTTGCGCGATATGTATCCAAATGCTCTTCTTCGCCCACAATAAGAAATTGCAAAGGTGCGTTCAGCATAAGCTGATGGATTTGCATAAGGTTTTGCGCGAACTCACGCAGTTTAGCCTTGTCATCGAGCTGGTTATCTATAGATTTAAGTTCGGCGATGCCCGTTAATCCGCCTAACTCGTGCGCGAGCTTTGCAGCTGGGCTCATACCTGCGCTGGCTAATGTCATTGCCAGGCTGTGCCCGTGTCCTGTTACACCTTGCTCTGAACGCGCACGCTTCTGCGTGATTAATTCGCGCAAGCGCTCATGTTCGTCAAAACGAACTTCTTTCAAGGTCGCCTTCATGAGTTCGCTCATGGCGACTTGATTTCGGTTTAAGGCTTTTGCAGACAGGGTGATGTAAGCATCAATTTTTTGTACATCATCGCCAGTTCCACGAATACTACTGAAAGCGCGAATGCCGCCAACGACTTCAGCTTGCCAGCGCTGAACATCAAGATAATTTTTCTCGCCTAACGCCAACTCTGTTATAAAAGAACAATAAAAAGGTAGGAGTTTAATTTGTTCTCTTGTGAGCTCGGGCATCCGGAAGGTGATTTGCTGATACACCAGTCCATTGGTTCCTGCGCTGTAGCAGCGCAATGGATAATCATTGAAGGATTCGTGAGTGCCGGGTGTGTAATGTAAATGTTTAGGAATATCCTCCAACCCAACTTTCGGAAGAATCGTTTCGTCATCTTCTTGAAGTTGGCGCGCTTGCAATGCATGCGAACGAGCGATGATATTTTGTTTATCTGCCGCAGATAATTGGGATTTAATCTTTGCGAGCTGTGTTGATTCCGCCAGTTGAATACGAGAATTCAGTTGCGTATCCGGCTTCATGATCAAACGAACGCGATGGTTATTATCCAAGAGCCATTTCTTAATCAAATTCGAAATGAAATCCGGTTGTTTGATTTTCTCATGAAGCTTTTTAAGAGCAGCATCCATATCAAGAAGCGCAATTGGATCACCGCGATGAGTTGCAGACGTTAAACTTGTTAAAATTAACTGCAAACCATAAGGATAGCCATCACCACCAACCTCGCGCTGCTGCAGTTCAAGTTGATGCAACGATGCTTCGATTTGGCTCAAGGGAATTCCGTCTTCGGCTACAGTTTTCAACGTTGAAAGAATTAACTCTTCTACCTTGTTCGCATTTTCCAGTAAGCAACCTTCGAGACCGCAAACAAACGCCATTTCGCGCGAGGAATCATCCATTCCGCACAAGGGGGAGGGCGCTTGACCCAAGTCTGTCGTTTCCAATACCTGTTGTAGGGGAGAGGCAGAGTTATCCAACAAAATATTGGAAAGCAACTGCGCTTCAAGGCTCTCCTCTAGATCTGTGGTTTTACCTAATAGCCACGCCAGCACAATGTGGTTTTTGTTGGCGAGGTCGTCATCGTCTTCTGCGGGATAAAATTCTTCCACTGCAATTGGTGAGTGATAGCGCTTTTCATCGGGTACGCTGATAATAGAGTCCAGTTTTTCAAAACGGGATAAAGCTTGGGTTTCAAATTTTTCCTGATGTACTTGCGCAGGAATATTGCCGTAGGTCATAAAAATCGCATTACTGGGATGATAGTGTGTGCGATAAAAATTCTTCAATTCCTGATAGGTCAATTTTGGAATATCTTCGGGCTCGCCGCCGCTGTTGAAATGATAAGTGGTCGTGGGATAAAGATATTTACAAAGCGTGTGCCAAAGCTGTGAAGGAACAGAACTCATGGCACCTTTCATTTCATTGAACACAACACCTTTATAAACCAAGTCAGAGTTTGGGTTGTCTGCTTCAGCGAATTCAATGCGATGACCTTCTTGTGCGAAATCGAGCTCATCTAGACGCGAGAAAAAAACCGCATCCAGATATACGTCCAACAAGTTATTAAAATCTTTTTGATTTTGGCTCGCAAAAGGGTAGGCAGTCCAATCAGAACTGGTAAACGCATTCATAAAGGTATTTAACGAACGACGTACCATCATAAAAAACGGATCGCGTACTGGATATCTTTCGCTACCGCACAGTGCGGTGTGTTCTAGTATGTGAGCTACACCCGTTGAGTCATGCGGAACTGTACGTAAAGCGACCAAAAAAACGTTCTCTTGGTTATCCGCTACCAAATGTATGTGCTGCGCCCCCGTCACTTTGTGGCGATACTCTTCAACGCTGATTTTTAACGCGTCGATTGTTTGGCTGCGAATAAATTCAAAAGCGGGATGGGTCATAATTTTTCCGTCATTGGGATGATGGTAAGAATGTGTGTTGTTCTGCGACAAATGCAGCAAAGGCACTTAACACGGGAGAATAATCCACCCTGTTGGCCTCGAGATTTTGCAAAGCGTAACAACTTGCCTCCAAGCTGGAAAGTTGATTTTTTTTATGTGCTTTGCGGATGGTGTATTGTGACGCGGGACAGTCGTCCAAACTCAACCGTGGCATGGTTTCCAAAAAAGGATTTAGAAAGAGCATCTTCCGGCTTTTCCGCCAAGTGGCGTCCAAAATCCAGAGTCGAAACGGGCGTGAATCATCTGGCTTATGAGCGAGTGCGTAGGCCGAAGTGTCCAAAAGAGAGTTTCTTGATAAAGCATCCTCTGGTTCGCTTGGGTAAAGTAAAATCTCGCGAAAGCTCCCCGATTCGGACAACTCAGTTAATCTATCGCCAAACTGCTCTCCCTCCATAATTTGGCTGTTTTTTGTGCACAAATGTAAAAGTCTTCCCGTGTTTTTCGCTTCATATACTTCCAGTGGGTGCTGCAAGATAATCAGAGGCACAAGGTTTTCAACGACTTGAATATGTTTGCAAACACAGGTTTTAACAGGGCGCAAACACTGGGTACATCTGTGGCGTTTATTCATGATTGAATCCATAGATGCTTAGTAGATGCGCAGTAAATTCGCTATGAACAAGAACCAGTTCCTCTTTTTTTGACTTGGGTAGCGTCTTAATGAGCGCTTCCTTTTTGCTGGCTCCACTGCGATTGGCGTGTTCCTCTAAAAACACCAATGAATCGGGTGTTTGTGTTCTAAAATAACGTGCACCTCCCTTGCCACTCTTATGTTGCCGCCACCGTCTTTGGATATCGGTTGTAATGCCAGTGTACAATTGGCCATCAAGGGTGCGAATCATATAAACCAACCAATTTTTCGCGTTCATCTGAGGATGCCAATTCCTGTGGGGAAAGATAATGGAAGCGGAGCTGTTAAACCTTGCGGAGATCAATCGTGAATTTCGCGCAATTGCGGCCGTGAAATCCTGGCAAGAATACCATAATCCTAAAAATCTGGCCGTGGCTGTAGCTGTAGAAGCAGGTGAGTTGTTAGCGGAGTTTCAATGGTTAACACCGAGCGAGTCAGTCAATATGGATAACGAAAAGCGTGAAAAAGTCGGGGATGAAATTGCCGATATACTCATGTATTTGACAGAGCTGAGCCGGCGGCTGGATATCAATTTAGCGGACGCAGTGGCCAGCAAAATCGAAAAGAATAAGCGTAGATTCATGCAATTAAAATAAAAATTCATGCGATTAAATAAAGATACGTGCAATTAAAAATATACCTAATATTAGAAGCCGAAGAGATAAGCAGTGAAACAAGCTAATAATCAGGATCGAAATTTTGATGATCTCGCCAAGCGATTTAAAAAAAACATTTATGGTGGGCTCAAGGGCAATATTCGTTTGTCGGTGCTTGAACGTGATTTTCGCGAATGTTTTCCGTTTTTGCCTTTTGGCGCAGAAAGCTCGAAAACCGGGCTTCGTGTGTTGGATGCAGGTGGCGGACAGGGGCAATTTTCCTTGCAGTTTGCCAGGGCACGCCACTCGGTCGTTATTTGTGATATATCGTCCGAAATGCTGAAGCTTGCAGCGCAGGAAGTGACTGAGAATGGTCTAGACTCTTATGTAAAATTGCTTCACTGCCCAATTCAGGATGTTGCGAGTTACTTTCCCGACCCGGCAGATAAATTTGATTTGGTGGTTTGCCATGCTGTCATGGAGTGGGTGACTAAGCCTGCTGAATTGCTAAGCTGCTTGCTTGAACAATTGAAGCCTCAGGGGTACTTGTCGCTCACTTTCTATAATTTACATTCGCTGATTTACAAAAACTTGTTGCGTACAAATTTTAAGAAAATTCAACAAAGAGATTTCGGCGGGAAAAAGGGCAGCCTTACGCCTATCAATCCCTTAGACCCGGAGCTGGTTTTTGGTTGGTTACATGAGCTGCCTGTTAAGATTCTGGCAACCAGCGGAATACGTGTGTTTCACGATTATATTTTTAACGAAAACGACCGCGAGCGAGACCCCGAAAATCTCATCGCGCTTGAGTTGGAGTTTTCGCGTAAGCAACCTTATCAAATGCTCGGACGTTATATTCACGTCCTTGCGCAAAAAAATTCTTAATCGAGCAGCTGGCGCATTGAAGGCTGTAAAACTACGATTGAGAGCTTTTCAGTTTAATTGGGAGCTAAATATGCAGCCGATTGTCCGGTCATTTGTTTTTGGGTTGCCATATGCAGTTCTACTTGTGTTTTTGTTTGCGCTTTCTGCGTGTGGCGGTGGGGGAGGAGGAAATAACAATCAATTTAATTCAGTCTCACAAAACTCTGTCTCATCTCTTGGTTCGAGCTCGTCATCCGTTTTATCTGTATCTTCTATCGCCAGTTCAACCACTAGTTCATCATCTATAAGTTCAAGCTCATCCCAAATTTTTGTTAATTTGAGCGGCAATATTACTTACGATTTCGTTCCACACAATTCCAATCACGTGGGGTTGAATTACTCCGCGATTGAACAGCGTCCTGTTCGCGGCGCCGCTATTGAAGCTCTCGACGATACTGGAAAAACGCTAGCAGCTTCTTCTACCGGAGAAGACGGTGGTTACAGCTTCACATTACCGCAAAATACCGTGGTAAAAATCAGAGTTAAAGCACAGCTCCTAAAAACGGGGGGCACAGCGTGGGACTTTAAAGTGACTGACAATACATCGAATAATGCTTTGTATGTGTTGGATGGAAATCTGGGTTCTGTAGGCTTTCAAAATTCAAAGCGTAATTTAAACGCTGGCTCGGGGTGGGATGGTACAACATATTCTGCGGTGCGTGCTGCCGCACCTTTTGCAATGCTGGACAATATTTACGACGCGGCAAATCGTCTCTTAGCTGCCGGTAACACCAAGGCTTTACGTCCTTTGGAGCTGCGTTGGAGCACGAAAAACTCGGCGGCAGATGGCGATCTTACACTTGGCGAGATAGGCACAAGTTTTTACGATGGATTTTCAATTTACATATTAGGTGACACAGATCACGATACAGATGAATACGATGCACACGTATTATTGCACGAGTGGGGACACTACATAGAACGCCAACTTTATCGCTCAGATAGTATCGGCGGTTCGCATTCCGACGGCGATTCTTTGGATATACGCGTAGCCATGTCAGAAGGTTTTGCCAACTCTTTCTCGGGAATGATGCTCAATGACGTGAATTATGCGGATGCTTTTGGCGAGGCGCAAAAGCAAGGCTTCTTTTTTAATATTGAACGAAAAAGCTTGCTAAATAAAGGCGCTTTTAATGAACGTTCTGTAGGTTCTGTGTTATTTAATTACTACGCCAGCGCCGATAATAAAATCGCTAATGATTACACGCCAATCCATACAATTTTAAGCAGTGACGCCTATATAAAAGGGGAGTCCTTTGCAAGCATCTACTTGTTCGCCCAGCGGCTGGGTGAATTATTTTCTACACAAAAAAATTCATTTATGGGTTTGCTTAACGGGCAGGAGATTTTTGGCACTGATGAGTATGCGCGCAACGAATCCAATAGCGGTGGGTCAGTATATGTCTTACCTATATATAAAGAGCTTGCGCCAAATAATACGTCAGTTAATGTTTGCAGCTCTACTGAATTTGGTAAAAACAATAAACTCGGCAATGCTCAGTATTTAAAATTAAGTATTTCCCAAGCGGGTGTTTACAATATTCGGCTCAATAAATCAGGCGGGGTAGATGTTGCTACCAAGCCCGAGTTTATTCTGTACTTCAAAGGAATCCCCCAGTTTTATCTCGCAAATACCCAACCGGATTTAATCGCTGGAAACCTCAACCTCGCCCAAGGTAATTACCTACTTGAGGTTTATGATGCAAACAATCGGGATGCAAAAAATACTGACTCCAATACAACTTGTTTTGACGTTCGTGCAACAGCCAATCTGTAGGTAAAATTATGAATATATTCAGCTCCCGTTTTTTGGTTGTCTTGGTATTGCTGCTACCGCTTCTTTCTGGTTGTACAGAAAAGCCGGCTCAATCCTCCGTAATCGAACCCGCGTATAAGAAGCATGCAAAATCCGGCGCTGCAGTTAAATTAATTTCTGATTCGATTATTCGCGTGAGCCCAAACGAGATCATAGACTCGGAGCTTTTGCTTGCAACCGGCGATAGCACGGGTGAATTGTATATTGCACTTTCAACAACGGAGGGATTGGAGTTATTAGATGGGAAACGGCAGCTTAACGTCCAACTCAATGATAGCAAGCTGGTGAAAATCCCCGTCAAGCTAAGAGCCTTGCGCAATGGTCGGTTCTATTTGCATATGCAGGTCACTGCGGAGACAGGCGGTTCGTTGTCTTCGCGGAGTCTGGCATTGATAGTTCAATCAGGGCCGGAGGTTCAAAAAGCTACCCAATTTCAAAAACCCGCGGGTGAAAACATTATATCAATGCCTGCGCAGGAAACTCGCTCAACTCCTTAATTTACGCCTGTAGAATAGTGCGTAGCTCCGTTATAGCGGCTCCGTTATAATTGGTGAAATTTTTCTGTTTATTGAGGTTTTCCAGTTATGACAAGTCCACGTCTTCCCGCTGAATGGGAGCCACAGGATGCAATTTTTCTCGCGTGGCCTCACAAGAGTACGGGTTGGAAAGGTCGCTTGGACGAACTAGAACAGCTTTACGAAGCGCTAGTATCCGTGATTTGTGATTTTGCAGATCTCGTTATTGCAATTCCGGAATCCGAAATTGAAGGCGTTCGTAAAAGGCTCTCCGCCATGGATATACCCTTGGAGTATGTCTATTTTTATCCCGCAATATCCAACGACACTTGGGCTCGCGATTTTGGCCCGATCACCGTTCAAACTGAAGAGGGAATGAAGCTACTCGATTTTAGTTTCAACGGCTGGGGGCAAAAGCACGTTTTCGATTTAGATAACCGCCTTACACAATCTCTATTCGAGCAAAATGCGTTTCCGTCTGCTCATTATGAGGCCGTTGATTTTGTGCTCGAGGGTGGATCTATCGAATCCGATGGCAATGGAACCTTGTTAACAACGCAGTCATGTTTACTGAATAAAAACCGTAATCCGAATTTTTCCAAAGAGCAGATAGAACAACAGCTAAAAAATTCTCTCGGCGTAAAAAAAATTAATTGGCTGCAATCTGGCTACCTGGCCGGTGACGATACTGATGGGCATGTCGACGTTTTAGCAAGATTATGCCCAAACAATACCATTGTTTACACAGCTTGCGATGATGAGCAAGACGAGCATTATGCGTCATTGAAACAAATGGAAAATGAGCTTAAGGCTATGACCAATGCGGATAATGAAGCTTATCGCTTACTTCCATTGCCTTGGCCAGGTGCTAAGTTTGGTGACAGCGATCAACGCTTACCTGCGAGTTATGCTAATTTTCTCATAGTCAACGAAGCCGTTCTGGTGCCTATTTACGATGCTTTGAGCGATGAAGATGCGCTTGATGTTATTTCACAAGCTTTTCCTGGTTACGAGATCTTTGGAATTCCCTGTTTGTCGCTCATTGAACGTGGCGGCAGTTTACACTGCATAACCATGCAGTTGCCTGAAGGTGTGCTCTTGCAAGCCTAAAAGTGAGTGTTTCAAACTCCTATTTAAATGAGTTATGGGTATGACGGAACCAGCCTCAACGAGCGATAAAAAAAGTTTATTATGTAAGCGCAGTAACGATACTTGCCAGTTTCTAAATGAAATTGTTGAGTTGCGCAAAGAAGTTAGCTCCCTCACGGAGCTCGTACGTACGGACGCTCTCACCGGTTTGTACAATTTTCGTTTTTTTAACGAAACTCTAGCTTTGGAAATGGAGCGCACCCGTCGTGGGACTCAACCGCTTTCGATGATTCTGCTTGATATAGACCATTTCAAAAAATTTAACGATAAATGGGGGCACGAGCTGGGTAATCACGCCTTGATTCATATAGCTCGGCTCATAAAAGTCGCCATACGAAAACTGGATTTTCCTTGTAGGTTCGGTGGAGAGGAATTTGTCGTATTGCTTCCCAATACAGATTTACGGCAAGCACTGAGTGTTGCGGAGCGGGTGCGAGAATTAATTGAGACGAGCCCGCTCTCGGTAGATGGTCAAGCGCCCATTTCAATTACCGCTAGTATAGGTGTGGATCAGTTTACCTCTGCACACACTGAGAGTTGTGAATCATTCATCCGCCGGGTGGATGCATGGCTTTATAGATCCAAAGACAGCGGACGCAATCTGGTTTCCTATCCAGACCTCAGAGGGTTGCGCAAGCTGGATTCGGTTACCCAAGAAGAAAAAAATGCCCTCTTCGGTGCGGTAGGTAACGAAGATTAAGGCGCAACGAGGTTAGAATTTCATGGCATTCCCAAAGATCGGAAACATAGCACCGAATTTTTCGCTGAAGAATCAGTCCAACGAGGTTATTCAGCTTAAGGATTTGAAGGGTAAAAGTAATGTCCTTGTATACTTTTACCCCAAAGCGGATACCCCCGGTTGCACGGCTCAGGCTTGCGGGATGAGGGATTATCACGAGGAGCTCAAACGGCTTAACACAAGGGTTTTGGCTATTAGTCCCGATAGCCCGGCCAAGCTTCAGAAGTTCGACACCAAATACAATCTGGATTTTGATTTGTTGTCAGACGAGGATCATGCGGTCGCGGAGCTTTACGGTGTTTGGGGGTTGAAGAAGTTTATGGGGCGAGAGTTTATGGGAATTATTCGAACCAGCTTCGTCATTGACCAAAGTGGCCGGTTGGTGAACATCCTTGAAAAGGTGAATACCAAGACCCACGGTGATAAGGTGATTGAATATATCAAAAGTCTCTTATAATTCCGGTTTGATATATTTGTCACAAAATTAAATAATGCTAGGCATTCTGTACACCCCCTTTAGTGGGGATCGGTTTGTATTGGCTATAATCTCAACAAGTGCAAAGGCGTGCCTTGATGATACATGCAGTAACTTAGTTTTTAACCAAGTTTATTAAACACCATGCCTGGTGGCGTAAGGAGAGGCCTGAATGATTCAGCTACAACGTAATTACCGTAACGATATAAGTTCATCTGAAGGTGAATTCAGCCAATCAGATATACGTTCTTATGAAGAGTACTTGTCCTTGGCAAGAATTCCTCACTGCGAAGGCGTATCTGCCCGTGTTGTAAACGCATTGCACGCTAGGGTGGGGCACTCCGATTTATCTATTGATAAAATCGCCGAAGATATTGGATTGTCAAAACGCACGCTGCAAAGACGCTTACAACAACAAAACGCAAATTTTGCTCAATTGCGTGACGACGTAAGATTCCATTATTCAATCAAATATTTGATTGACGATCACATGAGCGTTGATCTCGTTTCCAAAGCTTTGGATTTTTCTGATCGCACCAGCTTTACCAACGCTTTTAAACGTTGGACAGGGCTTTCTCCTAGCGTATTCCGTAAACTTTTCCGCGATTACGCTTAATATCTTCTCACGCCGCTAACTGAGAGCGCTAATTGCTTGCCCTAGGTAAAACGGGTAGAGTTAGCGCTTTTAATTGTTAGGGGTTTTCCATGAGTTTCTTTGTTTCTTCCGCTGTTGCACAAACTGCTGCCCAAGCTAAACCTGCGGGCTTTGATCCCGTCATGTTAATCATGATGGTTGGTATGTTTGCGTTTATGTATTTCTTTATTATTCGCCCACAACGCAAGCGTCAAAAAGAGCATCAGGATTTAGTGAGTGCTCTGGCGAAAGGTGATGAAGTGGTAATGACAAGCGGCATGCTTGGGAAAGTTGTAAAAGTAGACGAGAACTATGTTGTAATCGAAACAGGCAACAACATCGAACTCAAGTTTCAAAAAGTTGCTGTACATGCAGTTTTGCCAAAAGGCACCATCAAGTCGATCGAAGCAGCTTAATTAGCTGTTTCACCTCAAAGGCAATTCGCCGGTTTAGGTAGCCCTGCAATTTTGCTCACAAGCTTCGCAGGGCTAACTGGAAACAGTTGAAGCAAATAAACACTTTTTCCTTTCTCTGAACCAAGAGTTTGTTCGGTTCGCTTTACCAGCGCGCGCATAGATGGAGAGATTTGAAAAGTTTTATAGAAATCTCTCACCAAATAAATAATCTCCCAGTGAGCATCGCTCAAGCTTATAGATTCATTTTGTGCGAGAGATCTTGCCACAGCTTCATTCCAATCGAGCAGATTGACCAAGAAACCCTCTTTATCTAATTCGATAGCTTTTCCATCCACAACCAATTGCATGTTAATACCAACTTTGCACGCAGTTGTGCTCAATACTCAGTTGGACAAATCCGTTGTAATCAATTTGCTGCACGTCGCCGCGCAATTTGAGTTGTAAGCCACGCGCATTTACATCGCCCGCAAGCACATAAACTTTTATACCTGCGTTAATGAGCACGGTCAGCTCTTCTGCACAAGGCGCAGAGCCTAGGGCTCCGAATACGCCATCTTCCAGCAACAATATACCGTCTTTGCTTCCGCATACTTGCAAGCATGAGGCGAGGGTTGTGTGTGAAAAAGGCGATTTATTTATGGTGTGTAAGGTGCTCATATTAAAAGCTCAGCAGCTGATCTTGCTGTGCCAGTAAACTGCTGATAGCGGCGCTATCAATAATCTGGACACTATCTAAAACAAGTTCATTTATTGTTATTTGTCGTTTTATTAGCGATTCATAGTGTACATAAATCGAATTAATTTCATAGAGCGGTAGTACGGGTAAAATTGCCGAGAAACTTTTCTGTGCAATCTCTTGGGGCTCTTGATTTGCGAGCAGCTGGAAAACTCCATCGTCCATAAAGAGTAAGCTTAATTTTTGATCATAGGCCGAGGCAGCGAGCACTGCATCTAATGCATCTTTGGCGAGTGATGAACCGTAAGGTGCGTGGCGGCTAATAAAAAGAATTTTCTTTTGCATAGTTCTTATCACCCTAGCTTCCAAATGTGACAAGACGATCGGATACAACAGCTGCATCTACCAATTGACCAAGCCCGCTAATCTCAAATCCCTCTGCCAGATTGGCTGCTGGTTTGTCGTAACGCGAAGCTTCTTGTTCATTCAGAAGGCCACGCTTCAGTGCCGCAGCGATGCACACAACTAAGTCAACATCATATTTGTTGGCGAGCGATTGCCACGCTTCTGTGAAATGAAACTCATCTTGTTGTGGTGTGCTAAGCGAAGATGCAGCATGAATTGCATCATGGTAAAAAAAGACACGGTAAAGTTTGTGGCCATTTTGCAGCAATGCTAAGGCAAAACGGTATGCGCTATTGTTAGCTTGAGAAGAATAAGGCGCTGAATAGATCGCGAGAGAAAAAATCATCGTAACTCAATGCTGATGATGGATGAGAGCAGCAGTGTAAGTTAAGCCGTGCAAATAAAAAAGGCACCATAAATGGTGCCTTTTAAATATGGCGGAAGGGCAGGGATTTGAACCCTGGGTGGGCTATAAACCCACGCCGGTTTTCAAGACCGGTGCATTAAACCACTCTGCCACCCTTCCGTTGAGGCGCAAATTATACATAGGTTTTTCAGATCAGCAATAGAATCTATATAAAAAATTCCCTATAAAACAAAGATTTTTTTAATTACTTATCCAGAAAAACAAAAGCCGAGCAAACTGCTCGGCTTTTGTACAAAAACGAATAATTAAAATTTATTCATTGCTCTCTGTCGTTGAGCGCTCTTGCTTTGCAAGGCGTGGATCATTTGCAGGGCGAGCAATAGGGCGCGGGTTGTGCTCTACGCTTGGTGGCAAACTAGTATCCAATGCACGCGCTTGTTGACGCACTGGAGCTTCAGTCACGATTTGGATGTTGGCTACTGGTTTTGGTGCACGACGAGGATCATTGCTCGCACGCTCAACAACACCTTCAACTTCTACTGCAGCTGAAACAGGTGCTGCTGAAGCTTCAACCTTCGGTGTTGATTCTTCTTTTGAAGCTGAAGCAGCTACTTGTTGTGTAGCGAAAGCGTCCGCAGTGGCAGCCACTACTGATGATTCAACGACGAGGTCAGTTGTGGGGCGTAGGACTTCGGCAGGTGTTGCATCAGATTTAACGGCTTTGGTTTCAGCAATAGCAGCAGCTAGGTTAGATTCTAACGAAGAGAAATCTTCTTTGGCTGCTGGTGCTGATTCAACCGGTGTTACAGCTTTCGATGCTTCAGCGACAGACGTTTGAGCTGCTAGTACTGGGCTGGCCTGAGCAGCTTCTTGTGCATCAATTGCAATGTTTACTTGTTTATTCAGTTCAGCGGTTTCTGGTGTGATGAACTCAATTTCCGCTTGTTGCTCGGTTGATGGATCGGCAGTTACAACCTCATCACGACGTGAGCGGCGACGCTGTTGCGAGCGTGTGCGACGGCCAGCAGGGCGTTTGGCTGGACGATCGTCATCACCTTCAAATTGCTCAACGTCCGCATCAGCAACAACTGAATTGTTTTCAACGATATCCTCCACCGGAGCCTGCGCTTGGCGACGCGGATCGCGTGACTCCCGGTTTTGGCGATTACGGTTGTTACGGTTTTCGCGCTGTTCACCGTTGGCCTCGTTGTTATCACGTTGTCCATCGCGCTGAGAATCACGCTGATTGCGTTGTGGGCGCTGTTCACGTGCTTCGCTTTGATCACGTTCAGTACGAGCGCTCACGTTATTGCGATGTTCCAGATTATCGCTAATTTCATTGCTGTCTTTGCGTTCACGGCGACCGCGTGTGTCGCGACGGTTACGGCTTTGGCCATTGCGGCTACGGCTATGACCGCGGTTACTATCGCGTTTTGTGCTCTTTTCTTTTTCTTCGCTTTCGCCACCAAAAATAGAGCTAAGCAAGCGGGAGAACCAGCCTTTTTCCTTCACAACAGGTTGCTCTGGAGCAGGTTGAGTTGGTGCGGTGGGTTGCACGGCAGGCTTGTTGACCACCAAAGGTTTGGCATTAATTTCCTGCTCATCTTCTTTGGATTCGTCGATGTGCGACACGATTTTATAGCTGGTTTCCAATGTGCCTTCATCATCATCACGCAGGCGTTGTACTTCAAAGTGCGGCGTCATCATATCTGCGTTGGGTACAATCACCACGCGGGTATTGTTGCGCATTTCGATGCTGGAAATGGTTTTGCGTTTTTCGTTTAGCAAATAAGTGGCAACCGAAATTGGGCAGATTGCGCGAATCTCAACGCTGCGCTCTTTTTGCGCCTCATCTTCTACCAAACGAAGGATAGAAAGTGCGAGAGAGCGAGTGCCACGAATAGTGCCTTGGCCTTCGCAGCGTGGGCAAACTTTGGAGTGGGTTTCACCCAAAGATGGACGCAGACGTTGGCGTGACATTTCCAATAAGCCGAAGCGAGAAATTCGACCAATTTGCACGCGAGCGCGGTCCATCAACAGTGCATCGCGCATACGGTTTTCAACTTCGCGTTGATTGCGTACAGCTTGCATATCGATAAAGTCGATAACAACCAAACCGCCCATATCACGTAAGCGCAACTGACGAGCGATTTCGTCTGCCGCTTCCAGGTTGGTTTGAAGGGCTGTTTCTTCAATATCGCCGCCTTTGGTTGCGCGCGATGAGTTGATGTCGATCGCCACCATAGCTTCGGTAACATCGATCACAATAGAGCCGCCTGACGGAAGCTTAACTTCGCGTTGGAAAGCGGTCTCAATTTGGCTTTCGATTTGATAGCGGTTAAACAGCGGAATGTCGTCTTGGTAGAGCTTCACTTTGCTGCGGTAGTTTGGCATGACTTGTTGGATAAAGCCGGAAGCTAAGTCGAATGCTTCTTTGTTATCCACAAAAATTTCGCCGATGTCCTGACGCAAGTAATCGCGGATTGCTCGGATGATGACGTTACTTTCTTGAAACAGGAAGTTAGGAGCAGGGTCCTTTTTCGCTGCAGCGTCAATCGAATCCCAGAGTTGTAACAAATAGTTTAAGTCCCACTGCAATTCTTCAGCACTACGACCAACACCAGCGGTGCGGATAATAACGCCCATCCCAGAAGGAACTTCAATTGCGCCAAGCGCATCTTTAAGGTCCGCACGCTCTTCACCCTCAATGCGGCGAGAAATACCACCAGCGCGAGGGTTGTTGGGCATAAGCACCAAGTAGCGGCCGGCCAAACTGATAAATGTGGTTAACGCAGCGCCTTTATTCCCGCGCTCTTCTTTATCCACTTGAACAATCACTTCGGTGCCTTCTTTCAGCACGTCTTTGATTTTAATGCGGCCTTCAGAGTCGCCAGGATTTTTGGTGAAGTATTCGCGGGAAATTTCTTTGAGGGGAAGGAAGCCGTGACGCTCCGCACCGTAGTCGACAAATGCAGCTTCAAGGCTGGGTTCTACGCGGGTGATTCGACCTTTGTAGATGTTTGATTTTTTTTGTTCGCGATTGCGATTCTCAATATCCAGATCGTAAAGCCATTGGCCATCGACCAGAGCAACGCGCAACTCTTCAGGTTGGGTTGCGTTGATGAGCATTCTTTTCATGTTGTACCTAATCATGTGGTAATGCGCAGCAGAACCAAGGGTTAGGTTAATGAAAATGCTTTGTGCAACCGTATGGACTATTGCGCTACAAATTTGCTCGCAATAGCGGTTGGTGAGGGCAGGATAATCGCTCTTCAGCGCCTGCGTTTTAAAGCAACTTGGGTTGCTTTAGCCCCATTTAACTCGCGGAGGTAAATTACCTTACATCTACTTGTTGTTGGCGTAATCGCGTTGTATTGGCTGGCGCTTTGGCCAGTTAGCAAATGGCGTTCATCCATTTGCGACACAGCTTAAACAGCTGAACCTACTCGACCTATCTTTCATAGCTGCGCAATTTGCGCGCTCTGCGTAAGGGTAAGCGGGTTAGGAGTGGTGCGCTATAGTGACTTTTTTATCGTCTTTATAGTGGCTAGATGCACGACTCACGTTTAAAGAATCAAAATGTCTCGGATTAATTGAGCGCCTCACAAGGTGCGCGCTTCGAATCCATTTAACAATTACGAATTAACAAATAGAAAGCAGAGTTCAACAAAACATTCAAACTAACAATAACGACTCGATTAAACAGCGCGATTGTTAAGGTGCCTAAACTACTCATAGCTTGGTCACCAAGTCGGTTTCGCTCGTAATCCAACGTGCCTTTTGCTCTAGGGCATGACAATGCCGGATCACTCTACTGTCAGCGGTATTTCCTCGCGGTGCGCCTTAGCTCGGTGAGTTGGATGCATTTTGAGCATCGAACTTTAAGCAGCTGCGCGACCCGGAAACCAGCCTGGATCAGCCGCTTGACTATAGCAGCTATCGGCATTTCCAGCAATCTCAAGTGCTTAGCGCGCTTGCTTAAGGTATTATGCGCGCCATGAAGACATCAAAACCTCCCCAAAAATCCACACCTGATCAAGGACTCCCCACGCAAGTCGCTTTCGTTTCTATCGATGAGGAGCAAGCCGGGCAGCGCCTGGATAACTTTTTAATGGCTCGCCTAAAAGGTGTTCCCAAATCCAAAGTCTATAACGTGATCCGCAAGGGAGAGGTCAGGGTTAATAAAGGTCGCACCAAGCCAGATTACAAAATCTGTAAGGGTGACGAGATTCGAATCCCTCCTATCCGAATTTCTGAGCGCGAGCCTGTCGCTAAAGCCAGTAACACCATGACCAAGCTGCTCGATTCGTCCATTCTGTTTGAGAATGAAGGTTTGCTGGTCATTAACAAGCCACCTGGGTTGGCAGTCCACGGTGGAAGCGGGGTGAGCTTGGGTTTGATTGAAACCTTGCGCCAAATGCGACCCGATGCACGTTATTTGGAGCTTATCCACCGTCTTGATCGTGATACATCTGGCTGCATCATGGTGGCCAAAAAGCGCAGCATGCTCCGGCATTTACAGGCCGCTTTGCGCGAAAAGAACACGAGCGGTATAACCAAGGTGTATCAAGCGCTGGTGATTGGAGAGTGGCCCAAAAGCTGTCGTCGAGTGGATGCGCCCTTGCTCAAAACGGAAGTTGCTGATGACGAGCGTATCGTTCGTGTTCATGCAGATGGCAAGCCTAGTTTGACTGAGTTTAAATTGCTGAACTCATTCGACAAATGTTCGTTGGTTGAGGCTCGCCCGATAACGGGTCGTACGCATCAAATTCGTGTCCACGCGCAATATATGGGGCACGCCCTCGTAGGTGATGAAAAATATGGCAGCGATGAATTTAATGCGCAGATGCGATCGATCGGTTTGAAGCGTTTGTTTCTACATGCAGCGGAGCTCGGGTTTTACCTTCCTGACGCAAAGGAAAAAACGATAGTAAAAGCTCCACTAGCCGCTGATTTAGCCGCGGTTATCGAAAAACTGTCGGACCCAAAGACCACTAGCCAATAGCTTACCGGAGCCCTGATTTTGCTGTTTATTTTTGACTGGGATGGCACCCTAATTGATTCAAAAGCCAAAATTACCCTATCCATGCAGCTTGCTGCGCAAAATATGGGTTGGGAGCCGCTCGAAGATCATCTTATCCACAATATTATCGGCTTGGGTTTACCTGAAGCGATTTTCCGCTTGTATCCGCATATTAGCGATACCGAGCGCGCTCGTTTACGCGATTTTTACGCTGCAAATTTCATTCGTCTTGATCAAGAAAAATCGTCTGATTTCTTTCCTTTGGTGCCTGAGACGCTTGCTTCGCTGCGCTCTCAAGGGCATCTATTAAGTATCGCTACCGGCAAAAGTCGCAAGGGTTTGGATCGGATCTTGGGTGATTTAAGTATGGAGACCTATTTTGATGCGACTCGCTGTGCAGACGAAACGGCGTCAAAGCCGCATCCGCTCATGCTGGAACAGCTTCTTGCGCACTTCGATGTTGCGCCTAAGGATGCGGTGATGATTGGTGACACTGAATACGATATGGAGATGGCCCGTTGCATCAATATGCCGAGAATTGCGGTGAGCTATGGGGCGCATCATATTGATCGGTTGCACCCATATGACCCTGAGTTGTGCCTTGACCAATTCGATCAACTATTAGAATGGCATCGAATTAAGTCGGTTTAGCTGAGCTTGAATCAATGGGTTGATTCCGAAAAACCTGAGCATGTCGACCAATCGAATAAGCGGTAATCCGATAAGCGTGTTTGGGTCATCTCCGGACAGCTTTTCAAATAAGGCTATACCCAAGCCTTCGCATTTGAAGCTTCCTGCACAATCAAAAGGCTGTTCGTAGCTCAAGTAATGATTGATTTGTTCGTCGCTCAGTTCGCGGAATTGAACGCGATACTCCTCCACACAAAGCTGCTGCTCGTCCGTTGCTGCGTTCAATAAACAAAGTCCGGTTTTGAAACTAACCTCCTTTCCACTGGCGGCTTTGAGCTGCTGAAAGGCGCGCTCGTGATTGTGAGGTTTGCCAAGTATTTGTCCTTCCAGAACCGCCACTTGATCGGAGCCGATAATAAGATGGGAAGGATGGGTATTAGCTAAGGCGCGAGCTTTAGTCTCGGATAACCTTGAAACCAGCTCATCGGGAGTTTCGTTGGGTAGCGGGTTTTCATCAATATCCGGGCTGGCAAAATCAAAGTTCAGTCCCA
Source organism: Cellvibrio sp. (assembly GCF_046347455.1). Classification (GTDB taxonomy): domain Bacteria; phylum Pseudomonadota; class Gammaproteobacteria; order Pseudomonadales; family Cellvibrionaceae; genus Cellvibrio. The sequence goes on from NZ_JAXMGC010000001.1 coordinate 134,845, forward strand.
ATCGTGCAAAAAGAGAACGCCTATAAATAGAGCTGGAAGCAAGGAGAATTGGCTGCATAAGGTTTGATCAAGGCTCAAAAACCATAAATAGAGGGTCAATTCTACTCCCAAGCCACTAAATAGCGCTATTTCGAGAGTTTTTCTTTGACAGACGTAGGGTTGATCCCTATGATGTCGCGCTTATGTTTAAGACCCCCTCATTAAAGCCTTTGCCAAAGCAGGGCGATCCTCGAAAATTTGCCCAACAGGGCATCTCGATCGACGGATTTGTACCGGTTTCCGCGCTACCGAGATTGGTTAGTTCGGTTCAGGAGCCAACTGGAGATGTTCAGGTTAGTTTGGCTTTTGGTATTAGTGAGGAAAAGAAAAAGGTCGTTACTGGACATGCATCTGCTGAGCTTGTGTTAGTTTGTCAGCGATGCCTTGATAACGTAAGTGTACCTGTTGAAAGTGATATCTCGTTAGGTATTGTGTGGGATGAAGAAGAGGCAGAAAAGCTGCCAGATTATCTCGATCCATGGATTACCGGCGAAGGTGTAGCAGATCTCTACGATATGATCGAAGAAGAAATGCTGTTGAGTTTACCGAAGGTTGCTTACCACGAAGAACAATGCGTTGATCGTCAATTGTTCTCTAGCGGTAAACCAGTCGAAGTAAAGAAAACGAAAAACCCATTTCAGGTGTTGGAGCAACTTAAGAGCTCGCCGAAAAAGGATTAAGCATTGTGCTAAATCCCCAGAGGCGCCTCGGTTCCAGCGAGTAAGTAAATAGGAGTAGATCCCATGGCTGTACAACAAAACAAAAAATCTCGTTCTAAGCGCGATATGCGTCGCTCTCATGATGCATTGACTGGCCCAACCTTGTCAGTAGATGCAACCAGCGGTGAAAAGCACCGTCGTCACCACGTTACTGCTGACGGTTTCTACCGCGGCACTAAAGTGATCGACAAGGCTAGCAACGAGTAAGTTCTGCACAAGACGATTTCATCTTGTCTGAAAGAATTCGAATAGCGGTAGACGCTATGAGCGGGGACTTAGGTCCCCGCGTTGCTATCTCGGCTGCGCAAAAGTTCACAGCCAAATTCCCCGATGTTGAGATTGTGCTGTTTGGCAATGAGCAACAACTCATAACATATTCTTCGTTAAAAAAATTATCCCGCCAAAGAATTAGCATTTCAAATGCAACAGATGTTGTCGCTATGGATGAAGATCCGTTGCACGCCTTACGCCACAAAAAAAACTCCTCTATGTGGTTGGCAATTGACAGTCTGAATAAGGATCTTGCCGATGCCTGTGTAAGTGCAGGTAATACCGGCGCATTGCTGGCAATGGGAAAATATTTATTAAAAACATTTCCCGGCGTTGAGCGCCCTGCCATTTGCAAGGCAATGCCTGTAGAGCAAGGGCAAACCTATTTGTTAGATCTAGGAGCGAATACCAACTGCGCACCCGAGCATCTCCATCAATTTAGTTTGATGGGAAAAATATTAGCGGCTTCGGTATCAGCTGAACCACGTGTTGGTTTGTTAAATATCGGCACCGAAGCCACCAAGGGGACGGATGTTATTAAATCGACGCAGGATTTGTTACAGCAAGACTCGCGAATAAATTATGTAGGCTATGTTGAAGCCAACAAAATTTTTACCGGCGAAGTAGATGTAATCGTATGTGATGGCTTTCATGGCAATATCGCATTGAAAACCTGCGAAGGTACAGCACGTTTTATCGCAAAAAAAATTCAGGCAGCATTTAAACGTAATTGGTTTACCCGCGTTGGTGGCGCAATTGTGTGGCCACTATTAAAGCAGCTGCGTTCAGAGCTGGATCCATCCATGTATAATGGCGCAAGTTTTTTGGGTTTGCAAAAAGTGTTAGTAAAAAGTCACGGCAATGCCAATAAAAAAGCGTTTATGCAGGCGTTAATCGTCGCGCGCGAACAAGTTATCCAAAATATTCCTGCTCGCATTCAGCGGGAGTTATCTAATCAAACAATTTCTTTTCAGCAATAAGTAACTATCTATGACTCAACAAAATCTTGCGTTCGTGTTTCCCGGTCAGGGTTCACAAAAAATTGGAATGTTGGCAGATTTGGCAGCTACCTATCCAATTGTTACCCAAACATTTACCGAAGCGTCTGAAGTATTGGGATACGATTTATGGGATCTCGTGCAAAACGGTGCGCAAGAAGATATTAATTTAACTGAGTGTACTCAGCCGTTGCTGCTAACCGCAAGTGTTGCTGTGTGGCGTGTTTGGCAAGAAAAAAATGGTGCAACGCCTGCTCTGGTTTCTGGCCATAGTTTGGGTGAATGGTCAGCACTGGTTTGTGCTGGTGTAGTTGAATTTAAAGATGCGGTAAAACTGGTTCAGCAACGCGGCAAGTTTATGCAAGAAGCTGTTCCTGCTGGTCAAGGCGCCATGGCAGCCATTATTGGTTTGGATGATGCGTTAATTATTGAGGCTTGTAAAAAAGCGGAGCAGGGCGAAGTTGTTTCTGCGGTTAATTTTAACTCTCCCGGTCAGGTTGTGATTGCAGGCACTGCAGCTGCAGTTGAGCGCGCGGGTGCATTATGTAAAGAAGCGGGTGCTAAGCGCGCGCTACCTTTACCAGTTAGCGCTCCATTCCATACATCACTTATGAAACCAGCAGCAGATCGCTTAGCAGAACAAATTAATGCTACAGAATTTAAAGCCCCGCAAATTCCAGTAGTGCATAACGTAAGCGCCCAAACAGAAACTGATCCAGCAAAAATTAAGGCGCTTATGATTGAGCAAATCTACAGCGCAGTTCGCTGGGTTGAGTGTGTAAATACTATGGTTCAAAAGGGTATTACGACTACTGTTGAATGTGGTCCAGGCAAAGTGTTGTCGGGTTTAAATAAGCGCATTAATGCAGAACTAACTACGCTTTCGATCGAAAAACCAGAAGAAGTTGATGGCGTTTTGGCTCAACTTTAATAATTTATTAATAAGAGAAATCAACTATGAGCATGAATGATAAGGTTGCTTTGGTTACAGGTGCGAGTCGTGGTATCGGCGCTGCAATCGCTGAACAACTTGGTAAGGCTGGTGCAACCGTAATTGGTACAGCAACAAGCGAATCGGGCGCAGAAAAAATTACGGCGCGATTCGCAGAGCAGGGCGTTCGCGGCGTAGGCAAAGTATTAAATGTTACTGATGCAGATTCCGTTGCTGAATTATTAAAAAGCGTTACTGACGAATTTGGTGCGCCCTCTATTCTGGTTAACAATGCAGGCATCACCAAAGACAATTTATTAATGCGCATGAGTGATGAAGAGTGGTTTGATGTAATCAATACCAATTTGAGTTCAATTTATCGTTTGAGCAAAGGCGTGCTACGCGGCATGATGAAGGCGCGTTGGGGTCGCATTATCAATATCAGTTCGGTGGTGGGTTCTATGGGCAACCCTGGCCAATCTAACTATGCTGCGACCAAAGCGGGTGTTTCGGGTTTCGCTCGTTCTTTGGCGGCAGAAGTTGGCTCACGCAACATTACTGTAAACACAGTTGCTCCCGGCTTTATCGATACAGACATGACAAAAGTTCTGCCGGAGGAGCAAAAGCAACAACTATTGTCGCGTATTCCGCTAGGCCGATTAGGTTCGCCTGAAGAGATTGCAGCAGTTGTCGTATTTTTAGCCAGCGACGCAGGCGGTTATATTAGCGGCGAAACTATCCACGTAAATGGCGGCATGTATATGTCTTGATTTTTCTTGCAACTGACTGTTTTTAAAAGAAAAAGAGTGGTTTTAGCAAGTTTTTTTGGTTCGACGCGTTACAAGTCATTTAAATAGATGTAAAATGCGCGTCGATTTTGGCCGAATCATATGTCGGGCAATCAGCTTCCGGCGACTGTCGGCTCTACTAACTGACGGTTTTGTCATAAACATTTAGGAGTTACATAACATCATGAGTAGCATTGAAGAACGCGTAAAAAAGATCGTTGCTGAGCAATTAGGCGTTAAAGAAGACGAAGTGAAAAACGAAGCTTCTTTCGTAGAAGATCTGGGCGCAGATTCTTTGGATACCGTAGAGTTGGTAATGGCTCTCGAAGAAGAATTCGAAACTGAAATTCCTGATGAAGAAGCAGAAAAGATTACTACTGTTCAATTGGCCATCGATTACATCAACGCTAACTTGGCGTAATTTTTAAGCTGATTACTTATCTTCTCGAAAAGCCGTATTATTGCGAAATAGTACGGCTTTTTCTTTTGTCGCAATTTGTGTTTATACCAAAGCGACCAAGAATTTTTCCCCGAATTGGGATTATCCTGACCTGAGCGTCAAACTGAGGAGTTTTCAAACGTGTCACGCAGAAGAGTTGTCGTCACTGGTCTGGGCATGATCAGTTCACTGGGAAATACAGTTGCTGATACCTGGCATGGCATTGTGAATGGAAAGAGTGGAGTCGCTACCATTTCCAGTTTCGATGCCTCTGCATTTACCACTCAATTCAGTGCTTCGGTTAAAGACCTTGTGGTTGATGATTATTTTCCGAGTAAAGAAGCTCGGAAAATGGATGCATTTATCCAATACGGAATGGTCGCTGGCATTCAGGCTATTCGTGACTCTGGATTAGAAATTACTGAAGCTAACGCCGAGCGTATTGGTGTTTCAATCGGCTCTGGTATTGGCGGTATAGGAACCATTACCGATGGCGCTATTACGCTTAACGAAAAAGGCCCGCGTCGTATATCACCCTTCTTTGTTCCAAGCGCAATCATCAACATGATTTCGGGCAACTTATCGATTATGTACAACTTGCGCGGTCCTAATATTGCAATTACTACCGCATGTACCACGGGCACTCATAGCATAGGTTTTGGCGCTCGTATGATTCAGTACGGTGACGCGGATGTAATGGTCGTGGGCGGTGCTGAAATGGCAACAACACCACTGGGTTTGGGCGGTTTCGCTGCGGCCCGCGCACTTTCCACCCGAAACGATAATCCGCAAGCAGCTAGTCGTCCTTGGGACAAAGACCGCGACGGTTTTGTATTAGGCGATGGCGCTGGTGTATTGGTATTGGAGGAGTATGAACACGCCAAAGCACGCGGTGCACGTATTTACGCCGAACTGGTCGGTTTTGGTATGAGCGGTGATGCTTATCATATGACTTCTCCGCCGGAAAATGGCTCAGGCGCTGCCGCATCTATGTTAAATGCAATTCGTGATGCACAAATTAACGTAGCCGATATTCACTACGTAAATGCTCACGGAACCTCCACACCCGCGGGCGATAAAGCTGAGTGCCAAGCTGTTAAATCTGTTTGGGGTTCATCAGTTAACAATGTTGCAGTTAGTTCAACCAAATCTATGATTGGCCACCTGTTGGGTGCTGCTGGCGCAGTTGAAGCAATTTTCAGTGTTCTCGCAATTCGTGATCAAGTTGCTCCTCCAACCATTAACTTGGATAATCCTGAAGACGGTTGCGATATTAATCTTGTCCCTCATACGGCCCAAGAGCGTAAAATTGAAGCGGTTCTGTCCAACTCGTTTGGTTTTGGTGGAACGAACGGCTCAATTATTTTTAGAAAAGTCTAAAGTGTTAGGGCTGATCTAGGCGATTGCGCTGAATAGAAACGAAAAACGCCGAACCTAGTTCGGCGTTTTTGTGTCGGAAAAACCTAAGAGCTATTTATGCATACAAGCCTTCCTATTATTGCGGTGAACGGCGTTATAGATGCTCAAGTATCGCCGCTTGATCGCGGATTCGCTTACGGCGACGGTGTATTTGAAACCTGTAAATTACACAAAGCCAAAATTCCACTGTGGAATTTACATAAAGATCGCTTAATCAAAAGCTGTCAGCAGCTTTCAATATCGGTTGATCTAGATCTATTAGAGCGTCAACTCGAAAACTTAGTCGTTTCACTTTCCGAACAAAGTGCAGAAAACGCCGTAGTTAAAATAACTGTCACGCGAGGCGAAGGGGGCAGAGGCTATCGTCCACCGATAAATACGAAACCAACAATAGTGATAGGTATTTTTCCGGCCGCGAATTATCCTGAGCATTATTTTTCCACCGGTATAAATGTCAGACTTTGTGAGCATCGCTTAAGCAGGAATTCACATTTAGCCGGTCTCAAGCATTTAAACCGTTTAGAGCAAATTCTTGCTCGAGCCGAATGGGCAGACGATTCAATCGCCGAAGGGCTTGTTTTTGATACGAGCGGCAACTTGATTGAAGGCGTCTTTAGTAACCTTTTCTTGATAAAAGATAATGAGCTTTATACACCCGATTTGTCTGAGGCAGGCGTTGCAGGTGTTATGCGACGTTTCATTATTGAATCTGCTGCTTCTCAATTGAGTTTAAAACTTAAGGTAAAGCGTTTACAACGCGATGATTTATTCAGTTCAGATGCAGTATTTCTGTGCAATAGCCTTTACGGAATATGGCCAGTTGCGAATATCCTTGGCGACGATCCCCGATCTTTTGCGATGCATCCTTGCATTTCAAAATTACAAAATCTAATTAACGAAACACTGTTTAACTAGCTAAATTAATTTAACTAAACGAGTGAGTGAAATTGGCATCATTAAAAAGCCGTGTAGTAAGTGTGCTGCTTATACTTTTTCTACTGTCAGCCGCCGCGGGCACCGTCCTTTGGTTTACTTTTCAAAATTGGTTAAGTAGCCCTTTAGATGTTCCTGCGGATGGCTTTCACTATGAGTTGGATTCTGGCAAATCCTTAAGTCACCTATCACAAGATCTTGCGAGCTCAAAAGTATTAACGCATCCGCGCTGGCTCAACTGGTATGCGCGTTATTATCAAAAAGAAAAAATACATCCCGGTGAGTATTTGCTCGAAGCGGGAATAACTCCTTTGGGTTTGTTAGACAAGCTTAATCGCGGCGATATTGTGTTGCATCAAGTTACTTTTCTGGAGGGATGGACTTTCAAGCAAGTAATGTCAGCGCTCAACCAAGAGCCTAACGTTAGGCATTTGCTTGCAGATAAGTCTGACGGTGAACGCCTGCAAATTTTGAATTTACCCATAACGCATCCAGAAGGGTGGTTTTTTCCAGATACCTACCGTTTCTCACGCGGAACCAGCGATGTTGAAATTTTGACTCAAGCTTATAACGCGATGAAAAAGACGCTGAGTGAGCTCTGGTCTAGCAAGGCAGATAATTTACCTTATAGCTCTGAGTATCAAGCTCTCATTATGGCCTCCATCGTTGAAAAAGAAACGGGGAGCGCTAGTGAGCGCGACAAGATTGCAGGTGTATTTGTACGCCGTTTGCAACTCGGTATGAAATTACAAACGGACCCAACCGTTATCTATGGGATGGGTGACTCTTACACAGGCAAGATTGGCAAAGATCATTTAATAACCCCAACGCTTTACAACACCTATGTTATTAGCGGTTTACCACCAACCCCTATAGCGATTCCCGGTAAAGCATCGCTCCAGGCCGCCCTTCATCCTGACTCAAGCAAAGCGCTCTATTTTGTTGCAAAAGGTGATGGTACGAGCGTGTTTTCTGAAACTTTAACGGAGCATCAACGAGCTGTAGCCCGTTACCAGCTACAACGCAGCTCAGACTATCGTTCGACCCCCAAATAGCGCCCCCTACATCAATGACAATCGAGGTGCGGTTACACTACAATAGCGGCATCTTTCGTCATTTGTCTTTACTTTGGAATTTATAGCAGCATGACTGATCACAGTGTTTCTCCCGACGCAAACGCCGCCGAAAGCGCATCCACAGAAAACAAAAAACCGCTGCATTTTTTGCAACAAATTATTCGTAAAGATTTAGAGCTGGGCACCCACCAATCAATTGCGACCCGTTTCCCCCCTGAACCTAACGGCTATCTGCATATAGGTCATGCGAAATCTATTTGCTTGAACTTTGGTTTGGCCGAGGAATTTGGCGGCACCTGCAATCTTCGCTTTGACGATACCAACCCAGAAAAAGAAAACGAGGAGTTCGTTAATTCCATTAAACAAGATGTGGAGTGGTTGGGCTTCAAGTGGAACGGTAATGTGCGTTACACATCAGATTACTTCGATCAATTGTATGCATGGGCAATTCACCTCATTGAAAAAGGCTTGGCTTTTGTCTGTGATTTGAATGCAGAACAAATGCGCGAGTATCGCGGAACATTAACTGAGCCTGGGAAAAATAGTCCATTTAGAGATCGCTCTGTCGCTGAGAATTTAGGGCTTTTTGAAAAGATGCGTGCAGGCGAGTTTGATGAAGGTGCGTGTTCATTGCGCGCCAAAATTGATATGGCTTCGCCTAACATCAATTTGCGTGATCCAATTTTGTATAGAATCAAAAAAGCACATCATCATCAAACCGGCGACAAGTGGTGCATTTATCCTTCCTATGATTTTGCTCACGGCCAAAGTGATGCAATCGAAGGTATCACTCACTCAATTTGTACCTTGGAATTTGAAGACCATAAACCGCTGTACGATTGGTTCATTCAGAATTTGCCCGTACCCGCTGTACCAAGACAGTACGAATTTGCGCGTTTGAATATCAATTATTCGGTAACGAGCAAACGCAAATTGAAACAGCTTGTTGATGAAAATTATGTCGATGGCTGGAATGATCCACGTATGCCGACCATCTCAGGTATGCGCCGTCGTGGTTATACACCTGCGGCATTGTGCGACTTTTGTGATCGTATAGGTGTTACTCGTTCTGATGGCATTGTTGATGTAGGCGTTTTGGAATTTTGCGTTCGCGATGATTTGGACAAGAATGCACCTCGTGCAATGTGCGTATTGCGTCCATTACAAGTTACCTTAACCAATTACCCGAGCGATAAAGTTGAGACACTCACTTTGCATAATCATCCAAATCGCGACGACTTGGGCGATCGTACAATGCCGTTCACCCAGACAGTATTTATTGAACAAGAAGACTTCCGTGAAGAAGCCAACAAAAAGTACAAGCGTTTAGTATTAGGTAAGCGAGTTCGTCTTCGTGGTGCCTATGTGATTGAGGCCGATGAAGCAATTAAAGACAGCGCAGGAAATATCATAGAAATTCGTGCACGTATTATTGAAGGTACCTTGGGCAAAGACCCTGCTGACGGAGTGAAACCCAAAGGAGTGATTCATTGGGTCTCTGCTACGCAAAGTATTGATTGCGAAGTCCGCTTGTATGATCGCTTGTTTACTGATGAGGCTCCAGATGCTGGTGGTAAAAATTTCCTGGATTCCATAAATCCAAACAATCTGGAAATTTTAAGTGGCTGTAAATCGGAATTGAGTTTAGCCAAAGCACAGTTGGGTGACCGATTCCAGTTCGAGCGTCAAGGCTATTTCTGTTTAGACAGTAAATATTCAAGCGCCGATAAAATTGTTTTCAACCGCACCATTGGGTTGAAGGACAGCTTTGCCAAAATTGATGATCAAGAATAATTTGATATTTCGCTATTTGTTACGGATTAAATAATGCTTCAGATATACAACACACTTACTCGTCAAAAAGAAGTTTTTAAACCCATGCAACCGGGGAAAATTTCTATGTATGTCTGCGGCATTACCGTGTATGACTATTGCCATATCGGGCACGCGCGCGTGCTGGTTGCATTTGATGTTATTACCCGCTTTTTGCGCAGCCAACATTGGGATGTGAATTACGTTCGTAACATCACTGATATTGACGACAAAATTATTAATCGCGCGAAAGATAATGGTGAAGAATATACCAATCTAACGAAGCGTTTTATTGATTACATGCATGAGGACGAATCACGTTTAGGAATTGCTCGTCCCGATATTGAGCCTCGCGCTACTGGTTTTATCGACGAAATAATCGATATGAGCAAAACGCTCATCGAAAAAGGTCATGCCTACGCTGCAAGCAATGGCGATGTTTATTACCGTGTAACCAGCTTTAAAGATTATGGAAAACTCACCAATAAAAATGTGGATGAGTTGCTTGCTGGTGCGCGTATTGAAGTAGACGAAATTAAAGAAGATCCGCGTGATTTCGTGTTGTGGAAGGCTGCCAAAGCCGGCGAACCCGCATGGAAATCCCCTTGGGGTAATGGACGTCCCGGTTGGCATATTGAATGCTCTGCCATGAGTAAAAAGTGCTGCGGTGAAACATTTGATATTCACGGGGGTGGCCCGGATTTGCCATTCCCCCATCATGAAAACGAAATAGCACAAAGCGAGGCTGCCAACGGTTGCAAGTATGTTAATTATTGGATGCACGCGGGGGCTGTCCGCGTTGATGGCGAAAAAATGTCGAAATCACTCGGTAACTTTTTTACCATCCGTGATGTGTTGGAAAAATATCACCCAGAAGTTGTACGCTTTTTATTGGTAAGCAGCCACTACCGCAGCCCCATTAATTACGCTGAAGATAACTTAGTGGAAGCTCGAGCGGGATTAGAGCGCTTTTACGGTGCACTTCGTCATTATGCAGATGTTGCTCCTATGCCGCTAAGCGACATGGATGAAAGTGTTTACTACAAAGCCTTTGTTAACGCAATGAATGACGACTTCAATACACGTGTAGCTTTGGCTGGAATGTATGACCTTGTGCGCGACTTGAATAATGCCAAAGGCGAGCCAGAACTTGCTAAAAATCTTGCTGGCCAATTGAAGGCCTTAGGTTTGATTTTGGGTGTACTACAAGAAAATCCTGAGGTGTTTTTACAAGCCGGTGGAAGCGATGAAATTTCAGCAGAAGAAGTTGAAAAACTAATCGCAGAGCGCATTCAAGCTAAAGCGGATAAAAATTACGCACGTGCGGATGAAATTCGTAAATTTCTTATCGATAGAAAAGTCGTGCTTGAAGATTCAAAAACGGGTGAAACGCTTTGGCGTAGGGAATAAGATTGTATGAAGGAGGATATTCTTGAGCAATTGGTAGATGATTTCCTCCAGTCGAAAGGCTACTTTACTCGGCACAACATAAAGTTCAGGCCAGATGCAGATCATTTAGAGTTTATTAAAAACAAGGACTCTAATCATAGTGATATAGATGTCATAGGTATAAACCCTTTATTGCACGGTGCTGAGCGAGTCCTATGTGTCAGCTGTAAGAGTTGGCAAAGCGGTTTTAATCCAGCGGTAAAAATTAAAGAAATTGAACATAGTAAAATACGAAGTGGACGAGAGGTTTGGAAGGGGTTTAGAGAGTTGGTGCAACCGAAATGGTCACATGCTTATATAGATGCCGTATATAAAATTACCGGCCAGAAGGAGTTCACCTACATTACGGCTGTGACTGTATTGAAGGGGGATGCATCTATATGGGAGAACCACATTCCCTTTTTAGAAAATATAAAAAATCCTATAAAAATAGTTACATTGAGAGAAATGTTATCGGAAATATACACTCAAGTGACCACCACAACAGCGTCATCGGATATTGGTCGCATGTTACAGTTAATCAAGGCATCAAAGTGGACGCAATAACTCATTTATACTCTATGTAAAATAATTTCTAATACAAGTTTGCTACCAAAATAAGCCAGCATCAGAAATAAAAATCCAGCTAAAGTCCAGCGTATGGCGGTGTTTCCTCTCCACCCCAGTTTGTATTTCCCCCACAGCAAAAAGCCATAGACAAACCAAGCCGCTATTGAGAATACGGTTTTGTGAACCAAATGCTGCGCAAAAATGTTATCAAGGAAAATAAAACCACTAAGGATCGATAGCGTTAGCAGAATCTCTCCAACCAATAAAAACTCAAACAATAATGCTTCCATGGTTTGGAGGGGCGGTAAGTAACGCAAGTACTTGAGCCCGGTTCGGCTTTTTAAATGACGGTTTTGGTATGAAAGTAAAACAGCCTGAAGTGTTGCTATAGTCAGAAGACTATACGCGATAATCGATAAAATTACGTGGCTGGCCAAGGTGTGGTTTAACTGCAAAATCGAGCTGTTCGAGTGCGAGGCTAAGGTCGTACCTATCGCGAGAGCAGAACAGGGCAGTAAAAAAATAAACAGGTTATGCAAAGCTTTTTTTAAACTGCTTAAAAGCACAATGGCGTTAATTACCCAGAAAATTTGAGACGAAACCGTAAAGAAGCTGAGTTGCACTCCCTCAGGCTTTACGCTGATTCCATAAATTCCAACGGCGTGAATCAATAGTGCAACGGCAATGCCTGAAAAAAGTTTGGGTAGAGGTATCTCTTGTTGCTGGATCAACTGGCGCGCCAAATAGACGCCCAAGCCTAAATACAGAATGGCAGCAATGATATTGGCTGAGACAAACAACATATAAACGGCTCGACAAGATTTAGCGATGAACGCGGTTTGGCGCAATGATAAACAATCTCAATAGCGAGTGTGTCATAAGGTCGACTTAATTGCCATGGGGTCAGGTAATTCCGGAAGAATTCCCGCTTAAACTGGTCTACAAACAAAGGTTTAAGGTTATAATCGCGGTCATTTTTCGGCACCCGACCGCCTAAGATTTACCAACATTCGAGATTGAGAATAGTTATGTTTGAAAACCTAACGGATCGCTTATCCCATACCTTCCGCAGCATTACCGGCAAAGCGCGTCTGAGCGAAGACAATATTAAAGATGCATTGCGTGATGTTCGTAAAGCGCTTCTCGAAGCTGACGTTGCCTTACCCGTCGTTAAATCATTTATCGATACAGTTCGCAGCCGTGCATTGGGTGCGCAAATCAGTAAAGCTCTTAACCCGGGTCAACAGTTCCTCAAAATCGTGGAAAACGAACTCATTGCCACCATGGGGCAAGCTAACGAGCGTTTGAACCTAGCGCAGCAACCGCCGGCGATCGTATTGATGGCCGGTCTACAAGGTGCGGGTAAAACCACATCTGTTGCAAAATTGGCTAAGTATTTAAAAGAGCGTGAGAAGAAAAAAGTATTGGTAGTGAGCGCTGACGTTTATCGTCCAGCTGCTATTAAACAGCTTGAAACGCTGGCTGGCGAAGTGGACGTTGATTTCTTCCCGTCTAGCGCGGAACAAAAGCCTGTCGATATTGCTCGCGCAGCAATCGACCACGCTAAGCGCCAATTCTTCGATGTGCTCTTAGTCGACACCGCAGGTCGCTTGCACGTAGACGAAGAGTTGATGACCGAAATTAAAGATCTCCATGCGGCTATCAATCCTATTGAGACTTTATTCGTGATCGACGCCATGATCGGTCAAGATGCTGTAAATACAGCCAAGGCTTTCAACGATGCATTACCTTTAACCGGTGTTATTCTCACCAAAGCCGATGGTGACGCGCGTGGTGGTGCTGCGCTTTCTGTTCGTCATATTACCGGCAAACCTATTAAATTTTTGGGTATGGGTGAGAAGGTAGATGCGCTCGAGCCTTTCCATCCTGAGCGCGTATCTTCTCGTATTTTGGGTATGGGCGACGTAATGTCGTTAATTGAACAAGCTGAACGCTCAATTGATAAAGAAAAAGCAGACAAGCTGATCAAGAAAGTCACTAAAGGCCAAAAATTTGATTTGGAAGATTTGCGCGATCAACTACAGCAAATGCACAACATGGGTGGCTTAACGTCCATGTTGGATAAGTTACCGGGCATGGGCAATGTTGCACAGCTCGCGCAAAGCGCCAACATGACCAAGCAATTTAAAAGTATGGAAGCCATTATTAATTCCATGACGCCCGAAGAACGCCGCAACCCAGATGATCTGAGTGGTTCACGTAAGCGCCGCATTACTATGGGTTCTGGCACGCAAATTCAGGACCTCAACCGTTTGTTAAAGCAACACAAGCAAATGGCAAAAATGATGGGCAAAATGAAAGGCGGTGGCATGGCTAAAATGATGCGTGGCATCGGTGGAGCAATGGGGGGCTTGAGCGGATTGCCTGGCTTGCCGCCGAAGCGCTAATAATTTTTGCAGCAAATAAAAAAGCCGTTCAAAAGAACGGCTTTTTTATTTCAACAGTTTTTAAATTATTTTTTATGTTCGACGATATGTTTCTCGGCAATTTTTTCAGACATGGCAAACATCACGCCGGTCACCATAAAGGTAATGTGTATTCCCACCATCCACGCGAGTTGCTCATTAGTCCACTTGTTGTGCTCCATATTTAAAAATACACCCAGCAAATTTATACCGGAAAGCGCAACAATAGATCCAATCAGTTTTAGTTTTAGTCCGGCGAAATCTACATCGCCCATCCATTTGGGGCGATCTGGGCTTTCCTGGGCGACGCCAATGACAGACACGAAATTTTCATAGCCGCTGAAGATAACAATAATCATCAGGTTGCCCAGAAGGGTCATATCAACTAAACCCAAAATACCGAGCAGGGTACCTGTGTCATCAAGCTCAAATAATTCTGTACTGAAGTGGTAAAAGTGTTGGATAAATTTTATACCTAACCCAAACAACGCAAATATTAAACCTATATAAAACACCGCTAATATCCAACGGCTGCTAAAAATAAAAAGTTCAATTAAAGCCTCTGGACTGAAGCCTGATTTGTTCTTGTGACTGTCTTGCATGATGACTCTTCCTAAGAAATATATTTACCGTTTGTTGGCTAAGTATTATTCACCTGTGAGTGTTACAACAATTGTGCGGCTACCTCCATGATTACGGTGCTCGCACAAATAAATACCTTGCCAAATCCCCATGTTTAAGCGGCCGCCGCTAACGGGAATGCTTAAACTGTTGCCTAAAATGCTGGCCTTTATATGTGCAGGTAAGTCATCGCTACCTTCGTCCATGTGCTTGTAGTAAGGCTCATTTTCGGGAACCGCATGGTTGAAATAGGCTTCAAAATCTTGTCGCACTGTTGGGTCGGCGTTTTCATTAATGCTTAACGAGGCTGAGGTATGTTTGATAAAAACATGCAGCAAACCTATATCCACATTTTTTAACTCAGGAACCTGATTAAGAATTTCCGTCGTCACCAAATGAAAGCCGCGACTACGTGGTTTTAATTGAAACTCTTTTTGATACCACATAAAAAAACCTTAGTGTTTTGTCTCGGGTTTATCACATGAGCCAGAGCGATATTCCAATACTTTCGAATCTGCGCAAGCCGTACATGCATTACCGTAGGTGAGTTGTTCGGATGAAGGGCAGGGCGCTGTTATGCAGCGAACTCCTGTATCGCGCGTAGCGCAAACAGGTAAATATTCACGCGTACACAATTGCGGTCGGTTTTCTGGACATGCTACCGCATCTAATTTAGCTTGCCGCTGATTTTTGGGCGAAGACGCGCAGGCAGTCACCGCGAATATGAGAATCAGCGCTATGAATTTTTTCAGCATACCCATTACCTTTGCGGAAATGCTTAAGGCAGGATTAAGTCTTAGGTGTTAAAGCGGTTCCTTCAAAAACCACACCTTCCCAGCCTGTGAGAATAAAGTTACGGATGTTCTGGTGATCTGTCGCATCGGCGTGTTGCAAAACGTCTACACGATAATAATCGCCAAAACATTGCAAGGTTTGAGCAACAGAAAGATTGTGTAATTTAGCAAAGGACAAGAGTTTGCATGAGCCGGAATTTTGCCCCGCAGCGTTGTGTAAATCGCCGTTACGAAATGCAGTGGGCGTGAACTCATAGTGTTGTTCTACGGTCGAAATGGTATCGGTAAAACTAATGCTTTCGGGCATGGTCGTAAGTTGAGCTAAAAAAGTGTCGATGCGCATAAATTTATCCTGTAAGAAATGTGGGCTATTTTACGACTGAATATTTGTTCGATCCAATGTGTTTTTGTCATTATCAGTAGCTATTAATTTTTATGTGGATTATGTTATTCACACAACCCACGGACTTAGGTTCATAAAGTGATGACCAAAAAGCGCCCCATTTATATTCCTTTTGCTGGCCCCGCATTACTTGAGGCTCCATTACTGAACAAAGGTAGTGCATTTAGCGAGCGCGAGCGACAGCAGTTCAATTTGGAAGGTCTGCTTCCATATCGAATTGAATCCATCGATGAACAAAAAACGCGCGCCTACCATCAGCTCAATGCGTTCCAGTCAGATATAGATAAACATATTTACCTTCGCAACATTCAAGATACCAACGAAACCCTTTATTTCCGTTTAGTCGCCGAGCACCTCGAAGAGGTTATGCCACTTATTTACACCCCAACCGTAGGTTTAGCGTGCCAGCAATTTTCGAAAATTTATCGACGCAAGCGCGGACTGTTTATTTCTTATCCAGATCGCGATCGTATGGACGACATGTTGCAAAACGCAACCAAGCAAAATGTGAAGGTTATAGTCGTCACAGATGGTGAGCGCATTCTCGGATTAGGTGATCAGGGCATAGGCGGTATGGGAATTCCCATCGGAAAACTAGCGCTTTACACCGCCTGTGGCGGCATAAGCCCTGCCTATGTTTTACCCGTTACGCTTGATGTGGGATGCAACAATCCATCGGTGATTGATGACCCCATGTACATGGGCTGGAAGCATCCGCGTATAACAGGCGAGGACTACTACGCGTTTGTCGATGAATTTATCCAAGCGGTAAAACTGCGTTGGCCAAAAGCTTTACTTCAGTTTGAAGATTTTGCCGGTGACCATGCTACACCGCTCTTGAATCGCTACCGCAATGAACTTTGCTGCTTCAACGACGATATTCAAGGTACCGCAGCGGTTGCCATAGGCACTTTATTGGCTGCCTGTGCCGCTAAAGGTGAACGTTTACGCGATCAGCGCGTTGCGTTTGCCGGTGCGGGTTCAGCAGGTTGCGGAATTGCTGAGCAACTGGTTCGCCAGATGATGATTGAAGGTTTAACCGAACAAGAAGCGCACGATCGTATTTTCCTTGTCAGCAAAGATGGCTTGCTGCAAACGAGTTCTCAGGGATTGTTCGATTTCCAAAAACATCTTTGCGTTCCTGATGCTGTGGTCAATCGCTGGAAGCTCACCCATGAAAGACACGAGGGTGTCGTGAATTTGCTCGATGTGGTGGTGAATGCGAAGCCAACCATTCTTATAGGTGTGTCCGGCCAGCCCAATTTGTTCACTAAAACTATCGTTGAGAACATGCAGTCTTACTGCGAGCGCCCGATTATTTTTCCCCTGTCGAACCCTACATCCCAAGCGGAGGCTCAGCCGGTAGATCTTTTGCGTTGGACGTCTGGTAAGGCCTTGATTGCAACGGGCAGCCCTTTTGCGGCGGTTGATATGGGTAATCGCCATTTTGAAATTGCGCAGTGTAACAACAGCTATATTTTCCCGGGCTTAGGTTTGGGCGTAATCGCGGCTAGAGCCAAGCGGATTACCAATAATATGATGACGGCTGCAAGCCGTGCTTTGGCCGACTCTTCACCTGCATTAAAAGATCCGACTGCGGCTTTATTACCTCCATTGGGTGATATCCGAACTCTCAGCCAAACCATCGCTTTTGAAGTGTTCAAACAGGCGGTGGCGGATGGGGTGGCCATGCCGATTCCGGAAAATATCATGCGCGAAAAAATTGCCGCGGAGTTTTGGCAACCTGAGTATCGGGAGTACAGGCGCACCTCCTTCTAGGTGGCTGGGGTTAAGGTTTTAGGATTTGAAATGTCAGTAATAGAAGTTCCTACCGCTCCTAAAGATGCGGATGCAGAGGCTAAAGTACGTGTATTTATTGCAGAGGTATTGGCTTCACCGCAATGTCCTGCTTACAGCATGAACCTTGATCAGTTAGACGGTTATTTGCGTGCAGTTGCCGTTGAGCCTAAACCCACCGAGCCAACAGATTGGCTGCCTTTAATATTTGGCGATGAATTTGGCGGCAAACTGCCCAGCAGCGTGGGGGATTACTCAATAGACGCTATTACCAAGGCGCTAATATATATCTATAATTCCCATAGAGTTGCAGTCTTAAGCCATCAATGTGTCTTACCTTTTTCGTGTGAGTATTCCGAACACCGAAACGACAGGATCCGAGCTGAGCAGTGGGCCAGAGGATTCATGCAGGGCTACATTTATTGGCAGGATATTTGGAGCCAATATTTAGATGAAAACCAGACGGGTTCGAATCTAGCTGTTATACTGCCACCGTCAACAAATGATGAACTAGACGACATTCTTGCTACAATAAGTGCAGTCGCAGATGCGGACTATGCGTTACTGACAGGTGTCACTACCGCTGACCTGATACATATGTTTAATTGCTTACCGCAAAAGATTGTTGAATATGGTCGAATCGCCCATATTATTCGTATCAAGAGCCAGAGCTAGTTTTGTCCACTTCCATCTGCTGTTGGTCTAGAGTGTTAAATGCAAGACAAGTACTTTCAACCGTTATCTTATCGAGATGTTTAAAAAGGACTGCATGATGGATTTTTCTTCTGCGCAAAAATATCTATTAAGTAAAAAACAGGCGGTACAGACGTTTCCGCAAGATCCTAATGTGGGTGTTTACAAGGTTTGCCACAAAATGTTTGCGACCTTGACCTCTGGTGTCGCTTTTGCCCGTATTAATTTGAAGTGCGATCCAGATTTGGCGTTAGAGTTGCGCGCCCAATATGACGCCGTTCAGCCCGGTTATCAAATGAACAAAAAACACTGGAACACCGTTATTTTTGACGGCAGCATTCCAGATGAAGAAATTTACGAGATGATCGATCATTCTTACAATTTAATTGTGAGTAATTTGCTTGATCATGAGCGTGAACGTTTATTGAAAAATGACTGATCAACCGCAAGAAAGTGTTTCACCTCAACAATCGGTGGATTTTGGCACCCGTCTAAAATATATCCGCGAATACAATGGGTTATCCCAAAGGGAATTGGCAAAGCGGGCAGGAGTTCCGCACAGCAGCATTTCAATGATTGAGCAGGGCACAAATAGTCCGTCGATCAACTCTCTCGCCAAAATTCTTGGCGGCATTCCAATGAGTATCGCACAGTTTTTTAGCTGTGATTTATCGCTGTTGAGTCAGCAGGTTTTTCGCGCAAGTGATTTGCGAGATAGTCAGCGCAGCGTTTCAGCTGGCATCAACGCGCAACATATTCCCTTGCAAGATTCCTCGACCCAAACTCGTTTTGAGCGATTTACCTATACTTTTAATGCAGATACAGGCGAAGTACCGCGATACTCCGCGCGGCCAGTCAGCGGCTACGTTCTCAGCGGCTCTATAGAGCTAACACTGAATGCTGAGGTTGTTACTCTTACGACTGGAGATGCCTTTTCGCTTGGTGCCATGCAACCCTTCCGCCTTCGCAATCTATCGCAAAGCGAAGAATGCGTCATTCTGACCTGTACACTCTAAGCGTTAAACACGTCATCTTCTGGCTCGCTCTTTTCACTCATAGCTAATAGCCTGCTACACTCAATCCAGCTTCAGCATTTTTATATCAACCTCTAAGAGAAGATGCTTATGTTCCAAGGAAAAGCGCTATCCCTCACCCAACAATCAGACGGCATTGCCGAATTGGTCTTTGATTTACAAGGCGAATCGGTCAACAAATTTAATTTGCTCGCGGTGTCGGAACTAGACCAGGTGCTCACGTTGCTCGAGCAATCTAAAGACGTTAAGGGCTTGTTAGTCACCAGCGCAAAAGATGTCTTCATCGTTGGTGCCGATATCATGGAGTTCGGTGCCGTGTTTGCCGCGGGTCCGGAACAAATCATTGGCCATTTGGCGAATAACAACCGCAATAATTGCCGCTTGGAAGATTTGCCTTTTCCAACGGTTGTTGCAATTAACGGTATCGCCTTGGGCGGTGGCTTAGAATTTTGTTTGTCGTGTGATTATCGCGTTGCAAGTACAGCGGCGAGTAAAATTGGTTTACCTGAAACCAAGTTGGGAATTATCCCGGGTTGGGGTGGCACAGTTCGTTTACCACGTATTGCTGGTTTGGATACCGCAGTTGAATGGATAGCTGCTGGCAAAGAAAATACCGCCGAAGAAGCGCTGACTGCGCGTGTCGTAGATGCGGTTGTCGAACCCGCAAAATTGCGCGCAGCCGCTGTCCATACGCTGAAACAAGCGATGGCTGGTAAGTTTGATTACAAAGCGCGCCGCGAACAAAAAAAATCTTCACTCAAATTGAATTTCATTGAATCCATGATGGCTTTTGAAACATCGAAAGCGTTTGTGGGTGGGCAAGCTGGCCGTAATTATCCCGCGCCAGTTTCTGCAATCAAAGCCATGCAGAAAGCGGCTGATAAAGGCCGCGAAGAAGCCTTGCAAATTGAAGCAGAACATTTTGCCAAAATGGCGCAAACACCCGTTGCACAATCTTTGGTTGGTATTTTTGTGAATGAACAATTGCTCAGCAAAAAAGCCAAAGGCTGGGAGAAAAAAGCGGATAAGAAAATTGGCCGCGCTGCTGTTTTAGGTGCAGGCATTATGGGTGGCGGTATTGCTTACCAAAGCGCGCTTAAAGGCACGGCTATTAAGATGAAAGATATTGCCCAAGCCGGTATTGATCTGGGGCTTTCTGAAGCCAATAAATTATTGAGCAAGCGTGTTGAACGTAAAAAAATGACCGCGTCCGAAATGGGCGATGTGCTCAACCGAATTGAGCCGACGTTGGTTTACGATGGCTTCGACAAAGTGGATATTGTTGTCGAGGCGGTTGTAGAAAATCCAAAAGTAAAACAGAGTGTCTTGGCAGAAGTTGAATCTAAAGTTAGCGCTGATACGGTTTTAGCATCTAACACATCAACTATTTCTATTTCATATCTCGCTGAAGCTTTGCAGCGCCCAGAAAATTTCTGTGGAATGCATTTCTTTAACCCCGTTCATATGATGCCGCTTGTTGAAGTTATTCGCGGCACAAAGACTTCAGATAATGCAGTTGCTCGCACCGTTGCCTACGCGAATGCCATGGGCAAAAAACCAATCGTTGTAAAAGATTGCCCCGGCTTTTTAGTGAACCGCGTTTTGTTTCCTTATCTCGCGGGTTTTGCCATGTTGGTGCGCGATGGTGTCGACTACCAACGCATCGACAAACTCATGGAAACCTGGGGTTGGCCAATGGGTCCAGCTTATTTATTGGATGTTGTTGGTATCGACACTGCAGTCCATGCAGAAAAAGTCATGGCCGATGGTTTCCCCGATCGCATGAAGCGCGATTTCAAATCATGCACCGATGTGATGTTTGAAGCGGGCCGTTTAGGTCAGAAAAACTCGAAAGGTTTTTACAATTACGAATTGGATAAAAAGGGCAAACCTGCAAAAGTAGCGAGCCCGGAAGCGATTGAAATATTAAAACCCGTCGTCGCTGCTCCAGTAGAAATCAGTGATGAAGATATCATTGCGCGCATGATGGCTCCCATGGCCACCGAACTTGCGCGCTGCTTGGAAGAAGGTATTGTTGAGACGGCCGCAGAAGCAGATATGGCCTTGGTTTACGGAACCGGTTTCCCTCCGTTCAGGGGCGGTGTTTTCCGTTGGATTGATTCAATCGGTGCTCAGGCCTTCTGCGATATGGCTGCAAAATTCAATGGTTTAAGCGCTCTCTATGAACCGCCTGTCAGCCTAAAAGAAAAAGCTGCCAACAATCAAAAATTCTACGGCCCAGCTGTAAAAAAAGAGGGAGAAAAA
Source organism: Cellvibrio sp. (assembly GCF_046347455.1). GTDB lineage: Bacteria > Pseudomonadota > Gammaproteobacteria > Pseudomonadales > Cellvibrionaceae > Cellvibrio. The sequence goes on from NZ_JAXMGC010000001.1 coordinate 156,300, forward strand.
TAATGAGCTTACAACCACGTGATGCCGTCATTGTTGACTACGCGCGCAGCGCCATGGGCAAATCAAAAAATGGATGCTTTCGCAATATGCGCGCCGATGATATTTCTGCCGCAATTATTCAAGGCTTACTCGCGCGCAATCCAAATCTTGATCCCGCTACCATCGACGATATGTTGTGGGGCTGTGTTATGCAGCGTGAAGAACAGGCGTTCAATATCGCACGCAACATTTTATTGTTAGCAGGTTTGCCTCATACAATTCCTGCGCAAACGATTAACCGTTTGTGCGGTTCCTCCATGGCTGCGTTGCACACGGCGACTGCAAACATTCGCGCAAATATTGGCGATGTTTATTTGATTGGCGGCGTTGAGCACATGGGTCATTTGCCTATGTACGAATCTGTTTCTATCAATCCGCTGCTTGGTTTATCTGTAGCGAAAGCGGCAGGCAATATGGGCATGACCGCAGAATATCTTGCATTACTGCATGGAATTAATCGTCAGCAAATGGATGAGTTTGGCGCTCGCTCGCATCAACTTGCGGCGGCAGCTCGATCAGAAGGTCGCTTTGCGCGCGAAATTATTCCTGTTGAGGGCCACAATGCTGACGGCTTTTTGATTCAAGTCGAAGAGGACGAAACTATTCGCCCTGAAACCACGGTTGAAGCCCTCTCAAAATTACCACCGGTATTTGACCCGAAAAATGGGCAAGTAACAGCGGGGACATCATCACAATTGAGTGATGGTGCTTCGGTGATGTTGGTGATGTCTGCCGAACGTGCTCAGTCCTTAGGTTTAAAGCCTATTGCCAAGGTTGTTTCTACTGGATTGGCTGGTGTTGACCCATCAATTATGGGTTACGGGCCTGTACCGTCTACCGAAAAAGCGCTCAAAGTTGCTGGCTTAACGATGGACGACATCGAGATTGTAGAACTCAATGAAGCCTTTGCCGCGCAGGCCTTACCAGTCCTAAAAGATTTGAAGTTGTTGGATAAGATGAACGACAAGGTCAACCTCAACGGCGGCGCTATTGCGCTGGGTCATCCTTTCGGCTGTTCCGGGACGCGCATTACGGGCTCGCTGCTCACGGTCATGCAGCAAAAGAACGCGACCTTGGGAGCATCAACCATGTGTATAGGCTTAGGGCAGGGGATTACCACCATCTTGGAGCGGTTGAACTAATTCAAGGTCATTAATGTACTTCTTCAAAAACTCGGCTTCGGTCGAGTTTTTTATTTTTGGGCGGTGCAATACATAAAACTTGTATTTTTACCTAAAATAGGTATTGTTACCTAGATATCCAATGGAAGCCCTTATGCGATGAAAACAAAAGACAAAATTTTAGACGCCGCACTTTCCGTTTTAATGGAAAACGGGTTTCAAGCGCTCACCCAAACGCGTATTGCGGAAGCAGCCAATGTGAGTCAAGGCAACTTGACCTATCACTTTCCAACGCGGACAGATTTGTTGAAGTCTGTTGTGGAAGAAATTAAGCGTCGCATGACAGCAATTAGAAAAGCTCAGTTCGAAGAGAAGATACTGGATTGGTCCGTTTTAGAAGATATTTTGGTGAGCTTACCCTTATCCAAAAATATGCCCCAACTCATGCTGGCATTAACCGTTGCCAGAGATGAAGACCCGACACTCGCTGAATGGTTTGCGAATTCTGATCTGGAGATGCGGCAAAATCTTCGCAATCTTATTGAGCGAATAGGCTATCAGGTGGATGAAGATGCATTGCATTTTATGCGCGCAACCTTGGTTGGTGCTGCGCTTATACATCTGCAACAAAATTCAGAAACCTCTGCCAGTGTTGCTCGGGGTGTTATCAAAAATGCCTGCAATTATTTAAAACAACAAGCTACTCCGCTTGCTGTTTGACTTTCAATTTTTTAGAGATTAGTTATGAACCAACAAGTTAAAACGGAATTCACTTCCTACCAAAAAATGGTGATGCTTGTTCTCGCATTACTGCAATTTGTCATTGTCTTGGATTTTATGATTATTGCCCCCATCGGGGATTTGCTCATAAAGACGCTGGACATCAGCACAAAACAATTTGGTTTTGTTGTTTCTTCTTACGCATTTAGTGCAGCCATATCGGGAATCGCAATTGCAGGTTTTGCGGATAAGTTTGATCGCAAAAAAATGCTGCTGGTATTCTTTTCGGGCTTTATTGTAGGCACTTTGTTATGTAGCTTGGCCACAAGTTACATGGAAATACTAAGCGCTCGAATTATTACCGGTATTTTCGCGGGTGTTACTGGCTCAACAATCTTAACCATCATTGCCGATATTTTTCCTGCCAATATGCGTGGTCGTGTAATGGGCGTAGTGCAAATGGGTTTTGGGTTTAGCCAAGTTATTGGTATTCCGCTCGGACTTTTTATTGCCACTCGCTTTGATTGGCACAGTACTTTTATATCTATTGTTGTCGTAACGGTTTTTATTTGGTTCGCCATTGCATTTGTCTTTAAGCCAATTACCGAACACCTACAGTATCAATCCGACAAAAATGCATTTGCTCATTTGTGGCATACATTGAAGAATAAAGATTACCAAATCGGTTTTATGGCGACGACCTTTCTCACCATTGGTGGATTTATATTGATGCCATTTAGCACCATTTTCTTGGTTAACAATGTGCATATTGCGAACGAACATCTACCGATTATCTTTTTAACGACAGGCTTATCTTCGTTGGTTGTTATGCCTGTTGTTGGAAAGCTGAGTGATAAATACGATCGCTTCCGAATCTTTATGTTTGCAGGTATTGTCGCGTCATTCATGACGATTATTTACACCCACTTAACAGTCACACCACTTTGGATAATGGTTATTTTCAATATGGTGTTCTTCGCTACCATCATGAGCCGTATGTCGCCAGCCATGGCTTTGAACTCGATGGTGCCAAAACCAGAAGATCGCGGTGCTTATATGAGTATTTCGTCATCGCTGCAGCAAACTGCTGGCGGATTGGGTTCGATAGTGGCGGGGCTAATTGTTTATCAAGCTTCGGAAACCAGCCCCTTGGAGCATTTTGATATTTTAGGTTACGTGACTGTCGCAGTATTTATCATGTGCATTTACTTGGTTCGTCAAGTTGATTTGAGCTTGAAGGCGCGCCCAACACCCATACTCGGTAGAGCACACTAAGTTTAAGTGGGGAACTGTTTTTGAGTGATCTTTGTGCTTTTCAGAAACGCTTGGGAATCTTCTGGTAGAATGCAGGCTCCATAAAGTCTGGAGTGGTTATGTCATCCTCTTTTTACGAAATTCTTGAGCTTTCATCCGGTGAAATTGTATTAAAGCGCAGCGGTGATGAAGGGTCCAATGAACCGCTGGTAACGCTTAAATTTTCGCCAGAATCCATTGCATTTTTGGGCGCTGGACGTTTTGAAGTTGCCAAAGCAATGATTGAGGCGGGAATGGAAGCAGCGAGTGAGTTGGCGGAGCAACATGTTGATGAAATATCCGCCGACATCAGTGAAATCAAGCAACACGTTTTACATTAAAACTTAAGCTTTTTAGTTCGTCCTATTTCTCGGCGCAGTTGATGATCCCAAACAAAAGCTTGGGATCATCATTCTTATCTACTGAGAATTTTCTGATAAATTTCCTCATATTGCTCTGCACTTTTTTCCCACGAAAAATCTTGGCTCATTGCATTTTTCTGCATTTTTTTCCATAGGTCTGGTTGCTTGTAACAGTCAAGCGCACGCTTAATGGCTAAATGCAATTCCTGCGGTGTTGCCGTGTGGAAAACAAATCCATTTCCGTCAGCCCCTATATCATCAAAGGGACGCTCGTTGACCGTGTCACGCAAGCCTCCCACTGCATTTACTACGGGTAATGTGCCATAGCGCAGGCTGTACATTTGGTTTAAGCCGCAGGGCTCAAAAATAGAAGGCATTAAAAAGATATCTGCACTAGCTTCAATTTGGTGTGCAAAGGTTTCGTTATAGCCAATGGTCACAGATACTTTGTGTGGGTGTTGCTTGGCAATATTTTTTAAGGCTTCTTCGTAGCTGTGAAACCCACTGCCCAAAATAACCAGTTGGCAATCTTGCGCGAGTAGTTGGTTCATTTGATTCAAAATTAAATCGATGCCTTTTTGCTCCACCAATCGACCAATAAACCCCATCATGGGAATTGATTCGTTTACGGGCAAACCAAGTTGTTCTTGAAGCGCAATTTTGTTGGCAACTTTTTGACCGACGGTGCGACGATTGTAATTGTGCGTGATCAGCTTATCAGCCCCGGGATTCCATTCGTCCATGTCGATGCCATTCAGCACGCCCGTTAAATCTTTTGCGCGAGCGCGTAATACTCCATCCAACCCACAACCAAACTCCGGTGTTTGAATTTCTTGTGCATAGCTTTGGCTTACTGTCGTAATCGCATCGGCAAACGCGAGCCCGCCTTTCATAAAAGACATTTGCCCGTAAAATTCCAATTTATCGTGATGCCAGTAATCGCTCGGCAAACCTAATTCCGCAAAAATTTGATAAGAAAAAAGTCCACGGTAGGCGAGGTTGTGAATGGTAAATACTGATGCAGGTTTGTTGGTGTGCTGCGCGAGTAGTGCAGGAATTAAACCGGTTTGCCAATCGTTGCAGTGAACAATATCGGGTTGCCAATCCAAATTGGCTTCATTTAGTGCAATCGCTTCCGCTGCACGTGCAAAAACATAAAAGCGCCAATGATTATCACCCCAATCACTTCCATCTGGGCCGCAGTAGGGGTTTCCATCCCGCTCCGAAAACTGCGGAATATCAACTAAAATCACGGTAACGCGAGAGCCGGGTAACCGCGTTTGTAGCAAACTGATAGTTTGACCCGGAATTGAAATTTCGGTCACTTTTTTAACGCCAGCTTCTTTTGCTTTGTTCAAAACACTCGCGTAAGCAGGCAGCAAAATTTTTATATCATGCCCGCGCTTTAGTAACGCACGCGGCAAACTGGACGCCACATCTGCCAAGCCGCCTGTCTTAATTAATGGGTGAGCTTCACTGGTTGCGAAGAGAATTTTTTGCATCGGACTTTCCATAAATACATTTTGGCTTTTAGTAATCACATTTCAACAAAATAGCACCTAGCGGCGGCAAAGTAAGTTGAATGGATTGCGCATGTCCCATCCAGCTAATTTGTTCCGTTGGAATTTCTGAGGCATTGCCTTTGTTAGTGCCAGCGTAATAGGCGGAATCCGAATTGAAAATTTCGTGATAGGTGCCTGCAACAGGAACACCGAGTCGATAATTTTCTCGCAAGGCTGGTGTGAAATTCAAAACTACTAAAGTGAAACCAGAGCTGCTTTTGCGTAAATAGCTGATGACAGATTGTGTTGAATCATGGCAATCAACCCATTCGAATCCGTCATATTGAAAACTGCGTTCATAAAGCGACGGCAAGCTGGTGTATAACTTGTTCAAATCTTTCACTAAGGTTTGTAAACCGACGTGTCTATTTTGTTCGCCGCCGGAACTTCCTTCATCTAACAAGTGCCAATCGAGCGAACGCGCATGGGCCCATTCGCTCCATTGACCAAATTCGCTACCCATGAACAGCAGTTTTGAGCCGGGGTAGGTGTAGAGGTAGGTGTAGAGCAACCTGAGGTTTGCGAATTTTTGCCAATCGTCGCCCGGCATTTTTCCGATCATGCTGCCCTTACCGTGAACCACCTCGTCGTGCGAAAAGGGAAGTTGGAAATTTTCGGTGAAGGCGTACATCATCCCAAAGGTGAGTTGGTTGTGATGGTATTGGCGATAGATCGGATCTTTGCTCATGTAATCGAGCGTGTCGTGCATCCACCCCATATTCCACTTCATAGAGAAACCCAAGCCGCCAACATAGGTTGGGCGGGTAACTTGCGGCCACGCGGTAGATTCTTCTGCGACGACAATTGCGCCCGGACATTGGCCATGACATAAGACATTTAGCTGACTTAAGAAGGCCATGGCTTCAAGGTTTTCATTACCGCCGTAGATATTAGGAATCCATTCGCCATGGTTGCGTGAGTAATCCAGGTGCAACATGGAGGCAACAGCATCAACACGCAAACCATCGACATGGAATTCTTTTAACCAGTAGAGCGCGTTGGCTAATAGAAAGTTACGCACTTCGTTGCGGCTATAGTTATAAATCAATGTGCCCCAGTCGCGGTGTTCGCCTAAGCGTGGGTCTTCATGTTCATAAAGCGCGCTGCCATCAAAGCGGGCGAGGGCGTGTGCATCTTTAGGGAAGTGGGCAGGGACCCAATCCAACAAAATACCTATGCCTTGCTGGTGAAGATGATTAACGAAATAACGGAAATCATCCGGCGAGCCAAAACGGCTCGTGGGCGCGTAGTAGCCTGTAGTTTGGTATCCCCAGGAGTCATCCAAAGGGTGCTCAGTAATGGGCAGAACTTCGACATGGGTAAAGCCCATGTATTTCACGTAATCCGCCAGCTGATGAGCTAGATCGCGGTAGCTCAAAAAGCTGTTGCCTTCGCCACGACGCCAAGATCCCAAATGCACTTCATAAATGGAGATAGGCGATTTTTGCCAATCCCAGCTTGCGCGCTTGTCCATCCACCCATGATCGTCCCACGCGAATTGGGATGGTGCTGCAACAATGGACGAGGTTTTGGGGCGTTGTTCAAACGCCTGCCCGTAGGGGTCAGATTTTAAAAAGGTTTGATGTGTGTCGCGGTTACGAATTTCGTACTTGTAGTTGGTGCCTGGCTTCACACCGGGAATAAATACTTCCCAAAGACCGCTTGCACCGCGCACTCGCATTGGATGGTGGCGACCGTCCCAATCGTTAAAATCTCCCACAATGCTTACTCTTTCAGCACTGGGCGCCCATGTTGCGAAGAGAACCCCCGCAACTCCATCGATTGTTTTTGGGTGAGCACCAAGAACGTTATAGATGCCCCAATGCTGCCCCTCACCAAAGAGGTGCATATCGAGTTCGCCCAATTGTGGTGCAAAGCTGTAGGGGTCATATTCAACGCGAACTTGATTGTGGCGGTCGGTCCAGCGGATTTGATAATGAGCCGGTAGGTTTTTTGCCAAGCCATACCATTCGAAAAAATCAGTACCCTCAATACGTTCTAAAGGGCTCGTTCCGTTTTGAAGAAGTACATTGACGTCGCGTGCGCCCGGAATAAATAGCCTGACCAGCGTATCGGCATCGGACGTAGCTGCCGCTAAGGGATGGCGCCCCAGAACCTCAAAGGGGTCATGATGAGTCGCGTTAATGATACGGTGTAATTCACTGGTTAAGGTTTGTGCCGGTTGTGCACTAAGCATGAAAAGAGTCCTGTTTCAAAGTGATATTTTTGACCAAAAAATGACTAATCCGGGGTTTTTATCTATACCTACAGGATTGGCGTTTAACTTTATAGACGCGAGCAGCTAATTTAGATTAACTTACTGAACAATTACATGAAAGCGTAATAGGTTAAGTATAAAGTGCCCTTAAAGCTACGCGCTTGTTATGCAAAAAATGTTTAGCTTGACATAAACATTTGCAGATTCGATGCCAGTATTGAGTCTACACTTATATGACTCGCCCGAGGCATTAATTAATCTTAGGTCGAAATGCGAAATTTGAAATGGATCGTTTCTCTTGGCATTGATATTGCTCAAAGTCACAAAAGAGAAATCATTTTATTGTCAGATCATTAGTTTAATCTCAGATCATCACTTTGAAATAAGAAAGAAAGGAGTTTTAATGAGTACTAACCAGACCTCTGGTCGTTTTGTAAGCCGCCTTACACAAAAAACTTTAGCGGTTATTCTTGCAGGTGGCCGCGGTTCGCGCCTTCATCAATTAACAAACTGGCGAGCAAAACCCGCCGTACACTTTGGCGGAAAATTTCGCATCATCGATTTCCCTTTATCTAACTGTGTTAACTCCGGCATTCGTCGCATTAGCGTATTAACGCAATACAAGTCTCATTCCCTTGATCGACACATCCAACGCGGTTGGGGTTTTCTCGGTGGTGAGTTAGGTGAGTTCGTTGAATTATTACCCGCTCAACAACGCCTTGATGAATCTTGGTATGTGGGGACTGCCGATGCGGTATTGCAGAACCTCGATATTATTCGTCGTCACAACCCCGAATACGTTTTGATTCTTGCGGGCGACCATATCTACAAGATGGACTACGGTACCATGATTGCGGCACACGTAGAGCGTGGTGCTGATATCACTGTGGGATGCATTGAAGTTCCGCTTGATATTGCCAGCTCATTTGGTGTGATGGACATTGATAAAGACAACCGCATCGTTCGTTTTACTGAAAAACCAGCCAACCCTGAACCCATGCCCGGCAAAACCGATAAAGCCTTGGCATCAATGGGTATCTATGTATTTAGTACCAAAGTCTTGTTCAGTGAATTATTGAAGGATCAAAAAAATCCTGATTCAGAACATGATTTTGGTAAAAATATTATTCCATCCATGATCAATACCCATCGCGTAAATGCATTCCCATTCCGTGATCCAATTAGCGGTGGAGAAGGTTACTGGCGCGATGTAGGAACTGTTGATGCACTGTGGGAAGCGAACCTCGAATTAACCTCGGTTATTCCAGAATTGGATTTGTATGATGCGGAGTGGCCAATTTGGACTCATCAAGAACAAGTTGCACCAGCAAAATTCGTTTTCGATGACGAAGGTCGCCGCGGTTATGCAGTGGACTCATTAATTGCCGGTGGCTGCATTGTTTCCGGTTCTGTTGTGAAGCATTCATTACTGTTCCCGCGCGTTAGAATTCACTCTTATTGTGATATTGAAGACTCAGTGCTTTTCCCCAGTGTGGAAGTAGGGCGCAATTGCAAAATTCGCAAAGCGCTAATTGACCGTCGCTGCAAAATCCCCGAAGGAACTGTGATTGGCTACGATGAAGAAGCAGATCGCAAGCGTTTCTTTGTTTCACCCAAAGGTGTTGTATTAGTAACACCGGAAATGTTGAGTGAGGATCATCCGCATGCCCTTTAATGGCAAAATGAAGGTTGTATTTCTCTGGCACATGCATCAGCCAGATTATCGCAACATAATGACAGGGGAATATTACTTCCCCTGGACTTATCTTCATGCATTAAAAGATTACGTGGACATGGTTGCGCATTTGGAGGCGCAACCTAAAGCGCGCGCCGTATTTAATTTTGCGCCGATTTTGTTGGAGCAGCTTGATGACTACGCGCAACAAATCGAAAACTTTTTTAAACGGCAAGAAAAAATTAAAGATGCGGTTCTATGGTCACTGGTAGATTCCCATCTACCGCTGGCCGGTACACCGGAATTTATTGCCTTATCCAAAAAATATTTGCGTGCTAATCGCCAACGCATGATTGAGCGCTTTCCAATTTATCGCGAGTTAGCAGACATCGCAGAAAAACTTGATGAGCATTCACCCATCGCAAAATATTTGAACGAGCAATTTTTAATTGACTTAGGGTTCTGGTATCACCTGAGTTGGTTGTCAGAAACGCTTCGCCGCAGCGATTACCGTGTGCAGGCCTGGCAAAACAAAGGTCGTGGTTTTAGCTGGCAAGACCGCATGGATTTGGTCAAATTAATTGGCGAGGAAATAGCCTCCATCGGCCCTCGTTATAAAGCGCTATACCAAAAAGGCCAAATCGAATTGTGTATGAGTCCTTATGCACATCCCATAGTGCCATTGCTATTGGATATAAATTCTGCGCGACAAGCATGGCCAGAAGTAACCCTTCCCATTGCAACCAATTATGCTGGCGGCGAAGAGCGCGCTAAATGGCATTTGGCACAGGGTATAAAAACCTTTGAACATTATTTTGGTCACAAACCTCGCGGCTGCTGGCCGTCAGAGGGCAGTGTGAGTGATGACACACTTAAGTTAATGCAAGAGGCCGGGTTTGATTGGGTTGCAACAGGAGATTCAGTTTTACACAACACCCTGCGTCATCCAGACAACAAAGTGATTGCAGATGATTTGAGCGAGCGCAAGGCTTGCTTGCATCGTCCCTACAATTTTGCAGATCATAAGGTGAATTGCTTTTTCCGCGATGACGGTCTTTCTGATTTAATTGGTTTTAAATACGCAACATGGCATTCGGACGACGCAGTAGGTGATTTAATTAATCACATGGTTAACATTGCCAATGCGTGTGACAATCCTAAAAATTCTGTGATCTCCGTGATTATGGACGGTGAAAACGCGTGGGAATATTTTCCTGAGAATGCCTATTACTTCTTAGCGCAACTTTATAAGCGAATCGATGAGCACCCGATGCTTGAACTCACGACTTATAGCGAGTTACTCGATCAGCAAAAACCGGAACCACTCACTATGCCTCACGTAGTCGCCGGTAGTTGGGTTTACGGAAACTTTTCAACTTGGATTGGTGACAAAGATAAAAACCGCGGTTGGGATATGTTGTGCGAAGCCAAGCTTGCTGTTGACCACGCGCTTGCTACAAAAAAATATACCAAATCTGAACTACAACAAATTGAAAAACAGTTGGCCTTATGCGAGGGCTCGGATTGGTTTTGGTGGTTTGGCGGATACAATCCCGCGCAGAGCGTAAGCGACTTTGAATATTTGTATCGTCAACATTTGAAAAATTTATATCACTTGATTCGCGTACCTGAACCTGAATATTTAAATACGGTAATCAGTGTTGGCGGCGGCGATCCGGCGACTGGTGGCGTAATGCGGCAAGGTCACGAAAACTAACGAGCCAGGGCTCATAACGAAAGGATAGGGCTTAGATGCCAGATAAAGTTGTTAAGGTCTCACCGCTCTTCCAAGCCCGCAGGGCGGGGGTGTTATTGCACCCCACATCACTTCCTAATGCACATTCTTTTTTTCAATCCAAACCCTATCCACAGATGCATGGCGCGCTGGGAAAAGATGCTTACTTATTTGTGGATTTTCTTGCAAAGGCAGGTTTAAGCGTTTGGCAAATGTTGCCGACAACGCCAACGCATGCTGATCTCTCTCCGTATCAATCCGTGTCTGCACATGCAGGCAACCCTGAATTAATCAGTATTGATTGGCTTGTGCATCACGGTTGGGTTGATGGTAATAATGATTGGCAAGAAGCATCGGCTTCGCTCGAAAACTTAAAAAAAATTCGTTCAGAATGTGCAGTTCAGTTTTATGAAAGATTGGCTGACTCGCATCATCTCCAAACAAGATTGCAGGAATTCATTGCCAATAATCAATATTGGTTAGATGACTTTGTACTGTTTATGGCGCTGCGTAAGCATTTCAATCAGTTGCCTTGGACTCAATGGCCAGCTGAACTTATTAAACGAGAACCTCAAGCGGTTGCTGAATACAAAAAGCTGCTAGAAAAAGATATTTCTGTGTATGTGTTCGAGCAATTTGCTTTCGCTGAGCAGTGGAATCAGCTTCAGCATTACGCAAAAAGCAAAAATATTTTTCTATTTGGTGATATGCCTATCTTTGTTGCCCATGACAGCGCAGATGTATGGGCAGCTCAGCACTTTTTTAATTTAGATGAACAAGGTAATGCATTAACTGTTGCCGGTGTTCCACCTGACTATTTTTCTGAAACAGGCCAGCATTGGGGTAATCCGCATTACAACTGGGCTGCAATGGAAGCAGATGGCTTTAGTTGGTGGATTGATCGGCTTCGCACCCAATTAAATCAATTTGATTTGATTCGTATCGACCATTTTCGTGGCTTTGAAGCCTTTTGGGAAATTCCCGGTGACAGCAAAGATGCGCGGGGCGGGCAGTGGGTAAAAGCGCCGGGCGATGAATTTTTAACGGCATGTTTCAACGCATTTCCAGATTTACCGCTGGTAGCAGAAAACCTTGGGTTAATCACACCCGAAGTTGAAGCCTTGAGGCATAAATTTAATCTGCCGGGCATGTTGGTTTTGCAATTTGCGTTCGATGGCAATAACAAAAACCCACACTTACCGCATTGCCACTCCCTGAGTGACGTCATTTATACCGGCACTCATGACAACGACACAACGGTTGGTTGGTATCAATCCTTAAACGAGGATCAACGGTTGCTGGTGAGAAATTATCTTTATCAGAGCGATCAACCGATCAACTGGCTTTTAATTGAATCCGCACTGTCATCTGTCTCACCATTGACTATGATTCCTCTACAGGATTTTTTGGCTCTGGATGGAGAGCATAGAATGAACATGCCCGGGACAACCGGAACCAACTGGCAATGGCAATTTACTTGGAGCCAGTTCCCGGAAGATTTGGAAACACAAATACATTCGCGGATTTACCGTTACGATCGTTTAGCTTGACACAATATTCACTGGCGCGAGGGACATTCTATGGAACACAGATGTACGGAGAGAATTACTGGTGATTTGAAAGTGCTTATTCATCGATACAATCAGCCTATTGCGATAGGGAGAATTAAAAACGGAAGCCGTCTTGGTGTTTTTGTTGAAACGGAATTTGCTGACATAGGATGTGAGCAGCAACTAAGACTGGAAATTGTCGCTAACCGACAGTACCGTCAGCCGCTTATAACAATGAACGCCTTGGTGATTCATAAAACCGAGAAAGGTTTTGGAGCTGAATTGGATCTTGATTCGTTTGAGCAGAACGATCTTTTTATGAAGATGTTGCGTGGTGATTTTTCTACATCTGCTTCAGTGGATGAGACATCCTTTGCGGTAGTCGCCAACGGCTGATACAAGTAGAACGATTGCATGGAGGCGTAAATCAGTACAAATCCGATTAAGATTTTATAGGTGGAGCCAGGCAAATTGACCAATCCTCCCAGATACGCAAGAGGAATGGAGGTTGCAATTAGCGGAAAAAATATATGCTTGGAGAAAGCACCAGCTCTATAAAATTTAACCGACGCAATGCTGGCAACAAGTATATTTAAAAGTAGTGCCGCAGGCTTGATTGTGCTTGGAGCAATGCTCATAAAAGCCATTACGGCAATATAACCTGACGCACCAGCATGACCAACACACGCGTAGAGAAATGCGATAAAAAAAAATAAGACAGAAATCAATAAAGTGGCGTACTCCATCACAACTCCTTCGTTTCGGTAATATCCGTGACGGCTATATTGTTTTTATTGCGCTGAATAATAAATTCTGGAAGAAAAGTAAAATCTATCCGCGTACCGCCCCCATGATTGTTGTGTATGTCTAGAATACCGCCCAAGTGTTTTCCTCGTTCCTTCATAATGGCAAGGCCGTAGTGGTTTAATTTTTCCGGTGAGTCAGGCATGCCAATGCCATCATCATCGATAGTCAGCGATATTTTTTTGTCAACTAATTGTTTCAAATGGATATTTAACTTAGTCCCCTTGCTATGGTGTATAGCGTTCTGGCTCGCTTCCCTAATAATTTGTAGTAAGTGAATCTCCTCATTTGGAGTTAACGGTACGTTAAATAAATTGAAGTCCAAGCTGATCTCTATGGAGGATTGTTCACTCAGTTGTTGAACAGTTGCATCCAGCGCATTTTTTAACCCTCCACCGTCTACCTTTAAGCGGAAGGTTGTTAAAAGCTCGCGCAACTGACGATAAGCATTATTCAGCCCTTGTTTCAACTCGTCGGCTACATCTTCCATTGTATTTTTGTCTTCTTTGTTAATTGCAAGGTTGAGACGCGTAACCTGAATTTTCAAATAGGAGAGGGCCTGTGCCAGTGAATCATGCAGTTCTCTGGCGATTGCATTGCGCTCTTGCAAAACCGCAACGCGTCTTGACTGGTCTTCCTCCGACTTGAGGCTTAGACCAACGGCTAATTGATCCGTAACAGATTGGATTAATTGCTCCTGCCATGTGGACAATGTATCTGCCGGAGGGAGATTGCAAACAATCAGACCAAAATGACGCTGCTCTCGGTTTAATTGAAACCGATAGGTTGTAGCGCTGGATGATTTTTCCACAATGCCACGGCTTGCAATGCATTTTTCACAGTTCTTAGCTGCGCATAGTTCCTGAGTTATTTCGCTTGCTGGTTTGATCTGCAAATATGGACTATTTCCAGCGTTTGTCATAAGACACAGTTCGATGTCGTTTACACCTGTCACTGAAGATAGGCGCGATATAATCTCATCGAAATTAATGCCTTCAGGATTGTGTTCAATAATAAAGCGCGCAGTATCGTACAGAAATTGTAAAGTGATGTTTGATTTTTTTAACTCGTCTGTTTTCTCATCGACTTGCTTTTCAAGGTTTTCGTACATGTAACCAATTGCTGCGTTCATAGAATTCAATGTTTCAGCAAGCACCCCTAACTCATTGGCTTCCATTGGTCGGATACGGTAACCAAAATCCCCCTGTGAAATACGCTTAGCTGCATTTGTGAGCGTTGTTAGTGGCTGCTCGACTTTAACCTTCAATGCATACATAACTAACACAGATACAAATAGGGTAGTAAAAAGAGCAATAATCTGAACCAATCTAAAGCTGCGTACCTTATATTCCGCATCTACCTGAATCGCAGTAACGAGTTGATCTAATAGTTCGATCTGTTGGTCTAGAATGCTTTGCAGCTCTCCATTTGATTTTACATTCTGCATTGCTGGGACAACTTTATTAGACCAGTTTAAAAATGCTTCGTCATAGAGTTCACTGATGTGTGGTTTCTCACGACGGATTCTGTCAAAAACTGGATGTTTCCAGATGCTATCTATTTTATTTCTGGCGAATCTCAATTCCTGACTGTTTCCTTCAATGGACATAAGTCCAATCTTATAACTTTGCATTCGAAGCGAACCGGCTACATTTATAGCGAGTGAATCATTTTCCGCTTTTTCAGATATCCAGTAAGAAATAAGCATGGTCGTCATGCCAAGCATAACGATACAGGCCAGCGCAACACTAATTCGCACTACAATTGAGGTCTTTTTTTGCGGAATCATATTTGAAGATTTATATAAGTGTGGTATTCGAAACATATAATACATGCCTTTGGTACTAGCATGCCAACTACCACTAAAAGAGTACTTATAATAAGTTGTTGCTAATGATGATGGATTGCGTAATAAATCTACTTCACAACTCGTCAAGCCTGACGAAGGAGACAGTATGGCAATGAAATCTGTAGTACCCGTGGCGAACGACATCATGTCCTGTGATCTATTGACAGTCTACGAGGGCTGGACGATCTATCGTTTGGCGGAGTTTTTTATTAAACATCAGATTTCAGCAGCTCCCGTTATCGCATCTGATCATGAGCTTGTAGGTATCGTGAGTGTGGGGGATGTGTTCAGATTCCACAGTTTAGATGATGGAGAAAAAGGCAATGTGATGCGCAATCATTACCGCGATAGTTGCGGACAAGATATTAACTCTGAGGATCTACGAGCTTGGGTGAAGGACGCAGATAAAAATTGTACGGTTCATCAAATAATGACTCCAGAAGTTATAGCAGTTGATAAGCAAGCCGCGATCGATCAAGTTATCGACATATTATTAGACAGGCGCTTACATCGAATTTTTGTCACTGAACAGAACAAAATCGTTGGCGTTATAACCGCGATGGATCTACTTCGATCCCTCCGACACCAAATCTAGATTTAAATTGGACTACCCTTTTTCGCTACTGGATTCCCCTTTCAGTGGCGATTTTTTTTGCCAAAAATTTTAACGGATACCGTAGTAGTACCTCTTTAATTTTTGGAGTAATAAATACATTGCTCCATGCCTATTCTGATAGCCTAGTTTTTAACAAAAACAATAAGTTAGAACATGATCCAGCGTACCACTTTGTGGGTAGCCTTAAGAATTCATGTAAAAACTCGGTACTGGTTAAGCGCTAACTAATATCGTACTATTAGGTTGCAAATTGTGTTGTTAGCGAAGGCAATTTAATTCTTATGCGTTTTCTCATCCGTATTACTGGCAGAGATGGCGCGCGATATTTTAGTTAAGGAGTCGTCCCACGATGAGTCATGTTCTCGATAAATTACGTTTCTTTAAAAAGCGTCAAGAACCCTTTGCCGATGGGCATGGCGTTACAACAAATGAGGATCGCACCTGGGAGCAGGGTTACCGCCAGCGTTGGCAGCATGACAAAATTGTACGATCTACCCACGGCGTAAATTGTACCGGCTCATGCAGCTGGAAAATTTACGTGAAAGACGGTTTGATTACTTGGGAAACCCAGCAGACCGATTATCCGCGCACACGTCCTGATCTTCCAAACCACGAGCCGCGCGGCTGCCCTCGTGGTGCAAGTTATTCGTGGTATATCTACAGTGCCAATCGTTTGAAATATCCAAAAATTCGTCAGGCATTAATGGAATTGTGGCGCGAGGCCCGTGAAGAATTTAGCGACCCGGTGCGCGCATGGGAATCCATTGTGCAAAATCCAAAACGTGCAAAAAAATACAAAGAGCGCCGTGGTTTGGGTGGATTTGTGCGTGCCCATTGGGAAGAAGTGAATGAAATTATTGCTGCTGCGAACGTCTACACCGCAAAAAAATTTGGTCCCGATCGTATTTCCGGATTCTCGCCCATTCCCGCAATGTCGATGGTGTCTTACGCCGCAGGCTCACGCTATTTATCCTTGATTGGCGGAAACTGTTTAAGCTTTTACGACTGGTATTGCGATTTACCGCCATCATCTCCGCAAGTGTGGGGCGAGCAAACCGACGTGCCTGAATCTGCAGATTGGTATAACTCCGCTTACATCATTGCTTGGGGTTCCAACGTTCCACAAACGCGTACACCCGACGCACACTTTTTATCGGAAGTGCGTTACAAGGGCACCAAAACTTGCATTATTACCTCGGATTATTCTGAAGCTTCAAAATTTGGCGATACCTGGCTCGCACCAAAACAAGGTACAGATTCTGCTTTGGCGATGGCGTTTGGCCATGTGATTTTAAAAGAATTCCATATCGATAACCCCAGTAGTTATTTCACCTCTTACGTAAAACAATATACCGACATGCCCATGTTGGTCATTTTAGAAAAAAATGGCGAGGTGCTCACTCAAGGCCGCTTCTTGCGTGCATCAGATTTGGTTGACAATTTGGGGCAGGAAAATAATCCGGAATGGAAAACCATTGTGCTGGATTCCAACGACAATCAACTTAAAAGCCCGCTCGGCTCAATCGGCTATCGCTGGGGGCAAAGTGGAAAATGGAATTTGGAAAATCGCGAAGGTGGTGCGGGCGCAGAAATTAATTCGCACCTTTCACTTAAAAATAATTGCGATTTAATTGCCGATGTGGCTTTCCCCTATTTTGGTGGCCACGAGCATGAGTACGATTACTTCAAACACACCGATCACAAAGATATTCAGCTGCGCAAAGTGCCTGCGCGCAAGCTGCAATTAGCAGACGGCAGCGAAGTATTGGTTGCCACTGTATTTGATTTAACAATTGCAAACTACGGTGTAGACAATGGTTTGGGTGATGCAAACTGCGCGAGCAGTTTTGATGATGACAAGCCTTACACTCCCGCATGGCAAGAAAAAGTAACCGGTGTTAAGCGTTCAGATGTTATTCGTGTTGCGCGCGAATTTGCGCGTACCGCTGATAAAACTCACGGTCGTTCCATGGTGATTGTGGGTGCTGCACTCAATCACTGGTACAACATGGATATGAATTATCGCGGCCTGATTAACATGCTGATGATGTGCGGCTGTATCGGTCAAAGCGGCGGCGGTTGGGCGCACTATGTAGGTCAGGAAAAATTGCGTCCGCAATTAGGTTGGTTGCCTTTGGCATTTGGTTTGGATTGGCAACGTCCACCACGTCAAATGAACGGCACTTCATTTTTCTACAATCACGCAAACCAATGGCGTTATGAAAAATTGGATATGAGCGAAGTCATTTCCCCGCTCGCCAATAAAGAGAAATGGTCGGGCAGCATTATTGATTTTAACTCGCGCGCAGAGCGCATGGGTTGGTTGCCATCTGCACCGCAACTCGCTACCAATCCATTGCGAATTGCCACGGCCGCTGCGGCAGCCGGTAAAGAACCCAAGCAATATGTTGTGGATGAATTGAAATCCGGCAATTTGCAATTTGCCTGTCAAGATCCGGATTCGCCGCAAAATTTCCCACGCAATATGTTTATCTGGCGTTCAAATTTGTTGGGTTCCAGCGGCAAAGGCCACGAATATATGTTGCGCCATTTGCTCGGCACCAAGCACGGTTTGCTCGGTAAAGATTTGGGCGATCACGGCAAAAAGCCACAAGACGTGAAATGGCATGATGAAGCGGCCGAAGGCAAGGTGGATTTGTTGGTGACGCTTGATTTCAGAATGTCTACTACCTGTTTGTATTCCGATATCGTATTGCCTACTGCAACTTTCTATGAAAAAGACGATATGAATACATCGGATATGCATCCGTTTATTCATCCACTTAGTAAAGCGATTGATCCGGTTTGGGAATCACGCAGCGATTGGGATATTTTCAAAGGCATTGCGAAAAAATTCTCTGAAGTGTGCGTTGGTCATCTCGGTGTTGAAAAAGATGTTGTGACTCAACCCACAATGCACGATACGCCAGATGAATTGGGTCAGCCATTTGGTGTTAAGGCTTGGTGGAAAGGCGAATGCGAGGCTATTCCCGGTGTCACCATGCCGAATATTGCGGTAGTTGAACGCGATTATCCGAATACTTTTGCACGCTTTACATCGGTAGGGCCTTTGCTGGAAAAACTGGGCAACGGTGGTAAAGGCATTAAATGGGATACCAAAGAGGAGGTTGAATTTTTAGGAAAACTAAATCGCATTCATCACGAAGAGGGCGCTAATCAAGGACGTCCAAAAATTGAAAGTGCGATTGATGCCTGCGAAGTTATTTTATCGCTCGCACCTGAAACCAACGGCCATGTTGCGGTAAAAGCGTGGGAGGCCTTGAGTGTTATTACCGGCCGCGAACACGCGCATTTAGCCTTACCCAAAGAAGATGAAAAAATTCGCTTTGCCGATATTGTGGCGCAACCGCGCAAAATTATTTCATCGCCCACGTGGTCTGGCTTGGAAGACGAACACGTTTCTTACAACGCCGGTTACACCAATGTGCATGAATTAATTCCGTGGCGCACCCTTACCGGCCGTCAACAGTTTTATCAAGATCACGAATGGATGCGCGATTTCGGCGAGCAACAATGTTTGTACAAGCCGCCAGTCAATTTAAAAACCATTGATCCCGTAAAAGATAAAACGCCAAACGGCAACAAAGAAATTATTTTGAACTGGATTACGCCGCACCAAAAATGGGGTATTCACAGTACTTACTCCGATAACCTGTTAATGCTCACATTGTCGCGCGGTGGTCCTATTGTGTGGATAAGTGAAGTAGATGCAAAAGAAGCGGGTATTGAAGACAACGATTGGATCGACGTGTTTAACGTGAACGGTGCTATTTCTGCGCGCGCGGTTGTCTCTCAGCGTGTACCGCAAGGGATGAGTCTTATGTATCACGCGCAGGAACGCATTATTAATATGCCCGGTTCATCGCTGACCAAAACACGCGGTGGTATGCATAACTCAGTAACGCGCGCAATTATGAAGCCCACGCATATGATTGGTAGTTATGCGCAGCAATCTTACGGTTTTAATTATTACGGCACTGTAGGTTGTAACCGCGATGAGTTTGTTGTTGTAAGAAAAATGAAAGAAGTGGATTGGCTGGGCACGCCTTGATTTGGAGTGCATAAACCCACCCTAACCCTCCCCTTCAAAAGGGGAGGGAATCCATGGCTCGAGGGGTTGATACTCGCGAGAGTCAGCTCCTCCCCCTCGTGGAGGGGGAGGCTGGGAGGGGGTCAAAATCATCTTAACTTCTTTAATGATTCGATCTCGATTGGAGAGATAAAATGAAAGTACGTGCACAAATAGGCATGGTATTAAATTTAGATAAGTGCATTGGTTGTCACACTTGCTCTATCACTTGTAAAAATGTGTGGACTTCGCGCGAAGGTGTTGAATATGCGTGGTTCAATAATGTTGAAACCAAACCCGGCGTTGGTTTTCCTAAAGAGTGGGAAAACCAGGCGAAATGGAAAGGCGGATGGCAGCGCGATAAAAACGGTAAGTTAACCCCAAAAATTGGTGGCAAGTTGCGCGTGCTCGCCAATATTTTTGCGAACCCGGATTTACCCGAAATTGACGATTACTACGAGCCGTTTGATTTTGATTACGAGCATTTACACAGCGCCGGCAATGTGCAGCACCAGCCCACGGCTCGCCCACGTTCGCTGATTAGCGGCCAGCGTATGGAAAAAATTAATTGGGGGCCAAACTGGGAAGAAATTCTCGGCACCGAGTTTGAAAAACGCAAAAAAGATAAAAACTTTGACGACGTAGTGCAAAAAGAAATCTACGGTCAGTTTGAAAAAACCTTCATGATGTATTTGCCACGTTTGTGTGAGCATTGTTTAAATCCTGCGTGCGTTGCGTCTTGTCCTTCTGGTGCCATTTACAAGCGCGATGAAGACGGCATTGTATTGATCGACCAAGATAAATGTCGCGGTTGGCGCATGTGCGTATCGGGCTGCCCCTACAAAAAAATCTATTACAACTGGAAAAGCGGAAAATCAGAAAAATGTACTTTCTGTTATCCACGTATTGAAGCCGGGCAACCCACCGTGTGCTCTGAAACCTGTGTGGGCAGAATTCGTTATTTGGGTGTATTGCTTTACGATGCAGACCGCATTGCCGAAGCCGCCAGCACACCAAATGAGGCCGATCTATACAAAGCACAGTGCGATATTTTCCTCAATCCAAATGACCCCGCAGTGATTGCTGCCGCCCAAGCCGAAGGTATCCCACAGGCTTGGTTAGATGCTGCGCGCAATTCACCTGTTTATAAAATGGCAATGGATTGGAAAGTGGCGCTGCCGCTTCACCCCGAATACAGAACCTTGCCGATGGTTTGGTATATCCCACCTTTGTCGCCTATTCAAAATGCTGTTACCGCTGGCCACGTTGGCAAAAACGGTGAAATTCCCGATTTGAGATCGCTGCGTATTCCGTTGCGTTACCTCGCCAACCTATTAACAGCTGGCGACGAAAAACCCGTAGAAAATGCGCTGGAGCGAATGATTGCCATGCGCGCCTATATGCGTAGCAAACACGTGGATGGAGAACAGGATTTAGCGGTATTGCAACAAGCGGGATTGAGTGTGGCCCAAGTAGAAGAAATGTATAGATACATGGCTATTGCCAACTACGAAGATCGTTTTGTGGTACCCACAAGTCACCGCGCCTATGCCGAAAATGCTTACGACATGAAGAGCAGTTGCGGCTTTAGTTTTGGTAACGGATGTGGTGACGGAAATAATTCTGTTAACGTGTTTGGCGCCAAAGCGAAGGGTGTCCGTCAAGTTATACCCGTGACCTTGCAGGAGTAAGCCATGAAATTATTACAAGTTATTTCACTGTTAATGGATTATCCAACAGAGAGTATTGCGGCATCGCGCGTTGAGCTACTTGATGTGGTTGCACAGTCGTCACTCACGGGCGAATTAAAAAAATCCCTGAGCGATTTTATCAACGACCGTTGTGCTAGGCCCTTATTGGATTGGCAATCGGAATACGATGGTTTGTTTGAGCGTGGCCGCGCGGTATCGCTGTTATTGTTTGAACATATTCACGGCGAATCTCGTGATCGCGGGCAGGCGATGGTGAATTTGCAAAAGCAATATCAAGCGGCGGGTTTGGATATAGCGGCGCTGGAACTGCCTGATTACATTCCGCTCTATCTGGAGTTTTTATCCACCCAAGGTGATACCAACGCGCAAATAGGTTTGGAAGAAATTGCACACATTTTAGCGGTGCTCGCCTGCCGGTTAGATGAGCGTGCTACCAACTACGCTGTGCTGTTTCATGGCTTGCTGTTCTTATCGCAAGTGCAAGTTGATTTGACCGATATTCAACAGCAAATAAAAAGCGAAGAGCGCGATGATACGCCGGAAGCCTTAGATAAAGTGTGGGAGGAGGAAGCGGTTAGTTTTACGGCAGAATCTGATGCAGATGCCTGCGGTATTGCGATTAAGCGTCCTACTCAATCACAAAGCAAAGATCATCAGGAATTTATTAATGTTGAGTCACTACTAAATTTCCATGCCGGTGCGCGCACTCAGGAGTCAGTATGAATTATTTGAATATGGTGGCATTCGGAATTTTTCCGTACATTGCAGTAATTGTATTTTTTGTTGCAACGTGGGTTCGCTACGACCGCGAGCAATACACGTGGAAGGCGAGTTCAAGTCAATTGCTTGAAAGTAAAATGTTGCAGCGCGGCAGTAAGCCATTTCACATTGGCATTATTATGGTGTTGATGGGGCACTTTGTGGGTTTGTTAACACCGGTTGAGGCGTGGCACTTTTTAGGTATTCACGCCGAGTTTAAACAATTAATTGCCATGGGTATGGGTGGGTTTTTTGGCCTGATTTGTTTGTACGGCATGGTGATTTTAATTGTGCGGCGCTTAGCCAATGCGCGGGTAAGAGCATCTAGCAGCACTATGGATATAGTGGTGCTGCTTATGTTGTGTGTGCAATTACTGCTTGGCTTGTCCTCTATTTTTGTGTCTGCGCACCATTTGGATGGCTCTGAAATGCTGATGTTAATGAGCTGGGCGCAGAACTTTGTAACCTTCGATGCTGTGGCGGCCGCGCAATCCATTGCACCTGTGCATTGGATTTATAAGCTACATGTATTTTTTGGAATGACCTTGTTTATTGCCTTTCCATTTAGTCGCTTGGTGCATATTGCCAGTGTTCCGGTTAAATACTTTGGCAGAAATTATCAGGTCGTTAGAAAAAAAGCGTGGAAGTAATTTTTTGCCAGGCTCGGCCAGTGTTGCTTTAGCGGTAAGCGTACCTGAATTTATCGCTAAAGCCTTTCTCTCCACAGGTTCTGCCCACTACTTACTAACTCTTGCGGTTTATTTATATGATTCAAGTAAACGAAGCCACTATTTCAGAGCAAGTTATCTTGTCAGAAATGCAGTATCACCCCGCGGGCTCGCAGCGTGAAGCTATGATTAAGGCTGCGGAGTCGCTGATTATTTCCGAACTTTTGCGTCAGCGCGCGCAAGCCCTCGGATTGGTGGTGTCGGGTGATGATGAAAATACATCGGATGATGATTTTTTAGAAATGTTACTCGCCCATGAGGTTGTCGTGCCCAGTGCCACACGCGATGAATGCGAACATTATTTTTCACAAAATCAAAAGCGGTTTACCAGCTCACCGATTCTTGAAGTGCAGCATATTTTATTTGCCGCCGAACCCGAAGACGATGAGGCGCGTGTTCTCGCCAAGCTGGATGCAGAAAAGGCGATTATTGATGTGCTGTCTGGTGCAGATTTTGCCGAGCTTGCGCGCACCCTCTCTGCCTGTCCTTCCAAAACGGTGGGTGGCGACTTAGGGCAAATTAGTCGCGGCCAAACCGTGCCCGAATTTGAACGGCAATTGTTGTTGGGGACTGTTGGCCTAATGGCTAAGCCCATTGAAACCCGCTACGGTTTTCATGTGGTAAAAATTAACCGCATTACACCGGGACACCAATTAACCTTTGATATTGTGCACGTCAATATCGCCAGCTATTTAAATGAAAAAGTTAAACGTAAAGCCGTTGCCCAATATATTCAGAATTTAATCGCTGCTGCTGACATTGAGGGGTATGACTTTAATGTAAATAGCCAGCCATTGATTCAGTGATATCATCCATTGATCATGCGCATCGCTATGGATGGCACGTGCGGTTTATTTTTTCGACTTAACCATGGATTCAGCTTCAGAGAGATCACTTGGAGTGTTAATGTTAAAGAACGGGTTTTGCTCAGCGTTCCCAAACTCTACATAACTAGTGTTCTGCGAAGCCATCCATGTTTGCATTTTAGGATTTCCACCGTTCAGCAAATGTTCCTCCAACCGATAAAGTAAAGAAATATTCCATAGCGCGAATAAGGGCTGTATTTCACTATTGTGAGTTGCTACTACTAAGTCACAACTATTGATTTCCGCTTGCTCCAATAATCGCCCAACTAAATCCTCTGGAAAAAAGGGTGTATCCGCTGCAAAGCTGGCCAGCCACTCTGACTCTGGTTGATTTTGGGTCATCCAGTTTAAGCCGGCGTGTATGCCTGCGAGTGGGCCTCGCCATCCCTCAAAGATATCCTTAACAACAGGTATGCCAATAGAGCTAATACCTTCTCTTTCACTATTGCAATTAAATAATAAGCTAGTCACTTGAGTTACAGCACGATCTACGGTCCGCTCAATAATAGTTTTTTCGCCAAGCGGTAACAAAAATTTATCGCCACCTCCCATTCTGCGAGATCGCCCTCCTGCCACGATTACACCGATGCACATTATGAAATCCTCAGATCATTTATATCTAGTGTGTGTTTAATTGCTTCAAATATCTCTACCCATTAGGTAATAGCCTGCTGCCTACAAAATGCAACAGGCGTATTCCATTTGTCAGCTATGAATTTCTCGAATTCTAGTTATGCTTTAGGAAGACGATTAGTGTTTGTAACAACTATGTTTTGGTAGGAGAGTAGTGTGAGTTATCTTGATAAACGGTTGGGTTTTCTTGCAAAAACAATACCTGGTGCCACTGGAGTTTTTCATAAGTATCAGCTGGATTTCTGTTGCGGCGGAAATAAAACCTTGGGTGAAGCCGCTGCAAATAGCGGTATTGATCCGCAAACTATTAGTGACGAGTTGAACGCATTGTTGACATTTGATAGTGGTCAGAAGTGCTGGAACGATGTTCCGAATTTGGAACTAATTGAACATATCCTCACTCGCTACCACGACGTTCATCGCCAACAACTACCTGAGCTTATCCGGCTAGCAAATCGCGTGGAGACGGTACATTCTGATCACCCTGAATGCCCCTTAGGCTTGGCAAATTATTTAGAAAAAATGCAGTCAGAGCTAGAACATCATATGTGCAAAGAGGAAAATATATTGTTTCCAATGCTTTCTCAGGGGGCTGAGCATATGGCAACTGGACCAGTTTCTGTGATGCGTCGTGAGCATGATGATCATGGAGAGCATCTCGCTATGCTGGAACGCCTAACATATGGAATCCAACCTCCTAAAGGTGCCTGTAACACCTGGCGAGCGCTTTACTTGGGTCTACGAACTTTTAAGGAGGATCTCATGGATCATATCCACCTGGAAAATAATATCCTGTTTGATCGCGTGGATGGACATGTCGCTAGGAGACAGGGTATGGGTATAGTTGATTCTTTATCCGAAGCAGCAGTTACCCGTGAGGATTGCTGTGGGCATTGTTCATAAATGCAATTTTCAGATCGCAAGCTTGGCATCTCAATTCCCTTGATTCGCAGGGGATGAAAAATTTTAGGCTAATCAATAATTTGACAAAAACTCCTCACAATTGGCATTTGTTTGCTATAACCTATGTTTAGTCTCCAGGTTTTTTAGTGATGAAGTGTTCAAATGACCTCGTATTAATTGCTCGAATAAATGAAGATATTAAATCCGTTGTTCTACTCGCTCGTAATATTAATTTACTGGCGCTTAATGCAATTTTATTGGCTCGTAAAGCGGGCAATGTTGCTTCAGGTTTTGGTGTCATTTCAGATGAGTTGAGGATATTTAGTAAAACGCTCACTATGAACATGGAGGCACTTATGTATTTATCCTACGAATCCATACAAACGATCAGCTTACATCAGCGTCACCTTCGAATGAACGCACTAATGACGCGCGCCACTGAACAATTAAATGACAGCTCGTATATAGACTTTCTTCTTGCCGCGAAAAAGCAAGCCCTGTCTTTGAGTACCAACACATTACAAGTATACGAACGACTTCAGATTTTATTGCAAGATGCTGATGATACCAGTCGATTTGGAAGTGTGATTTCGCGGTCATTAAAAATTGAAGCTACTTATGGAGGAGATTTTTCCCAAATGCTCTCGCAAATAGCAGCAGATTTCAGCTTATTTATTGATGCTATCCCAGAGGTTATAGATCGACTAAAAAACACATTGCGTAGGAAATAATGAAAAAGGCACAGACAATCTTTCAGCAAGGAAATCATATTTGGCGGGTTGTCGCGCGCGATCCTGAACGTCCAAATTATTTGATTGATACTAACGAATATTTGATAAGCTATAACGGAAAATCCCTATTAACCGACCCTGGCGGTATGGAAATATTTCCTTCGGTTTTTGCTGCGATCTGTGCTGCCACCAATCCTGAGGATATTGTCGCGCTGTTTGCGTCTCACCAAGACCCCGACATTATTTCGTCCTTGTCGCTTTGGTTGGAATTTAATCCCGAGCTTCCCTGTTACATTCCGTGGTTGTGGACGGGGTTTATTCCGCATTTTGGCGGAAATAAAGATACCTTTATTCCAATTCCCGATCCAGGCATGAGCATTCAATTAAACGGTTTGGAGCTAAAAACAATCCCCGCGCATTATTTGCATTCTTCCGGCAATTCAAACCTCTATGATCCTGTTGCGAGAATTTTATTTTCCGGCGATATAGGTGCTGCGCTTTTGCCTGCCGATGAAACCAATATTTTCGTTTACGATTTTGATAAAACCATAAAATCGGCTGAGGGCTTTCATCGCCGCTGGATGGGCTCTAATTACGCCAAACAGAATTGGTGTGAGCGCGTGAGTAAGTTGGATATTGATATGCTGTGCCCGCAACACGGTGCAATTTTTCAAGGCGCGGATGTGGAGCGCTTTATTAATTGGTTTGCAGAGCTAGAGGTGGGTGTATTGCAGCGATAGTAGCCACCTCATAAACGTGGTGTGGTTAAAATAAAGCTATAGCGATAAATAAAAACGCCGAACGCACAAATCCACAAAAGTGTGGCCAGTGCTAATCCCCACTGAAAATTTATCACGCCCAAGGCCACCAGTACGCGCACCATTGCTGCAAGCATAATCGCCAGATAAATGGCCACTCCCAAGCGCGGCAATTTTAAGGGGCGGCCGGTGTGGCCGAGTGACACGCGCGTCATCATGCCCAAAATTAATCCGCTCATGGCGCCCACTCCCAGCGAATGTTGCCAAACGCTGATCGCTATAGGCGCTCCCAGCAAATGTAATCCTTTAAATAGAAGCGCCAACACAATCCAACCGTAACCTATATGCAAAATCCAAAGCAGCGGTTCGTGACGCGTGGACCATCCGCGCCACTGCGCAAGTCGCACCCCATGCATACCAGCAACAAACAGTGTGAACAGACCCACTGCCAATGAATATTGCGTAAAAAAATTAAGCGGAATTAATAATGCGGTGCCAAAAATACTGAGTTGGTTTACTAAGGTAGAATTTTTTATAGAGTCAACGTTAATGCCTTGGCTGCGCAGCGCATTGGTTGTAAATAGCGGAATAATTCTCCCGCCGATAATCACCATAATTAAGGTGATTAACCCAAGCGCAGTAGTTTCGCCCGCCCACATCCACTGATTATTTTGTGTGTAAGCACCCGCATGCATCGCGAGATTGCAGGTAGTGAGCAACGCGAGTGCCACTGCAAGGATTAAATTGCGTTTATTGCCGTAGTGCAATAACACACGCGCCACGTAAATCGCTACAACCGCTAAAAAAGCTACGTCCACCACGGCAACTAATTCTGGAGGTAGAGCGTCACCCATCCACATAGCAAACCGCCCTGCGGACCATAATGCGACCAGGCTCAAGAGTTTAAATCCAGTAAGCGGTTTTGCGCCCGTCCAGTTGCACATGGCGGTAAGTAAAAAGCCACAAATCGCCGCCGCTACAAAACCAAATATCATTTCGTGGCTGTGCCAATAAAGGGGCGACCACGCAATGGGCAGATGAAACCATCCCTGCAAAATTCCAAACCACGTCGTCACTATTACTATGGCATAAACAGCGCAGCATAAAAATAAAATGCGAAATGGATAGGCTAGGGTGGCGCTTGTATTGATGGCTTTCAGCATAAAAAGTTAATCGCAGGTTTAACTTAACTCCAGCGAGAGTAGCTCACCCTCACGGTTAAATGCCAGATATTGGCTAACCATTCCCTGGTTAATAGAGTTAATCATTGAATCGAGTGGTTTATTCGCATCTTCACTGCTGGGCATTCTATTGCCATAGCCAGATAAACAGGCGACAAATACTACAGTCCAAGCTTGGCCAGTCTTTACCGATTCTTCTACCAAATCGTTAAAGGTAGAAAGTTCATCCAGTGGTTTATCAACGCACATAATCGGTTTTAATAATCCGCCGTTGCCTGCGTCAAAATCTGCTTTCTGCATTTCGTTTGCGTCTGGTTCAATTTCTGCTTGCGTGAATACAAAAAGCAAGCGCTGCGGGTTTGGTTGG
The DNA here is from genome assembly GCF_046347455.1 of Cellvibrio sp. Taxonomy (GTDB): domain Bacteria; phylum Pseudomonadota; class Gammaproteobacteria; order Pseudomonadales; family Cellvibrionaceae; genus Cellvibrio. The sequence goes on from NZ_JAXMGC010000001.1 coordinate 184,572, forward strand.
GCGCGCGCAAGCTGGAGCAAATCGTCGTAACTCGTAAGCTGTTGGCTCATGATCTAATCCCACTGATTGAAAGCACTCATCATAAATGCTCCGGGGTTGGTGCACACAGAAAATACCCAATAAGGGATAGGTGCTTATCCCTTGAGGGCTAGGCTTTTTTTAAAAAGGGTTGGGTATTATGGAACGCTCGTTGTTCACTGACGGTAAACGCATAAAGATGAGTTGCTACTTATGCAGAATATCATGATAAAAATTCGTGCTTACCTAGCGGAATTAATAAATGATTTTGGTCCCGGCAATCTTGAAATAAATTCTATTGAACGTTACAGGGCTGCTCTTGGAGCGTTCGTAGGTATATTAGTTACCGGTGTTGTGAGTTACTTTTTTGATGGTGGGAAGGATTCATTCTATTTGATTGCGCCCATGGGGGCTTCCGCAGTGCTCTTGTTTGCGTTGCCGGCGAGCCCTTTGGCACAACCTTGGTCCGTATTTGTGGGTAACACCATTGCGGCCTTGGTCGGCGTAGCTTGTTCCTTGTGGATAGCTAATCCATTTGTTGCAGCAGCTGTTGCAGTATCACTCGCCATTTTTTTCATGTTTATGACGCGCTCATTGCATCCTCCCAGTGGAGCTATTGCTTTGTATGTCGTGTTAGCGGGGGCAGAAATTCATAAACTGGGCTTCTATTATCTGTTATTTCCGGTGGGGCTTAACTCACTAATATTGGTGATAGTTGCAATCATCTATAATCATTCAACGCGCCATCCTTATCCGCATCGTCAAAAAAAGCACCGCAACAAACATCACACACGCGATTTGGTTCCCACCAGTAGATCCGGATTTAATTCTCTGGATTTGGACGAGGTGCTAAGTCAGTACAATGAAACACTGGATATTAGTAGGGAAGATCTTGAGTTCCTAATTAAGCAAACCGAAATGCAATCTAATCGGCGTCGTTTTGCCAAAATAACTTGTGGCGACATAATGTCTAGCGATCTCGTGAGCGTTGAGTTTGGTACATCTTTGGAGCAAGCATGGATGACATTGCGCACACACAAAATAAAAGTGTTGCCGGTTGTAAATTCTGCGCAGCATCTCATCGGTGTGGTGACTCTAGTAGATTTTATGAAGCACGCCAATCTCGATGTGTACGCAGGATTTGAAGAAAAACTGCGCAAACTTATTCGTCTAACAGACGGAGATTATTCCAACAAACCCGAAGTGGTTGGCCAAATTATGACAACTCAAGTGTTAACCGCTAACGTAGACACCCATGTGTTCGATCTTGTACCCCTGCTGTCAGATGCGGGTTTGCATCACATTCCTATCCTAGATAACCAGAAGAAAGTTGTCGGTATGGTTACGCAATCGGATCTCATTGCGGCGCTGTATTCTGTAAAGCTGGCTGAATAATTAACTAGAATTTTCAACTTGGTCGATGTGGATCAAATACGCCGCAGAGGCTTTGCTGGAATATAGCCCCGCAACAAATTGTAGGGATTTATAGGTCTTGCACTACCAACAGCGGCGTACCCCTGAATATTATTATCTTTCAATGTTCGAAGCGGCTTACCATCCCGTGCGATTTATTCCAGCAAACCAAACGATAATTTTCGGAGAGCAAGATGGATAATAATGAAATAAAAAATAGTAATGAAGTGAAAAAGGTTGTGATTGCCGGTGGCGGCACAGCAGGTTGGATTACCGCGGTGGCCCTGGCGAAAAAGCTGGGTCATATTCTCGACATCACGTTGATTGAATCAAATGCCATTGGCACCATTGGTGTAGGCGAAGCAACTATTCCAACATCGAGAACTTTTCATCAGCTCATTGGTATAGATGAACAAGAATTAATGCGCGCTACTAATGCCACCTTTAAGCTCGGCATTCATTTTGAAAACTGGCTGCAAGAGGGAGTGAATTACATTCACTCGTTTGGCGCGACCGGAAAAGAAAGTTGGATTGCCGAGTTCCAGCATTTTTGGTTGCGAGCTAAAGAGCAGGGCATGGGCGGAAACTTCGGTGAATATTGCCTTGAGCATCAAGCTTCAAGCCAGAAAAAATTCGCTTGTGCGCCGGGTATGGATATTAATTATGCCTATCATTTGGACGCGCTGCTCTACGCAAAATTTTTGAAAAATATCGCTATCGAGCATGGCGTAAAATATTTTGAAGGAAAAATTTGCACTGTAAATAAAAATCACAACAACGGCTACATAGATTCGCTGGTACTTGAGTCGGGTCAAACAATTCAAGGCGATTTGTTTATTGATTGCACAGGTTTTGAAGCTCTGTTAATTGAAAAAACCTTACAAACCGGCTTTGAAGACTGGTCGCATCTGTTACCCTGTGATGCAGCGGTTGCGGTGCAAACTGAAACCACCAGTACCGACATATTGCCACTGACTCGTTCAATTGCAATGGGCTCTGGTTGGCGTTGGTGTATTCCGCTACAAAACAGAATGGGCAATGGTTACGTCTATTCGCGTCGCCACATTTCCGATGACCAAGCTATTGCTGATTTACTTAAGGCGGTGGATGGCAAGCCGCTCAATGAGCCGCGAGTTATTAAGCATCGTCCTGGTGTGCGTCGCAAAGTGTGGAATAAAAACTGTGTTGCAATTGGTTTATCTGGTGGATTTTTAGAACCTTTGGAATCAACCGGTATTCACTTGTTTATGATGGGTGTTGTAAGGCTTATTCAATTTTTTCCTTTCAGTGGTATCAATCAGTCGCTACAAGACCAGTACAATGGTTTGGCCGTGGCAGAACTCACCGGCATTCGCGATTTTATTATGTTGCATTATCATCTTACCAAGCGCGATGATACGCAATTCTGGCGCGATTGCCGAATTAAAGAACTGCCCAATACTCTGGCGCATCGTATTAATCTTTTCAAAAATAATGCGCACGCTTATCAAGCCGCCGGTGAGCTGTTTAGAGTGGATTCATGGGTGCAAGTTATGTTGGGGCAAGGTATTGTTCCTGAACATTATCACCACAGCGTAAAACTCATGAGTGATGCCAACCTCGCAGGATTCTTAGAAAGCATTAAAGCTCCAATTCAGGAAAAAGTAAAAAGCATGCCCACTCATGCCGATTTTATTCAACACTATTGTCGCTCGTAAATTATTTAAATAGGAGATGGCAGTTTGCACTCAGTCTACAAAAATAAACAATGTTTAGTGCTACTGGGTTTATTGGTTGCGTCGGTATCGGCAGCCAATCAGCCCAAGGACGTGCAAACGGTTGTAGCTTTGACAAATAAACACTGCGGTATGTGCCACAGTGTGCCATCACCTAGCTTGCTTCCTAAAAACGATTGGCCAAGTGTTATAAAAATAATGGTTGGCTTTGCCCGAGAGAAAATGGGCAAAGATTTTATTTCAGATGATGATGCTACCGATATAGCTGCGCTTTACTACGGCAGCAGTCCCGCCGAGCTTCCGCGGCTACCGTACAATGATGATGCCAGTGAAAAGCTTAAATTCAGCGCGCGCGAATTTGGCGAGAAATCCAATATTCCGCTCATTGTAAATATCAAGTCGGTAAATTTAAATAATAAGCGCGAGCAACAATTGTTGGTGTGCGATGCGGAAAACAAAAAATTAAGCTTGCTCAGTGGTTCCGATAAAAAATGGGTTGAAACAAAACTTGCTGATATAGAAGTGCCTATTTTTACCGATGTTGTTGATTACGACGGCGATGGTGATCTGGACATCATAGTAACTGATTTGGGCGATTTTCCGCCGTCTAAAAAATTGGTTGGTCGAGTCTTTTTGCTTAAACAAACAAAAGCCGGTGTGTTTGAAAAAGAAACGCTAGTCGAGGGCATTCCTCGCGCCACCCAAGCTAGAGCGCTGGATGTGGATGGGGACGGCGATCTTGATTTGGTAGTTGCCGCGTTTGGTGGCAATAACGTTGGCGAAATATTTTGGTTGGAAAATGCGGGTGGCGGTAAGCAGCTTAAGCACAGCATGCTGGAATTAAGTGGAGCACTTAATGTCACGCCTACCGATTTAAATGCCGATGGAAAAATGGATTTTGTCAGTTTGGTTTCGCAAGAACACGAAATGCTCGTTGCGTTTCTGGCGAAGGGTAAGGGTGAGTTTGAAACGCGTGTTCTTGCACGAGCGCCGCATCCAATGTACGGATCAACCGGCATGACGCTGGTGGATATGGATAAGGATGGCGATGAAGATATTTTATTCACCAATGGCGATGCCTTCGATACGCAATTTGACCCCAAGCCATACCACGGTGTGCAGTGGTTGGAAAACAAAGGTAATCTCAGTTTTGAATACCATGAGATTGGCCGATCCTACGGGATCGCGAATGCAGCGGCCTACGACATAGATGGGGACGGCGATAGGGATGTAATTGCTGCCAGCTTTATCAATTACTGGGAAGATGAAAAACGAAAAAGTTTGGTGTGGTTTGAGAACGACGGTCACCAACACTTCACCCAGCACAATTTTGTGAGCACACCGCCTGGGGTTGTCTCCTTTGAAATTAAAGACTTCACCGGAGATGGCAGGCCTGACATTCTCGCAGCAACATTCAGGATGGATTTGCTTGAGTTGTTAATGTCGCATGATGCAAAGAAAATTGAATCTATTCAAAAGGGCGCACCAAGCAACACAAGATTTATCTTGCTAAAAAACGAAATGCCAAAGCAAAATAATTGAAATGGGGTGGGTAGTTACAAGCAAGGGTGGGTTAAGCAGAGGAACTGCTAACCCACCCTACAAAGATAAATAAAGACAACTAATCGTTAGCGTTACTTCTTCTCGCGAACAATCGCTTCCGCTGCATTGCCGGCGACAACCCAGTTTGCTGATCCAGCGACCACCGCTTCATGCTCAAACCATAGAAAGCCGAAGTCATCGAGGCTCTCTGGGAAATCGGGCTTGATGATAATGTATCCTGGAACGACAGCGCCGGGAATGTAGGCGTTATCACCACGATTGTTGCTGTAAGTTTTCATTTTCGACACTGTGCCTACTCCTGCAACATAGGATGTGCTGGATACCGGATGCGTACCGAGAATGTAATTAACGGCACGCAGTGTGTGTTCAGGACCCACCAAATCGGGAAACGCTTTGTGCAGGAAGTACATTCTGATAGCCATCTGCACTACAGCATCTGATCCACCCCAAGTGCCTAAGCTAGGTGGTACACCGAAAGGTGTTTCAGCTAATTTGATCTCCGAATCCTTCATGTATTTCTTAACTGCTTCGTGCAATTGTTCTTTTGCATTCGCATCCAAATAAGGCAACGCGCGCACAGCAGTCCAACCACGAAGCTCCATTTGCTCCGGTGTGATCACCAAAGGAAACAGCTCTCTCAAGCGAGACTTATATGGCTCCGCACCTTTGGTGGCAATGGTTAATTCCAAGGCTGCATTCCAATCCATCGCGGTGTTCATCGCCGCCCAAAAGGAGGGTTGGCCGTTAACTGAACGAAATCCGCCAGAACGCTTATAACCTCATGATTTTGCTAAAAAAATGACACATTGTAGTCCAGTGGCTGCACTTCCCTCTCTAGGTTCACAATATAGTCGCCGAAACGGTTAATGTTGGACGTTCGGAACGGAGAAAGACCGGCAAGCAGTTCAGGCGTAATGTCCATTCCTTCGTGTTGAAAGTTTTTTATCAAATCAGTCATTTTTACAACGTTGTGCAGCATCAGCATGCTAGACACCAAATGGTTGTACTTAATGATCTTTCGTTGTTCGTGCTGTAGATTTTCGGCAATGATGCCCTCTCCTCCAAAGAATACCCATTTGACAAACCCATTGTATTCTTCACTTTTATTCGTGGCTGCTGTAATACTTCTACGCAGTTCTACATCGTTGATATACCGCAGCAAAAAGATGGTCCTTACCGCTTTACCTAGTTCACGAAAGGCATAATAAAGCTTGTTATTTCTGCTGGCTGTTCCAAGACGTTTCAAAATAGTTGATGCGGTGATGGTTCCGAGTTTGATTGAAATGGCGACTCGCAGCATGTCAGGAAGAAATTTTTCGATCATTTGCCAATCAATGGACTCACTAAATAGAGAATTAATATGTTTATAGGTTTGCTTTTTATCTGGCTTGGCAAACGAGAGATTATTGATCCCCCTGATGCGAGGCATCAACTGAATTCCCAGTAAATAGGTCAACGCAAATAATGGGTAATTTTGAGCATGCGTGTCACCATGAACGACATCGGGTTGAATGTCTGATTCATTTTTGACAAGCAGATCAATAATGTAATTACCCTCATAAACCCCGCAAGGTATAAAGTGACTGAACAACGCAATATATTTATCCGAAACCAAATAGTAACCGATCCCCCCGTAAGCACCGTATCGAATATGGTACTCGGACGTTAAGTTTTGCTCATACAAATTCCTTAGGGTACCGTCAACCGATGCGTGCTTTCCTGTCCCCCAATAACACGGCAATTTGAATTTATTGTAGGCATTCGTGACTTTGAAAATCGCTTTGTCAATACGATCTTCCGTAGCATTTTTTAGATTGAGCCAGGCAACCTGCTTACGTGTAAGTCCCTTTACTGACTTTGCGGTCTGACTTGGACCAAGATTGCACCCGTAACAGAATAACGTGGTGATAAAGCGCATTTCAGGATCATCGAGCCTGCCCTTACTCTCGGACAATGGACCAAAGTGTTTATGTAGCTGTAGCCATTTCTCCGTGTCCGTAAGAACATCAACGATGCTGTTCTCAGGCAACGATGCCGTAATCTTTTCATCCAGTTCTTTTAGCGCTTTAGACATAGGAGACTTTTCAGGTTTTCGTAATACCAGTTTGCCTTTTATGATTTCAGCGCTGCTATTTTCAGGAAATGCATTGTCGACGGTCTGCGCAATGCATGTTAATAAGCCCTTTAAATGTTGACAAAACTCTTTTGAATCGGTCGAAATGCCAGCCACTTCACCGTATAGAGGCAACTCCAGAGCGTAAGTCTCATCATCGACAAGCTGCTCTCTATAATCGTTAAATTCTTCGCTGTATTGAACGTAGAGGTCCAGATTGCCTAGCTCATTTTTGATACGCTGCAAGGAGGCCAGTTCGTAATATTTTCGGTGAAGGTATATTTTTTTATCGTCCGCCTTAATGATCACTAACTTCCGCCATTTTTCTGAAAGCCAGGTAAAATCCTTTTCAGGGTTAAGCTGAATCATCGCTGGATCAATGACTTCCAAGCGACACTTTCGCAGCGTTTGTAAACTCATCAACAAGCGCTCAGTCAGCTTGTCCGATGTAGTTGAACGTGGTGAAAGAATATCCAGACAGTTAAACAGTAACGAGCGCACAGAGTGGTAAGGTTTCAACATGAAGGGTAGAAAATTATTACCGGCATAAGCGAGGTGTTCTTCGCACTCCGCTATCGTTGCGTCAATATCGCAAGGAAGCACTTTTTCGAGGGCTTGTTGTCGGCTTGTAAGTTCGTCATGAGCCTGATAGGTCGTGAGGATCGATTTCAAATGAACGATCAATTCATCGGTTCTTTTTACATGAAGTAGTTGATATTGCTTTAATGCTTCTTGCGCGTTGTTTTCAATATTTCGGAACAAACGGGTAAATAGTGTCCCCGTGTCATCCAAGGTTTTGCTGAATTGTGATCGTATGAAAATAATCGCCAAGGCATAGCGACGTGTGGCGGTCAATTTTGCCATCTGTGCCGCATCCTGCGAGCGGGCCACCTGCCGAAAATAACGTAACTTCGCTACCGGTAAATTCACTGGTGGTAATTGTTCGACCAAATCGATTAACCGTTGAACATGTTGGAGATATTGCCTGACTTGTTTATTGGTTGGTTTTGCCGGTTCGCGTTTGAGTGCCTGCCACGTACTTTGTGAGGAGCCTTTTGGCACCACGAACAAACTATCAAGTAATTTTCGGCCTTCAGCGGTAAGCGGTGATATTATTTTTTGATAGTAATCATTGTTAACTCTATCCCGTGCACTCCTCGCTATACGTTGAATGGTGGTAAGTCCAGGTAATTCATACCTTTCCTTAATCAAATTTTCCAGCATGATATTGACGATGTCGTTCTCGGCATTTTTTGTGGCCGCTGCTTCTGCGGCCACTGTTTCCAGCCAATCGCGTGCACTTTCGTCAACGACACGAACCCTTAAAACACCCCGGATTTTTTCGAAATGACGTTGCTGCGTACCTGACTTTTCATAGTCGGCAAGTTGCTTTTTATTAATAGTGCGGCGGATATTCGCGGTCTGCGCCATGTACTGATATGCCGCTGGCGGAATATCCGCTAATTTAAGAAACCGTCCAAGACGTTGGAACAATTTCAAGTGCAGTAAAAAGCCCAAACGAGCGGCAGGTACTTTTCCTGATACGCCGTTGGCCAATGCGAGTTCTTCGGATGTGGGTGTGAAGATGTCTTCAATGTCGGTGTTGGTGAGATTATCTTTTAGCTGTGGGTATGCGGTTTCAAACAACGGATCCATAAAGCGTTTTCCTTCTCCGTATTATTATCAGCCTTCATCTGAATTACGAAAACTATTATTCCCAGCAACGACCCGTAACTGGATCGGTAAATTGTGCAATCAGAAAGCACTGTCTACTCGTGGCAACCTCATGCATTTCATCCAGTAGACTGTCGATGATTTCGGTGAGTTGGTCGTCGGAGTTGTATTGAATGTTTAATCGATAACGGTCTTTATTGCCACGAACCGGTTTAGCGTCAAACGCTTTAAGGCAGCAGGTCTCAATGGCTTCCCGAGCTTGCGCCACGCCTTGTTTTTTGAGGTGATAACTTTCCAGTGTGAAGGAAAGTTCGATATAGGGTTGCGACTTTTCAAGTACGGCAACAGGTGCTGCTAATGTTTGTTGCAGCCGTTGCTCAATCCGTAATTGGCCAAAGGGATCAGGAACATCAATGTAGCGCATGGCCGACCCAATATCCTTCCAACCTACGTACTCCATTAAATCCTTCAGACTCCAGCCACTGGCTGATGCCCAAGTGGCAAACCCACGTCGTAGGGAGTGACTGCCAAATTCTTCCGCATCCTGTAGTCCTGCCCGTTCAAATAGGGTGCGTAATAATTTGACGTAACTCAATGGCTTTATTGCGGTGACGCTGAGCTGCCCCCAGCGGTTAATGGAGCGAAATGCCGGGCCATCAACAAGTCCTGAAACACCCAACCAGTCCTCATACGCCTTGGTTGGGCAAAGTCGGCTTAGCAACGGGGCACGAAAGTTCACCCCTTCTTCGTTGGTTTTGGTGCTGGGCAAATACAGACTCATACCTTCTTGCGAAATCTGGATATGTTCAATGGCAAGTCGACTGAGTTCATCACTTCGAAATCCTCGCCAAAATCCGATGAGAACAATAGCGCGATCTCGTTTAGCTTTAAGTTCTGCGGCGTGATCATTGGCCGATTTTGCTTCTTCGATTTGATGTGCCAGCCAGCCATCAACTTCCTCTAGCGCTTGGATCGCCAGGGGTTTTACTTGTTTAGGTTTAGAAGGGTGCAACCTGCGAATGCCGCGTATGACCTTACGCACACTGGGGCTTTTTGTGGGGTCAGGGAAGCCTTGGCCGTGATGCCATTGTGCAAGCGCCGCTAGCCGTTGTCGCAATGTATTTACCGAGAGTTCTTTGGCATAGTCAGTCACGTAACGCACAATGCTGTCAGCCGTAGCAGGCAAATAGCCGCCCCAGGATACTTCAAAATGCTCAACGGCAGACTGGTAGCTACGTCGTGTGCTTGGCCGTGTAGCGGCATTGAGATAATCGTCAACTGTGTTTTTCATGGGGGTTTCGTTGCTTCTGCCACCGCTTTGGTCGACACGCTAATGTGTCGAAGAATATAACCTAATAAGCTTTTTGTGGTAATAGTCTCGATACCAATCAAAGTAAAGGTGTGCACGGTGAAGAGTCCCGAAGAAAGCTGCTGTTATCAGAACAGTGCTTTAACAGCACCATCAACTGAGGAATGCTGAAGAAAGCACAGTTCCAAAACGGATTGTGCGAAGATGCGTACAGAGTTTGAAATAGAGGGTGCGCGTATTGTGCGCTTAACTGATCCAGGAATTCGTGTAAATCCGCAGGTAGCTTGTGAGTCGTGCTCGTTAGTTTACTTCCTAGAAGGTTAGCCAACAGTTCGTGGACGAAATGACTATCGTCAATGCTGTAAAAATCAAATATGGAAATGGTCGCTCGCTCGATTTGTCAGTTCTTCAGGTAAAGGCGTGTACCATCCCGAAAGTTAATCTCGCCCTTGGTTCGCAATAAGAGTTCATGCAATCCCGACTGGGCCAATCCATGCAGAAGCGACTTCGATACATCTTGAGTAGCTTTAATGATATTTCCACTGGGGGCTTCCGGCGTCAGCGTTTTTTTCTTAACTTCAAGAAATAGAATGGTAGTTTCTGTCTCGATGATAAGGTGGCACTCCCAAGGACAGCATGTAAAGAGTATAGTTTGGGGGGCATACAAAGATTTTATTGCCGCTACGGCACCGGGCAACGCCTGTAATCTTTTTTGATAGAGACCAAACAGGGAGAGGAATCATTGGCGCAGGGAAGTACCCAGTACTTTTTCGTGACCCCAGAATAATCGTGGAGACCACCTTCCATAGATATCGTAAATCCTTTTATTAGCTAATTGGAGTTATAAAAGGCCTAGGATTTTTATTATCCAATAAATTATCGAAACATGTTAATTGTTTAGGAAGACACTCGGACTTAACCTCGAAATTCTCCACGATATATTTCCTAGCGTTTATACCCAAAGTATTTCTTGCATACTACAGAGCTTTTGTTGAAACCGATGGTAGCTATGTATCTACTGCTTATCAATCGCAAAGTGATCGCCTCGTTTTTCGGTTAGAATTCTTTAGGTAAGAGCCCGTTATACCACGTCCGGAGTACCTTTTACCGACATAAGTTTTAGTCGGTTTCAAAGCTTGATAATGATTTTAAGAATTCTAGCAAGTCTAAGCGTTCATTTGATGTAAGGATCACTGGTTCACTGACCCCATTCTTTCGGTTATAAAGCTCGAGCTCAATTGCTTCTTCCAATGACTCAATACTGCCATCGTGCATATAGGGTGCCGTTTCAGCCACATTTCGCAGTGACGGAGTTTTAAATTTCCCAATATCTTTCGGATCTAAAGTTACAGCGAACCTCCCCAGAGAAGATATTTCCTCTCTTGTTGATATCAAAAAATTAATGTGGTTTCTATCCGTCGTATTTACGATTTCTTGGGTTAATGATTGAAGATTTTCGGTGATATTTTTTGAAAGCCCGAGGGGAGATGTATGAAATTTTTGGTCGGTGAACAGGGCGAATGACTCACCAATAGAGTGGCAAGAGCTACATTTTGCCTGCTCTTTGAAAATTATTAGCCCACGCTTTGCCGACTCTGATATAGCTTGCCGCTCATTGCCGTACATAAATTTATCAAAGGGCGAATTTCCATAAATCAACGTGCGCTGATAACTCGCAAGTGCTTTTCCGATGCTCTCAATGTTTGGTGCTAGTTTCAGATCACGAAATTGTTCCCTGTATCTTGATATACTCCCCAACACTGACTCAACTTCTCGCTTGCTAGTCATGCCATGTTCAATCTCGTTCGTAATAGGTAGTACAGCTTGAGATTCAAGATCGTTGACCCGTCCATCCCAAAATAATGTTGTCGAGTAGGCAACATTTATTAGCGATGGTGCATTGCGAGTAAGTTTTACCTTGCCATTTCCAACGGATGTGGTTAATCCATCCGTGAACTTAATATTTGGCGAATGGCAGGTTGCGCAACTAACGCTTTTTTGTGCACTAAGTCGTTTGTCAAAAAACAACTGCCTACCAAGCTCGATAAGTTTTTTGTTACTCACCGAGTCATTCGGTTGTAAAACTGGAAGACCAAGCTGAGTGGGGGAACTATCGGGCATCTTGTCATGAACCGAGTTTACGGCTACACACTGCTGTGTTAATGAGGTGCAAATAACAACGGCTGCCCAGCAGGCGTAGTAAAGCATCATTGCCAAGCTCCTTGTACAGTCTTTTTGTATTCTAATTCGTAAACGGCTTTATCCTGAGATACCTGCATGGAGTTTAACTCACAATAGTGATGGAGTTCACCTAGATTGTAATTGGAACATTTACACAGGAATGTTACTCTGATTGAAAGCGGGCATTGAAAAATTTGTGCCTTATGGAATATTTGTAGATGATGGGATAGTGAAATGGATGTGAACTTGTTCGCAAATTCTGCTTGGCGTCGGGTGCTGCCTGTTAAAGTAAATCGACATGAGCCCCATTTTATTTTTTCTTCTTACGTATCCGTATTTAAACGTATTTTTTTATCATTTTGCGTTTTGTTGTTCGCTTTTTGTTGCCCCGCGGCAAAGTTTGATTCGTTTGATATCACTTTTTCTTTTCCCAAAGCTTTTGCGGATGATCTGTCCTATTCCTACGATTCTTTAAATCGGGTTATCCAAGTTTCTAATAGTGCTTCTAATACAGCAATCATTTATCAATATGATGCTGCTGGGAACATTACCGCGCAAACTACTGTTGCTACGGACGCGCTAAGGATTACCGGGTTCTCACCAATTCAGGGCTTTGCGGGTGATAAGGTCAAGTTAATCGGGACTGGTTTCAGCACTACACCGAGCGCAAACGTGGTAACTTTTAATGGTGTAACTGCAACTGTGCTATCTGCCACCCTAACCGAATTAACGGTGGAGGTACCGTTGTCGGCTACTACTGGCCCAATTAAAGTGGTCACATCCGGTGTAACCGCAACTAGCGCTCGGGTTTTTACGATTGGCAGTGGGCCAAGGATCGTATCTTTTTCACCGCTTATTGCAGCTGGCGGGACTCTAGTAAATATCACTGGAACCAATTTTGAGCCAACCGCTTTGGGCAACAAAGTGCGATTTAACATATCTACAGCTGTGGTGTCCTCTGCATCTACGAATGCTATTTCTACGAATGTTCCGTCTAATGCTACGTCAGGGCGAATATATGTAACCACCGCAAAAGGAGCAGCAGTCAGCGCAGCCGATTTTATTGTTCCACCTAATGGTTATATTGCGAGCAATATCTCCTTTGGTGGACGTATCGTGACAGATGGAAGCTCGCTCCCTGTTAGTCCGTCTGCTGGCAAGGCACAAGTTGTGCTATTTGATGGCAGTGCCGGAGATTTCTTGGCGCTTGGCGTAAGCGGGTCATCCATTCCAACTACCTCCATCAAAATCTTCAAGCCAGATGGAACTTCATTGATCTCTAAAACGATCACAGCAAATGGCCAAGGAGTGCAACTTCCGCAACTACCAGTTACAGGTGTGTACGTTGTTGTTGTTGATTCAGGGTCAAGCTCCGGAAGCTTTAACCTTGCGATTTTCAAACCGATAAAGGCGACTCTGAAAATAAATGACCCAGCGATGACGGTCTCCTTTACCCCGCCAGGAAGACGTGCTCTCCTCAGCTTTTCAGGCACCCAAAACGGATTCATTAATATTGGATTGAGTGATATTTCATTGAGTTCTGGGACATTATCTGTTTTGAACCCGGATGGCACAACTTTATTAACGAAGAATATCTCACCAGGTGCTGTAGAAGTGCGCCCGCAGCTCCCTCAGTCGGGCGTTTATACGGTGGTTATAGTACCTACCGGAGATATCGGGGGCTCGTTAAACATTTCGGTGGGGTCTCTCGTGACAAATCTTGTCGCAGATTCCTCTGCATATGGACTAGCTGTGGTTGGACAGAATATAAGTGCATTAAATTTTAGCGGCATCAAGGGGCAGTATCTAACATTAAATATTAATGAAAATTATGACCCATTAACCCAGATATCCTGTCCAGCGGGTAATCAATCAAATTCATTGCGATACTTTAGCGTCTCTGTCTTAAGTCCAGATGGTTCAGTACTAACTACTAGCGCATCTACAGCTAATGAGCTTGTTGATTGTAGAGACCAATTTGGCAGCTCCACTGGCGGATGGAAAATTTCCAAGATGTTGAATCTAGGTCCGCTGCCTCTTTCTGGCGGCTACAAGATCCTCGTTCAACAGACTCCATCTACTGCCACCGCCTCCGGAACATTAAACTTTTCGCTATTTACACCTATAGCTGGCGTAGCAACCGTAAACGGAGGCACTTATGCCACAACGACGACGAAGCCTGGACAAGCAATAATTGAAAAGTTTAGCGCAACTTCAGGCCAATATTTAGCATTGAATATCAACCAGAATTCCGATCCGGTAACCGGTGTTTCTTGTCCTGCAGGGAACGAAGCTAACAAGATATATAGACCCCTAATTACTGTTTTTAAACCTGATGGCACTATATTGACTAGCAGCTCCGTGACAGAGTCTGAAACATCTTCCTGTACCTATGTTTCCGGTAACATTACAACGACAGCTCCCTCACGAATTCAAAAGTTAATGAATCTCGGGCCTATGCCTGTTTCCGGTACATACACTGTTCTCGTACAAATGGATCCTGCTTATGGCAGTAGCGCCCAAGTTTCGGGAACCCTAAACTTTTCACTATTTACACCAGTTGCAGGCGTGGCCACCGTAAATGGGGGCACTTATTCCACGACAACAACAAAACCTGGACAAGCAATAATTGAAAAATTTAGCGCAACTTCAGGCCAGTATTTAGCGTTGAATATCAACCAGAATTCCGATCCGGTATCCGGTGTGTCTTGTCCTGCGGGGAACGAAGCTAACAAGATATATAGGCCCCTAATTACTGTTTTTAAACCTGATGGCACGATACTGAGTAGCAGCTCTGTGACAGCGGCTGAAACATCTTCCTGCACTTATGTTTCCGGCAACATTACAACAACAGCTTACTCCCGGATCCAAAAGTTGATGAATCTCGGGCCAATGCCTGTTTCCGGTACATACACCGTTCTCGTACAAATGGATCCTGCTTATGGCAGCAGCGCCCAAGTTTCGGGAACCCTAAACTTTTCACTATTTACACCAGTTACAGGCGTGGCCACCGTAAATGGGGGCACTTATTACACGACAACAACGAAACCTGGACAAGCAATAATTGAAAAATTTAACGCGACTTCAGGCCAGTATTTGGCATTGAATATCAACCAGAATTACGATCCAGTAACCGGTGTTTCTTGTCCTGCGGGGAACGAAGCTAACAAGATATATAGGCCCCAAATCACCATTTTTAAACCTGATGGGGCGATACTGACTAGCAGCTCTGTGACAGACTCTGAAACATTTTCCTGTACTTATATTTCCGGCAACATTACAACAACAGCTTACTCCCGGATCCAAAAGTTGATGAATCTCGGGCCAATGCCTGTTTCCGGTACCTACACTATTCTCGTGCAGATGGATCCAGTTTGGAGTAGCAGCTCACAAGTTTCGGGAACATTGGGCTTTTATATTAAAAACTTGTAGTGCTGAATTTAAGTCCTACACCTAAGTTAGTTCTGTGCAGTTAAGGGAAATCGGGGAGATATTTCTAAAATGATTTTAAAGAATATAGCTGAGGGATTAAAAAGGATTTTAGGTTTTGCTGGCACAATCCTCCTTGTTATGCAGTGTTCGTTCGTATATTCGGATACAGAGAGTCTTCGAGGGTTTGCAACATTCGCCATCCCATCTCCACCGAAAGATGAATGCCAAACCGCGACCCAATTGCCTGACGGGCGTTGGATATTTGTTGGTGGAAAGCAAGATAGGCAGATCAAAGGTGACTTCTTCACCATTGATTTTCGCGAGCTTTCTGACCGAGCGAATTTAGCTCCATTGTCAGGACATCTTGTGTACGCCCGATGCGGACATACCACTACAGTGTTGCCTGACGGTAAGGTCCTGATTCATGGGGGGACAGACTCCAATGGAAATGTGGTTGAACCTATTGAGATTTTATCGCCATCGACGGGAGAAGTATCCGTCATTAATAGTAGTGGTCTCACTCCGAGAGCTTTCCACACCGCCACTTTATTGACTAACGGTTATTTATTGATATCTGGTGGAGAATCAAGTGGCCATGAAATTTTAAAAACGGCACAGCTACTTAACACGGACAGCCTGTTGGACAAGGGGCAGGTTATTAGTACAGTTGCGTCTTGGTCTAATCATCAAGCTGCTCTTTTGCCAACAGGCCAGGGTTTGCTGTGGGGGGGGCTGGGTCATAGCTCAAAGGAAAACGGTGATTTATATGAGCCAACTCTTAACACCTTTCGACATGTGGATCCATCTGACACGGTTTTTAACTCTCTTCTACTATCTGACACGACGCCACCTCAGGTCGAAGCAACAATCCCAACGGATAACACGACAGAGGTAGCGGTAGATTCACGAGTTTCCGTTCGCTTTAGCAAACCGATAGCAATGTGGTCGGTGACTGAAAACTCATTTGTAATCGTAGGGCCGTCAGGTATGGTGGAAGGAAAAGCTATTTCGGCTGAGTCTGGGCTCTTGGCGTTCTTCACTCCTTCTGCGCAATTGTTACCGGATGCAACCTACACAGTATTTTTGAAGGGGCTATTCGATAATTCGGGACACTCCCTCAGCTACTCTAAATTTAGTTTTCGCACGAAGGCCTACCCTGCAAAAAGCAATGTTAACCTTGCACAAGTATCAGAGTCTAAACGTGCAAGGTGTGAAAGTTTTAAAACTGCAAATAATTCAGATGCTTTTGAAGACTGGACTCCTGTCGAAACCCATCGCCACGGGGCTTGGCGTGTTTTAGGTGGACCAGATGAGTTTTGTTTGTCAATTAATAATACCGATTTGAATGAACCTTTAGAGGGGGGGGCTGGGGAAACTGCTGTTTCGGGGCGAGTATTGAAGCTGAACGGTAAACCACTGCCTAACGTTGCGATTAGCATCGGTAATCACAAAACCATAACTGATCAACATGGTCGATTTTTGTTGACAAAGATTGATCCTAGTGTCACTGAGCTAACTGTGGATGGAAGCAGTGTAAGCAGTGGATCCAGAAAATATGCGAAACATTACATACGTGTTGAATTGACCCCTAATAAAACAACATTGTTGTCGGAATCCATTTATCTTGCTCGATTAAACCCAGCCGATGATGTCGAAATATCCTCTCCTGCCGCTACCAATTTAACTATAAAAAATCCGAACATTCCGGGGCTGGAAATTCATATCCCTAAGGGAGCCATCCTTCGGACTCGAGACGGAAAAATAGTCACCAGAATTAATATAACGCCATTACCTTTAGATCGGGTTCCGTTCGCAGTACCGAGTGGCTTCCCAGTGTATTTCACCATACAACCAGCTGGTATGTTCGTTGATAACAGCGCAAGCGGCGGTATAAAGGGAATTCAAGTTGTCTACCCAAACTACCTTAATGCAGCTCCAGGTACTCGCGTTAATTTCTGGAATTACGATCCCACTGGAGCAGGTTGGCAAGTATATGGTGGGGGCACTGTCAGCAACGACGGTAAAAAAGTTTTGCCCGACACCGGGGTCAGTCAAAAAAATCTTATGGCATTTGGTTGGGGTTTGGACAATACCAATAATGCGCCTCTTGAAGGCCCGCCGCCCGGCGGATGCGTTCAGGGAGGTGACCCTGTAGATTGTGCGACGGGTCTCTTTTTACACAGCTCAACTGATTTTCAGATAGCAGACACAATTCCGTTGTTGATCCATCGTACCTATCGGCAAAAAGATCCGGTTTCTAGGGATTTCGGAATCGGGACCAACCATTTATATGGTTTATTTCTCAGTAACCCTACCACTACAGTGACTGCGCCTCCAAAAATTGATTTGATACTGCCAGATGGCGGAGCTGTTCGTTTTAATCAAGTATCTGGCACCACTACATCGGACATAATTTACAAGCACACATCATCACCGACAATGTTTCAAGGCGCTAAACTTCAAATAAGCGTAGCTACACACGCTTGGGAGCTTGCGCTCAAAGACGGTACTGTATTGATTTTTCAACCTCACGCACCTAACGCTTTAATTGGAGTTCGTGATCGGAATGGCAACTCCCTGACCATAACACGCGAGGCAGGCACCAACGGAATAACGCAGATTCTGTCCCCGCACGGACGTTTTTTAAGCTTTAACCGCGACTCGTCTAACCGCATTACGAAAATCACGGACAATACTGGTCGATTCACCACATATGAATACGATGCCAGTGGTCGACTTTGGAAAGCAACCGATGCCAATGGAAAGGTTGAGGCATATGAATATGATTCGTCGAATAGGATGACCAAAGTTACCGATAGGCGAGGAAAGATTATGGTCGTGAATGTTTACGACATTAATGGTCGCGTGCAGCAACAGACTCTGGCGGATGGTGCCGTTTGGCAGTTCGCATACACACTCGATGGAAATGGAAAGGTGACACAAACTGATGTAACGGATCCACGTACGAACGTAAGGCGGGCTTTCTTCAATTCAAACGGCTATTTAACTAAGGATATATTCGCTTACGGAAAACCAGAACAACAAATTTATTCATACGAACTTGAACCTGTATCAAATAACCGCCTCACCATTACCGACGCTCTAGGGCGGGTAACGAAATTTCAATACGATTACTTAGGAAATGTAACCAGTGAAACTTTCCTTTATGGCACAGCAACGCCAATTAAGCACAGCTTCGGATATGATCAAGTGTTCGGCCAATTGACTCAGTACACTAATCCCATAGCGAAGGTTTTCAAATACGGATATGACGGGAAAGGCAATCTCATTAGTAAGACTGATCCGCTAGGTCATGTTAAAAGTGTATCTCTCGATACTGAGGGGAAAATAACATCCCAATTAAACGCTATTGGGAATTCTTATAGTTTCACCTATGACCTTGGCGACTTATCTTCGTTTACCGACCCACTTGGGAGGACGATATCATTGTTCACAGATGGCGTCGGAAGATTGGTTGGTACAACTGACCCATTAGGCAATAATACTCAATATAAATTAGATAACTCAGATCGAGTTTTACAAAAAATAGACGCCCAATCTGGCATTACCTTATATACATACGATGAAAATGGTAATGTGCTTACCGTCAAGGATCCCCTCAATTCGATTTCACACAAATACTCCTACGACTCAAGGAACAGACCTAAAACCTACACCGATCCGCTAGGTAAAATAGAAACCTATAATTACGATCTTGGCGGTAATCTCACCAGTGTAATTGATCGTAAGGGGCAGACAACTTCATATACTTATGATTCGCTCAACAGACTCAGCCAGATTACCTATCATGATGGATCTACAATTAAAATTACTTGGGATTCTGGAAATCGAGCTACACAATTTGTTGATTCAGTAAATGGAACAATAACACGCACTTACAATGGTATTGATCAAATTACTCAAGAGGTTTCGCCTCAAGGTCAACTAGATTATTTGTACGATCTGGCGGGACGTCGAACAAGTTTAACAGTTGGCGGTCAAGCTAATCCCGTTACGTACCAATACGATAATGCGAACAGACTCGTAAAAATCGCACAAGGCAGTGTCACGGTAGGGTTCCAGTATGATGTAGCAGATCGTCAGACTGTTGTGACATTACCTAATGGGATTGCTAAAAAGTTTTCCTATGACAGCGCAAGTCAGTTATCCGGCATCGCTTACGACAAGGGAACCACCCGCATTGGAGATCTTGCTTATAAATACGATTTGGGTGGCCGCCGGATATCTCAGACGGGTAGTTTATCTAAATTGAAAATTCCTGTTTCAATAACATCTGCCACTTATGATGCTGCAAATCGTTTGACGAATTGGGGTGGCACAGCATTATCTTATGATAACAATGGTAATTTGATTAGTTATGGAACAAAAACGTATTCGTGGAATAGTCGAGATCAATTAATCACTACTAGCGATGGAGCAAGTAGCTTCTCCTACGACGCCTTAGGTCGCCGAAAAAATCGCTTAGTTGCGGGAGCAGGAACAACATATCTGCATGATGGGCAGAACCCAGTGACGCAGAACAGCACTTTCTTACTTGAAGGGCTAGAGCTTGACGATATTTACGCAAAGATAGAGTCTGGAGTTATTACCAGCTATGTCACTGATGGTTTGGGTAGCACGCTGGCGTTGACTGATAATGCTGGGAGCATATCTACTACATACACATATGGCGCTTATGGCAATTCAGGTAAGTCTGGCTCTGACGATACATCATTTCAGTATACGGGGCGTGAAAATGACGGTGCTTCTAACCTGAATTACTATCGTGCTAGATATTACAGTCCTGATTTGAATCGATTTATCAGCAGCGATCCCATAGGATTGAATGGAGGTATTAATACTTATGCATATGTCGATGGAAATCCGGTCAAATATATTGATCCGAATGGACTGGACGTAACAATATATGGTCGACCAACTAATTT
This sequence comes from Cellvibrio sp., assembly GCF_046347455.1. Taxonomy (GTDB): domain Bacteria; phylum Pseudomonadota; class Gammaproteobacteria; order Pseudomonadales; family Cellvibrionaceae; genus Cellvibrio. The sequence continues at coordinate 204,936 of NZ_JAXMGC010000001.1, forward strand.
ACAAGGTGTATTTAGCTTTGTGAATAAGTCAGGGATAGACCACTGGTGGATGAAGACTGATACTCGAGAGGCAGGCATGGGGCCAGACAACGGCAAAGTGCCAGGACAAGAAGGTGGCGGGGATCTACCATTCATGCCAACACAGGTGGTTGACCATACGGGTGAATTTCAAATGCCGGGAGCACATGTTGTTCCGTACAATGGCCCTCCACTTGACGAAAAATGCGTAAATGATCACCTCAAAATAGGAACCCCAACTGGCCCCTTTATCCCATTCGCAAATGATTGCCATATATTTGTGATAGATGTCATCAGGGCGTGCAGCATAACTCCGAGGAAGCAATAAATGTCAAATATCTTGATTTTGATCGTACATACAAAAAAATAAGGGTTAGATATGCGATTTTTATTATGGACTTTGTCATTCGCAGCTTTTCTAAGCTCCATTTTTTTTGGTATGTGGGCTATGCAAGCGGCTTGGCTAACAAGCTTTGCTGATACCGTTATGGCTCATGAGTACAGCGTTAGATTTGGAGTTAGACTTTCAATGGCAGTATTATCGTTAATAGTGTCAATATTTTTATTGCATCGGTCGTCCAAAATAGAACGGCAGCGTAGAGAAGATGAAGAAATATAATATTAAACGTACTAGCTCTGGCTTGATCTGACAGTTTCCGATTTTATAAAGATCTCTCAGATTAGATTTGAGGTAAATTCTTATCAAGCCCAAATTTCATCACCCTCAAGTAATGTATTCAGTGGTGTTGGGCCACAGCACATTTTGCTCAAGTTAGTGGAAAAAGTGACGATACTTTTTTTAAAAGAAGAGTTTTTCAGCCCTTGGGAATGAGCCCTACAACCTTTGATCAAGAAAATAAGATCGTTAGTGGATTGGCAACTCGATATGCTGCGGGTCCAGAAGAACGAACGGGTTTGCAGTCGGAAGTTATTTTCAAATACATATGATGTCGCGATTTGGCAAAATGCCCTGATAAAAACGGCAAGTTAGTGTCATCGGCCAACCTAAAAAAGTTAACGACGGCTTATCAGCTATGAGACAGGACTAATACACCCTATGGGTATGCCCCTGCTGAAAGTCGTTTCACCGCAATGTCGCGCTTCACTTATCTTGCTACCAGCATGAACAACCGCTATCTCCACCGAAAGGATACAAGTTTTTTGGCGCGCGCAAAAATACATTCCATTCCGACTTTGATGTAGTAAATCTACCGCGACACGCGTCGTGACCAAACACTTTCGGTTGTGCAAATCCGTTTTTGGAAACCCAGCCCAAACTAAATTTTGCTCGGTATATGCTGGACTTTTCTATTGCATCACGAGGCTGCCAGACCATGAGCACCAATGCGCCCAACAATTCCAAATTGGCGTATCTAAAACTCAGACTCGACCATGCGTGAAATGTATAAAGCTAAGACGGAGAGGCAAAAGTTGGGAATCGAGGCATATAACGCAAAAAACGCTACGATGGCGAATGATTATCCAGGTCATATTGATCGCGGGTGCACTTTATAGTGGACAAAAATTAGTCGGGCCAGCAATAATCTGGGTTGACCACCTCATTCATGAGTTTGTTACAACAGATAAATCAAGTAACAAAAACCCGAATTAGGCAGGCGTGCCGGCTGCGCAACATCAGTTGCCTAGCATAGCTGCAAGGGCCAAATGTATTGCATAGGCATCGTGGTCGGCTCGATGGCGAGTAAGTCGTTGGAGCTTAAATTGGTGATCCAGGCAAACAGCCCAGCTCAGTTGAGCAGACGCGGGCAGTAATTCATGAATATGTCTAACCTCGCAGTCAAATTTACCTAAACAACGCAACCAGCGTGATTCCCAATAGGGATTATCAGAATATATGACAGGAGCGCCACCCAGTAGCGTCTTGAGCTCATAGTAGACGACGGAGACATCAATTCCGTGCTCGAGCAGAGAGGAGCGTTTAATACCGTGAATGGCTTGGCTTTCCAGAGACCAATCAATCCACCCCGTGCGAGGTTTGATCAGCCAATAGCGTGCCTCGCCATTGACAATCACGCCTACGCTTATGGGGTAACTACCGTCGGATAAGCTGCTTGCTTCAAAATCCAAAATGATCAATTGCATGCTTATCGGGGTCACTCTACCTCCGGACGGACACTATCGTAAGAAATATAGGCTGGCCACGATCTGTGGATCAACGGTCTTGCGATACCCATGACCGACAAGGATATATACCGTGTTGCGAGTGATGAACATGCAGTTTTCTTCGAAGCTTACCAGTACCGTTGTTTTGACATTCCATCCTTCCGACCACTGCTCCCGACTATCCCAAATCAAGTAGGTGGAAAACACTATGGCAGGCTGCACACCTGCGGCGGCGTATTGAGGACGAGACTCATTGGATATCGCTAAATCCCACCACGCCCAATCCTTCACCGCTCGGACGGCCTTGTTCGGGTAACGCGCAAACGCGAGCTCGATCATGGCGGGTAGACAAGAGTCATCTATCCCGAAATCACATGGCGTTCCCTTGCGGTAAAGCGCGTCCGCCACACCCTGGAGGGCGTCCATCGGTGCTATCATCTATAAAACCTTAGGCGCAAAGCCGTTGCAGGGTTAACAATTGTTGTTTAAACCGCCCGAACATATTGATGTTGGCTTCGTAGTAATGCGCTAACAACGAGCCTTGCGTTATCGGTGGGGCCATAGGCAATGCGCCGGATGGGACTGGCGTGCCTGTAAAATCCATTTGCAACGGGTTAATGGTGATGCTTGCAAGCTCACCCGGTAGAGCAGGATTGGAATCGTCAGCAACCAACACTGACGGCATCAGATTACGGCGCAGTGTACCTGTGTGGGGAATTTCCTCTATCACGCGCCCAGCATATTCGGCAAGGCTAGGTTCAGCCGGGACATAGAGATAGCTGTCGCCATGATGGATGCCATCGGTTCGCAAAATACGACCCAGTACCTGGCGAAAATGCAGCTCGGTTTTCACCCGAGTCAAGTGGCAACACACCCGCAGTCGGGGAATGTTAGTGCCTTCACTCACCATGCCAACCGAGATAATCCAGGGTTCGCTACTCGTCCTGAACGCGGCAATCGCCGCTTGCGGGGCATCGCCCATGTATGTCACCACCACTGCGGTGTCACCGGTACAGCGCTGTAAGCTGTCCGCAATTTTATAGGCATGTTCGACCGAGGCTGCGACAATCAGGCCAGCCGCATCGGCGTGATGCTTACGTAGGCTGCGCAATTTTTTGGCCGATTGCTCCAGCAAATAGGTCATCAGAGCCTCGTTTTCAATGACGTCCTGATAAGAGCAATCAGACTCTTTTAGCAGGTCGCCAAAGCTACTGAAGATTTTTTCTTCACCACCCTGGGTGGCGCGGATGCGATTATTGTCAACCAGCGTAATGGCGGGAGCGCGGCAGACATTATCCCTGACGGCCTCCTGCAAACCATACATGAAATCACAGTGAACTTTATCGTCGTGCGCATAACTGGCGAGGGAAATAGGAATGCGATCTGAGCGCCAGGGTGTACCCGTCAAGGCTAAGGTAAACGCCGCACGCCCTTGAATGCGGGCAATAATCTGATGTCCCCACGCGTTGGCATTGAACGGTGAATCCCCTGCACAATGGTGGATTTCATCAAAAATAACGAAGATGCGGTAACGATCAAACAGTGCCCAAAAACTGTCCTGTTGGCCCAGCATGGATTGGTAGGTCAATGACTGGCCTTTGGAACCTAAACGTCCATCCACGGGTAATTTGAGCTGCTGCTCCAAAGCGCTTTGAAAATCGGTGGCCACGATGACGGAGGGCGAGAAACACAGCACTAAATCAATTTTGTTTTTTTGAAGTAGCAGTGCTGCCAAGGTAGAGGCCATGCGCGTTTTTCCAGCGGCCGGTGTGGCAAGACACAGGAAATGGCGCTGTCCGCCGTGGTATTTCACCAGCGCGCTACGAATACAGTTTGACTGCCATTGACGTAAGCCCATGGTTAACCTGCGTCAGCGGCCAGCAAGCTTTCCAATGCTTTTACTCGTCCCAATAAGCGTGAACACCGTTCACGCGAGTCGTTGTAGCGTGGCTGCGCGATTGCGCGCAAATCCGGCAGCTCTTTGCAGATCGCCTCGTATTCTTCCATTTCACCCATCGCCGTCAGGATGTCAGCCTGGTGCACTTTTAATCGCTCTTTGAGACCGGCCAGCGGATCAAGCGCGATAGACATCTGGGCCTCGACCTGGGATGGAGTCTCTACGGGTTGGCATATGTGCAAGCGGGTAAATTGTTCGGTCAGACAGTACTGGGGCCACTGCCCGTCGACTTTGACACGTTCCATTAACCCCGCTGTCATTAGTCGTTGCATGTTGCGGTAGACAAATTGACGGGCTGCTTTTTTGGACGTATGCAAACTGGATGGTTGCTGTAGGTAAGTTTCCGTCAGGGCATCTACGGTAAATGTCAGGGTGTCGATAGTTTTCAGTACTTCCAGGAGTTCTGGCTTTAACGCAATCTCTTTCATGGGAACTATTATCATTTGTGCCGCGAATTTCGCGCCATTCTAGCCGCTCTCTATCATCACGGCAATGAAATCCTCTCCTTATTCACCTCACTATGAAAAATTACAAGCCTGGCTGAAAGAGCAGCGGGGAAAGAGCGGCTATTCGCAGCGTGAAGTATCTGACATCATGAATCGCCATCATTCCATTGTGGGCAAGATAGAGCAGCGCCGAAAGAAAATTGAGTTGTTGGAGTTTGTTAAATACTGTCAGGTACTGGGTGCAGATCCCCACGAAGGCCTGAGAGTGTTGATCGATTCCCTTCAAGATGATCAGTCATAAATTAACTCTGGTTGGCTTTTGCCTGCTAGTGAGCGCTCTTACGGAAGTATCCTTTCTTAACCAATCCCTCAAGCACCTTTATCAAGGCTGGCCTCGGCGCCCGGTATCGCTAACGCTGTGATAAGATGGCGGCCTTTACCAGGTTGTCTTCGGTGTGTGTATGTTGCTGTCCCGACAAAAATTGATTCTCGCAATGATTTCCAGCTTCGGCGGCAAATTGGCGGCTACTGATTTTCAAAAATATCTCTTTTTATTCACACAGCTGTGCGAAAAAGAAAAAAGTTTTGACTTCGTGCCTTATAAGTTTGGCTGTTTCTCCTTTCAGGCCATGGCCGACAAGCACAAGCTAACGGAAAAAGGATTTTTAAAAGAGAGTAATGAGTGGGAGCTGGCTGACAATAGCGATCTTGAACTATCGCGATTAGATAGGAGTGCGGTTGAAAAACTTGAAAAGTTTTCTGCCAAATTTAAACCTATCAAGGGTAAAAAACTGATTCAGCACGTTTATAAATCCTATCCGTATTATGCAATCAACAGCGAAATTGCATCAGAACATTTAACGGATGAAGAATTAGCGAAAGTCCATGAGGTGAAGCCAGTCAAACGCCGTGCATTGGTATTTGCCACCATAGGCTACGAAGGCTCATCAGTCGAAACCTATATTAATAAATTGATTCAACATGATATTCGAACATTAGTTGATGTGCGGAAAAATCCAATCAGCCGGAAATATGGATTCTCCAAAAACACATTATCGTCGTTGCTGGAACGCTTGGGCATAGAATACATACACATGCCATCATTGGGCATAGAATCAGCCGAGCGACAGGAGCTGCATTCACAGGACGATTACGACATACTCTTTAAACGTTATGAAAAAGATGTGTTAACGCGGGAAACACAATCATTACGTTCTTTGTATCAGTTATTTCAAGATAAAAAACGCATAGCGATAACCTGTTTTGAAAAATCGCATTGTCAATGCCACCGTAGTCGCGTAGCCAATGCCATCCAAGAATTAGCAAATAACAACATAGAGATTCAACACCTATAACAAGAGGGAAGTATGCCTAAGGAAAGAATATTAATAACTGTTAAAACTTATCCCACCTTATCCAGTAAATACGATGAAGTTGTATGCACCGCAGGCCTCAGAGAGGATGGCACCTGGGTGCGCCTTTATCCAATTCCTTTCCGAAAATTGGACGAAATTGAACAATATAAAAAATTTGATATTGTTGAAGTGGATCTTGAAAAAAACAAAAGCGATCCTCGCCCTGAAAGTTACCGCATCAAAACCGGGATCAAAATCGTAGGCCATATCGATACGCAGCAGCAGTGGTTTGAGCGATGCCAACGGGTATTGTTTGCACTCCAGGTGTACGATGATTTTGGAAAACTCATTGAGGCTAACAAATCTGAAGAAAATGTCTCTTTAGCCACGTTTAAACCTGCCAGTATTAAAGGACTGTTGGTAGAAGAGGATATTCGCGAGTGGGATGCCGGGAAGTTGGAAATGGTCCGTCTTAGGGGACAACAAAACCAACTGTTTGCTGATAATGACAAAGTATTTTCAGTCGTACGGAAATTGCCTTATAAGTTTAAATATGTGTTCACCGACAGCACTGGCCGCGAGCGAACAATGAGTATCAGCGACTGGGAGCTTGGAGCGCTTTTTTGGAAGGAGTTACAACGCTTTGGTGGTGATGAATCCAAAGCGGTAGAAAGTGTCCGACACAAGTACCTTGTTGAGTTGGTTAATCAACGGAATATTCATTTTTTTGTGGGTACGACTCAAGTGTGGGACAGCCAAAATGCCCCCAATCCGTTTATGATCATTGGTGTGTTTAGCCCGCCGCTTATTCTGCAAAGCGCTTTATTTTAGGACTGTACAAAACGTTAAGGGCGTTGATGGTATTGTTGTACATAATGGCTGACAGATTGACTGGTCGTCTGCTCATGATCATCTTTCGATAGCCGATAGAGCCAATCAAAAATCAGAGGGTTGTTTACCCGATTCAAATAAATACCGCGTTGAATATGACAGGAAAAATCCGTTAATTGGTCGAGGGGTAGCTGTCGATTCAACACTGCATTCCACTGGCTCTCCATCTCCATTTTCATGTCACACAATCGAGCCACTGCATCACGATTATTCTGAAATAAGGTTGCAGCCGTAGCGAAAAAAGGAAGGCAAGGAGCCACCACTAAGGCAAAAAATAATTGCGCAGTAAGGCCGAAATAAAAGGCGATGATTGACATGATGCCGCATAACGTGATGCCAAAACCAATGATTATTCCATTGTAACGGCGACGTAAATCCATATCCCACCAACAATTTGTTTGCTGACAGATAAAGCGAGCCACTTCTAAAGGAACGGAAGATATATCCTGGTGATACCAGCCTAACAAATCATTTGCCGGGTGATTAGCCTTGTCATAGTGACGTGAATATCTTTCGACATTCTCATGGCTTGGTTGGTTACCGAAGAGGATTTTATCCCAGGAAAGTTGTAACACCTCGCTGTCAAAGGACTGCTGGATTCCAGCCGCGAGTTGTCGATAGCAATTAATTCCCGGAGTCCATAAGAAAGTGTCCGCCAGAAAAAATGTCATCCCACAAGCACCGACTACCCACGCCAAATCCTTGTGAGGTAGCGACCAAAAAGATTTGTCATATGCGAGTGCGACCAATGCCACTACGATAACGACCGCCACATTGAAAAACACTTGCCAACCAAACAGCCATTTTGCGCGTGAATAGAGGTAGCGCTGTGCTTTAAGGCGTTTTATATTAAGTACCGATTCTTGTAACGACGTGATCGTATTGTTCATATCGAAATCCATTTTAAAAATATCTTATCAAGCAGCGTAAGCTGATTGCATGAGTACAGAGGGACCTTGCACCATGAAGCTTGTTTCTGAATTTACCGACTTCCTAACCAACACCGTTAACCTTAACAAGACGCGCTTTGATTTACTTGAGTCCAGTATTGAGGCCGTTAAAAGCGTTATTACTGATTTAGATTGGGAGCCGAGTGTGCTGGGATTTGCGGCCCAAGGTTCCTGGGCTCACCAAACCATTATCAAACCCTTACCTGACAAACCCTTCGATGCCGATCTTCTGGTGTTCGTATCACCCGTAACCGGATGGGAGGCCAAAGATTACATCAACACGCTGTACGATGTCTTCAATAGCCATGCGACTTACAAAGATAAGGTTCGACGCTGTTCGCATTGCATAACGATCGACTACGCCAATGAACGAAACATCGATGTAGCTCCGTGCCTGGAGCGCGGCATCGCGTTTTTTGCTTATTACCAGGTGTGTAATCGAAACACGAACCAGTTTGAAGACTCGGCCCCACAGAAGTACACCGATTGGCTGGCTGAACGTAACACGATCGCCGGCAACAACACCTTTCGAAAGACCACGCGTTTAGTGAAATACCTCCGGGACATCAAAACAACGTTTACTTGCCCCTCATTTTTGCTAACAACGTTATTGGGGATGCAAGTCACGGAAGCAGATCGCGGAACAACCACATTTACCGATGTGCCAACTGCCTTGAAGGTGCTGATGGGGCGGCTCGACGATTGGCTTACGTTGCGCCCCGTGTTGCCTGAGGTGCGCAATCCAGTCCTCAATAGCGAAATCCAAAGTAATGCCTGGGATGAAGCAAAATACCAAAACTTCCGCTCCAAAATTAATACCTATAGAACGTGGATTGATGACGCCTACAACGAAGCTGACAGAGAAGAAAGTATTGGCAAATGGCAACGTGTTTTCGGTGATGAATTTGCTGCAAAAGCTGTTGTCACCAAGGCCGCGAGTGTCAGCACAGAAGCCTTGGCTTTAGTTAGTCATGTGCCAGCCGCCCGGGGAGCAAAAGATCTGGTAGCGTTGGTCCAACAAATCGGGCTGCAGGCGTTGCCTGCGGGGTTCAATAAGTTACCCCACATGCATAGACCCACCTGGAGAGTCGCAAGGGAAACACCGGTGAACGTCCTGGTAAAGGCGGATCTTTATGCGAGCAGAGAAGGAATGCACATACAGCGGTTTAACAGTTTGGACATCGCAAGCCCAGATACCTGGCTACGTTTTCAAACGATTAATGGTGTTGGTATGCCGATGCCAAACACGTATCGGGTGAAGTGGCGAGTAACTAATACCGATGTGACGGCGGCGGCGAAAGGGCAACTACGCGGTGAGTTTTATGGCTCACATGAACATGGCACACGGTGGGAGAAGTTGGAGTTCCGTGGTGTGCATATTGTCGAGGCGTTTCTGATAAAAAATGACCAGCTGATTGGACAAAGTCCGCCGTTTTACGTAACTATCGTTTAACGTGATCTGTACAGAATTCTTGATAGAAAAGTGAATAAACCATCATAAGGCATGATAATCCAGTATTATCATGCCTTATATTTTTATGGTTTTTGTATAGGAATCGTGCTATTTTAGTATGTAATTACATATTACGTAATACAGTACGAAATAATCAAAGAGGTATTTCATGGCAAGGGGCGGGATTAATAAAGCAAACGTCAAATCTGCGCTACAAAGTCTTCAGGCCAAGGGCATAAACCCCAGTATTGATGCGATTAGGGCGGAGCTTGGAAATACCGGCTCAAAATCCACCATACATCGATATTTGTCGGAATTGATGGAAGAGAATCCCACAGCTTCCAGCGCTAAAAACTCCTTGAGCGAGGCCTTAACGCAAATGGTTGCCAGCCTTGCGGAACAATTACAGCAGGAAAGCCAGGCAGTTATTGATGAGCAGGCTGATAGCCACTCGAAAGTGTTGGAAACCTTGCGTCTGCAATATGAAACTGTGAGGAAGCAATACCAGGGCGCCAACTCAACCATAGCCGAGCAGGCCAAACGCTTGGAATTGTTGGACGCCCAACAAGTGGAACTAGCATCTGCTAACCAGGAGTTGCGCATACAGGTTGCGCAATTAACTCAGGAACTAGCAGCGAAAGAACAGTTGCTATCGGAACGGGACAGCCGCATTCAGTCATTGGAATCCAAGCACCAGCACGCACGTGAAGCTCTGGAACATTATCGATCATCGGTACAGGAGCAGAGGGGTCAGGATCAACGTCGCCATGAACATCAAGTGCAACAGCTGCAAGCCGAGCAACGTCAACTGACTCAAACGGTTTCTATTAAACAAACCGAAATTACACAACTCAATAAAGAAAATGCTCGATTATTGGCTGAACACCGAGAGCTGCAAAAACAGCTGAATCACGTCTCCGACAGTTACCAGGCGGCAGTGGGGCAGGTAAAACACGCTGAAGCGCAAAAAGCTCATGTAGAGCATCAGCGTGACTTATTTAAAAATAAGAATGATGAACTGGAAGCTGAACTGCGCAGAATGAAAAGCAGTGCGGATAAGAGTGAGAATAAATACAGAGAGCTTGAGTTGGAAAACCAGGCCTTAAAAACCGAATTAAGAGTGAAGGAAGAGCTGTACAAATCGTTTGCTAGACCAGAAAAACTAGGCGTTCGAGAAGAAACCAAATAAATCGATTTCTTTATAATTTTCAACGTGTTAGAGCAGTTCTGGCGGATTTCGTTCAGTTAACGGCCGACCCTCGATATGTCAAATGCTGGAATAAACAAGGCTCAAGTTAAGAAGGCTCGCGATGCGCTGATTGCCAGAGGCATACATCCTTCGATTGATTCCGTGCGAGTAGAACTGGGGAATACCGGCTCAAAAAACACCATACATCGCTATCTAAAAGAGCTAAACGACGAATCAAATACCCTTACCGGTGGAAAAGTTGCACTTAGCGACACCCTCAGCGAGCTGGTGGCAGGATTGGCGGCTCAGTTACATGCAGAGGCTGCCAGCGTAGTAGAAGGTGCCAAGGCCTCTAGCCAATCCATCATTGACACACTCCACGCCAAGGTCAGCATTACCGAGAAGAATTTATCTGAAGCTCAACGCAAGCTTGAAACCACTGAATCGCAACTGAGATCAGCCAATGAAACTCGTGCAATAGCGCTCGACGAATGCCAAAACCATCTGTTGACCATTGAGCGACTAACGCAGGAACTGCGTGATAAGGATACCCAAATAGCCGCGAAAAATGACCATATCCAATCGCTGGAAGAAAAGCACCAGCATTCTCGCCAAGCACTTGAGCACTACCGCGAGTCAGTGAAAGAACAGCGCAAACAAGATCAGCGCAGGCAGGAAACCCAGGTGCAACAACTGCAAGCCGAAATTCGCCAATTGAACCAAACCATTACTATCAAGCAAGCCGATATCACCCAACTTAATACCGACAACTCCAGGCTTGCTACAGAAGTACGCGAGCTTCGTAAACAGCTTTCAGAAAATGTTAATAAAGCAGAGCAGCTAGAGTTGCGATTGAGAGACAGCGAAGAAAAACTCATTGTTGCCAATCATAAAGTGGCAAACTTGGATGAATTACTATCTGAAAATCAGCGTATCGCCGCTGAGCTATCAGAGCAGAAGCACGCCATAAAATTACTAGAAATCCAGTTGGCATCGACCACAACCGAGCTTAGTGTAAAGAACCAATTATTAGAATCTTTTGGAAGCCAATTAGCACACGCCGTTCGAAATTCTTAATTGAAGGAACAAGGAACTCATGACTAGCATAAAAATTACTGAGGCAACGCGCCGAGATATATCCGATTTAATTCTTATTGAAAACATCGCCTGGAGCGGACGGCTGGATGAACCTGAATTCCTTTCTCGTCTTTATAATTTAAAGGAAATGCCATCAACTGATTCTCGCTTCGACGATGCATACGGCGATATCTGGCAACATCAAGTCAATAATTACGACTGGGATGCTGACTGGGTATTTACCGATTTTAGATTCGATCTTATGCACGCTCCTGATGACGTGTTTCTACGTTTTTTATGTGAAACCCTTCATCCTGTTGTTAGAACTTCCCAAGAAGAAATCGAGAAGCTTAAGCAAGCCTACAATTTATTATTGGCAAATGACGGTTATGAAATTGTCCCTAAAACCAAAATAGGCAATAGAGAGCTTTACGCAGCACGCCAAATTGCGCTGTCCGCAGAGCTATATATCGCATCACTGAAAAAGGAATTTATCGCCGCCGATGCAAGTTATGTTAATACCCAAATTACACGTATGGAAAGTGCCGTTGAAAATGATCCAGGATTAGCGATAGGCACTGCCAAAGAACTTGTCGAAACTGTTTGCAAAACCATATTGGAAGAACGAGGTAAAACTATAGAAAGCAACCTCGAACTACCAAAGCTTGTAAAACAAACGGCTACAGAATTAAAACTGACACCTTCAGATATTCCTGACGAGGCAAAAGCGAGTGAAAGCATCAAGCGGCTATTGAAAAATCTTGCAGATATAACTTACGGTGTTGCTGAATTACGTAATAGTTACGGCACTGGACATGGTAAAAGCGCTAAATCCCGAGGATTGAGTTCACGGCATGCAAAGCTAGCGGTCGGAGCTGCATCTACGCTAGCAATTTTTCTTGTTGAAACTCATAGTGAACAGATAAAACAATAGAGAATTCAAAGTTTAAATAGGTATGAAATGACAATCTTATTGACACGAAGGGAAGATCAGACAGAAAAGCAATTAGCACTTATTGATCAGCGCAGACAGTTACCAATACATGCCAACGATATTGGGGTTTCTAAAATTTGGCATTTATATGAAGCGGGCCTGCTCGCATTTTTCGATACCGAAACAGAGAATTTGGTTGCACTCGTAGAAGCATCTGGTCATGAAGTTGTTCGGCCCGGATGGTGGATTGATTCTGACTTTCGAGGGTAGGGATTCGGAAAACAGGTTATTGATCTTTTGGCAGATCATCTTAAATCTCGTGGAGTAAAGTCTATTGGCTCCATGCATATAACAACTTACCAGCAAGAATATGATGTTCAATCAGAAAAGCTGGCTATTCGTTTACGTAGCCACTTTGATAACAAATGATTGCTCAAAAGGCGCCGAAATTCTTAGCCAAAAGATGGGGGGTTACGGACCCAAATATGGGTTAAAACAGGGTAGACTTTTGGAGCAAAACCCTTGCTACGCCTGGCTTACAGGCAATCTATGTAACATTTGGCGGAAATACTCTGGCACCCCTTTAACTTCATTAAGCCCTAATGATGGATCGTAAATGCGCCCATCGGTTGTTGAGGCGCCATCACCGAGATGTGTGTATTGACGCAGATCGGGTTCATGTGTGCCGCGTATGGCATGACCAATGTTATGGAACTGTGCCAGGATATACATTGCACCATGTTTAACTTGTTGCACAGCATCGGGAATGCCATCGGGTCGATGCATTTCTACTTCGCGCGACGTTTCATTCACTGAAAGTTGGTCATACTTCAAATCAAATTCGCGATAACCCAGCGCCAGACTATCAATCACACTGAGTTGCGCAGGTTCTTCCAGATCGAAATCGCCCGCGTCATACCATCCGCCAACATTCATACCGGGAATACGATCGCCACCTTTGTATTTGCCATCGGTTGCGGTCGCTTGGTTCCAGCCATCGAATTGTTCACCAACAACCGGAGCGAGGCGTGCATCATCCAGATGCGAAGCGCCGTGCCATACTCTATATGCTTCACGTACTGCTACGTGATCCATTTGCGCAGCGATATGATGATCGAGACTTGGCTGCCACGTACGCGAATAAACGTCTTTGGCAATCGGGAATGTCGCCGTGCGTTGCTTGTCGTATTCGATGACATACAGACCCGGTTCTTTGACAGTGGTGAAATCAAATTTTGAATACACATATCGCAACCAAGGCGTTGCAGTCGTGATAGGTCCTTCAAACACTTGTTTATAAGATCCATCAGCATTAAGTCGAAGTAACTTGGCGGTTTTCGGGCCGTGGTACTTTGGATCAAGTTCCAGCACAGCCACTTTGGAAAAATCTGGAGCGTAACCCACCTGGCTGTGAGCAATCATCGGTGGTCGCGTCCAGTTTGGAATCACATTCGGGCGGATATGCCACACGATGGCACCCGTGGTCTTGCCCGAAGGAATCAATGAACGCAAAACAAACCAGCCGTTTTGTGCACGACTGCGCCCATCAATCAGCATCAAGTCTGTAGTGTCCGAAACAATATTCACGCTGGCTTGCGCATCATCAACCCCAAGACTGATGGACTTGCCAGTTGCAAGAGGTGTCGGTTGAGCATAGCCCTTCACCTTATCCCACTCTTCCAGGTAGTAGGCCTTCTTGGGTTCGCCAGCAAGCGGTGGCATGTTGACCATGTTATCTTCAGGCGTGCGTGGAAAAATTCCGGCTTTGCTGCCATCGAGGAGATAAGTTTTGCCCATATAAACGGAAGGCAGGAATTCCAAATTAAAGCCGGCGCGACCGACGAGATTGTCCGGAAGTGGTTGATCGAGATTGATGCTGACTCTCACACCACCGGGTTCGGCAGCCACCTCCATCTTATAGCTGAGATTAAAGGTGGGGAAGGCGAGGTCTGCAACAAGTTTGTTGTTCGCCTTGTCTGCATGCTTGCCTTTCAAGGTTGCTACCAAGTCCCATTGTTCAGGTGTGGGTATCAAGCGTACATCACCATTGGTAGCGATACGTTGTCCGTGCAGAATCATTTCCATCGCTGTATTTTTCTGATCAACAAATACAGGATGGTACTTGCTATCGTAAAGGAACACGCTGAATCCCTGCGTATTGAGATAGTCCTTGTCAGTCATCTTCATATTAATGTCAGCGGCAAATGCACTCGCACCAGACATCAACACGAAAGCAAACAATGAACCAATGGCCGTTAACCGGGATGAGACATGCTGCAATAATGGCTTGCAGTCTTGCACTTGCTGTTTCAATTTATGGATCCTCACTGTACGAATAGTAATTTTGGCAACTATCAAAAAAATTAAGGTCCCTGCCAAAGCGCAATTGGCCTTGTTAGCGATTCTTTGACTAACAAGGTGTCTAACATGCCATTGGTTTACTCTAAATATGTGTTTTCAACTCCAATGCAAAAGCGCATTGTCGAGTTGCACTAACTACTCGAGTTGATATATGAAATCATTTGGAATCGGTTGTGATTTTTCTGGTGCTGTAGGTGCTGCTGCAAAGGTTGCAGCAGATTATTTCGTAAACGATACCAATAAATTATGGTTAGGCGTTAATTAATTTTTGTAAAAACGCATGTGATTTAATGTGATGTGAGTAATTAAAAGTAAAACTTAATCAGAGCAGCACAATATGTGGTGAATTATGCTGGGGCAGCTCAGGGTTACTGTCGAATCATTTTGCTTAAAAAACCAAATACCAAAAACAAAATAGATACTCCTAAAAGGTTAAATGGTTTATCTAAACTGGTCTACTCCAAATGTTCGTTTTTCAACGCCAATGCAAAAGCGCATTATCGGGTTGTACTAACTACTCGAGGTTGATATATGAAATCATTTGGAATCGGTTGTGATTTTTCTGGTGCTGTGGATATTGCAGTAAAGGCTGCAGCAACGCTCGCGGTGTGCTCGGCGGCAAGCGTGGCCTATGCCGATGCAACAGATGTGCGCGGCGCGTTGGATGCCAGCAAAGTGGATGTTGACTTTCGCTACCGAATTGAAAATGTCGATCAAGATGGGCTAAGTGAAGATGCTCTGGCGTCCACACTTCGTTCGCGTGTTAGTCTTCAAACCGGTGCGGTTTATGGCGTTTCCGGTTTGCTCGAAGTGGATAATGTAAGCGTAATTGGCGGCGAGCTTTACAACAATACGCTCAATGGAAAAACGTCATATCCTACGGTTGCCGATCCGGCTGGCACCGATATTAATCAAGTTCTGCTTCGCTACAAATCGCAGAACAATAATGCGCAGGTTGATCTAGGGCGTCAGCGAATTAACGAGCTCAATCAACGCTTTTTAGGTAGTGTGGGTTGGCGGCAGAATGAGCAAACGCTGGACGGCTATCGTGTGCAATATAAATTCCCCAAAAATGTGTCGGTAGATATTTCACATTTTTACAACGTGAATCGGGTTTTCGGGCCTGAGGGCACCAAAGCCGACGAGCACGGCAATTTCAATAATCTTGTGGTGCAATGGGCACCGCAAAGCACGCAACAACTTTCAGTGTTTTATCACAATTACGAATTTGATAATTGGGCAGTGCGCTCCAGTGTAACTACCGGTGCGGATTATCTTGGTTCGTTTATCAATACCAAATCGCAAAAACTGCAAGTTCATTTGGCTTACGCCAATCAAGCTGAAGGCGACAATTCACCGGCTGACTTTTCTAACGCTTACTCGCGGCTCGATGCTAATTGGAAAATTAATGCATTTAATGCGGAGCTCGGTATAGAAACCTTGAGTGGCGATGGCAAAACTGCCGTGCAAACACCGCTTGCAACCTTGCATCAATTCAATGGCTTTGCGGACATGTTTTTGAATACTCCTGTCAACGGATTGCACGATAAATGGCTGGGAGCTGGGTACCTGCTGCATGGAAAATGTCAGCTAAGCGCGCAATATCACGATTACCATAGCGACCATGCATCAATTCACTATGGCAGTGAACTTAATCTAATCGCAACACACACGCTGAGCAACAAACTTCAATTGTTGGCTAAAATTGCGCGCTACTCAGCAGATGATTTTGCGAAAGATACCAATAAATTATGGTTAGGCGTTAATTATTCGTTGTAAAAAAATGCACGTGGTTAAATATTATGTGAGCGATTAAAAAGTAAAATTTATTCGAGCTGCGTGAAAAAAATGTTCACGGTTCGCATCAACAATCACGTCCACAATGCCGCTAAATCCTAGCGGCATTTTTTTTGCGCCGCATTTACCCACTAAGGGGTAAACCCGCCTATTGGGCGATGTTGTTTGATCTACATCAAATTCAAAAGATACAAAGCCAATAAGCTCGCACACAACATATGGGATCAAACAAACAAAAAAGCACAATATGTGGTGATTTATGGCGGGTCAGCTCAGGTTTACTGTCGAACAGGTGGTGTGGCAAGAGGTGCCGGGAGAGGTGTCTTTGGCCTTTACCATCAGCGGCTGTCCTTTGCGCTGTAAGGGCTGTCACAGCAGCGCGGCGCGCAATCCGTCGGCGGGTGTACCCCTAACCCTTGAGTATTTGGAGGCGCGTTTAAATCAATATAGGGGACTGATTAGCTGCGTTTTATTTCTGGGAGGCGAGTGGCAGCCAGAACCTTTAAAAAAATTGCTCTCGCTTGCGCGTGCGCACAACTTAAAAACCTGCCTCTACACCGGTTACGAGCAAGTGGCGCCGGAGCTTATGCCGCACCTCACATTTTTAAAAACAGGGCCTTGGATCGCTGAGTTGGGTGGTTTAGATAGCGCGATCACCAACCAACGTTTCATTGACCTGAGCACGCAAGAAAACCTTAATTATAAATTTCACAAACCTCACCGCCACCAAGGAGTTACCCATGTTGCGCCTTAGTCCAGAACAGCTAAACGAAAAAATGCAATTCATTCAGGATTACCTTAAAGCTGAAAACGCAGCCGACGGATCCAAGATGGATGCTAACGCCAATGTTACGCAAAAAAATATTGCAACTATGGAATCTGAGATCATGAAGGATTTCTTTGTGCAGTTGAATCGCACTCAGGTTAGCAAAAAAATTGAAAATTTATTTGGTGCGGATTTGTCGCGCGAATATTTGCGTCAAATCGAAAATCACGAAATTTACGTGCACGACGAAACCAGCCTTAAGCCCTATTGTGCATCGCTCACTATGTATCCATTTTTGTTAGATGGTTTAACCAAGTTGGGCGGCGAATCAAAAGCGCCAAAACATCTGGAGTCCTTTTGCGGCACCTTTGTCAATTTCGTGTTTGCGGTAAGCTCACAATTTGCTGGCGCCATTGCAACGGTAGAATTTCTTACTTATTTTGATTATTTTGCGCGCCGCGATTTCGGCGAAAATTATTTGCAAACCCACGAAAAACTCATCGCCAATCATTTGCAGCATGTGGTTTATGCCTTAAATCAACCAGCCGCGGCGCGCGGTTACCAAAGCGTTTTCTGGAATATTTCGCTCTACGACAAGCACTATTTTGAATCTATGTTTGGTGAGTTTGTCTTCCCTGATTTCACCAAGCCAGATTGGCTATCGGTAGATAAACTGCAGCAATTTTTCACCCGCTGGTTCAATGAAGAACGCTCCAAAACCTTGCTCACCTTTCCCGTAGTAACCGTAGCTATGCTTACCGAAAATGGCCAGTGTAAGGATCGGGAATTTGCCGAAAAAATGGCAGCGCATCTGGCCGAAGGCAGTTCGTTTTTTGTGTATTTATCCGATAACGCTGATTCGCTTGCCTCCTGTTGCCGTTTGCGCAACGAAATCAGTGATAACACTTTTTCCTACACCTTAGGCGCGGGCGGTGTGGCCACGGGCTCCATTAATGTTATTACCATCAATATGAATCGCCTTGTGCAAGATGGCCGCGATTTGGCGACAGAAGTACGCAAAATTCAGCAGTATCAAGTGGCCTACCGAAAACTGATGGACGATTATTTGGCTGCGGGTATGTTGAATGTTTACGATGCAGGATTTATTAGTTTGGATAAGCAATTTTTAACTATTGGCATTAACGGAATGGTTGAGGCTGCAGAATCGCAAGGTTTGGTGGCCAGCAACAATCCCGCCTATATTCAATTTGTACAAAATAATTTAAAAATTATCTTCAATGAAAACAAATCGGCCAAAAAAGAATTTGGCTACTTGTTTAATACCGAATTTGTGCCCGCAGAAAACCTCGGTGTTAAAAATGCAAAATGGGATAGGGCAGATGGCTACAAAGTCAACCGCGATTGCTATAACTCCTATTTTTACGTTGTAGAAGATGAATTCAGTAATCCGTTGGATAAATTTATTTTACATGGCCGTGAGCTAGTGGATTTTTTAGATGGCGGTTCTGCTTTACATTTAAATCTGGATGAGGCCTTGACCAAAGAGGGCTATCTAAGCTTGCTGAATATTGCGGCTAAAACCGGCTGCAACTATTTTTGCGTAAATGTAAAAATTACCATTTGCAACAGATGCAAGCATATTGATAAACGCACTACTTGCACCTGTGCAGCTTGTGGCTCGCACGATGTTGATTACGGCACTCGCGTAATCGGCTATTTAAAACGTGTTTCTTCCTTTAGCTCGGGTAGAAGAGCAGAGCACAGTTTGCGTTACTATCACCTTGAAACTGCACAGGCCGCAGCGGCTGAGCAACAAGTACGCTTACAACAGGCCGGTTGATATTTCAGTAAGACCACTGCCGACATTTGTCGGCAGTGCATTTTTGGATACTGGCATTTTAAGCATCGGTGTTTCTTAGGGCGGCCTCTAAAAGCTGGCCATTTTCTTGTTATATATTTCCGTTGCTAATCGCTCAATCCATTGGCAAATGGTAGCGGGTAAGTGCTGGGTAACATCCAGGCTTGCTAGTAAGTTCTTAACGTAAAGGCCAAGATCTGTGTCGCCCTTTATGCTTAGTTTGCGTTGAAAGAATAAAGTGTCCGGGTCTATTTTATTTAGCGCCATCAATAAAAAATAATCGCTATGGCTGCTGAATGTCAGGTCAACTTTTCTTATGTCAAAACCAATACACAGCTTCGGTTTTCGTTGCTGTTCATCCAAACTAACCGAAAACTGTAAATCCATATCTTTCACCACAATGTTTACGGCCTTGTTCTGTAAAAAATTCATATCACCCGCTTGCAGTGGTTGTCTAAAGATATGATTCAACACCATTTGAAGTACGGCGGCGAGTATGGGTTTTGGCGTGTGCCGCGATATTTTTATTAATGCAAACGCTAATGCCCCTGTCTTTAAATCTATTGCTCCGTCTTTAAAATCTGCCGTTTTATTTAAACCGTTTTCCTTTAAACCTAGTGCCGCTATCACTTTGTGGTTAATGCTTTGTAGGTATGACATTTTAAAAATTCTCGATTAAAAATGCGTTAGTATAAATATCGAAATGCAAATTAATTATGTTGCACTATTCGGGCTTAATGCAATGCTAATATAGTGATTTATTAAGCCGAAGACATAAATTGAAGAGGAGCTAATATGGAATTACTATGCCCTGCGGGAAGTATTCCGTCGCTAAAATCTGCAGTAGAAAACGGCGCGGATGCAGTTTATGTTGGATTAAAAAATGAAACTAATGCTCGGCATTTTTCTGGTCTCAATTTAGATTCCATTAAACTCAAAGAGGCAGTTGAATACACCCACTCATTCGGTTGCAAATTGCATTTGGCCATTAATACCTTTGCTCACCCCGATACTTGGTCACATTGGTCTGCAGCTGTAGATGAAGCTCTGCTCGCGGGCGTGGATGCGCTCATCATTTCTGATCTCAGCATTTTAGATTACGCCGCCAAACGCTACCCCGAAGCAGAACTGCATTTGTCGGTGCAAGCATCGGCCACCAATGCAGCGGCCATTGATTTTTATTCGCGAGAATTTAATGTGGCGCGTGTGGTTTTGCCCAGAGTTTTATCCTTAGCCCAAGTAAAAAATTTGGCATCGAGTTGCACCACGCCCTTGGAGGTATTTGCTTTCGGCAGCTTGTGCATTATGGCGGAGGGGCGTTGTTATTTAAGCTCCTATTTAACAGGTGAATCACCCAACACCGCAGGTGCGTGTTCGCCCGCTGCATTTGTGCGTTGGGATGAAAAAGATGATGTACTCGAGTCGCGCTTAAACGGTGTTTTAATCGATCGCTTCTCTTCGCAAGAGCGCGCAGGCTATCCCACCTTATGCAAAGGTAGATTCACGGTTGGCGATACGCCCTATCATGTGTTGGAGGAGCCCACGAGTTTGAATACCTTGGATGTATTGCCCGAATTACTTGCGCAAGGAATTTGCTCGGTAAAAATTGAAGGGCGCCAGCGCAGCCCCGCTTATGTTGCTCAGGTTACACGTGTGTGGCGAGCAGCAATCGATCAGTTAAAAAAATCGCCAGGCGCGTATCGTGTTGAAGAAGAATGGATGCGTTGCCTTGCAATTTTATCCGAAGGTCAGCAAACCACCTTGGGCGCCTATGATCGGCAGTGGCGTTAAGCCGCGCAGCGATTACATCAGCAGGAGTTAGTCATGAAGTTTTCACTCGGGCCCATTCTATATTTTTGGGATAAGCCAAAGGTAATGGATTTTTACCGCGAAATTGCAAATTCGGAATTTGACTGCGTATATCTAGGTGAAACGGTGTGCGCCAAGCGGCGTGAATTGCGATTAACTGATTATCTTGCAATAGCACATCAATTACGTGAAGCGGGAAAAGAGGTTGTGCTGTCCACCATGACGCTGTTGGAGTCTCCCGCGGATTTGCGCGAACTGCGTCGCTATTGCGATAACGGCGAATTTTTAATTGAAGCAAACGATATGGGCGCCGTGGGTTTGTTGAGCGAGCAAGGACTTCCCTTTGTTGCGGGTGGAGCTTTAAATTGTTACAACCAATTCAGTTTGCGCCGTCTAATTCAGTTGGGTTTAAAACGCTGGGTGCTGCCGACAGAGTTGTCAGAAAATTGGATGCGAACGCTGTTGAATCAATCTGAAATTGCCGATGTGCGCGAATGTTTTGAAACCGAATTGTTTGCGTTTGGTCATATGCCGCTGGCGTGGTCGGCGCGTTGCTTTACCGCGCGCTCAGAACAAAAAGCCAAAGATGAATGCCAACTTTGTTGCGCAAAATATCCGGATGGGCGCGAGGTTATGAGTCAGGATGGTCAAACCTTATTTGTGCTGAATGGCATCCAAACCCAATCCGGTTATAGATACAATTTGATCAACGATATTCAGAATCTGCACGATATAGTGGACATTGTGCGCTTGAGTCCGCAGTGGGAGGGAACTTGCGAATGGTTGAAAAAGTTTAAACATAATCAACACGGCGCTGCGCCCGTTGCGCTGCAAGTGCCGGACTGCAATGGCTATTGGCACGAGCTGGCCGGTAAAGACCTTCTCATTGCGCGGAGTAATTCGCTGTGATTTGTGTGGTACCCATTAAGAGCTACGCCTCAGCGTTTTAAGCGTAAAAAATTCTGTAACTCTTGATATAGCAGGCAATACGCCTGCTTTTTTCTACCCCTTAGTGGGTATGTTCCCATGACACCCCTCCGAACTTAATCTGGTTCACAAATCTGCTGCCATATACACTCAAATTGAAAGCAATTGCTTAAAGCAATTGCTCGTGTAAGTGATATCTGGAGAGCGATAAGTATGGCTACACAAGAGTTCAAGGCCTGGTCGGTTGTTACCGCAAGCACAGTTTCTTTCACCGTGTGTTTTATGATTTGGATGATGTTTGCGGTAATAGGAATTCCGATAAAACAAATGCTGGGTTTGAATGAAACTCAATTCGGATTGCTGATTGCAATGCCGGTACTCACAGGTTCATTAATTCGTTTACCCATGGGTATGTGGACCGATAAATTTGGCGGTCGTATTGTATTTTTTATTTTAATGTTATCAACCGTCATTCCTATTTGGCTAATTTCACGCGCTACTGAATATTGGCATTTTTTGGTGTTGAGTTTATTTGTGGGCGTAGCGGGCGGCTCTTTTACGGTGGGTATTGCTTATTGCGCGCGCTGGTTTCCCAAAAATCGTCAAGGTTTAGCTATGGGAATTTTTGGCGCAGGTAACACTGGCTCTGCTGTTACCAAATTAGTTGCGCCTTTAATTGTGGTGGCCTATGGATGGACTGCGGTGCCACAGGCATACGCAGGCTTGATGTTGGTAACGGCGATTTTATTTTGGTTTTTCACCTTTTCTGATAAAAGCCATTTGGTCTCTTCCAGCGTTAGCGTGAAAGAACAGCTGAGTGTATTGAAAGATCCGCGCGTGTGGCGCTATAGCCAATATTATTCCATTGTGTTTGGCGGTTACGTAGCGCTTGCGTTGTGGATGACAAAATATTACATCGCTGAATATGGGTTCGATTTAAAACTAGCGGCGTTATTGGCTGCTTGCTTTAGTTTGCCCGGTGGTATTTTACGCGCGCTCGGCGGCTACTTTTCGGATAGATTTGGTGCGCACACAGTAACCTGGTGGGTTTTGTGGATTTCGCTCGCCTGTTTGTTTTTCTTATCTTATCCGCCAACAGATTTAACCATTAACACCATTCGCGGTCCCGCAAATTTCCACCTCGGGTTAGGGCCAGTGAGTTTTACCATCATTATGTTCACTATGGGTGTTGCATTTGCGGTTGGAAAGGCTTCGGTCTTTAAATACATTGCCGATGATTATCCAAAAAATATTGGCGTGATTTCTGGCGTTGTAGGTTTGGCTGGTGGGCTCGGTGGATTTTTAATGCCGATTATGTTTGGTGCATTGGTTGATTTAACTGGCGTGCGCTCCTCTGCGTTTATGCTGATGTTTGGTGTGGTATGGACATCGCTGATGTGGATGTACTTTACCGAAGTAAGACCGCTGCATGCTGAGCAAGAAATGAAGCGTGTTAGCACACAAAGCAAATGATCACACAGGTTTATTTGATACTAATCAATGGCCACCGCTTTTTAATTTCTATACTCGTGGCTATTGTGCTTCACTAAATATGTAAGGGCGCTTCTATGAATCCGAACAAGGCAGACTTACCCTTGGTTTATTCCTGCTCCGGCTGTTCCAACGTTGCGCAGTTAGCAAATGATCTTGCGGTGGTGTTAGATCGCGAGGGCTACGCGCAAATGTCGTGTATTGCTGGCGTGGGCGGAGATGTTAAAGCTCTCGTCAAGCTTGCGCAGTCTGGTCGTCCAGTTTTAGCGATTGATGGTTGCAAGATTGCCTGCGTAAAAAAAACCTTAATGAAACACGCAGTTAAACCTTGTTGGCATATGGAACTAACGGAGTTCGGCATTAAAAAGAAAAATGGAGAATCCTGTCACTTTTCCGAGATGAAAAAAGTTCTGGTTGCGGCGCGACAACTCATTGCAACGGATGGGGGCTTTTAACATATTGAGGGTGATGCAATACATAAAAAGGTGAGGACGATATCATGATGATGTTGGTTAGTGCTCCACTTGCGGATGTTGTAAATGCCTACCCCGAAACTAGCGCGGTGCTTACACACTTTAATGTGGTGGTCGGTCAAACCTCAAGCCTTGCAACTGCGTTAAATTTTTCTGATGTGTCGCGGTCAGATTGTTTGGATCAGCTACGGCAAGCTTTGTCGGATTCGGCGTGTAAAAGCTACAGAACAGCAAGTGTCGGCAAGCTGGTGGATGCCATTGTTAAACGCTTCCACGAGCCTCACCGAGCACAAATGCCGGGGCTAATTAACGATGCCCGCTACATTGAAAAACGCTTCGCACAACATCCCGCTTGCCCGCAAGGGCTCACCGCGTTGCTTATTGCTTTTTTTGACGACTTAATCGGTCATATGGATCAAGAGGAATTATTTTTATTTCCTGCATTGGCAGCAGCGGAAAGTTTTACCATGTTTTCGCAGCTCGCTATTGCGCATCACAGTCACGATCGGCATCTAAATTTTTTAAACAGTTTGCGCGAAAAAACCAACAACTTTAAGGCGCCAAATGATGCCTCTGCCGCGTGGCATGGGCTCTACGAAAGGCTGTTGGAATTTTATCTTCAACTCAACATACACATTGCAATCGAGAACCATTTTTTGTTGGAGTCATAGGGCTTGGTGCAAGCTACCTCCTTGGAGGTAGCGCCTGCTTCCCTTAATGGCAATAACTTATTCCACCGCTAACCGCTATTATTCAACTACGCCGAGCTTAAAGACCTAAGTCCACATTGGATAAGGATTTAACGCCGTGGCATTTCGCCACTGGGTTTATTTAGAAATGAATAAGCCTCCCTCCCATTGGAAAGGTGTTGTATGAAGTTGGATAATCAGGACGCCGCTATAAAACTGCCGATGTCATTGGCAGATTCGTTTGATCGTCGTTTTACCTATTTGCGACTTTCCATTACCGAAGCCTGTAATTTTCGCTGCACCTATTGCTTGCCTGATGGCAGTGAATGCAATTCTGGCGAGGGTGAGATTTCGCTTGCAGAAATCAAAACATTGGTTGCTGCCTTTGCTGCGCTCGGCACGCAAAAAATTCGCATCACGGGCGGCGAGCCGAGCATGCGCCGCGATCTGTGCGACATTATTTCCTTGTGTAAATCCACTCCCGGAATTAACACCGTAGGTCTCACCACCAACGGCTTTCGTTTGGAAAAAGATGTTAAACAGTGGCGGGCTGCGGGGCTCGATAGTCTTAACCTAAGCCTCGATAGCTTGAACCCGAGCATGTTCCAGTTAATTACCGGCAGTAAGCGGCTAAGCAGCATTTTGCGCGGGCTGGATATTGCCCAATCGCTCGATTTTAAAAGCTTAAAAATTAATACTGTATTGCTGCGCAACCAAAACGCCAGCGAGCTAAACGACTTTTTGACCTTTATTAAAACACGAAAAATTACGTTGCGTTTTATTGAGCTCATGCGTACCGGCGATAACCAGAAATTTTTTGCCGAGCAACATGTGAGCGGAAATTCTATACAACAAAATTTATTAGCAAACGGTTGGACGCAGCGTTTGCGCAGTGCACAGGCAGGCCCCGCAAAAGAATTTGTTCATTCGGATTACAGCGGGTCGATCGGGCTAATTATGCCCTACGCCAAGCATTTTTGTGATGATTGCAATCGCTTGCGCGTTTCAAGTAAAGGACAGTTATTTCTATGTTTGTTTGCAGATCAACATCAAAACCTTAGAACGCATTTGCAAAGCGAGAACCCACAAGCTGCGATTGAATTTTTGCAGGCATCCATTATTCAAAAAACAGCAGGGCACAATTTGGCAGAACAAATGACGGGGTCTACTCGCCACTTGGCGATGATAGGCGGATAACACATAGTTAGGAGTTTTTATGGCGCACCACACATCGCAAGAGCTGTCACCGCTATCTATTGCCGTACTCACGGTTTCAGATACTCGAAGTTTAGAAACAGATACCTCGGGTCAATCGTTGGTAGATCGTTTGGCAGAAGCAGGGCATCAACTCGCGCAGCGGGCAATTGTTAAAGACGATATTTATCATATTCGCGCGGTTTGCTCTGGTTGGATTGCAGATGACGGTGTTCAAGTTATTTTAATCACCGGCGGCACCGGATTTACCGATAGAGATTCAACGCCTGAAGCAATGCTGCCGTTGTTTGATAAGCAAGTCGAGGGCTTTGGCGAGCTCTTTCGTCATCTATCACTGCGCCATATTGGCACTTCTACGATTCAATCTCGTGCAATTGCGGGCTTAGCCAATCACACCTTGATTTTCTGTTTGCCGGGTTCAACCAATGCATGCAAAACCGCGTGGGATGAAATTATTAAATACCAATTGGATTCGCGCCAAGGCCCCTGTAATTTCGTGCCACATTTGAAAAAAGCAAATCGTGCTGCTTGTGCGTCGCGAGGCTAATGGATGAATCAACCACTTACGCATTTGGATGAAACTGGTTCTGCCAATATGGTGGATGTTAGTACTAAAGCGCCTACGCGTCGTACGGCGCGAGCATGTGCTCGTGTTAAAACGCGGCCAGATGTGGTTCAGCTTATGTTGGATTCTGCAATTAAAAAAGGTGATGTATTTGCTGTGGCGCGAATTGCGGGGATTACCGCTGCAAAAAAAACCGCTGACCTGATTCCGCTGTGCCACACGCTTTTGTTGTCAAAAGTGAGTGTGGATTTTTACCACGATCAAGCGCAGGGCTATATTTTTGTTGAATCCTTTGTAGCGCTTAGCGGTCAAACCGGTGTTGAGATGGAAGCGCTCACGGCGGCGAGTATTGCTGCCTTAACTATTTACGATATGTGTAAAGCGGTAGATAAAAATATGCAGATTGAATCCATCGCGTTAATGGAAAAAACCGGTGGAAAAAGCGGTGACTATGAAAATCAGTCGCTGAAATATCCAGATCAAAAATTAAGAGTGTGAACGCTTATGATTAAACTGCTTTTCTTTGCTGAATTGCGCGAGCGGTTAGGCGAATCGGAAATGGTTATGATGGATTTTTCCGGCTCCACAGTGGCAGATGTTGTTAACGACATCAAACAATTAAATCCACGTTGGTACAATATTCTCACGGAACAAAAAGTACTGGTTGCAATTAATCACACTATGTCTGGCCTCTCGGGGGCGGTAAGGTCTGGTGATGAAGTTGCGTTTTTTCCACCCGTAACTGGCGGTTAATATGCTTAGCGTTCAACATGAGGATTTCAATGTAGCTGAAGAATATAATGCGCTGAAATGTGCGGCAGAAAATCCGGGTGGCATTGTCATGTTTGTGGGATTAGTGCGAGATATGCCGGGCGGTCTAGTGCAAATGACACTGGAACACTATCCAGAAATGACGCAAAAATCCTTGGCGCAAATTATTGCAGAGGCCAACACGCGTTGGTTATTGCAGTCGGTGCGGGTCGTGCATCGCGTAGGCGAGTTAATGCCAAGCGATCAAATTGTGTTTGTGGGTGTTGCGAGCTTGCATCGTTCGGAAGCGTTTATGGCCGCCGAATTTATCATGGATTATTTAAAAACCAGCGCGCCATTTTGGAAAAAAGAGAAGCAGAAAAATTCAGAAGCTTGGGTGCAGGCGCGCGAAGCGGATGAACTAGCCCGCGCACGCTGGAGTTAATGACTGCGCTAGCCGGTAGGAATTACAGCAAAAATTTATCAAACATAAGTATATTTACTTTTTCACCTGCTTTAACTGAGCCGCGCTCTTGCTCCAGCACTATGTAGCAATTGGCTTGTGCAACTGAACTCAGTACACCAGAACTTTGATTGCCAGTTGTGGCAGCGTAATTTTTGCCGCCCTGTGTTGTTAATCTTCCGCGTTGATAATCGGCACGTCCCGGTTGCTTTTTTAAATCGCTTTGAATGCTAATGTTCAAGAGCGGTTGTTCATCAAATTCTTCACCGGCTAAATAGCGCAGCGCAGGCAAGACCAATTGGTGGTAAGTGACAACTGCTGATACGGGGTTGCCGGGTAAACCAAAAAACCAACCTTTATTAGCAATTGCATTTGGCTTTTGTAAAACACCGAACGCAAAGGGCTTGCCCGGTTTCATGGCGACTTTCCAGAAATTTATGTTGCCGAGCGTTTCTAGCACTTCTTTGGTGTAATCCGCATCTCCTACTGAAACGCCACCGCTGGAAATTACCACGTCTGCTACATTAATTGCACGTGTAAAAGCCGCAGTAATCTTTTCGGGATCGTCAGCAACGCAACCAATGTCAATAACTTCCAGATTCAAGCGTGAAAGCAAGGCAATTAAGGTGGGGCGGTTGCTATCGTAAATATCGCCCGCCTGTAATTTATCGGTGAGTGGTTTTAATTCATCGCCCGTTGAAAGCACGGCAACTTTTACGCGCTGAAAAACCTTGATTTCTGCAACGCCAAGCGAGGCGAGCAAACCTATATCTACCGGACTAATGCGCTTTCCTTGTGCAAATACCAGCGAATTAATCGCAATATCCTCTCCCGCACGGCGAATATTTTCACCCGGTTTTGGGCGTTGGTTTATGTGAATAATGTCGTCATGGGCGCGCACGTTTTCTTGCATCACAACTGTGTCGGCGCCTTCGGGTATAACCGCACCCGTCATAATGCGCACACATTCGCCTTGATTTACCACGCCCTTAAACGGGTGACCTGCAAGTGATTGCCCAATTAATTTTAAGGGCGCTTCGCTGTTTAGATCTTGATGGCGCAGGGCGAAGCCATCCATCGCGGAATTATTGTGGCCGGGAACATTAATGGCAGAGTAAATGGGTTCGCTTAATATTCGATCCAGCGCCTTGGCCAAACTAAGGTTTTCAGTAGCGGTGATGGGCGTTATTGCAGCGCGCATTAGTTTGATGGCTTGAGCTACGGGCAGTAGGCCCGGTTGTGAGCAGCAGTCCATATTTTAATCCTGCGCTTGATGATTAATCATCCACACCGCTGCCTCCACACGCGAACGTAAATGCAATTTTTTAAGCAAATGTTTTACGTGTACTTTTACTGTGCCGTCTGAAATATCGAGTTCGCGTGCGATGAGTTTATTGCTTAAGCCTTTGGCAATCAGCTTTAAAATTTCAAGCTCGCGTTGCGTGAGCGCATCTATTTCGCCTGCGTCTTTATTGTTTGGGCTGCGTATTGCGGTGGCTAAAATTTGCGTTACTTTTTCGCTTAATACCATTTTCCCGTTAAGTGCACGTTTTATTTGCTCCAAAAGATCTTCCGGCTCCATATCTTTAAGTAGGTAACCATCGGCTCCGAGAGAAATTGCTTGAAGTACGTCGTCATCGGCATCGGAAACGGTTAACATTACAATGCGTGAAGTGACACCTTGATCGCGCAAATTGCGCAGCGTTTCCAAACCATTCATGCCTTGCATGTTTAAATCCAGTAGGATCAAATCGGGGTCAAGCTCTACACCTTGAGTAATTGCGTCTGCACCACTACTGGCCTCTGCAACCACTTCCAGATCTGTATCCATTGAAATAAGTTGTCTTAAGCCTTTTCTTAACAGGGGGTGGTCATCGACTAGCATGATGCTTGCGGCGTTGCTTGACATAAACGTACTCCATTCAAAGTTCAACTATTTTAACGCGCAATAGGTGCAATACCTAGGCATAAATTAACGGCACATTATGGTTATTTTATTGTGCGCACCAAAACAAGCAGGGTATTAGGCTGCTTCTAAAATTAAATCCCTCTTTGTGGGTAGCCCAGCTAACCCCTGCGTGCTTGCCTGCTAATCCACAAGGTAAATAGTGGTTTTGCCGAGCATCCAGCATAGTGAAGGTAAGCTCATTCTGCCTAGAGGAATTGTTATGGCCGATTTAAAAAAATGGGAACCTGAAAACGCCAGTTTTTGGGAGAAAGAAGGTAAAGCAATCGCAAACCGAAACTTGTGGATATCAATTCCCAGTTTGTTGTGCGGCTTTGCAGTATGGATGCAGTGGAGCATTATCACGGTACAAATGCTAAACCTTGGATTCCCCTATCAAGCTAGCGATTTATTTTCTCTCACTGCAATTGCTGGTTTGACAGGCGCTACTCTACGTATTCCCTCTAGCTTTCTGATTCGCTTATGTGGGGGACGATACACTTTATTTTTAACAACTTCGTTGCTAATGCTACCATCATTTGGTACCGGTTTGGCGTTGCAAGATCCCTCAACACCCTTATGGGTTTTCCAACTAATGGCTCTACTCTCGGGTATTGGAGGCGGAAATTTTGCGGCGTCTATGTCTAACATCAGTTTCTTTTTCCCACGCAAACAACAAGGCCTGGCGCTTGGTTTAAATGCAGGCTTAGGTAACTTCGGTGTAACTACAATGCAAATTTTGGTTCCACTATTCATGACCTTTGCAGCGTTTGGAAGTATTGGTGGCGATCCCCTAACCCTTAAAGCCGCAAGTGGAACCTTAATAGGTTCAATCCCTGCGGGAACACCTACTTGGATTCAAAATGCGGGCTATGTCTGGTTGCTATTACTAGTGCCTTTGGCATTTGTGATTTGGTTCGGGATGAACAATATTAACACTGATGACGTAACCCCACGCTTAACCGGTCCCGCTCGTTCGTTCAGTATCATTATTGCAATGATGTTAATTGGATTTTTAACATCTGCCGTTGGCTTGTGGCTTATTTTACCTTCGAAGGTAAATGGTTCGGGTTTCGGTATACCTAAAGAATTGGTGCTCGTGTTGGTACTTTTAGCAACTGTTATGTTGTTAAAACTTTTGCCAGGCGCCATCAGAGCAAGTTTGGATCGCCAGTATAAAATTTTTAACAATAAACACACGTGGGTAATGAGCGTACTTTACGTAATGACTTTTGGTTCTTTTATTGGCTTTTCTGCTGCTTTCCCTCTATCGATTCAAGTGATCTTTGGTTACAGCCATATTAGTGTTGATGGTGTGATAACACATACTACAGTAAACCCCGGAGGGCCGAGCGCCTTGACTTATGCTTGGATAGCGCCTTTTATAGGTGCATTAATTCGTCCGGTGGGTGGATGGATTTCTGACAAATTTGGTGGTGCTTTGGTTACACAGCTGTGCGCGCTAGCCTTGGTTATCTTGTCTTTGATTGCAGCTTACTACATGCGTCTTGCCTATCAATCTGTCCATCCTGAACAATACTTTATACCGTTTTTTCTGTTGTTTTTGGGAATGTTTGCCGCTAGTGGTTTGGGGAATGGTTCAACCTTCAGAACGATTGCAGCTGTATTTCCCAAAGAGCAAGCAGGCCCTGTGTTAGGGTGGACTTCAGCAGTTGCGGGTTACGGCGCATTTTATATACCGCAAGTGTTTGGAGAGCAAATTAAAGCGGCTACGCCTGAATATGCAATGGTTGGTTTCGCCGCATTCTACGGTGTATGCGTATTCCTGAATTGGTGGTTTTACTTGCGTAAACAAGGTGAGTTCTACAATCCATAACCTATTAGGCTTAATAGCGAGACTGATGTTTAAAACGAACTGCTGGACAGCTTACGATGTCACAGCAGTTCGCTTATGAATTATGAGAAAGCCTGACACAGATGAAGCAATGCGGTTATTAATACTGCAAATACGCGCAAGCATTCCTTTTGATGAGCTTGATGACGCACGCGTGTGCTCAGGAAAGTGTGTGGGCTGTGCCAAAAAATTGCTTGAGTATCTTGAGCAAGAGCTAATTTATTATGAATACAGTTTGAAAAACAATGAGGTGCTAAGCTTGGGCGAGGTGACCAGGCTCGCGCGCAGCGCAAAAAAAATCTATAAGGTTTTGCAGTTGAATGAGTTGGTTTAGTTTTACTCGTAAAACAAAGCATATACAAATATTTTCGCTGGCTTCTTTCCTATAGCTATGCCCGCTTTAATATTATCAATCTATGCTTTTATCAGCTCTACGCTACCAATCGGGCACACATCAATACAATTAGGTGCAGGGTAATAATCTTCGCACAAAATGCACGTGTCATTGTTGATTTGGTAATGTTTGCCTTTGTTACCTTGTTCGTCCATGGGAAATGCAATTGAATCACTGGGGCACTCGGGTACGCACATGTCGCAGTTAATGCAACTGTTATCTATAACGACTTTGTCTTTGGATAATCCTATTTCACTCATGAGCAACGAACCAACATGGCATTGTGGGGATTCACCGCTAAGGGCAGTTTGACAAACACTTTATGCCCAGAGCCGAGTGCAGACACTAAGGGTTCGCCTTGTTCGGTGTGAATGTCCGAGCAAATAAAACGCGTATTTCCTGCCGGTGTCATTAACATCATTTCATCACCCACAGAAAATTTGTTTTTCACGTCTACAAAAACCCAGTCAGAATTATGTTTGTGGACGTGAATAATATCGCCCACGACCTGTTGCTGGCCAATGCTGCTGCCATATTCATAATTTTGTAGAGATGAAGGTTTATGACGTTGCAAAAACCCATCGGTATAACCGCGGTTGGCAAGCCCCTCCAATTCGCTTAAGAGTGATTCATCGAAGGTGTTTCCTGCCAGTGCATCGTCAATTGCTTTGCGATACACCTGCGCAGTGCGGGCAACGTAATAAGGTGATTTTGTTCGGCCTTCAATTTTTAGAGAATCCACACCCACGGCAATTAATTTTTCAACGTGTTGTACTGCGCGCAAATCTTTTGAGTTGAAAAAATAAGTGCCGTGTTCATCCTCTTCCAATTCGTAGTGCTCGCCAGGTTCTTCTATTTTTTGTACCACGGCGGTTTTACTGCTGGCGATGAGCTCATCTGTGCTGGAGTGTGAACAACTTTGTACGCCGTATTCCCAGCGGCATGCATTGGTGCAGGCGCCTTGGTTGGGGTCGCGCTTGTTCATGTAGCTGGAAATGAGGCAGCGGCCGGAATAGGCCATGCACAGCGCGCCGTGGACGAATATTTCTAGCTCCATGTCCGGGCAGCGTTGTTTGATTTCTGCAATTTCATCTATACCCAGTTCGCGCGAAAGAATAACGCGGTTAGCGTATTGCGTGCTAATAACGCGCCAGATTCGCTTTCATCCATTAAAACTTATGAAGCAATCGTAAATGGCTTGCTGTTGCAAGCCAATCTGCCGTCAATTCCTGCAAGTCTTATCAATACTCCTCTGACATTTGAAGAGCCCGAAGTAGTACATACTGGAACAGATACCCATTTGTTCTCAGCTGGAGCTTAATCGAAGCGATGGGTGTAGGTTGCGCAATTGTTGGAAGCAATACAGATCCGGTTAAGGAAGTAATAAATTCTAATGAGACAGGGCTTCTCGTGAACTTTTTCGATTGGAAAAACCTGGTTGTACAAATTCTCAAGCTTCTGGAGAAGCCAGATCTTCGCGAAAAACTTGGGTGCGCTGCGCGAAGATTAATTGTTGAAAACTATGATTTAAAGACGATTTGTCTTGGTCGGCAACTTGAATGGGTTGGAGAATTGGGAGTCAGCCCAGGTAAGCTAAATCATTATTGATCACTGATATTATCTAGCGCACGTCAAGATGGTAGCGGAAGAAATTATCACGAATCTAGAAATTGCCTCGACTCACATAGTTTCCATGTTAATGAACAGCTTTCTAAAGTTATCAACGCGCGACTACGTTATGTCAAATTTCTTAAGGCATGATCAATAAGTTCTTCTGGCGGTTCTTCATAAATTAAGGTGGTAGATGAGTTAACATGTCCGGCGATCTTTTGCGCGATTTTGACCGACTTTTTTTGACGATGGATTATGTTTGTGATTAAAGACCGACGCCCACTGTGGGAACTCGCTTTTTCAATTCCCGCCCAATCTCGTAACATTAGCGCCATGTGTTCTTGAAGAGTGTTAGGGGAATAGGGGCCACCCTTTTGGGTAACAAAAAGAGGGGAGGATGGTTTTAAAAATGATTTCACAGATATTCGATATCTTAAATATTCGATCAATGCAGTCCGAAGCTCTTTATCAACCATAGGTAAATCCCGGGCTTTCCCACGATGCTTTTTCGAGGGAGGATAAAAATCTTCTGGATTTATTTTTGCATTTGACTTTGCAAGTGTCTCAATCTGTTTTACAACTTTTTTGAAGCTCTCTGTATCGAAACTAATACGGTTACGCTGATATGTGCTTTTAGATCGATTCATCGCATCCGAACCTTTAGTATAGGCTGCCGGCAAACTCATAATTTCCAAAAGGGTGAAGTCAGATGAAGAGCTATTTAGTCGTGCAACTTCTTTCACTTGCAGCAATGCAATTTCTTGGGCACGAAGTCCTAGCTTAAAGCTGATTTGCATAATAGCTTTATTTTTTTCTTTATGACGATGCTGCTCGATCGCTTGAAACAGATCGCATTGTTGCTGCTGAGTAAGTACTCGTGCCTGGCCAGATTTGGGCATAAAGAGACCGAAGAAGGAGAGAATTAGTAATCCGTAATAATGTTATTTTAACGGATTATTTAAAAGAAGATAGAGATAGGGAAAAATTTGAAATGGTAAAACCGGAAGGATATTTGAAAGTCTCCAGTTCTGCCTCTAATTCTGCTTAATCCAAGCGCAAACCTAGAGAGACCAGCAAGCAGCACAGCAAACTCTAAACAATAGCCATAGAAATTGCGCATTTATGCAACTATCTGAATACATTAATTTTATTTAGCTTTATGGACAAAATCGGGGGGTTATTTACAGTTACCGTTAAATACAGCTCATCCCCTAGGTGGTTAGTTGCAGAATAGATAGGGTTTTAGTTGATTAAACGCTATGGGGAAAATCGGGGTTTTGTTTAAACTTAACCTTGTTTCCGTTCGTGAACCTTGGTTGTTAATTTCGCATAATGTATATTATGTTAAATCGTATATTTAGCCTCAATCCCTTATGCCTACCTATCCGTTTGCTCCCTGAGATTCTCTCCATTTTGAAATAAAACGTCAGGTGATTCAGCCCCGCTGATTTCACCCGACTTGTAAACCCAAGATGAACTTATCAAAAAAAGCTTTAGCGATCTGGAGCCGCGCATCTAAAACCAGATGCGCAGCCCAGCCACTAATTCAGTGTCCTTAAAAGACTCTCCTTCGGCCTTTGCGAATTCAGCGGTTTTGCCGAATTTCTTGTTCCAGTTAATGCCCACGTAAGGCGCCAACTCGCGGTGAATTTCATAGCGCAACCGCAACCCAGCTTTGGTGTCGGAGACTCCTGAACCTGTCGCGGTCTCGCCGTCGTTTTGCCCATAGAGGTTTACCTCAAAGCTGGGGCTCAGAATTAATCGCTGGGTAATTAACAACTCATACTCAGCCTTAAGGCGCGCTGCGATCCGGCCAGACTCGCCCACGAAAAATGCAGCATCTACATCAAACCAATAAGGCGACAAACCCTGAATACCGATTACGCCCCAATCGCGTGAGGGTCTGGGTTTGATGTCGTGGCGAACGCCGATTTGCGCATCCCAAAACGGGGCTATTGCATGGCTGTAAAGCGCCTGCACTTCGGCGTCCTGGGTTTGCCCATCGCTCCGCGCCACCTCCGTTTTGAGCCAGAGTTTGTTGAGGCTTTTACCTATCCACGCTTGCGCTTCCAGATTAACGGGGTTGTTATCGCCATCGCTTAACTCAAATTGGTCGAGCAGGACGCGCGTTAGTACTGGGTCATCGCTTTCGTGACCGTAGGCACTGAGGCACGTCAGTGAAACAGGTATGAGCATTGCAAGAACGCGTTTTTTCCACAAGTTTGCTTTCATATTCATCTCCTACACCACCTTGACCGTGCGCATCATGCCGAGCATGTGGTACAGCAAATGGCAGTGATACGCCCAATGGCCCCTGGCATCAGCAGTCAATAGGTAACTGATTTTGGCGCCGGGCTGCACAATAACCGTGTGTTTGCGCGGGATAAAATCGGGATCTCCCGTTTCGAGTTCGCTCCACATGCCATGTAGATGAATCGGGTGGGTCATCATGGTGTCGTTAACCAGCGTGATGCGTACTCGCTCGTTATATTTCAGTTGGAGCGGCGCTGCATCCATAAAACTGATGCCATTAAGCGACCACATGTAACGGCGCATATTGCCGGTGAGATGAAGCTCGATCTCGCGGGAGGGTTGGCGTTTGTCGCGGGTGGGATGTAACGCGCGAAGATCGGCATAGGTTAATACCTTTCGGCCGTATAACGCCTGATGATCTCGAAGACCAACACCGGGATCGGTAAGTCCATTTTGCGGTGCCATGGAACGGGTATCGACATGAGGGCCAAACTCGGTTTGTGCATGGGTAATTTTGGGGGCGCTCTCGGTATTGCCGAACCCTGCTTTGGTCAGGGAAGCTGCTGACGGACTGGAATCCATAGCTGCCATATCATGACCGCTGTGATCCATACCCTGCCCCATCATATTGCTCATGTCGTGACCGCTGTGATCCATGCCTTCCATGCCCATTTTGCCCATGTCATGCCCGCTATGATCCATGCCTTCCATGCCCATTTTGCCCATGTCATGCCCGCTATGATCCATGCCTTTCATGTCCATTTTGTTCATGTCATGTCCGCTATGACCCATATCATTCATATTCATTTTGCCCATGTCATGTGCGCTGTGGTCCACGTTCTGGCTCGTCGTTGTACTCATGTCGTGACCACTGTGATCCATGCTGCCCATGTCCATACCCATATCTCTGTGGCCTAACACTGGCACTGGGTCCATTGCAGGGATCTCGGCACGCAAGTTGGGATTCGCGGTCAAAGTACCGCGCGCAAAACCGGTGCGGTCAATGCTTTGGGCAAATAAGGTGTAGGCTTGATTGGCATCGGGCTCAACGATAACGTCATAGGTTTCGGCCACGGCAATACGAAATTCGTCGACCACTACGGGCTGTATGTTCTGGCCGTCAGCAGCCACCACTGTCATTTTCAAACCGGGAATGCGCACATCAAAAATAGTCATGGCTGCGCCGTTGATGATGCGCAAGCGCACCTTTTCACCGGGTTTAAACAGCCCTAGCCAGCCCTGCTCCGGTGTAACACCATTCATCAGGTAGGTGTAGGTATAACCGGTCACGTCCGCAATATCGTTCTGATTCATGCGCATTTGGTTCCACATGCGGCGCTCGTTCCAAGTATTGCTAATACCCTTGGTTTTTAGATCGCGCCACATATCACCGAGCGTTCTTTCGCTAAAGTTGTAGTAGTCATTCATTTTTTTCAGATTGGCGTAAACCTGTTCCGGCACTTCGTCAGACCAATCTGAGAGTTGCACGATCATCTCGCGGTCATAGACAACGGGATCTGCGTCTTTAGGCTCGATAATGATCGAACCTAATAGTCCTGTTTGTTCCTGAAAACCCGAATGACTGTGATACCAATAGGTACCGTTTTGTTTAACATCAAATTGATATTCGTAAGTTTCACCAGGTTTGATACCAGCGAAGTCGAAGCCTGGCGAACCGTCCATATTCGATGGCAAGACGATACCGTGCCAATGAATCGAGCTGTCTTGTTTAAGGTTGTTAGTTACACGCAGAGTTACGCGTTCGCCTTCTTTCCAGCGCAAGGTAGGTCCCGGAAAACTGCCATTCACCGTGGTCGCAATGCGCTCGGTGCCCGTGAAATTGACTTTTTGGTAACCGATCTGGAGGTCAAACTGATTCCCGCTGAGGACGGTTGGTCCTTTGAGATCGGGAGACGTATCTGCCCAAGCGAGTTTGGAAAAGGGTATAGCGCTTAAGGCAACTGCAGATGAAGCGCCTAACACAAAACTCCGTCGGTTCAGTGTCGATAAAGAGGGGGTCTTCATAAATTTTCATGCTCCGTAGCAATGTTCAAGTGCGGTAAAAACCTAGATAACGAGGAGCAAAGCGGCTCCCGTCAAGATCAGAACTGGCAGAAACCCCAAATTTCGGGCGTAACTGTCCTGTATTAACGGAAAATCGGGGGTTTAAAGAGGGAGGAAGCGAGACGTTCAGGAATTACATCTGCGTAAGCCGCATTGACTTCAGAACTTAGGGAAAACATAGGTGCATCAAAGAAGTGACCGAAAAACACCCATGAACAAGTACCTGAACCGCAATGACCCATGGTTTTACAGCAATCACCAGCACCTGTAGTCGACGGTTGATCCGAATGATGCATGCCAGAATGATCCATATCGGCCATGCCCGCGTGATCCATCGCAGCCATATCGCTCATGTCCATATCCATGGTCATGGATGTCTGGGATGCAAACTGACACGGCATAACCAAAGCAGCGAAGGATTGGCTGGTAAAAGCCAAGAGCAGCAACGCAATCAGAATTTTTTTGTAGCGAGCTTGGGTCATTGTGCAATCACAAGAAGAACGAATTTCTAAGAAGCTATGCTTAAAGCATAGTTCAATCGCAACCTGCCAGTCCACCTATTCCATTTTGTAAAATGAAAAACAAACGACCTGTAAAGCGTTGCGTTAATTTTTGGCTCGCCGAGACTCTGACCTGCGCACCAGCGATGCGCTTATCCTGCGCACTCTAGTGTTGCTAATCCTATGTCGCCGTAAAAGTTTGAAAGACGCTCTGGTTGATGCAACAAAAATCCTTGCACATAATCGACGCCAAGCTCTGACATTCTGTTGAGAGTTTCGGTTCTATCAATAAACTCTGCTACGGTTTTAACACCAACAACTTTGGCTAAATCGATAAAGCATTTAACCGCAACTGTATCCAGCGGATCAGTGGTGACATTGCGCACGAACTGCCCGTCTATTTTAATAATATCCACGCTCAAATTTTTGAGATATGTAAATGAAGAAGCTCCTGCGCCAAAATCGTCTAAAGCTACTTTTGCACCCAGCTGCCTAACATCGTTAATGAAGATTGCGGCATCGGTTAAATTTGTTACGGCAACAGTTTCGGTAATTTCAAAACAAATCAAGTGACAAATTCTACTGCCGGCCGAGCTCAGCAACTCAAGAACAAATCGATGAAAGGCGCGATCACCAATGGACTGACCAGACAAATTAACGCACACCATTTGAAGTTTATGGTTAGCCTGTAAGTCTCGAAGATGTTTGATAACTTCAGTCAGCACCCAGCGATCTATCCGGCTTGCTAATTGGTATCGCTCAGCTGCTGGGAAGAACGCATTCGGGCCAATGATTTCGCCATTTTCGTCCTCCATCCTTAGCAATACCTCTAAATGCAGCCCATCAGACGGATAAGAAATTTGTTTGATGGCTTGGGCAAAAAGCACAAAACGATTTTCATCAAGCGCATGCTCTATACGCGTGACCCAGCGCATTTCGCCGTGGCGCTCGCGAATGGCAAGATCAGAATCTCTCCAGCAGTGAACCCTATTTCTTCCCGCTTCTTTCGCTGCATAACAGCACTGATCAGCCGCCTGCATAAGTTCTGCTGCACCTACCCAACGCGAGTTCATTTCGACAACGCCAATGCTGGCTCCGATTCTGAATTTTTGGCCATCATGTTCAAATCGGAATGCATCCATTTTGTTACAAATGTTTTCCGCAACTCGCTCGGCTTTATCGAGATCACAGTGCTCAAGAATGAGTCCGAATTCATCGCCGCCAAG
The DNA here is from genome assembly GCF_046347455.1 of Cellvibrio sp. Taxonomy (GTDB): domain Bacteria; phylum Pseudomonadota; class Gammaproteobacteria; order Pseudomonadales; family Cellvibrionaceae; genus Cellvibrio. Next base: position 244,303 of record NZ_JAXMGC010000001.1, read on the forward strand.
CCGCGCCAAAGAATCGCTGCTACGCGTTGACTCTGATAACAATTTGCTGATGCGCTGCAGCAGTTGATCGCCCACAGAATGCCCACACGAATCGTTAACGATTTTGAATTGATCCAAATCGATAAACATGACCGCGTGTGATTTTTGTGTTTCCTGCGCGCTCTTCAACAGCTTTTGCAACTTTGTTTCAAATTCGGTTCTATTTAGCAGCCCCGTCAGCGAGTCGTGAGAAGCTCTGTAACTAATCTCATTACTCATTCGTCGCTGTTCGGTAACATCGTGAAAAACAAGCACAGCGCCTAAAAGTTCTCCCGCCTCATTTTTTATGGGGGCAGCGGAATCTTCTATTCCAAAGCGATCACCATTTTTTGAAATGAGAATGGTATCTTTAGCAAGCCCTACAATTTTTCCGAGCTCTAGCGCTTTTTGAATGGGGTTTTGCGTTGTTAGGCCGGTTTCTTCATTTATGATATTGAATACCTGCGCAAGTGGTTTGTCTTTCGCATCTTCAGATGACCAGCCCGTCATTCTTTCTGCAACAGGATTCAACCAAACAACACAACCTTGTGTATCTGTCGTGATTACTGCGTCGCCAATAGATTTTAACGTCACGCGCATTAATTCATGTTGCTCTTTAATTTCGCGCGCTAGCTCTTCGAGTTTTAATCTCTGAGCGTGTTGCTCGGTGATATTCTGAAATACTCCGGTGATTCGTAAGGGTGTTTTTGTTTCGGAAAATTCGACTTGGCCCGCAGCCCTCACCCATAAAGGTGTTCCATCTCGCCTTATCAAGGGCAATTCCAAATCCCAAGCCTCACCTTTTTCCAAACCATTTTTAACTGCATTTAATATGATTGGCCTTGCTTCGGGCGCGTAAAAATTGACGGACTCGTGCAACTGTGGCTTGTATCCGATTTCGACGCCGTGAATTCGGCAAGTCTCGTCAGACCAGTATACGGATTGGGTATTGATATCCAGCTCCCAACCACCAACGCCGGCAAGACGACCGGTACGGTTGAGTAACGACTGGCTTTTTCGCAGGGATTCTTCTTGAAGCATTTGCTGGGTAATGTCTTCGACAGTGCCTACCCAACCGGTTATATCCCCTGCCTCGTTACGAACGGGTCGGGCGCGCGATGAAACGTGTACAACACGCCCGTTTGGATGACGCGTCCTGAATGTCAGATCAAACTCTGAACCTAATGCGGATTTTTCTTTCCAGATATTGAAAACTTTAGATGAATCCTCTGGGTGAATTCCATAAGCCCAGCCCTCCCCCAAACTACCCTGCAAGCTCATCCCAAAAATTTGCTGCCAACGTTCATTGGTGTAAATACAGGACCCCGCTTCATCGGTTTTGAAAATACCGAGGGGACTGGATTCAGCAAGGGCTCTAAAATCTGATTCACTTTCCGCTAATGATTTAGCAACTTCAGCAATTGCCAATTTCATTTTCTGCAAGTTTACGAAGGAGCGTCTGCTTTCCAATGCTTTTGTTGCGGCGCGGGCAAGCTGATTTAGCACCTGCTTTTGTTGGTCGGTAAGCGCTCGGGGAACTCGGTCAATAACACATAGTGTGCCCACGTTTGCGCCATTCGATAATCTAAGCGGAGCCCCCGCATAAAAACGAATATTAGGCTCACCAGTGACTAATGGATTTTCGCAAAAACGAGAGTCGCGAGAGGCATCGGTAACTTCAAAGAGATGATCTTCGTTGATTGCATGCGCGCAAAAGGCTAAGTCGCGATGGGTTTCAACAACCCCATCCAGGCCGACATTTGACTTAAACCACTGGCGATGTTCATCCACCAAGCTAATCAACGCAATGGGCGCCCCGCACACAATGGCGGCCGCATTCGTCAAACTATCGAACTCCTCTTCGGGTGGTGTATCAAGTACTTCAAGGTCCAGTAATGCCATTAGGCGTTCATTTTCAGTATTTGTTATTGGTGCCGCAGGCATTTATCACCCTCTAAATTTTTTGTTATATGCACCTAACCTTAGCGCTTATTTCGCCTTTTTCCACTTAGGTGAACACAAAATTAGATATTGCTAATTTAGATATCTCTAATATAATGGTTAAAAGGAGGTGAACCATGAACAATCCACAACCTATGTCGCCCGAAGACCCGCTCGATATTCGTGCTCACGCTCAAGCCGCAGCCGCGCTTTTGAAAGCCCTGGCAAACGAAAACCGTTTGATGATTCTTTGTACCCTTATACCTGGCGAGATGTCCGTAAGCGACCTAAATGCAGTCGTTCCATTGAGCCAATCGGCACTCTCCCAACATCTTGCTGGTTTGCGGGAGGCAGGTTTGGTAAGCACCCGCAAAGAATCCCAAACTGTTTATTACCGGTTAAATGGTACGGAAGCATCGCAAGTAATTAGCGTATTGAAATCGATTTATTGCCCGGTCTAAACGCCAATAATCAGGACATATTTATGACTCTACAAACTCTTAGCTCGCTCTTATTAGCAGCAATAATGATTTGCGCCTGCTCCCAAAAGACAAAAGATGAGTCGGCATTTGGCGTGCCTCAACTTGCAACCATTACGCTGGAGAACACCAAGGTCGCGCAAGAGATTCGGTTTGATGGAGTTATTGAAGCGCTTAATCAAGCGACTGTATCTGCACAAACCAGCGGCCGCGTGACCGACTTGCCCGTGGACGTGGGTGATTTTGTTAAAAAAGGCGATTTGATTTTACGAATTACTGATATTGAGCAAAGAGCACGCGCGAACTCAGCACAAGCAAAATACGCTGAATCAAAAGCGCAATATGAACGCATGCAAGATTTGCTGGCTAAAAAGTTAATTGCCAAAGCTGATTTTGATAAAGCCGAATCCGCTTTCAAATCGGCCGAAGCTGCGCAAAAAGAATCGGAACAAGCCTTGGGGTACACAGCCGTTTATGCGCCTTATGCTGGAATTGTTGTCAACCGTTTAGTGAAGCTGGGCGAATCAGTTGCCCCTGGCACTCCATTAATGACCGGATTGTCACTGGAACAATTACGCGTTCAGGTAAATGTTCCGCAAGCTTACATGGGTGCTATACGAAAATTTAAAACTGCACGCGTGCAACTAAACAATGGAAGTTGGTTAGACACTAGGGATTTACGAATTCCTCCCAGCGCAGACGCCCTAAGTCATAGCTTTAAGCTGTTGATTAATTTACCTGAAGGTCAACATGATTTCTTTCCAGGCACTTTGGTAAAGGTTGCTTTTGTAACAGGCGAAACGGAACAACTATTGGTGCCAGCATCGGCTGTGGCGCAGCGCGGCGAAATGTCTGGAGTTTATGTAGTGACAGACAAAAACTTAACTTTGCGCCAAGTGCGTTTAGGAAGCCGCACCAGCAATAACCGCCTTCCTGTGTTGGCAGGTTTGAACCCGGGTGAACGCATAGCGGTAGATCCTTTAGTTGCTGCAACAACTTTAAAAGCTTCACGCTAAGGTGAAAGCGATGGAAAAAAAATCTTTGGGCATCTCCGGTCGCATTGCAAAAACATTTCTCACCACTGAGATAACACCACTATTAGCGCTCACAGGTGTGCTGCTCGGAATTTTCGCCGTGTTAATTACACCGCGCGAAGAAGAACCGCAAATTAATGTAACCTTTGCCAATGTATTTATTCCTTTCCCCGGTGCGAGTCCTGCCGAGGTGGAGGCTTTAGTTACCAATCCCGCAGAACATTTAATCTCTGAAATAAAAGGTGTCGAACATATTTATTCCACCTCTTCTCCGGGAATGGCCGCCTTAACAGTACGATTCAAAGTAGGTGAACCACGCACAGATGCAATCGTACGTTTATACAATGCATTTTACGCAAAAAATGATTGGCTGCCCGCAAACCTTGGCGTGGGAAAACCGCTCATCAAGCCTAAAGGTATTGATGACGTTCCAATTTTAAGCGCAACAATTTGGTCAGAAGGCGAGCTCACCAACAGCGATTTATTAGCGACAGCACATCGACTGCAAACAGATTTGCAACGTGTTTCTGGCACGCGGGACATTACGATTATTGGCGGCTCAGATCCAGTTGTGAGTATTGCGTTCGACCCACAACGTTTAGCTGCTTACAACTTAAGTTTGGCTGATTTGCACCAGGCATTAAGTGGTGCAAACACATCGATTGCCGCGGGCACTTTAGTAAGCAATAACCAAGTGCAGTTAGTAAAAGCTGGTAGCTTTTTAATGAAGCCCGAGGAGCTCTCAGAACTAGTGGTAGGCGTATACCACGATGCTCCTGTGTTTATGCGGGATGTTGCACAGATCACAATAGGAGCAGATTACGCTACGCAATATGTCACCCACGGCTTCCCGGCAAAAAATGGAAAACCCAGCGGACAGTTTCCTGCACTTACTATCGCTATTGCAAAGAAGCCCGGTGAAAATGCAGTGGAAGTGGCTGATGAAATTATCAAGCGCATAGATAATTTGCGCGGCATTAGCCTGCCAGATAACGTACAACTAACTATCACCCGCAACTACGGCGAGACCGCAGCCGATAAAGCAAAAACGCTGATAAAAAAATTAATTTTTGCCACACTGTCTGTCATTGTTTTAGTGTTAGTTGCACTGGGCAAGCGTGAATCTCTTGTTGTTGGTGCGGCCGTTATTGTTACGCTCGCGATTACTTTGTTTGCTTCTTGGGCTTGGGGGTTCACGCTCAACCGCGTATCACTTTTTGCGCTTATTTTTTCCATCGGAATTTTGGTAGATGATGCGATAGTCGTTGTTGAAAATATTCATCGCCACCTTACTCACAGCAAACTATCACTTGACGAAGCTATTCCACTTGCGGTGAATGAAGTCGGTGGTCCCACCATACTTGCCACCTTTACGGTTATTGCCGCGCTCTTACCCATGGCATTTGTCAGCGGATTGATGGGGCCTTATATGCTCCCTATTCCCATTAATGCATCCAGCGGGATGCTGATTTCACTCGCTGTAGCTTTTATGTTTACCCCTTGGCTATACCGAAAATTATTTGCCAGATTTAAATACGTACACAAGCACGAGACATCCGACCAACATCGTTTTTTACCACTATTCACAAAAATAATGACGCCATTTTTGCGTCAGGAAGACGGCAAAAAAGCGCGCCTTTATTTACTCGGTGGCATTCTCGGTTTAATTACATTGTCGATAGGTTTGGTCGTCATACAAGCCGTAATGCTTAAGATGTTGCCCTTCGACAATAAAAGCGAATTTCAAATCATTGTAGATATGCCCGAAGGTACGCCGCTTGAAAACACGCAGCTAACGTTGCAGGCTTTAGCAACTGAACTGGATAAGCTTCCTGAAGTTACCGACTACCAACTCTATGCGGGCACAGCCGCGCCCATCAACTTCAACGGATTGGTTCGTCAATACTATTTACGCCGCGAAGCACATATGGGCGATATTCAAGTGAACTTGGTTGAGAAACATGATCGTCAGCGCAAAAGTCACGAGATTGCTGCGCAAGCACGCGAATTGTTAGCGCCTATTGCCAAGCGTTACAACGCGAATGTGAAAGTCGTCGAAGTTCCACCGGGACCACCAGTGCTATCGCCTTTGGTTGCGGAAATCTATGGGCTCGATTACAGCCGCCAGCGTGAAGTTGCCAAACAAGTACGCCATGTATTCGAACACACAGCTGATGTTGTTGATGTGGATGACACACTCGAAGCCGACCAAACCCAGTGGCTTATCGCTGTGGATCGCGCCCGCGCCGCACGCTTGGGTGTTGACCAAACCACTATCGCCCAAGCGATCAGCACTGCCTTAAAAGGCGACGATGCCTCCTATCTACACAGTGAGACATCCAAATCTCCCATTCCTTTGCGTCTCACTTTGCCAGCCACAGAGAAGGATCGCTTGGAACATCTGAAAAATATTCAGGTGCGCAGCCAGCAAGGGCAGCTAGTCCCAATTACCGAGGTAACGCAAACTCTGGAGCGCCACAGAAACCAGAGTATTTATCACAAAGATCTGTTGCCGGTGGTTTACGTTACCGGTGATGTTGCGGGCAAAGCTGACAGTCCACTTTATGGTTTGGGCGCGATTTACAACACACTGAAGGAAACCGATGTAGACGGCCAGCCCATTCAGCAGTTCTTAAACCGCCAGCCTGAAAATCCCTACCGCTGGAGCCTGAAATGGGATGGCGAACTTCAAGTCACACTCGATACCTTCCGCGACATGGGCATTGCCTACTCGGTAGGCTTGGTGATGATTTACCTGTTAGTGGTTGGCATGTTCCGCAGCTATTCAGTGCCACTCATTATCATGGCACCAATCCCCTTAACCATTATCGGCATTCTCCCTGGCCACGCACTGCTCGGCCAACAATTCACGGCGCCCAGCATGATCGGTATGATCGCATTGGCGGGCATTATCGTGCGCAACTCCATTCTGTTAGTGGATTTCATCCAGCAAGAAGTTCGCGACGGTAAAACACTTGAAGACGCGACTATCAACGCGGCGGCCGTTCGGGCACTCCCCATTAGTCTGACCGCTATTGCAGCCATGATGGGTGGATTCTTTATCATCGACGACCCCATTTTTGGCGGGCTCGCGGTATCGCTTATTTTTGGTTTGCTGGTTTCAACCCTGCTAACCCTTGTGGTAATTCCGGTCGTTTACTACGCCTATCACTATCAACAACATCCTCAAACTCATTCAGGAGACATCTATGTCCAGTGAACGTGCATTAACCGCTTTTGCAGGCCTTATGGTTCTTATCAGTGTTGCACTCACCCAATTGGTTCATCCAAACTTTTTCTGGTTCACGGTCTTTATTGGTGCAAATTTATTTCAGCAGTCGTTTACGGGCTTCTGCCCAGCAACGCTCATAATGCGTAAAGTTTTTAAGTTGAAATCTGAAAAAGAACTCGCCCGCGCCACTAAGTAGTTAATTTTATGATCAAAAAGAGCGTCAAATCGGCGCTTTTAACCTATCTTGGGGTTGAGATTTGATCCGTCTTAACGTTTGAAGCTTTTAAACCATCATCACGCATCTGAAGGACTTTTACTAAAAGTCCGTGGCATCATAATTGCTGCATTTCCTAAGCTTAAGTTTTCCTTGGAGCCACCATCAGGTCGATATAAGCTAAACTCTTAGAAAGACTTACCTGATCCACGCCCCACCGCGTTCCCATAATTGATAATTTGCGATTAACTATGAAACATACCCAGCTGTTAGAGCGTTTGTACGCTGAAGTTGAAACAGTCATTTTGAACCGCCAGCACCCTGTGACTGGTCTCTTGCCCGCTAGTACCAGCGTTAACATTCACGGCGATTACACCGATGCGTGGGTTCGCGATAACGTTTATTCGATCATTTGCGTGTGGGGCCTCGGTTTGGCCTACCGCCGCCAAGGTGAAACCAATAAGAGCGATCAGCTGGAACAATCCACCATCAAGTTAATGCGTGGCCTGCTGCAATCCATGATGCGCCAAGCGCCCAAGGTCGAAAAATTCAAACACACGCTTAACAACATAGATGCGCTTCACGCGAAATATGACACTGCAACTGGCCTGCCCGTTGTTGCCGATAACGCTTGGGGGCACTTGCAGATTGACGCAACTTCCCTCTATTTGTTAATGCTCGCCCAAATGACGGCATCCGGCCTGCGAATTATTTGCACGCATGACGAAGTCGATTTTATTCAAAACCTCGTGTATTACATCTCCAGCGCATACCGCATGCCCGACTACGGTATTTGGGAGCGCGGAAATAAAGTAAACAACGGGCGTACGGAAATTAATGCGAGCTCAGTGGGCATGGCGAAAGCTGCGTTGCAAGCATTGGATGGATTTAATTTGTACGGTGAGCACGCGTCCAAACGCGGTGTTATTCACGTAATCGCGGATGCGATTTCCTTGGCGCGCACTACCCTAACCTCTCTCTTACCGCGCGAATCACTTTCAAAAGAAACTGACAGCGCGCTCTTAAGTATTATTGGTTTCCCAGCCTTCGCGGTAGGTAAAGAAACGCTTGCCACACAAACACGCGATGCGATTATGACCAAACTCGGCGGTAATTACGGCTGCAAGCGTTTCTTGCTCGACGGTCACCAAACCGTTGTAGAAGAAAGTTCTCGTATTTATTACGAGCAAACCGAATTAGGGAAATTCGAAAACATTGAATCCGAGTGGCCGCTGTTTTTTACCTATCTCTATATCAGCGCACTGTTCGATGGAAGTGAAGCAACAGCGAAACATTACCGAAAAAAACTCGAAGCATTAATGGTTCACGTAGATGGTATTGGTTTGTTACCTGAGCTTTACTACGTACCCAAAGAAAATATCGATGCCGAAAAGAAAAATCCACGTACACAGCCACGTGTTCCCAACGAAAACTTACCACTCGTGTGGGCGCAAAGTTTGTATTTAACCGGGTTGATGATGGACGAAGGTTTACTTCGTACAGAGGATTTGGATCCGTTAAAAATGCGCCGCCGTTCAACCAAGTTTGTAAAATCACAAATTGCATTGGTTGTGCTTGCTGAGAACGAAGAAGTTAAAAACACCTTGGCCAAACACGGTGTGATTGCAGAAACCATTCAAGATATTAAACCCATGGCGGTGGTAAGCGCACCCAGCTTAATGGAAGCTTACGCTCACGTTGGTGAGAATAAAGCTTTGGGATTAAGTGGCCGACCACGTCGTCGTTTGCAAAGTTTAACCACCTCGCAATCTCATGAAATTAACAACAAAGTCTATTTGTGTTTGAGTTGGCTGCAGAGTGAGAAAGAAGATTACCGCATGTTCGACTCGCAAATGGTCATCGAATATGTGACGCAAGAAATTCAGTACATTCACAAACATTGGTTGAGCTCTGAAGTTGCTGTGTTTTCATTTTTAGTGGATAAAAAGCTCAGCAAAATTCCCGATGCAGGCAGCTTGTTTGCCATGTTCCGCGATTATCAATTGCGTACTGAGCAAGAATATGTGGGCTATGCCTCTGCAAACCTCGCTTACCGCGCCTCACGGGTGAATCAGTTAACTATCCCCTACTTTCACGTGAACTCTGTTACCTCGTTGAATGACAGTAGCACTGTATTAGACAAAGAGCTGGACTGCACCTGGCTTGAAGCTACGGCTAAAAACATTCTCAGCAACTTCAATACTGAAAATGACATTATCAATTTCAGAAAATCTGTTGCGTATTTGGCCGACAAACCGATGGATACGGTCATCGATGACTTAAATACTAACGTAACTATTCGTGATTTTATTAAAGAAATTTACTATCGCGCCCAAAGCAAAAACAACTGGCTCTTAGCGCGTTATTGTTTTGCCCGTATGAATTATTCACCGGTAGATCTTGGCGATAGTCTGACCGTAATTGCGGCTCGCAACCTATCTATAACTGTGGGCGACAATAATCACACCGAGATTAAAGTGGACCAATCTTTCTCAAACACAGAGTTCTTCGAAGGTATTTATCACAACTTTAAAGATCCACTCGAACAAACACTTGTTCTCGAACTGTTGTCAGCAATTGGCGGTCTGATTCGTACAGATCCTAAACTATTTGATGGCTTGCGCTCAATTCAATTGCGTAACTTCCTCATGTTGTTTGCGTTAGATAAAGACGATGCTGAAGATGTAAGCATGCTGGAATGGATTGGTTTGCAATCGCCGGCAAAAATTTATAAAAAGTTGAAGAACGTATTGATATCGCGCACCAAAGTATTCGCACAAGGTGTTAACCATTTGGTACCTTATAAAATGCACCACGATGAATACACCATGATGAGCGACATTATGGCTGCGGATGCAGCCAGTACTGATTGGCAAGAGTGGCGATTAGCGCGCGGGCTCATCACGCATTTTGATAACCACTTCTTGAAGGAAATATGGAACAGTTTGAGCCACGCTAAAAAACTCGTGTTTGGTGTGACGAATCCGGAAAGTTTTGTGCTGGATTGCGATATGGTTCTAAGTTCAATGACTGCTGGGGAAGAGAGCTTTGCGCTGCTTATTGATCAGCTGACGCATCAGCTTCACCCCGCCTATTATAAAAGCGCTGTGGTTGAAGCGCTTTATGCTTTCACTCAATACTGCAATAATAACCCTACCGCTCGCTTTAAAAAGCCTGTGATATTTAGCGAAGTTCTGGAGCAATCTGCCAAGGCTTTCTGTGTAGAGACTTTAAAAGATAAGTTACCAAGCAGCGCCCGCTATTTAGATATATTTATGCATCAGTCCCCACATGTTCTGAATTTATACATAAATTTAACTTATGCGAGCATGGCCAAACCTGAAACTTTTGAGCCAGTTTTAACTTAAAACTATCAAAAAAAATCCATCTAGACAGATGGATTTTTTTACTTACTAATTGTATCAGTTAGGCATGAATGTCAGTTGGCGCATATATAAAGCAATCTAACGGCAAATAGCCCCAACGCCTTCAATTAAGTTAGACGCCGCTTCACCATAACAACCTTTCACGTTATCAATGTATTGGCTTGCGACAAATAAATTGTTCACGCAGGACGCATCGCTAATCAAAATACCGTACCCCCCCGATCCGGAAATTACCAAGCTGTTAAAAGTATTGCCTGCCGCAGGTTTGGTAATGTCATCATCGACCTGCGCCAAAAACACACCGTGCTCTTTTGAATTACGAATGTGAACGTTTGTAAAAGAATTGTTAGATGAGTCACGCATAAAAATACCCACTGTTTGGGTGTTAGTAATGGTAACGTCGCTAAACTTGTTGTTGTCGAAGTGTATGTCGGCAGATATGCCCGCGCCTTTGTTGTTGTAGAGGTTTATCCCGGAAAAGGTACTGTTCTCTGTTTCATAACCTGCAAATCCGTCAAACTCATTGTCGTAAGATGTGTAATCGCGAATCATCAAGCGATAGCATCCTAATTCGGTTACCAAGCCGCCCGAAATAGCGCCATACACAGTGACGTTGTCAACAACACAGTCTTCACAGCGGCGAATTGTTATGCCGTTATTGCGCAATGGAAATTCATCACTGCAGGGACCACCCATGCATTCTGATGTTTGCTTTGCGCGGTTGCCGTCGATGTGTAAATTCTTCACTTGAATATAACGACGGGTCACCGTTGGAGAGCGTTGGGTTTGCCCCATCACAAATACGGGTATATTGGCTTTATCTGCCACGCGCAACAAGGTTGCTGCACCCTCGCCTCTTACAATCACATTGTCACGATCCAAAATAATAGGTGTTGCACAGGTGTAAGTCCCCGCAGGAATGATGACTTCACCACCAATTGCCGGCAACTTATCAATGGTTTTCTGGATTGCGTCGCAGGTATTGCCACGAACAGTTACAGCCAAACTTTGGTGGGAACACATTACTACTAAAACTACGCTAATTAATTTCGCCCAAACACTTACACGTCTCATCAAACACCTCAATATTCAAACACTAGCAAACCACTTTGCATTCTTTAAAAGTAGCTTCTAATGATAGCTTTTAAAGAAATACGGGTAGTTAGAAGAAAATGATCTAATTTTTTAGTCCTTAGACTCATATTATTTGGAGCTGGCTGGCAATGCTGGATTGCAGTTTTCAATGATCACCTTGCCTTGCAAGAGGTGCCCCTTTGAGTACTCATTGAAATAACAGGAATTGGTTTTAGGATCGTAGTTTTCGATCCACAGATGATCGTCCTTCCAGGTTGAAGACAAATGAATTTGACCTTGTGGCACGCTAATAGTCATCACGCCACCGTAATTCTTCACAAACATTTGCTCGTACTTGAAGAAAAAAGCGACCCAACCGATAAATATAAGGACAAGTGCTGCGAGCGCGCCGTATTTATAATTTACAAATTTGCCAATGGCCCATCCCACAAAGCCTGCCCCAAGAATCACTGCAAGCCAATATAAATAGGTAATCATGCGAACTCCTTAAAAATAAAAAACTGCTTGGCAATTACTCACCAAACAGTTTCATTCGAAATTCGCGGTATTACAAATGAGTTTAGATCATTTGTAAACGACTATTTGCGACGCAGCCTCGGTAAAGCAAGACCAGCAAGAAGCAGTAATCCCCACAAATTTATAGAGCCTCCCCCGCCATCGCTGCTGCTATTGTTCCCACCACTAGAAGAGCCGCCACCAGAATTTGGAGTGTAAGTCGTTTTTGTAGGATTTAAATTTGCAGCTGTATCTACGTTAGCATCAAGAACAACAACATTTAATATCATTACCAAGTTTTTGTCGGTTATGGCGACATTATTAGTTGCGTTGGCTGATGTGTAGTTTCTTAGCGGAATATCAGTAAACGCCGTATTGGAACCTAAATTGAAAATATTGAGCGTAACCATGGCATCTACTATAGCCATACCATTTCCCATCACCTCACCAAAAACAGTAAAGCCACTATTTTGGGCATCCAATTTACTGCTGTTATCGGCCACGTTGAAAAACCACTGATTCGTTGCGGAATTTGGGTTTTCGCGTACTTTTGCCATGGCAATAGTGCCACGCTTATTTGCATATACAGGCTCATTTATTACAGCCGCATTTTGCACAACGTCAACTAACGGAAACTTGGTGTCATATTTGAATCCGCCACCCTGCACAATAAAACCCGGGATGGCACGATGAATAACGGTGTTGCTATAGGCTCCCGCTTTAACATACGCTAAAAAATTCTCAACCGTCTTAGGTGTGTTCTTATCGTAGAGGTTAACCTGGAAGTCGCCCATTACCGTTTGAAACTGCACAATAGTTGCCATTGCTGAAGGAGCAATCAGTAACGAAAAAGCCAAACCAAATATGCGAAAATGACGCTTGAACAAATTATAAAAACTGAGATTCTTAGAAAGCATTTTATTATCCAAATAAGCTGAAATGTATTAAGTGCTTATGGTATCGGAGTAGAACAATGAAGCACATCAAATTATTTGTTGAAATTTGTAATGGGATTTCGAATGGGTGATTAGATTAATCCGCCTCAACTTTTACCCAACGCCCATTGCCTTGCGGCTTGACTTCAAAACGCGCCCACTGGCGAAATTCGCTACGCAGGCAAATTCCCGTTTGATAAGCTCCATTGCCAGCAAGCACCTTATAAATAACACGATCTTTTTCAGGGATCACATTATCATCAGACCCATCCAGTACTTGACGAACACTCCACAATTTTCCGAGCTTTCCATTGCTATAAAACTTACCGGGAATAATGTCACTAGGGTGCGTAATATTTTTTTCCGCATGCTGCTTTGCAAGCTCTAAAAGCTCAGTCAAATTCTCCGAAGTAATATCCACATAGGAGTTTAATTGCTGCATCGCTGCCGAAAAATCTTCCTGAGTTAATTCAAATTGGCGCTCAGCGGGTTGTGTTTGTCTGGATTCGCGAATGCGTTTGTGTAAATGTGCAGGATAACGACGCCAATGAAAGAATGCGTTAAACAAAATGGCCATCGATAAAATAGCAATCACGTTAACTAATATAGGCATGATTAAATAGTGATAACCAAGCGCATGAACTTCCGAACCGCCAATCACTGCCGCCAATGAAGTTGCGCCACCGGGTGGATGAATACAGCGCGCGTAATGCATAACGCCTACGGCCACACCTACTGCCACGGCAGCAGTCCAAGTTTGATCTGGAAATAATTTTTGACAGCTCACTCCGACAAACGCCGATAATAAATGACCGCCAATAACGGACCAGGGCTGTGAAAGCGCACCTTGCGGAACAGCGAACAACAACACCGCTGATGCTCCCATGGACGTGACCATTATTAAAGAACCGGCATTCTCCATAAAACCATGGGGAAACTGCCAACGCGTGATCCAATAAACCGAAATTATACCGAGTGTTGCGCCTACCGCAGAAATCCATTTTTCGCCATGGCTAGTTGTATTGCGTTCAAATCCGATGAGCAAACGTAGCTCATGTAAAACCGTTCTTATATTCATAGGGATGAAGGATTACTATCAATTTCGCTAGAAGCGTCAGCGTGAAAATTTGCTAAATTTTCAACGCATTTTTAAGCGTGAGTGAAACGGTTACTATCCATGAGACGAACCCAGGTGCGTTGCAACATGAGCGCATCGTTACTGGCTCTGTGACGTTTTAGTCCTAATTCTTTTTCGATATCTTGATGAATGGAATTCCAGCGTGCTGCTTCGCATTCCGGCATTATGCTCGCAAGATGATCCAGCTTGAAACTTGGGGCGAGATTTGCAGCATCAAACAAAATGGCGAGCCACGCGTAATCGTGCCCCCAAGCATCAGAATAAACGGTCATCCCTTTCAATTGCTGATTCAACCAGTGCGCAACTTGGTTGGCGGGTTTACCAAATGCCATGAGCAGGTCGCGGGTTATCCCATGCACCGCATAAGCTGATTCATCCCAGTGTGTCCATTCCGGCTCAGGGCGAATTAATGTGCAGGCTAACCGACCATTGGGTAAAGCGAAGCCCACTTCGATAGGATAACTGTTGCTGCCAAAACCAGATGCCTCAAGGTCAATGACCGCAGGTATGGATGGCACTGCTATCGCAGAACTAGCACTCATTAACTCTTTCATTATGGTTTTATGAATCCTGTGTATTTGAAGCGAAACATTTTATTCGGTTTTGGCGATATTTAGCTGCTTAAGCAGCCTTAAAGAAAATGCCAATAATACGCCTACCGCCAAGATAAGCGCCACCCAAAAAAGCCATTGCTTCCAATCTATTTGTTCAGACGCCGCTAGTGCAGAGGGAGGCACGCTTAGAGAGATTAGATTGGCCTGAATCCACTGCGGATTAGTTGCTGATAATATCTGGTTAAAAACTTGATCTCGGTTATCTAAAGGTTTCTTTCCAGTTTCAATTGCCAAAGTGTAAGGAGGCTTGTTGTTGGTGATTATCTGTAATTGGTAAGGGGACCAACCGAAAAGAATCTTCGGTGTAGCACTCGCTTTCATCGACTCATTGAGTTCAACACGCCAAAAAGTATCACGAACCGCGTAAGTACTTATGGGATTACTTTTCTCCCATTTATCGCCAATTTGAGTATTAAACCAAATCCCCTGATGGCGTAATATCCAGTTTGCGTTTTCAGAGGCTCTCGAGAATATCTTTATACCACCTGCGTAAGCGCGGGTTTCGAGATCAATCGCGACACTATCAACAGGTGTAACTTCATTGCGTACAAATTCCCAGGCTGCCACAGTAACTGCCTTGCTGTGAGAACTGGGCAAATACGCTGTTGTTTGGCTTTTAGCAGATTCGCCTTGCAAACTCCAAGTTTCTTGCATTGGCTTTTCAAGCTGTTGTTGCTCGCGAATTTCTCCGAATACTCGGTTAATCATTAAATTATCTGCACCGCGCAAAATTTTTATGCGCAGAAACTCAACATTTCCCTTCTCGATTACTGCAGAAACAACATTGCGTACAAGACTTTCGCCATCCTGATTGATATTAACCAAATTGGCTTTAGCTAAAGAAAACCAATTAGTTAAATCTCGAGTAGCTTCCAGCTCCACCTCAAGGTACTGGTTATTTGTTTGAGCAGTCCAATCAATACCGATACCTGAAAGATTCCTATCGATTTTACTCACATCAACTAAATAGAAATCTGGTGTAGCGTTGTTGAGTACCTTGTTGCTTGTAAAAACTTGGGTTTTGTCGCTACTGGTTTTTATTTGCGTTGTACGCAACTGGCGTAATGTATCTGGAGTTGCATCAGACGCAATCGGAAAATAAGCCAAAGGCTCTGTAACAACTTCTTCCGTTTTCTTTGGTTGTGCGGGCGCAACACTTACAACCCTAAAAGGCAGAGACGCTCCTGTCGAATCCAACACGACAACATCGTCCAATCTTGGAGTTTTGCTGTACCGAAACAACTCATGCCTCAATGGAACCTGTATAAAGGTTCCATTGGCAGATTGGATTTCATAAACGGGTGTTGCGCAATATCCAATAGCTGAAGTAATTAGAGGAAGTACAAAACACAAGGTTTTTAAAAAATATTTCATGAAATTATTCCTGAGCACCTACTTTTTGTAATTGTTCACCTGACAACTGCTTGTCTTCACCTCGTTTATCAGGCGCGCTTTCTCTAGCAGCTACAATTTTGGCTGGGATGGGTGATAGGTACCCGATTAGCAGAATTAACACACCTACAATCAAGAAAGAAACAATACCCGCCAAGGTATCTTTGCCAGAAAGGTCTTTAGTGAAAAGTTTTAAGATAACAATGGCTAAGAATCCTGCCCCAACTAACCATAATTCGCGTCGTTGTATTCTTCTCGATAGATTCATGATAACTAATGCACATGCAGTCCACAAAATGGATAAAGCCATTTGCACTTGTGCCGCATCCCATAAACTATCCATGTAATAGGGAATCTGCTGATAGTTGCTAACAGCACGCAGAACCACCACGTTAAGCCAAGCAAAAAACATCACACCCAAAAAGCTAAAGCGAACCTTATTAGATACAAAGCCAATCGCATTCATAAATTGATGTTTAGCGGCGTAGGCAAACACCAACACAACAGCAAACTGCGCCAGATCCAATGGATTCAAAAGCGGTATGTAATGTGTAGAACCGGATGGGTTTTTATTGCAAACAGAAACGAACCAAGCGACCGCCAATATAAATAAAGGCGCTGGAATCCAATTTTTAAATTCGTGTTGATAACGAGCAAAAGGCCACAACTTTTTCTGGCCGGCACCTATGAGTGCAATCACCGGAATGATCAAAGCAGCAAACCAAACCATTAAACCAGCGGTACCGTGCAAATTGAAATGGTCTTTCTGCCACGACACCTCCCAAAATATTAAACCTATCAATCCCCAAGCACTAAAAACTTGCCACCATCGCAACAAACTAACGGGAGGTTGTGACGCGCTTTCTTGCTTGCGTAAGAATAGGTATTGGAGAGCAAAGAAAAAAGCAATAGCGAGTGGAGTGAATCCTTGCGTAGGATGTTGATCATCTAGGTTAAAAAACCATTCCAAACCAAACAAAATTAGCATGAACGGCAACAACGCAAATACGCTCTTACCCAAACTTTCCCATACAAGCTTTTGACCCGCCCACATTAGAACTGCTGACGAAAGCGTTGCAAAAATGATAATACCGCTGAATAAATGTTGCTCTAAAATGTGGGCATTGATTTCATTAATACCCGCGACAAACCACCACACAACGCCAAAGACTATTGCAAGCTTGGTGATAACTCGTTCCACCGATTTGGTATTGTCAACAAAGAGATGTAACAAATAACCAATAATAAATGAGGTAAATGAGAGCAAGGCTAATCCCACGAAATCGCCGCTGATAATCGGTTTTATTCCTGTATGCAAGTCACCGAAAATAACTAACGAACAGGCTGCCGCCACATGCAATAAATAACCAACAACTCGCACGCGTAAACGTTGCTGGCGCAAACCAATCCACACCAGCCCAGTCGCCTCTAATGCCCAGGTTATAGAAGTCCAACTTGCATCTAAGGCTAATGGGATTGAGAGAGTGGCAAAGGAAATACCCAAAGCCAAAAATGATTCAATCAACACGCGATGCGTATCAAGGTATTGGCGCGCCATAAACAGCGATAACAAAATGTAAATCGCCGCTAGTACAATCGCGCTAATTGCAAGACCATGCTCTGTATGTATTAGAAGAGCGGTTTGCAATCCGAATGCTATGAGAGGCAAACCAAACACTAAGCTTCCGTCAACCACGCCTTTTAAATTGGTTGGCTGTTTGAAAGAGAACAAGATGGAAACAATAAGATAAAGCGCAAAGAAGGCAATTAAAAAGGGTTGTGTGCTCACGTAAAAAATCGGCTCGTATTTCAATACACCCCAAGCAGTAGTGATTACAAAGGTGAACATAAAGCCCACCCAATTTAACAGGCGCCATGCTTTATAAAGCGCTATTGCCAAAATACCCAAGTTTAAAATTAGGTAGAAGCTAAACAAACCGACATGACTACCCTCACCTGTTGAAGTCAAAATGGGCGCAAGGAAACCACCAGCTGTGGCGAGTATCGCAAGCGTTTGTGTATTCTGTAAAAGCGCCAGTAAAACGCCGAAAACAACCACACAAAATAGCAAACCAAATGCTGCACCCAAGGGAATCAACCCGTACATTTTTGCGGCGGCGAAAAGCGTCAGGTAAATAATAGCGATACCACCACCTTGCAAAACCAATCCATAATTACCCGCACGTGTGCGTGTTTTCCATCCAAATATCAGTAGCGCAATAGCGCCGAGGATCACGCCGGTGAGGCGAAGCTCGATGGGAAAATAACCTTGGCCGGACGCATACTTAACAAGAAAGCTCACACCAAAGAACATAATCACCATGCCAATATTGACGATGGGATTTCCTTCGGTAAAAAAACGTCGCACCATAAAAAAAATTTTCTCCCCAATACTCGGTTCACGCGGCTGTTGTACTTGCGGTTGCGCGGGAGGCAACTTAACGTTGGATTTTTGTGGTGTTTCAGGCAAATCTAGATCGAGACTAAGCGATTCATTATTCGTTGAATTAGCTTTTATGGATTGAGTTGCTGCCAATTCGTTTACGCGGTCTGCAAGTGGCTTTTTGATTTCCGGCGCGATGGCACTGGCGGGTTTACTTAGAGGGCTATTTTTTAGCTCTGATAGCTGATGACTGATTTTGAACTGCTCTTCTTTCAATAACTGGAGAGATTTTTCGAGAAGAGTAATTTTCTTTAATTGATGAATAACAAGCCCAGCCAACCCACCTAGCATGGATCCTAAAACCCAACCTTGGTAACCTAAAAATCCCCACCCGAAAAGCAAGCCAAGAACTGCACCAACAATCATTAACACCATCAAAAACTCCCTTAGGCTTAAATACCCGTTTTTATTGATGCGGTATTCTGACAGCAAAAACCATTTTTGTTACAGAGGCGTATCTCAAAAGCACTATTTTGCGCGAACAGACGTACCGCTTTAGGCTAAAATGCAGCGACATTTTTCAGGTGTTTAGTTGATGCACACTGCTCGTTTGATCCCCGTTTCATATCGTGAGAAGTCATCTGATTGGTTCACGCAGATTCGCCATTTACCTATGCCAATCTGGCTGGATTCCTGTTACCCGCAAAGCAGTTATGGTCGGTTCGATATTCTATGTGCAGCTCCAGCCGTCAAGATCATCACCTGCGGCGATAAAACAACCGTCTATAGCCCCGCCGGGGAAACTACTTCTTGCGATGCACCCTTCGAGATTCTTCAAACATGCCTCACCCGAAACGCCAATACGCTTACTGAGGTTCCATTTTGTGGCGGTGCTTTGGGTTATTTTGCCTATGACTTAGGTAGGCGTTTGGAAGATATACCCTCTTTGGCTAAGCGGGATGTTGAGTTGCCCGATATGTGTGTAGGCATTTACCCTTGGGCAATTATTCAGGATCATCACGAAAAAAAAGCTTGGCTTGTGGTTAACAATGCCTTGGCTCCGGCTTATAACTTTTTTGATATCGAGCAAATTTGTAAGACCGCATCGGAAATGGGAGTGTTTCACGACTTAAAGCAGAATGATAACTCTGATGAAAAACCCTTTAAAATCAATAGGTTTAAAGCCAATCTTAATGTAGACGAATGTCGCCAATCAATTGCGAAGATTAAACATTACATCGCCGCTGGCGATTGCTACCAAGTTAACTTTGCCCAACGATTCAGCAGCGAATACGAGGGAGACCAATACCAGGCCTACCTAAAGCTGCGGGAATCTCTGCCGTCTCCTTTCTCCGCCTATATGGAGTTTGAACAAGGAGCCGTTCTTAGCCTATCGCCAGAACGTTTTGTAAAACTGAAACAGGGGCAAGCCGAAACCAAGCCCATCAAAGGTACTATCGCGCGGGGCAGAACACCGGAAGAAGATAAAGCCAACGCCAGTGAACTGGAAGCGAGCTTAAAAAACCGTGCCGAAAATCTGATGATCGTAGACCTTCTACGCAACGACCTGAGCAAGACTTGTGTAGACGTTAGGGTTCCTGAGCTATTTCGTTTGCAAAGCTTTGCCAACGTCCACCACCTAGTCAGCACCGTCACGGGTACCCTAAGAGATGGCGCAACCGTTATAGATTTACTCGCCAATAGCTTTCCAGGAGGAAGCATCACAGGCGCGCCTAAAATCCGCGCCATGGAAATTATTGAAGAACTGGAACCTGTACGCCGTTCTGTTTACTGTGGAAGCATTGGTTACATCAGTGCGTGCGGAAATATGGATACCAATATCGCAATTCGCACCTTGATTTGCGATCAGCAAAAAATTCACTGCTGGGGCGGTGGCGGCATTGTGGCCGACTCAGATGCGGACAACGAATACCAAGAAAGTATCGCCAAAGTGAAGGTGCTATTGGACACACTCGAAAACCATTTTGGCAATTAAACAACACAAGAGAGGAAAAAATGCTCATTCAAAATCATCAGGTCGATTTGGAAACGCCAACGGGAACAATGCGTTGTTATGTATATCGTCCGAAGGAAGACGCTGAGAATATTTCAAAAAAATATCCCGCTATTTTGTTGTACTCCGAAATCTTTCAACAAACTTCACCCATTCGCCGCAGCGCTCAAATCATGGCCGGCCATGGGTTTATAGTGATTGTTCCCGAGGTATTCCACGAACTTAATCCGATCGGAACTGTGCTGGGATACGATGATGCAGGCCGAGACAAAGGTAATGCAGATAAAGTTGCCAAATTTTTAGAAGCACACGATACAGACACTCAAGCCATGGTTGATTATGTACGTACCCTGCCCTATTTTTCAGGCAACATCGGGGCTATGGGTTTTTGTTTAGGTGGTGGCTTAGCTTATCGCGCTGCAATCAACCCAGCGATTTCCGCGACAAGTTGTTTTTATGCAACAGATATTCATTCTGGCCTAACACCGTCACAACCTGGCAACGATAGTCGTACCCGGACAAAAGAAATTCGCGGTATTATGCAAATGATCTGGGGAAAACAAGACCCGCATATTCCACCGGAAGGGCGCGCGATTGTTTATAAAGAACTGGTTGATGCCAAAGTTAAATTCGAATGGCATGAATTCAATGGCGTACACGCGTTTATGCGTGATGAAGGAGACAGGTACGATGCGGAGTTACAACTCTTAGGCTACCAAATGGCAATTGGTTTTTTCAGAGCAAATCTTTACTGATTTTCGTCAGATGATAAACAAAAAAGCCGAAGTGAAATTCTTCGGCTTTTTTGTTTCTGCAAAGAGCCAAACAACTAAAGAGTTAGCTCGCGGTTACTTGCCTTAATGAATTCTTTCTTTAAGTCTTCATAGGTGTGCACAGCAGGGAATTGCGGGAATTGATCAATCACATTTTGCGGAGCATGAAACAAAATACCTTGGTCAGCCTCGCCCAACATGGTTGTATCGTTGTAGGAATCACCCGCCGCAATTACACGGTAGTACAAGGTTTTCAGAGCGAGCACTGACTGACGCTTTGGATCACGCTGACGCAAAGTGTAACCAGCAACCATACCGCGCTCATCAATATTTAAACGGTGGCACAAAAGGGTTGGGAAGCCCAACTGACGCATAAGCGGTTGTGAGAACTCGTAGAAAGTGTCCGACAAAATAATAACTTGAAAGCGTTCACGCAACCAATCTACAAATTCGACTGCGCCATCCAAAGGCTTTAAAGTAGCAATCACGTCCTGAATTTCTTTCAGACCAAGATTGTTTTCTTCCAAAATACGAATACGTTGTTTCATCAACACATCGTAATCAGGAATGTCGCGTGTTGTTGCTTTAAGTGATTCAATGCCAGTTACTTTTGCAAATTCAATCCAAATTTCTGGAACTAAAACACCTTCCAAGTCGAGACATGCAATTTCCACAACAACCTCCAAAAAAGCTCTGCGTATAGTTGGTAAAAGATAGGTTTCTGATAATTAGGGATCTCATAAACAAAATGCCGACCCTAGGTCGGCATTCGTATTGGTTAACTCAACCTATTATGGCGTTGGCAACCAGATCAATTGAGTAATTTGTGCAATAAACATCAAGGGGTTCGGGATAATACCAATCACCAAAATAAATGCCGCAGCACCTAACACCATGATGCCACCGGTGCGTTGCCCCCAGTTGATATCCGCATCGAAGCGATGCATGTTTTTCTTGGCGAGGTACAAGCTAATGATTGTGCGAAGGTAAAAGTAAATCGCGATAGACGAACCCAGAACAACAAAAGCAGCAGCCATCCAACCCCAAGGGCCGGCGCCCACCGCAGCAGTCACCACATAAAACTTACCAATAAAGCCTGCTGTGAGCGGAATACCGGCGAGCGAGAAAAGCGCCAAGGTAAAGATGGAGGCGAGATAAGGACGACGCCAAAACAAACCGCGGTAGTCATTCAGTGTATCTGCGTCGCGTTTAGCATCAGCAGAAGACATCAGAGTCACAACACCAAATGCAGCCAAGGAGGTCATCACGTAGATCGCGAGATAAACCGCAAAACCTTCAACACCAAATTGCGGGCCGCCTACGAGAACAAGCAACAACAGATAACCGAAATGCGCAATTGAGGAGTAGCCCAACATACGTTTGATATTGTTTTGCTTGAGCGCAAGTAAGTTACCGACGAGCATAGAAATACAAGCTACGGCAATCATCGTGATAACGAAAGGCGCGGAAGCCAATACATTTTTTGACTCAATAATGGCAAAGCGAACCAAAACAGCGAACACAGCTACTTTCGCAGCGGTGGCAAGGAACGCGCCGACGGGTGCAGGTGCGCCTTCGTAAACATCAGGGGTCCACAAGTGGAAAGGCGCGAGCGACAATTTGAAGAACAAGCCAATCACCAACATCATGCCACCAACAACAATAAGCAGACTTGGTTCTTGGGTGATTTTGGCACCGATTTCTGCGAACGCGAGAGAACCGATTTGAGCGTAAATTAACGCAATACCAAATAGCATAATCGCTGACGCAGTTGCAGAGAGAACCATGTATTTGATAGTGGCTTCCAATGAGCGAGCTCGATCATAGGTATAAGCAACCATACCGTATAGCGCAATCGACATCATCTCCAAACCAATAAACAACGAAGCCATATGGTGCGCACAACACATCACAATGCCACCTGCGGTAGCGATTGCTATAAGCAAATAAACTTCTTCACGGTTGCGCTTCGAAGACTCAATGTATGCGTTGGTTAAAGTGGTCGCACCCAAGGCAGCAATGAGCGTCAAAGCCGAAAAGAACAAAGCATATCCATCGACAACAAACAACGGGGTGATTGTTTGCGGAAGAAGTGCCTCTGTTTGCGGAAAAAAGTATGGTTTAAAAGCCACAAAAACAGTTGAGAGTAACGCGATATTGAGACCAGCAACGGTTACTGTAGCGTTCCACCAATGATTACGCTTAATGGCAATTGCCAACATCACAAACACGGTGGTCGCGCATGTAATCAATAAAGGCAAAAGCGCCTGAAGATTTTCCAAAGTTATTGTCATTACAACCTCACTGCGCAACCGGAATGCTTTGAGAAGCAGTTATTATTTGCTCGATACTCGACATAACCGCTGCTGATGTGTCTAACACTGGCTGAGGATATAAGCCCAACCACACCATAATTAAAATTAAGCTGGCCATCATGGTTAATTCACGTGCGTTGATGCCCGGCAACTGTTCTGTACTTTGCGGTGCGCCGTGGATTGAACGCTGAACCATAATCAATGAATAAACCGCGCCCAGCACTAAACCAGATGTCGCAAACAGAGTGATCGTTTGGTTAACTTTGAATGTGCCTACCAGAATCAAGAATTCACCCACGAAGTTACCCAAGCCGGGTAAGCCGAGCGATGCTGCAGCAAAGAACATAGCGATAGGTGGAATACCGGTCATACGGGCAGACAAACCGCCCATTTTATTAAGGTCGCGAGTTTTCAAGCGTTCATACAACTGGCCGGAAATGATGAACAAACCTGCCGCTGAAACACCGTGCGCCAACATCTGCACAACCACACCCTGCATTGCGATTTGATTGAAGGAGTAAATACCAATCAATACAAAGCCCATGTGAGAAATAGAGGTATAGGCGATCAAGCGTTTAATATCATCTTGCGCGTAAGCAACAAAGGCACCGTAGATAATGCCAACAACACCGAGCCACATAGCAATCGGTGCGATCTCCTGCGATGCATGAGGGAAGAACGGGATAGCAAAACGCAACATACCGTAAGCGGCAGTTTTCAATAGAATACCTGCCAAGTCCACTGAACCCGCTGTAGGTGCTTGGGAGTGAGCATCAGGCAACCAAGAGTGGAAAGGAACGATGGGGAACTTCACAGCAAAAGCGATGAAGAAACCCAACATCAAAATCATTTCCATACCTTCGCTCATTTGCGTGTTACGCAATGCCGCGTAGTCGAAGGTGAGGACATTAGTCTGCATGTAGTGAACAAACACTAAACCGATAATAGCGAGCAACAACAACAAGCCAGACGATTGGGTATAAATAAAGAATTTAGTTGCAGCACCTACCCTGCTGTTTCCTTCCACTGATTTGTGGCCCCAGAGGGAGATTAGGAAAAACATTGGGATCAACATCATTTCCCAAAAGAAGAAGAACAAGAATAAGTCGAGAGCCAAGAAAACACCCGCAACCGCACCCAAAATCCACAACAAGTTCAAGTGGAAGAAGCCTACTTTACGTTGAACCTCTGACCATGAACAAATAACGGCAAGCACACCCAAAAATGCGGTGAGCAACAACATCAAAATTGACAAACCATCCAAGGCCAAATGAAAACTAATGCCAAAGCGTGGAATCCAATTTACTTGTAATTCTTCTGCCCAAACGGATTGACCAGCGGACAAGTTTGCCAACGAGTAATCGTGTTTAAGCCACAACTGTAGAGTGCATGCGAATAACGCAAACATACTAAACAAAGCAATCCAGCGCGGAGCTTTATTGCCGAAACGCTCGGCCTGCCAAGAGAGCAAGCCGCCGATAAATGGAATGAGTATGAGCCAGGTAAGCATCTCGGTTCCTTATTAGTCTTACAACAACACGAGCGCGGCGAGAATAATCACCACACCAGCAGCAATGGTGGCAGCGTACCAACGTACACTACCGGTTTGAGTTGCGCTCAACCCTTTGTATAACTGGGTAACACCAGCAGGAATAAGGTTGAAGGTTTTATCAACTGGATCTCTACGCAAAAGATGCGCGAAGAACAAATAGGGTTTAACCAAAACTTTGTCATAGAACCAGTCGAAGCCCCATGCAGCAAACCAAAATTTAGTCAGCACCTTACCGATTGAAGACGACGCGATTGAACGGACAATTTTGGTATCGAACAAGAACAAGAAGACTGCAAGCAAAGTACCGGTAATCGCTGTTGCAATCGTAATGATCTCCACAAAATGCTTCGCGCCCGCTTCCACTTCGTGATTGCCCGGCAATACACCATCAAGTGGAGGAACTATCAAGGCGCCAAGCCCCGTTGAAAGCACCAACAGGATACCCAATGGCAGCCAGTAATCTGCTCCGTGAATTGCATGAACTTCAGTTTTAGCTTCACCGTGGAAGGCAATGAAGATCAAGCGGAAGGTATAAATTGCAGTCATGAAGGCGCCAGCCAAACCGGCATAGAACAGCTCTGGATGACTGTAAGCTTCTAACAAAATTTCGTCTTTCGAATAGAAACCAACGGTAACCCATGGCAAGGCCACAAGCGCTGCACCACCAACCAGGAAGCACGCATAAACAAACGGAATCTTTTTGCGCAAACCGCCCATTTTGAAGATGTTTTGCTCGTGATGGCACGCAATAATCACCGCACCAGACGAAAGGAACAGCAAAGCTTTAAAGAAGGCGTGATATACCAAGTGCCAAATAGCCGGTTGATAAGCCTTAACGCCCAGAGCCAAGAACATATAACCAATCTGGCTCATGGTTGAGTAAGCGAGGATGCGTTTAATGTCAGTTTGCACCAGAGCAGCGAAACCGGCGATGAACAAGGTTACCGCACCAATTACGCCAACCAAGTAAAGAACATCGGGGGCTAATTCAAACAGCGCGTGAGTACGAGCAATCAAATAAACGCCTGCAGTTACCATGGTTGCAGCGTGAATCAATGCAGAAACAGGTGTCGGACCCGCCATCGCATCAGCCAACCAAGTTTGCAAGGGTAATTGTGCTGATTTACCGATTGCACCGCCCAACAACATCATAGTGGCGAAAACTACGGCTGAAGAACCTACAGCAAATACGGTAGGCGCTTTAGCTATAACTTCTTGGATATTGAGGGTGCCCAAATGTTGATAAAGCACGAACAAACCGATTGCCATAAAGGCATCGCCCACACGGGTAACCACGAAAGCTTTACGGGCTGCAGCGCCGTTGGCAGGGTCGCGATAGTAGTAACCGATCAAGAGGTAAGAACATAGACCTACACCTTCCCAACCGAAATACAATGAAACCAAGTTATCGCCCAATACCAACAAAATCATGCTGGCCAGGAAGAGGTTCATATAAGAGAAGAAGCGAGCAAAGTCTTCATCACCACGCATGTACCAAGAGGCGAACAAATGAATCAAGAAGCCAACGCCGGTAATTACACCGAGCATGGTTAATGACAAACCATCGAGATACAGATTAAACGCGGGTGCGAAACCAGCTACGTTTACCCAAGTCCACAATGGCTGAACGAAAGCACCCGTTTCAGGTTTGTGCTGTAAGAAATCATAACCGGCAAGAGCAGCAAAAATAGCTGCCAAACCAACAGAACCCACACCAACAACAGCCGCAACATTTTCAGACAAACGTTTGCGTGCGGTTACCAGAATAAGGAATCCGATAAGAGGAAATAAAATTGTTAAATAGAGCTGGTTCATCCGCGCATCTCACTTACTGCATCAACATCCAAAGACTGGTAGCGACGGTAGAGTTGAAGAACGATTGCCAAGCCGATAGCAGCTTCGGAGGCAGCCAAGGTCAGAATCAAAATAAACATAATTTGGCCGTCGGGTTGTACCCAGCGCGCACCGGCAATCACAAATGCCATAGCGGCGGCATTCATCATGATTTCGATACTCATGAGCACAAACAACAGGTTGCGACGAATCAACACACCAGCTAAGCCAACAACAAACAACATTCCAGCAGCAACAAGACCATGCTCAAGCGGAATGCCTTGGGGAATACTAAGCATTTTTAGTCTCCTTATCGTCTTTATCCGCGTCACGACCCAAATGCCACGCGGCAACCATAGCCGCCAACAGCAACATAGACGCTAACTCTACCGCCAACACATAGGGGCCAAATAACGCGATTCCGATTTCTTTTGGACCAACTTTAGTGATGGTGATGAGTGTTTCTAAATTCGGTTTGATGGTGTAAACCAATTCCACCAACAGTGCTAATGACAAAAAGGATGGGCCAATCCACGCGCGCGGTGATAACCATTTTTTCTCTTGGTAATCAATCACGGCGCCGAGGTTCAGGATCATCACAACGAATACGAACAGCACCATGATGGCACCGGCGTAAACAATCATTTCAAGCGCTGCCGCGAAAGGCGCACCCAAGGCGAAGAAAATCATCGCTACCGCAAGTAGCGACACAACCAGATACAACAATGCATGTACTGGATTTGTACTAGTGATAACTCGAATCGATGCAATCAAGGCAATCGCAGCGGCGAGGTAGAAAGCTATTGCAGGTCCCACGTCTGTGTATTCCTTTGATTGATTAAGGTAAGAGGCTCTTCACGTTCACAGGTTGTGCTTCATTTTGCGCACTACCCTTCGGCTTGCCAGCGATGGCCAAACCAGAAACGCGATAGAAGTTGTAGTCAGGATATTTTCCTGGACCAGAGATCAACAAATGCTCTTTCTCATATACCAGGTTTTGACGCTTGAATTCCGCCATTTCGAAATCCGGTGTCAACTGGATCGCTGTTGTCGGGCAGGCTTCTTCACACATGCCGCAGAAAATACAACGCGAAAAATTGATGCGGAAGAATTCTGGGAACCAACGGCCATCTTCCCGCTCAGCTTTCTGTAACGAGATACAGCCAACCGGACAAGCCACAGCGCAAAGGTTACAAGCCACGCAACGCTCTTCACCATCAGGATCACGAGTAAGAACAATACGACCGCGGTAACGTGGTGGAACATAGGGCATTTGCTCGGGATACTGAATCGTATCGCGCTTACGCCACGCATGGGTAAATACCATCCACAAGCTGCGGAACTGGGAATATGTACCTTTCAATAATTTAATCATGTCTGTACCTCACCCTTAAGCCGCTGACGGTTCTAGCATAAGCACTACCGCAGCAGTAGCTACAAGGTTTACAAGCGTGATTGGCAAGCAAACGCGCCAACCAAAATCCATAATTTGGTCATAACGTGGACGGGGCAAAGCCGCCCGCACCAAAATAAACATCATGATAAAAAATGCTGTTTTGATGGCGAACCAGAAGAATGGCGGAATGAAACTTAAGAATCCAAAGGGTGGCAACCAACCGCCGAAGAACAATACGGTGATCAAGGAAGACACCAGCACTACGCCAATATATTCACCCACGAAGAACATACCCCATTTCAAGCCAGAGTATTCCGTGTGATAACCCGCAGCCAAATCTTGTTCAGCTTCAGGAGCATCGAAAGGTGAACGGTGCGTTACCGCGATGCCTGCTACAGCAAAGGTTAGGAAGCCGAGAATTTGTGGAAACACAAACCAGCAGTCCTTCTGAGCGTTAACGATATCGGTGAGATTGAAGGAACCGGTAATGGCCACAATGCCCATCAACGACAACCCCATAAAGACTTCGTAGCTAACGGTTTGTGCGGTAGCACGAACACCGCCGAGCAAAGCGTATTTGTTGTTCGATGACCAACCACCAAACATAACGGCGTATACCGCCAAGCCAGCCATTGCGAAGAAAAACAGGATACCTATGTCGAGATCGGCGGCGACCCAACCTGGAATGATGGGTACCACGGCGAACGACAAAAGCAAACCGCTCATTGCAATCGCCGGAGCTAACCAGAAGGTCAACTTGTCAACGAATGGAGGAGTCCAGTCTTCTTTGAAGAACATCTTGATCATATCGGCTGGCAACTGGAGCAAACCGAAAGGACCCGCGCGATTTGGACCGTAACGATCTTGCCACAACGCTAGCAAACGACGCTCAACAAAACTGAGGAACGCTGCGCAGACCACTACACCGAACAATACGATAAGTGCTTTAACAACTGACCAGACGATAGCGATAATTTCGGGAGTGAAAAACGACATTACACACCTCCCTTAAGACTAACAGCAGAGCCAGCGACAACTTTCGGCAAACCAGCCAAGACCGGAACACCTACCACGCCGACCGCTAAATCAGCAGCAACTTTGACTGGCGCTACAAACACGGCACCGTCAACTACCACTTCAGCGTTCTGACCGTTCACTAAACCAAGCTGTTGGGCATCTGCAGATGACACCGCAACGTAATTCGTTGGAACGCGTGTCGCAACCACTTCCGAGCGAGCAGACATTTCGTCACTGCCGTACAGGTGATAAAGCGGTGCTACTTGCAAGCCAGAAGCCGCCACAGGAACACTTGTAAAGTAATTAGCTGAACCTGTCGCTTCGATCAGACGAGTACCAGGATCACCTGCACGAAGACTACCACCCACTTCGTCTTGGAACTTGTTCCAAGCTTGCGGTGAGTTCCAACCCGGAGCCCACGCGAATGGGATCAGCTGGGTAGTATTTGTTGGGCCAGAAATACCTTCCATTGAGAAGGACATGCCTGAATCCTGATCTTGTGGTTGGCGAGGCTCGTGAACGGAGATGTTCGCACGCATTGAGGTACGGCCAGAATAACGGCGTGGCTCACGCGCGATCTTCGCACCCGCGATACGAATATCCGCATCAGGTGCTGCTTGAACAATTGTTGCTAATGCAGCATTTGAGCTAGCCAAATTCGCAGTTACATCATCCAACTGAGTCCAATCAACCGCTTTGTTATCCAAGGTTGATTTGATTGCGTGCAACCAACGCCAGCCTTCACGAATCAGAACTTCTGGCTTGTAGTAAGAGGGTTCGAACACCTGGAAGAAGCGTTGAGCACGACCTTCCATATTCACTAATGTACCGTCACCTTCCGCGAAGCTAGACGCTGGCAGTACTAAGGTTGCTTTTTCAGCGGTCGCGGTTGATTGGTGATCCAACACAACGACTGCTTTTGCCGCTTTCAGGGCTGCATCGACTAATTCTGCAGGAGCACGCTGGTAAAGATCGTTTTCAACGATAACCAATGCATCAGCTTGACCATCGCGCACCGCTGTTAAAACGGCTTCAACAGATTGGCCGCCTTGGGTATCCAACAAAGCGGTACCGAGGCTATTCGCTTCGAGCAGGGTTAAGGCAATGCCAACATCTTTTTCACGCTTCTTCAACGCATAAGCAATGTTTGCCGCTGCTTGAACAACCGCTTCGGATTTCAAACCAACACCAGAAATGACCAAAGGTTTTTCTGCCGCTAATAAGCCAGCTGCGATAGCTTGCGCTTGCGCAGCCAAGTCGTCAGACAAGCCAGAAACAGCGGGAGAAGCTGGGTCGATAATATTAGCCACCGCAAAACCTAAACGAGCAATGTCATTTGCAGAGGCACGCGCAGTGCTAGTTGCAACATCGTCCAAACGCGTTGCGTTAACGCTGGCGACGAACACAGGGCTCTTTTCAGATTGCGCAATGTTTTTAATAGGATAGGCGTTCCACTCAGGAACTTTCTTAGCGGCCGCCATTTTAAGAGCCAAGGTTTTGGCTGCTTGACGAACCGCCAAGGCTACGCGAGGTGCGGTTTGAGTAATGTCTTCACCCAGAACCAACACAGTATCGGCTTTCTCGATATCACGCAGGTTTGGGGTAGTAACACTACCCTCTTTCAACACCTTGTGAACCAAGCTATTGAGCGTTTGCTCTTGTGCAGATACACCATAAGAAACGTTTCCAGCACCCACCAAACTCGCCAACGCAAAATTGGTTTCGAGTGATGCGCGCGGAGAACCTATACCCAGAACACGTTTGCCGCGCAGCAATTCCGCGGCTTTATCCAGAGCAGAATCGATGGTGAAGCTCTCAGAGCTAGCGTTCAAGCGTGGTTTTGTTGGACGATCCTCACGGTTGACATAACCATAACCAAAACGGCCACGGTCGCAGAGGAAATAATGGTTTACCGAGCCGTTGAAACGGTTCTCGATGCGGCGGATTTCACCGTAACGCTCACCGGGGCTGGTATTACAACCCACAGAACAGTTTTGACACACGCTTGGAGCAAACTGCATATCCCACTTACGGGTGTAGTGGTCAGCATGAGTTTTATCGGTGAATACACCGGTCGGGCACACTTCAGTCAAGTTACCAGAGAATTCGCTTTCCAAATCACCACTTTCAGGGCGACCGAAATAGACATTGTCGTGAGCGCCGTAAACGCCGAAATCTTTACCGCCCGCGTAATCGTCGTAGTAACGAACACAGCGATAACAGGCAATACAGCGGTTCATTTCGTGATTTACGAAAGGCCCTAAATCCTGATTAACGTGAGTACGTTTGGAGAAACGGTAACGACGGGTGTTGTGACCGGTCATTACTGTCATATCTTGCAGATGGCAATGGCCACCTTCAGCACACACAGGGCAATCGTGCGGGTGATTGGTCATCAACCATTCAACCACGCTCTTACGGAAGGATTTTGCCTCTTCGTCTTTAATTGCAATGTAGGTTTTATCGTTGGCGGGTGTCATACACGACATAACCAAACGACCACGAGTGTCGTTTTCGTCATTGAATTGCTTCACAGCGCACTGACGACAAGCGCCAACAGAACCTAAAGCGGGGTGCCAACAAAAATAAGGAATATCGAGGCCGAGACTCAAACACGCCTCAAGGAGGTTGTCTGAACCGTCAACTTCGTATGTGTTACCGTCTACGTGAATGGTCGCCATTCTGCGTCTTACCTTTTCTTAAGGTCGTTACCGTTATAGTTATCAACGGATTTAAAGTTTAAGGTGATCGTGAAATCACCTCGTGAAAACTGCGCGTTTCTTACGTTTTAAGCTTTTATGCCCTTGGCGAATTCCGCCGGGAAGAACTTCAACGCGCTTTGCAGTGGTTCCATCGCACCCGGAGCGTGAGCACAGAATGTCTTGCCGGGGCCGAGGAAGCGGGTCAGTTGTTGCAAGGTGGCTATATCGCCCTCCTGCCCTGTTCCCGCTTCAATGGATTGCAGAAGCTTCACAGTCCAAGGCAAACCGTCGCGGCAAGGTGTACACCAACCGCACGACTCGCGTGCAAAGAACTGCTCTAAATTACGCACTGCTGAAACTATGTTTTGCTTATCATCAACCACCATGATCAAGGCAGTCCCCATACGGCTACCGGCTTTCATAATGGTGTCGTAGTCCATGGCCAAATCGAGGTGTTCTGGCATCAGGAAGTCAGTAGACGCACCGCCAGGTAACCAGCACATTAATTCGTAACCATCTGCCATACCGCCGCCGTGGGTATAAAGCAGTTCACGACCAGTAGTACCTATAGGCAATTCCCACAAACCAGTAATTTTTGCACGGCCAGAGATACCGTACATTTTGGTACCGGCGTCTGGACTTTTACCTTGCGACAAACCTTTGAACCAATCCGCACCGCGCAAGACGATAGCAGGAATGTTCATCAAGGTTTCAACGTTATTAACGATGGTTGGTTTGCCCCATGCACCTGCTTGTTGTGGGAATGGTGGCTTGGTACGAGGGTTGGCGCGACGACCTTCCAAGCAGTTAATCAACGCTGTTTCTTCGCCGCAAATATAACGGCCAGCACCCAAGTGAACATGAAGTTCAAAGTTGAAGCCCGAACCTAAAATATTTTCGCCAATATAACCAGCAGCTGTGGCTTGTTGGATGGCGGCGTTCAAACGCTCGCCAGCCAGTACATATTCACCGCGCAAAAAGATGTAACCCTTGGTTGCACCAATGGCATAAGCCGCGGTGATCATGGCTTCAACCAGCTGATGTGGAAGCTCTTCCATCAGGAAACGGTCTTTAAAGGTGCCCGGTTCCATTTCGTCTGCGTTACAAACGAGGTATTTTTGACCGGCATCTGGCCCCATAGGAATGAGTGACCATTTGATACCTGTAGGGAAACCTGCACCACCGCGACCACGCAAATTAGAAGCCTTCACTTCAGCTTGAACATCGGTCGGCTGCATGGCGATAGCTTTCTTCAGCGCAGAATAGCCTTCAAGCGCTTCGTAATCTTGAATGGTCAGTACAGACTTACCAGCCTTGGTATAACGCCAAGTAAGTGGGTGTGTTTCGGGGCCTACGTTTGTGAGGCCAACATTAATATTGGAGGTCATTTGTATTGCTCCAACACAGAATCGATATTGTCGGGAGTCACGTTAAAGTGAGTCGCGTCGTTAACCATCAACACCGGCGCCTTATCGCATGCACCCAGGCAAACAATAGGCAACAAGGTGAAGCGATCATCGGGGGTTGTTTGACCGGGTTTGATGCCCAATTTTTGCTGGAGAGCACCATACAATTGGTCAAAGCCCATCAAGAAGCAGCCGATGCTATCGCACACGGCAATTACATGGCGTCCAACGGGCTGACGATAGATACGGTTGTAGAAGGTGGCAACGCCCTCTACATCACCCGCACCTACACCGAGCATATCCGCGATAGCGTAGACAGCACCATCCGGCACCCAGCGACGCTGGCTTTGTACGATTTTCAACGCATCAATAATCGCAGCGCGAGGCTCTGCGTAATGATGAATCGCGTGTTCAATTTGTTCACGCTCGAAAGCACTGAACTCAAAGTCGCCAACGCGATCGCTGGCAATTGTCTGGGTAGTATTAGCGGTCAACATCGGCCATCACAAAGTCAATTGAGCCTAGGTAGGCGATAAGATCAGGGATCATAGAACCATTGATCACAGACGGAATTTGCTGCAAATGCGCAAAGCTGGGTGTACGAATACGCGTACGGTAACTCATGGTGCTTGCGTCAGAAGTCAGGTAATAACTGTTGATGCCTTTGGTGGCCTCAATCATCTGACAGCTTTCACCCGCTGGCATAATCGGACCCCATGAAACCGACAAGAAGTGGGTAATCAGGGTTTCGATATCTTGCAGCGTACGCTCTTTTGGAGGCGGACAAGTCAATGGGTGATCGGCCTTGTAAGGTCCTGCTGGCATATTTTCCAAGCACTGCTTGATGATGCGAACTGACTGATGCATTTCTTCAAGGCGCAATACCGCGCGCTCGTAGGCATCGCCATGCTGACCAACAGGAACATCAAATTCAAAATTTTCGTAGCCAGAGTAAGGGCGCGCTTTACGCAAATCGAAGTCCACGCCAGTCGCACGCAAGCCTGGACCTGTAACGCCCCAAGCGAAAGCGTCGTCTTTGTTGTATTTAGCAACATCGACGGAACGACCAACGAGAATGGAGTTTTGCAAAGCGGCTTTTTCGTACTCTTTCAAGCGACCTGGCAACCACTCAACAAATTCACGCACCAAACGATCCCAACCTTTTGGCAGGTCGTGAGCAACACCACCGATACGATACCAAGCTGGGTGCATACGGAAGCCGGTAATAGCCTCAATCACGTCATAGGCTTTCATACGGTCGGTAAACATAAAGAACACCGGCGACATTCCGCCCACGTCCTGAATATAGGTACCGAGGTACAATAAATGCGAGGTAATACGGAAGAACTCTGCCAGCATCACGCGAATAGTTTTAACGCGATCAGGCACTTCAATTCCCGCCAATTTTTCAACGGCAAGAACATAGGGCAAGTTGTTCATTACACCGCCGAGGTAGTCGATACGGTCGGTGTATGGAATGTATGAGTGCCATGATTGACGCTCAGCCATCTTCTCAGCACCACGGTGGTGGTAACCAATGTCTGGAACGCAATCGAGAATTTCTTCACCATCCAATTGCAACACTATACGGAACGCACCGTGCGCTGATGGGTGGTTTGGACCGAGGTTCAAAAACATGAAGTCTTCGGTGTTGTCTTTATTGCTGCGCTTCATACCCCATTCTTCAGGGTTGAACAACAAAGCTTCCTGCTCTAAATCTTGTTTTGCAGCATCAAGCTTGAAAGGATCAAACTCGGTAGCGCGTGCAGGATAATCTTTACGAAGCGGGTGACCTTCCCATTTAGGGGGCAATAAAATACGGGATAAATGCGGATGACCTTCAAATACGACACCAAACAAATCCCAAGCTTCACGCTCGTACCAGTTGGCGTTTGGCCAAATACCGGTCGCAGTAGGAACTTTTAAGTCATCGAGCTTGAGCGCAACTTTAATACGAACATCGCTGTTGCGGTCGATGGAAACCAAGTGGTAGAAAACAGTAAAGTCTTCAACAGGCATTCCCAAACGATTTTGGCGCAGGCGCTCGTCAGTCGCAGACAAGTCGTACAACATGACGAAGGGGCGTGGCAATTTGCGCAGGCAGCTCAATACATCGATCAGCTTATCGCGCGGCACCCACAGCGTAGGCACCTTATCGAGAGTGTTCTGAAACACAAAAGTCTCAGCGCCAAACTGCTCATGCAGTTCACGCACTACTTCATGCTCAGCGCCCGGTAGTGGGCTTGTGGTGACGTTTTCGGTCATTATTTACGGTCGCTTAGGCTAATTTTAAAATTAAACTTCGTCAGGTGTACGCAAGTTAACAGCGGCGATACGCTCCGGCTGCTTGCGGTCACGCTCAGGTTGCAACTCTGCACGGTAGACGCCCTGCTCACCCACTGTCCATGACAATGGACGGCGCTCTTCACCGATGGATTGTTGCAACAAGGTCAATGCTTGCAAGAATGCTTCAGGGCGAGGAGGACAACCAGGAATATACACATCAACAGGAAGGAACTTATCAACACCCTGCACTACAGAATAGATATCGTACATGCCGCCTGAGTTTGCACACGCGCCCATGGAAATAACCCACTTGGGCTCGAGCATTTGCTCATACAAGCGCTGAACGACAGGAGCCATCTTGATAAAACAGGTTCCCGCTACAACCATCAAATCTGCCTGACGGGGTGATGCACGAATTACTTCAGCACCAAAACGAGCGAGGTCGTGCGGGGAAGTAAACGCAGTCGCCATCTCAACATAGCAGCAAGACAAACCGAAGTTGTATGGCCACAAGGAGTTTGAGCGTCCCCAATTCACCACACCGTGAATCATGTCTTCAAGGCGACCCATAAACACACTTTTATGAACTTCGTCTTCCATTGGGTCCGCAACGACTTGTTGCGTTTGCATAGGATAAGTACCTTGTGCACCTTCTGGGTTGGCGCGAGTAAGCGTGTACTTCATTGATTAAACCTCAATTATTCTGCTGATTTATCGGCAAGGCGAGCGCGCGCAAGCTCAGCGCGACGATGACGCTGGGCTGGCGCCCAATCCAAACCACCGATACGAATCAAATAAACCAAACCTGCCAGCAGGATAGCGATAAATAAAACGGCTTCCGCAAAGCCAAGCCATCCGCTTTCACGAACAGAAACAGACCATGCGTAGAGATAAAGTGCTTCAACGTCGAAGATTACGAAGAATACAGCTACCAGATAAAATTTAGCTGAGAGCCTTAGACGGGCACTACCTTGAGAGACTACACCCGATTCAAACGGATCGTTTTTAGCTCTACCCCAGGCCTTACCACCGAGCCACTGGGGAATAAAAAGCATTACGAAGAGGAGGAAGCCAATTCCGCCGAGGTAGGCTGCAATTGACCAAAATTCAGTGCTGTTTTCCGGGGATAATGACAAGCGAATCACCCTACTTTTTAGATGAGAAAACAAAATGCGCAATTGGTATAAAAAGTAACCGAATCACGACATACCCAACAAAATCGGGGTGTAATATAGCAAAGATGAGGAATAACGACAAATTGTTATTCCTTCAAAATTCAGTTATTTGCACTACATTGAGCCGCAAATTCAGAATAATTTACCCCGCTGGCCCCAAGAGTTTTTAGTGTAGCTCTGCTATTCTAGGCGCCCTTCGTTTATACCAACAGAATTGCTCTTATGAATGACCCTCTAATTTCGCTTGTTGATATTGAACAAAAGTTGCAGCAAGAGTCGCCACAAAAAATCATTAAATATGCGCTCTCACAATTTGAAAATATCGCTATTTCCTTCAGCGGAGCTGAAGACGTTGTACTTATCGAGATGGCTCGCAACTATCGCCCAGACGTTCAGATTTTTTGTCTCGATACCGGCAGACTCCACTCGGAGACTTATCGTTATCTGGAAAAAGTACGTAAGCATTACGGTATCAAAATTGAGATCATGACACCCAACAGCGAAGCCTTGCACAAGCTAACAACCGAAAAAGGCTTGTTCAGTTTTTATGAAGATGGGCACCAA
This sequence comes from Cellvibrio sp., assembly GCF_046347455.1. Lineage (GTDB taxonomy): Bacteria > Pseudomonadota > Gammaproteobacteria > Pseudomonadales > Cellvibrionaceae > Cellvibrio. Next base: position 281,692 of record NZ_JAXMGC010000001.1, read on the forward strand.
GAATGTTGCGGAGTTCGCAAAACCGAACCTCTCCGCAGAAAACTCGCAACTGTTGATGCTTGGATAACAGGCCAACGAAAAGACCAAAGCCCTACCCGCGCTGAAATTCCGGTAATCCAAAACGACACTTTGTTCGCTCGCCCGGAAGCCACACTCACCAAATTTAACCCCTTGGCGAATTGGACCTCGCAGGATGTGTGGGCCTACATCCGCATGTGTGAAATTCCTTATAACGAGCTTCATGAGAAAGGCTTCATTTCAATTGGCTGTGAGCCCTGCACTCGTCCCGTTGGCCCCAATCAGCATGAGAGAGAAGGCAGGTGGTGGTGGGAAGAAGCCACTAAAAAGGAGTGTGGGTTGCATTCCGGAAATATCCCCAGCCCAAAAATCTAAAATAATATAAACCTATAGCCTGAAACCTAGCGGTCGAAGGCATTTGTTTTAGCAAAACGCCGCTTGATGATGCGATGGTTTCAGGATGTCACGCTTTTCGTTAAAAAAATTTATGCCTCCCCCAGAGAAAGTGAAGAACAGCAGATCTTTGCGCTTTCTGGGAGATGTGCTGGACGACCCAAACCTATTCCATATGAATCGCCGGTCAGTTTCCAAAGCTTTTTTTTGGGGAATTTTTATCGGCTTGTTGCCGCCAGTGCCCGTTCATACGCCAGCGGCTGCAACGGCTGCTCTGGTAACGCGAGCTAATTTACCGCTGACAATTGCGGCTTGTTGGATCGCCAATCCCATCACCATTCCTTTCATCATGTACGCTTTTTATCACTTGGGGCGTTTGATTTTAAATTTAGAACCTGCGCCTGATATTGAATTTACCTGGGCTTGGCTTGTGCACGAATTCGAGGTGATTTGGAGACCTTATCTACTCGGCTCACTAATCGGTGCAACAGGAATATCCACCCTCGCCTATTTCTTATCAAATTACTTATGGCGATTAAATGTAAAGCGAAAGTGGACAGCGAGAAAAAATGAGCGTTTGAATAGCCATTAAAAAACTTTAATTACTCATAACGCAAAGCTTCAGCCGGTTGGACACGACTTGCTCGCCAAGCGGGATAAAGTGCCGCAAAGAAACAAATGAATAAGGATGTTGCAGAAACCTGCACAACGTCGAGCCAGGATAAATTGGATGGCAAATAACTAATTGGGTAAACATCCGAGTGCAAAAATTGGATGCCTAATATTTTTTCTAACCCAGCAATTAAATCAGTCACCACCCAAGACAAGATCACACCCAAGACCGCACCAATACTGGTACCGATCAAGCCAATCAGCCCGCCTTGAATCATAAAAATTCCGATAATTTCTTTGCTGGATGCACCTAGTGTGCGCAGGATCGCAATGTCACCTTGTTTATCCACCACAACCATAATTAAAGTGGACACCAGATTAAATGCCGCGATACCGATGATTAATAACAGCAGCAAGCCGACGAGATTTTTCGACATGTGAATGGCTTCATAAATCGTTCCATGTGTGCGCATCCAATGAGAGCCGAAATAACCGACTGGTAAGACATTGATGAGATCACTTACGATAGTCGGTGCTTCAAACAGATCATTTACCTTAAGACGAATTCCGCTCACCTTGCCTGGAAATTCCGACGCTTGCGAGGCGGTGTTTACATTCATTAAGGCAAGCGTTTGATCCACGTTGGTGTTACTTCTTAAAATGGCAACTACATCCAACATCAGTATACCCGGCGCCGAATTCGCATCGCTCGAACGCGGAATAATCAAACTAATTTTATCGCCAACGACTACACGAAGTTTGTCCGCAATTCCCTGACCAACAATAACGCCTTGAGGATTCCGATCAAGTTGTTCGAATGCCTTGGGCGGCAAATAATCTTCAAGAGAATTGAGGCGAGATTCTTGGGCTGGATCTACCCCGAACACATTAGCAGGAGCTACATGTTTTTGATGATTAAACAGCCCTTGAATTTGCACAAATGGGGCAGCTTCCAAAACGCGCTTATCTCGCTTTAATTGAGCGATAAGTGCGGTGGAATCTGTAATGCCTTCGCGATGATAAATCATCGCTTGCGGCATGATGCCCAAGATTCGTTCGCGCAATTCACGATCAAATCCGTTCATAACTGACATCACTACAATTAAAAGCGCAACGCCAATCACTAAACCTGCCGTGGACAGTGTGGATATAAACGATACGAGTTGGCTGTGCTTACGTGAAATACCGTAACGTGCACCGACCAAAAACGTAAATCGATTAAACAGTGCTTTCAATTTCATACCAAAACGCCATCAGCCAAGGTAAGCGTTCTATCCATTTTTGCTGCGAGTCGTAAATCGTGTGTGACAACCACGAAGCTGGTGCCTATAGATTGATTCAATTCCAACATAAGTTGCTGGATGCTATCGGCAGAGTGTGTATCCAAGTTTCCGGTGGGTTCATCCATCAACACACAGGCGGGCGAAGTCACTAAGGCACGAGCGATTGCGACACGCTGGCGCTCGCCGCCCGACAACTCAGACGGTTTATGATGCAAGCGGTGCCCCAAGCCCACTCGTTGCAACATTTGAGTAGATTTTTCTTGCGACTGAGCTTTGCTTTCTCCGCCAATTAATAAAGGCATGCACACATTTTCAAGCGCAGTAAATTCGGGAAGCAGATGGTGGAACTGATACACAAAACCCAATTTTCGATTTCGCAAAAAGCCGCGCGCATCTGCGCTCATTCTGGAAAGCACTTCACCTGCTACAGTCACTTCACCTGAATCAGGAACATCCAATCCGCCGAGAATATTCAGCAAGGTAGATTTTCCAGAACCTGAAGCGCCCACAATTGCAACACGTTCGCCAGAATTAATGGACATATTAATTGTGCGCAGCACATTTACTTGCAGCGCGCCGTCGCCGTAATGTTTACTGACATTTGCACAAGTCAAAACCGCATTTGTCGATGTTGTCATTGATTGATTATTCATAACGCAATGCCTCAGCGGGCTCAATTTTACTGGCGCGATAAGCGGGATAAAGAGTGGCTAGAAAACTTAAGACGAGTGCAGTTAGCGTAATCGTCAGCACGTCTTGCCACATTAAGTAGCTCGGTAAGCCCGTGATATAAAAAGTTTCAGGATCAAAAAAGTGAAAACCAAAGAGCGATTCAAGCACAGCCATAATCGGGTTGAGTAACCAGGTTAAAATGCATCCAGCAACTACGCCAACCAAAGTTCCCACAAAACCCACTGCACTGCCCTGAACAATAAAAATACCCATCACCTGTTTGGCCGTTAAGCCGAGCGTGCGCAACACGGCGATGTCAGATCGTTTGTCTGCGACCATCAACACCAAGCTCGAAACTATATTAAATACGGCGATAAAAATAAGAATGTTTAGCAATGTACCCGTGACGATTTTTTCCATCTTTACCGATTGGAAAAGACTGCCTTGGGTTTGGCTCCAATCTTTTACGCTATAGTCGCTGCCAAATTTTTCACGCAATTCTTTCATAACAGACGCGGCTTCATAGAGATCTGTTGTTTTAACATGAAGACCTTGCGCACCAGACACACGAAAGAATTTTTGCGCATCGTTTAAATGTATTAACGCCAAATTAAAATCAACCTGCCCACCCACTTCAAACACACCAACCAAAGTAAAATTTTTGTTGCGCGGAAAAACGCCAGCGGGAGTAATGTTGATATCAGGCGATGTAATCATCACCTTGTCACCCGGCGCCAAGCCGAGTTGGCGAGCCATCATGCTTCCCATTACCACGCCGAATTCACCGGGCTTGAGATTTTCGAGTGACCCCAAAAGCATATGCTTATCGATAACGGAGATTTTCAATTCTTCTTCAGGTAAAACACCTTCAATCTGAATGCCTTGAATATCACTCCCGTAACCCACCAAAGCTTCACTCGCAATATATGGCGCAGTACCTACCACTTTGGGGTGCTGTTGGACTTGTTGAGCGATTTGCTGCCAGTCATTCAGTGCAGGATCACGGTCAATGTATCCATGCGGGATAACGCTTAACAACCGCTGCTTCATCTCACGGTCCAAGCCATTCATGACAGACAACACGAGGATAAGTGCGGTTACACCCAGAGCCATCCCAATGAGCGAAAACGCACTAATGAACGAGATAAACTGATTTCGACGTTTGGCGCGGGTGTAACGCAAGCCGATATAGAGAGGTATGTTTTTCATCATGGGCGCATTAAACCGACTAAGGCCATGTATGTAAAGCTGAAGCTGACAAGCTCCGGATTATTCTCGCTGAAGATCCAAGTTTTCGCGGCAGACGTGAGCTTGTGCTATGTTTGTAACCATACCTGTTGATTTACAAGAGAAATGACCATGTCAGAACGACGCAGTTTTTTCCGGATTGATGAAACTATCGCCCTTGAGTTCAAAAAGGTTGACGAACTCGCTGCTAATAAAAGCGAACCAGAAGCACTTTTCAGCAACGCCAATTCCTTGAAGCTCTATTCGGAGCTAAAAAAAATAGACGCAGAAAATGCGCAGTTTATGTTTCAAATTAAGGAATTGAGTCGTCCACTTGCTGAATATCTGCACAATTTGAATCGAAAAATCGAACTGCTAGGCCAGCAGCTTATGGCGGACCAAAAGCCGCAACCACCCTCAAAAACGATTAAGCAGGTTAACCTGAGTGAAGGCGGAATTGCATTTGGTAGTTCGGGCGAGCTGAAAGTGGATGATTACATCGCTTTACGTATTGTTTTTTTGCCGAGTAACGCAGGCTTAATTCTTTTTGCCAAGATAATCCGCTGCGATTCCAGCAACACCGGCGAGTTCCAAGTTGCCGCCAAGTTTCACCGAATTACAGAAATTCAACAGCAACTGATAGGCCAACAAATCATGCGCGCCCAAATGGCGGAAAAACGCCGTCTTCAAGGAAATGCGTAAGGAATACCTATGAAAAAGATGATCTTATCCAGCGCTCTAAGCCTAAGCCTTTTAGGTGCAGCCGCTTTGGCGGACGACGTTAAAATTCCGTTAGGCGAACAAGCGGGAAGCCAACATATTGCTACACCCACAACAGGCTTAACCAAAGCTCAAGTTAAAAGCCAATACGGCGAACCTCAAAAAGAAAACCCCGCTAAAGGTAAGCCGCCTATTTCCAGCTGGGATTACGGAGAATTTACGGTTTACTTTGAGAGCGACCACGTAATTCACAGCGTTATTAAACCCAAGCTGCACAAAAGCGAGGAGATTAAAATAGAAACAACGGATGAGATGCCGGAAGAGAATTTAAAGCTGAAATAAAAAAAGCGCATCGAAGATGCGTTTTTTTTCGCAGTATCAAATCCTATCGACGACTAATACGATTCATTCCATCCAGAGCCGCTACTCGATAAGCTTCTGCCATGGTCGGATAGTTGAAGGTTGTTGTGAGGAAATATTGAATAGTATTGCCCTCGCCTTTTTGTCCCATAATGGCTTGGCCAATGTGCACAATTTCAGCGGCTTCAGCGCCAAAGCAATGAACGCCCAAAACCTCCAAGGTATCCACATGGAACAGCAGCTTCAACATGCCCACATATTCGCCCGATATTTGCCCGCGCGCAGTATTTTTGAAGAAAGCCCGGCCCACTTCATATGGAACCTTTGCTTGGGTTAGTTCGGTTTCTGTGCGACCAATAGAGCTGATTTCAGGTAGTGTATAAATACCGGTTGGTACGTTGGAAAGCTTGATGCACGCGTCACCCAAAATACCACCAGACACGGCACGACCTTGACCGTAAGACGCACTCGCCAAACCAGGCCAACCAATAACATCACCTACGGCATAAATATTCTCAACTTCGGTGCGATAGCAATCATCCACTTTTAAGTTGCCGCGATGATCCGCCTTCAAACCAATCGCATCCAAATTGAGCGTATGGGTATTACCGCTTCGGCCGTTACACCACAAAATTGCATCCGCACGTAAGCGCTTGCCGGATTTCAAATGCAGGGTCACGCTATGCTCGCTGGCCTCAATAGATTCGTATTCTTCGCCGTGGCGAACAGTCACACCGCTATCGCGTAAGTGATAACTCAACGCGTCCGAAATTTCGTCATCCAAAAATGACAGCAAACGATCGCGGTTGTTGATCAAATCAACGCGCATGCCCAAGCCAGAAAAAATCGAGGCATATTCACACCCAATCACGCCCGCGCCGTAAACAATTAAATGACGCGGAGTATGTTGCATATCCAAAATCGTATCGCTGTCGTAAATGCGGGGATGGGTAAAATCAACATCATCTGGGCGATAAGGGCGAGAACCAGTGGCGATAATAATATCTGACGCGCCGATAATTTCTTTAGCGCCGTCCGGTGCTACCAATTCAATTTCGTGTTTGTTAATAAAAGATGCATCACCAATGTGCACAGCCACTCGGTTGCGCACATAAAAGTTAGTGTGAAGCTCCACCTGTTTCGGGATAACGCGCGCAGCAGATTCCAGTACGCGGGGAAATGTCAGGCGGCGGGTATCGCCCAGCTCACGGAACAAACTGTTGTTTTTAAACTGGATAACTTGCTTAACAACATGGCGAAGGGATTTTGAGGGAATCGTACCTTTGTGAGCACAGCTGCCGCCAACCACAGTTCTGTTTTCGATGATTCCTACCTTTTTGCCCGCTTTAGCGGCAGCAATAGCGGAACTTTCACCGGAAGGGCCCGAACCAATAACCAAAACGTCGTACATGAAATCTGCCACTTTTTCCCCCTAGCGTTACTCTTGGTCAGGCGACAAGCCCGAGACATGAAACCATTGTAGCAACGAAAATCAGCAAATGCCTCAGAAGGCATAGGTGAAGATGTTACAGATCAACTTATGCTCAAGTTTTGCGCACACAAACGGCGCTTGAACAAATCCTTCAAACTCTAAGCAATTCCCTCTCCAGTCTTTCAATTGCCACATCAAATCTGTACCACAAATAGTGAGCTACAGAACCCACTTTTCACCAAGGCGCAGGTACAATGTGCCCCTCGCAATTACAGGTTGAAAAGCGCTTTACGATGGTCTCTATCAACAATCCTCCCGTATCGTCCCGCTCTGGTAATAGACAAAGCTGGGGGCAACTGCACGGCAGTGCGCAGGCACTCGCCATACTGAACGGCGCTTACGCCACCCAAGGTTTTAGTTTGGTGGTCACCGCCGATACCAGCAGCGCGCTTCGTCTGGAAACTGAACTTATGTTCTTTAACCAGCGCGAGGACTTTCCGATATTGCACCTCGCTGATTGGGAAACACTTCCCTACGACACCATTTCGCCGCATCAGGACATTATTTCTGATCGTTTAAAAACGCTTTACCAACTTCCTCAAACCCAGCAAGGGATTTTGGTCGTTCCTGTGACGTCTTTGTTACAGCGATTAATGCCGTCCGATTACTTAATCGGTAACAGCTTAATGGTGGAGTGCGGGCAACGAATTGATATAGATGCAATGCGCCGCAACTTTGAGAAAGCCGGTTACCATTGCGTTGATACAGTCTACGAGCACGGCGAATACGCTGTGCGCGGCGCGCTGCTGGATATATTCCCTATGGGCAGCGAGCAACCTTACCGTTTGGATTTGTTTGACAACGAGATTGAAACACTACGCACTTTTGATCCTGAAACACAATTAACCGTTGAACAAGTCAACAGTATTCAACTGCTACCCGCAAAAGAATTTCCACTCGACAAAATTGGCATTCAGCGTTTTAAACAACATTGGATGGAGAAATTCGATGTTGACCATAAGGCCTGTTCCATTTTTCAGGATGTAAGCGCCGGCATATCACCACCGGGCATTGAATATTATTTGCCGTTGTTTTTTGAAAACTGCAGCACGCTCTTCGATTACTTGCCGAAGAACACACAAATATATGGCTTGGGTGATATTGAAAAAGCCGCCGAAAACTTTTGGCTTGAGCTTTTACGCCGGTATGAAAGCCGCAGGGTAGACCCACAACGCCCTATTCTTGCACCCAAAGAAATTTATTTGGCGATTGATGAGCTTTTTGGTCACCTCAAAGATTATTGCCGCACCTTTATTGTTTCAGAAATATTGGAAGAAAAAGCTGGTAACACGAATTTTTCAAGCCAGTTACCACCAAGCATGCCGATTCGTTCGCAAGCGGAAAATCCGCTCACTGCGATTCAAGCATTTCTATTTGAGTTCAGCGGGCGTGTGCTCTTTTGCGCAGATTCTGCCGGTCGACGTGAAAGCTTGCTGGAATTGTTAAGCCGAATTCGTGTAACACCCACGATTATCGATAGCTGGTCAAATTTCATTAGTGGCAAAGAAAAAATAGCCATTACCACTGCACCGCTTGAGCAAGGCTTGCTACTCGAGGAACCTTCAATTGCGCTTATTACTGAAACGCAATTATTTGGCGAACGCGTGCAGCAAACACGCCGCCGCAAACAAAGCCAGGACAACTCCGATTTAATTGTTAAAAACCTGACAGAATTAAAAATCGGTTCGCCAGTTGTTCACATAGATCACGGTGTAGGCCGTTACCGTGGATTGGAAACCATCACGATTGACGACCAAACCAACGAATTCCTAACGCTGGAGTACGCGGACGAAACCAAACTCTACGTTCCCGTGACCAATCTGCATTTGATCAGCCGCTACAGCGGCACCGATGAAGAATTAGCGCCGCTACACAAACTCGGTAGCGAGACCTGGCAAAAAGCCAAACGCAAAGCGGCGGAACAAATTCGCGATACAGCCGCTGAATTGCTGGAAGTTTACGCTCGCCGCGCTGCGAGAAAAGGCTTTGCGTTTGCCGATCCCAAAGAAGCTTATTTAAATTTTGCGGCGAGTTTTCCCTTTGAAGAAACGCCAGACCAGCAACGCGCGATTGAAGCCGTTATTGCCGATATGCTTTCGCCAAAACCCATGGACAGATTGGTGTGTGGTGATGTAGGTTTTGGTAAAACTGAAGTCGCCATGCGCGCGGCTTTTGTCGCAAGCCACGCCGGTAAGCAAGTGGCGATTCTTGCGCCCACCACATTGTTGGCACAACAACACTACGAATCATTGAAGGACCGCTTTGCGGATTGGCCGATTACCATTGAAGTGCTCTCGCGTTTTAAAACCGCAAAAGAAGTTAACGAAGTAAAACCGCGTATTGCCGAAGGCAAAATCGATATTATTGTGGGCACTCACGCCCTGCTCTCGCCTGATATCAAATACAAAAATCTAGGCCTGTTAATTATCGACGAAGAGCATCGCTTTGGCGTTCGTCAAAAGGAACAACTCAAAGCCTTGCGTGCTGAGATTGATATTTTAACGCTCACTGCAACACCAATTCCGCGCACCTTGAATATGTCCATGTCAGGCATTCGCGATTTGTCGATTATCGCAACGCCACCTGCACGCCGCTTGTCTGTAAAAACTTTCGTGCGCACACACGATGACAACATCATTAAAGAAGCGATCCTGCGTGAAATTTTGCGTGGTGGCCAAGTTTATTATTTGCATAACGAAGTTAGCACCATTGAAAAAACGGCGCGCGATTTACAAGAGCTTGTACCCGAAGCGCGCATTGTGATTGGCCACGGCCAAATGCGTGAGCGCGAACTTGAGCGTGTTATGTCTGATTTTTATCACAAACGTTTTAATGTGATGGTGTGTACAACGATTATCGAAACGGGTATCGACATTCCCAACGCAAATACGATTGTAATTCATCGCGCCGATAAATTCGGTTTGGCGCAATTACACCAACTGCGCGGACGTGTTGGTCGCTCGCATCACCAGGCTTACGCTTACCTTTTAACGCCTGACAAACGTTCAATGACGGCCGATGCTGTTAAACGCTTGGAAGCTATTTCCGCCGCCGAAGATTTAGGTGCGGGTTTCACTTTGGCGACCTACGATATGGAAATTCGCGGCACCGGCGAATTGCTCGGTGAAGAGCAAAGCGGGCAAATCCAAACCATTGGCTTCACGCTTTACATGGAAATGTTAGACCGTGCTGTTAAAGCTATTCGCAAAGGCAAAATCCCTGACCCAACCAATGAATTCGATGGCATGGTGGATGTTAACCTGCGCATTCCAGCGCTCATCCCATCGGATTATTTGCCCGACGTTCAATCGCGCCTGATTATGTACAAACGATTGGCCAACGCCGAAACCGACGAAGCCTTGCGCGAATTGCAGGTGGAGATGATTGATCGCTTCGGTTTATTGCCCGAGCAAACCAAAAATCTCATTCGTGTCACGCAAATAAAACTTAAAGCGCAGACCATTGGCATTACCAAATTGGAAGCTGGCGCCCGTTCCGGCGTGATTGAATTCAGCAGCGATACGCGCGTTGAACCGCTCACCATCGTAAAAATGGTGCAAGCAGCTCCTCATGCCTATAAATTGGAAGGCGCAAACAAGCTAAAATTTACGCTGCCCATGGAAACTACCGAGCAACGATTGCAAGAAGTCACTGGCTTGCTCGACAAATTAATGCCTTAATCGCTTAATAAATAATCGAAAGCTAGAGAATTGATTATGCCCCTACAAAAATACGTCAGATTCATTGTACTGCAGTTAGTCTTGCTGGCATTTGCCACCTGCAGCCACGCGCAAACTGATACAGATACACCACAAAACCACGAACGCGTGTATCAAGTCGAGTTAATTGTGTTTTCACGCCCCGAAATTAATCCGCAAGAGGCTTGGCCAACAGACGTGAAGCTGAGTTACCCCGATAATCTTGTCAGCTTAAAAACGGATAACAGTTCCGAGGGCTTTAGTCTTCTGCCTGCGAGTGAGCGCACATTGAATGCCCAGGCAGCCACCCTTGCGCGGAGCGGCACCTATTCTGTGCTCTACCACCAAGCTTGGCGTCAAACCATTTATGCGCGCAAAACACATATTTTTATCAGCGGCGGTAAAAACGTGGGCGGGCATCAGGAATTAGAAGGCAGTATCGCCCTGAGCGTTGGGCAATATTTAAAGATTCAAACGAATTTGTGGCTGTCGCAATTTGCGCCTGCTGGAACAAACCTGACCGAATCTTGGCCAAGCTTGCCGCCACTGCCTTTTGCAGAGGCTACGACATCAGACAAAAGTCAGGACTACTTGATTAAACGCATTGTAAAAGTAAGCCAGGAGCGCAGCATGCGCAGTAACGAGGTGCACTATATTGATCACCCGCTGCTGGGAATTGTGGTAAAAATCATTCCCTACGATACGGCAGGAAAAATTAACTAGACTGACACCTGAGAACACATCTAAAGATCAACCTTTTCGGTATCAACTTATCAACCAGAACAAAGCCATAGTGCACGAAGGAGTTCTTACATGAGCATTAGTCCATACGCGGGCAAATTACTACCACAGGAAATGCTGGTAGATGTCACTCTGCTGACCGCCGCTTACTACGATAAAAAACCTGACCCCGGCATTGCCGAACAGCGCGTCAGTTTTGGTACTTCTGGCCATCGCGGCTCCGCGTTAAAAACCAGCTTCAACGAAAACCACGTACTCGCCATTACCCAAGCGATTTGTGATTACCGCAAGCAAGCAGGAATTACCGGTCCACTCTATGTTGGGATTGACACGCACGCGCTGTCTGAACCCGCTCAAATCAGCGCAGTAGAAGTTTTTGCCGCGAATGGTGTTGATATCTTTTTGGCGACCGGTGGCGAGTTCACTCCAACTCCCGCGGTGTCTCACGCGATTCTGACTTACAACAAAGGTCGCACCAATGGCTTGGCCGACGGTGTTGTGATTACTCCTTCGCACAACCCGCCCGATAACGGTGGTTACAAATACAACCCAACCAACGGCGGCCCAGCGGACTCTGACGTGACCAATTGGATGCAAGCGCGCGCGAATGAGCTTTTGGAAAATAACTTGCGCGATGTAAAACGCATGGAATACCGCGTTGCCATAAAAGCACCAAGCACCCATCACCACGATTACATCAGTCATTACGTGAAAGATTTAATTAACGTGGTGGATATGAATGCAATTCGCGATGCGGGCGTACGTTTGGGTGTAGATCCATTAGGCGGCGCTGGTTTGCGTTACTGGAGTGCGATTGCTGATTTTTATAAAATCGATTTGCATTTGATCAATCAAATCATCGACCCAACCTTTGAATTTATGCCGGCCGATTGGGACGGAAAAATTCGCATGGACCCTTCTTCTGCTTACACCATGCAAGGCTTGCTCGCCAAACGCAACGATTACCAAGTCGCCTTCGCGTGCGATGCCGACCACGATCGCCACGGCATAGTGACGCCAAGCGCAGGTTTATTACCACCGAACCATTATTTAGCGGTGGCGATTGAATATTTATTTTCCAACCGTCCGCAATGGGGTGCGAAAACCGCTATTGGTAAAACCGTTGTGAGTAGCGCCATGATTGATCGTGTAAGTGAAAAGCTTGGCCGTCGCTTGCATGAAGTCCCTGTCGGATTTAAATGGTTCGCACCCGGTTTGTTTGATGGTTCTTTAGGTTTTGGTGGCGAAGAAAGCGCGGGTGCATCGTTCCTGCGTATTGATGGCAGTGTGTGGACAACTGACAAAGACGGTCTGATTCCAGCGCTTCTGGCAGGTGAAATTGTGGCTAAAACGGGTCGCGATCCTGGCCAACACTACAAAGCGCTAGCCGACGAATTTGGTCATGCAGCAGAAAGCCGCGTAGAAGCACCTGCAAACACCGCGCAGAAAAAAGCGCTTTCAAAATTGTCGCCAGATCAAATCACTTCGACAGAGTTGGCGGGTGAAAAAATTGAAAGCATTATTACCCATGCACCGGGGAACAATGCAGCAATTGGCGGCATTAAAGTATCCAGCAAGAGTGGTTGGTTCGCCGCGCGCCCATCGGGTACTGAAGATATTTATAAAATCTACGCAGAAAGCTTTAAAGGAAAAGATCATTTGCAACAATTGATTGCCGAAGCGCAGAAGATTGTAGACAAAGCGATCAGCTAGTAAACAAGCAATTCGCTAAAACAAAAAAGCCGCTATCTACAGCGGCTTTTTTGTTTAGATTTTAATTTCAAAATCATCGGCATCCATGTAGGCAGGAAATTTCTCGCGATGCTCGTTTAATTTATCTGCAAATAATTCCACGACAAATGCGCCCGGTTCTTGCGAAGTAAACACAGTCTCTCCCAGTGAACTGAACACGCTCGAATCGCCAGAATAATGTTGGTGCTTTTCATCCATGCCGACGCGATTAACACCAGCGACATAAGCTAAATTTTCAATAGCGCGCGCCTGTAGCAGGCGATTCCAATGTAGTGCGCGAGCGCTTGGCCAATTGGCAACGTAAATCGCCAAATCATAGTCATTACGATTTCTGCTCCACACAGGGAAACGCAAGTCGTAACAAATCATGGGCAAAACTCGCCAGCCTTTGAGCTCGACCAGCACGCGTTCGTTGCCACTTGCATAGCGTTCATGCTCACCTGCCATGCGGAATAAATGGCGTTTGTCATAATGAATATAGGTTCCATCGGGGCGCATCCAAACTAGACGATTAAAATGTTGATCACCTACTTTTACGACCAAACTACCCGTCACCACCGCGTTCAATCTCTTCGCTTGATCTGCCATCCATTGATAAGCCGTGCCATCTATACGCTCTGCATAATTGCGCGCGTTACTACAAAAGCCCGTGGTAAATACTTCTGGCAGAATAATGAGGTCAACATCCTTTAACGAGCTCATCGCTTTCGAAAAAGTATCTAAATTGTGTTGGGGATTGTTGGGAACAATTTCTTGTTGGATAAGCGCAAGTTTGAGATTTTGCATGAGGGACTCTCGCTACTAAACGGCTTGCTTGTGACAGTTGATCTCCAACTAAGCCGCAGAAGATTTTTTTAAATGTAGCCCAAAAAACGCGATAACAAAAGCGGCGAATGAGGAAAGGCTCGCGACCAAAAATGTGAGACTTGCGCTGTGATCCCAGAGAAAACCACCGATTAAGGCGCCAAGCGCGCCACCCGCGCCAAAGCCGAGTGAGCTGTAAAGCGCCTGCCCCTGCCCTTGATGTGCACCTTTAAAATGACTACGGACAATTTCGATTGACGCAGCGTGAGCAATGCCGAAACTCACCGCGTGCAACAGCTGCGCAAATAACAAAACACTTAACCACTGCGCGCAATAGCCAATCAAATACCAACGGCAGGCTGTGACAAAAAAAGTAACCAGCAGCAAATTCCGCACATCAAACCTGTGCATGATTTTTGGCATCACCAAAAAGATAGCAACTTCAGCCAAGACTCCAAGCGCCCAAAGTAAACCTGTGGATGTACTGGAGTACCCGTAGCCTTCCTGCAAATACAAACTGTAAAAGGTGTAATAAGGCCCGTGGCTTAACTGCAACAAAAAACTCGCCAACAAAAAGCAGATGATTGCGGGTTGCGCCACCAAATGAAAAAAGCCTTTGCTGGGCTCAGCACTTTTTGCAACGGGAACCGCTTTTAAAGACAAGCTGGATAAAAATATCAACAACAGAAAACTTAAAATGGCGAGCGGCAAAAACCGAACGGGCAAAAAATCAAACAACAAGCCCAGCCCAACGACCGCTGCCATAAAACCTATGGAACCCCATAGGCGAATTTGGCCGTAGCGTTGGTATTGATTGCCCAGATAAGACAAGGTGATAACTTCGAACTGCGGCAAGACCGCGTGCCAAAAAAAGGTGTAACAGCTAATGACCAACACCAGCCACGCATAATCATGGCTAATTAACACACCCGCAAAGCAAACGCAGGCTATGGCACTACCTTGGCGAATTATGCGTAAGCGCTGTTGCGTTTTATCCGCAAGCCAACCCCAAAAATTGGGCGCAATAATACGCGTACCTAAAATAATAGCGGTGATAAAACCAACATCTTTGGAGCTGTAGCCCAAGGATTTTAAATACACGCCCCAGTAAGGTGTGAGTGAACCCACAACGGCAAAATAGAAAAAATAAAAACTGGAAAGACGCCAATACGGAAAGGAATGTGGAACAGCAGATGTATTGGGCATAGTTGCTTAAAGCTGGAATCGCTAAAGATGTGAACCGTCGCCCGTTGAGCGACGGTAAACCGGGATTTTAAGACTTAACGCTGGCGGGGATTACAGGAACCGAATGTTTTACACCACCGTTTTGGCCGCGATGACGGAGCATGTGATCCATCAAAACCAATGCAAGCATAGCTTCTGCAATAGGTGTTGCGCGAATACCAACACAAGGGTCGTGGCGGCCTTTGGTAACTACTTCTACGGGGTTACCGTGCACATCAACACTGCGACCGGGAATATGCAAACTTGAAGTAGGCTTTAACGCGATATTCGCAATAATGTCCTGCCCTGAAGAAATGCCACCCAAAATACCACCAGCGTTATTGGATAAGAAACCTTCTGGCGTCATTTCATCACGATGTTGGCTGCCGCGTTGATCTACCACACCAAAACCTTCACCAATTTCCACGCCCTTCACTGCGTTAATACTCATCAACGCATGAGCAATTTCTGCATCAAGGCGATCAAAAATAGGCTCACCTAAACCCGGTGGAACATTTGTGGCAATAACGGTAATTTTCGCACCTATGGAGTCGCCCTCTTTGTTAAGGGCTTTCATAAACTCTTCCATCTCAGGGACTTTGCTTGCATCGGGACAGAAGAAAGGATTTTGTTCAACCTGATCCCAATCTACGCTTTCAATTTTGATCGGGCCTAACTGCGATAAATAACCGCGAACCTCAATGCCATGAAAATCTTTTAAATATTTTTTGGCAATAGCACCCGCCGCAACACGCACGGCTGTTTCACGTGCCGATGAACGGCCACCACCGCGATAATCGCGCACACCGTATTTTTGCATGTAGGTGTAATCCGCATGGGCAGGACGGAATTGATCTTTAATGTTGGAGTAATCTTTAGAACGCTGGTCGGTATTTTCAATTACTAAACCAATTGGCGTACCCGTGGTTTTGCCTTCAAACACACCCGATAAAATTTTTACCAAATCATCTTCACGGCGCTGAGTGGTATAGCGAGAGGTACCTGGCTTACGGCGATCCAAATCTATCTGCAAATCTTCCTCGGTCAGAGACAACCCGGGTGGGCAACCGTCAACAATCGCGCCAAGCGCGAGGCCGTGGCTTTCGCCGAAGGTGGTGACCGTAAACAATTTACCGTAAGTATTACCAGACATGTGTGTTCCAACCCAATGAACGCGTGCAAAAGTGGGCGCGATTATACGTTAACTAAACACACTTTTACATGCGCGCCATTAGGGCACGCTGGGTTTCCGTGCTATAAATCCCCACGAATAAAAATACTGATGAGGTGATTCATGCAGAAGCTGCAAATAACAATAATGGCGTTCTTGGCTTTATTAAGCACTATGGTATGGGCTGAGGATCAAGCCAAGCCCCGCCAACCCGGCGACTACCCGTTCACAGCTGATTCTCTGGAGCAACCCAAAGTCCCCAAAGGTAAACTGGAGGGCCCTTTTGAATTTCACAGTAAAGTGTTTGCCGGCACCGTACGCCAATACTGGATTTACGTACCCGCGGACTACAAAGCGAAAGCCAAAACCAAACCGGCGCTACTTGTTTTTCAGGATGGCCAACGTGCTACCAACCCCAAGGGCTCACTGCGTATACCCACAGTATTGGATAATTTGATCTACCAAAAAGCTATACCGCAAACCATAGGCGTGTTCATCACCCCGGGCAATTTAAGCGAGCATTATCCCGACAACTTGGGCATGTCTAACCCCGACCATCGTGCACCTGAGTACGACGCGCTTAACGACAACTACGCGCGCTTTTTAATTGACGAGCTGTTACCAGAAGTGGCAAAAAAATATCCATATAGCCCCAAAGCAAGCGACCACATTATTGGTGGCACCAGTAGCGGCGCGATTTGCGCATTTACCGTTGCGTGGCACCGCCCGGATGTATTTCAAAAGGTCATCAGCATGATTGGCAGCTACACGTCTATTGGTTACCAACCAGCGACAGCCACAACACCGATGCAACCCGGTGGCGACCTGTACCCCGGCTTGATCCGCAAATCACCGATTCGTCCAATGAAAATTTACTTGCAGGACGGCAGTAACGACCTCAGCAACGAACACGGTAACTGGTTTTTAGCTAACCAGCAGATGTTGTCCTCACTGCAATGGGCCAACGCTAATGCGGATAAAAATGCGGACGCAGGCCCGCGCTACGAATTCAATTACACCTGGGGCGACGGCGGACATTCAGATCAACACGGCGGTGCCTTGCTGCCAGACATTTTGAGATGGATGTGGAATACAAAATAACGACAGCGCTTCAAAACGCTGAATGGGATGGCGGCCTTGGATTGCACAACAAGGCCGCACGAGACTAAAAGTGAGCGAGTAAATCCGCCTTACGCAGCATAAACACACCGTGACCACCGCGCTCAAATTCAATCCAGGTGAAAGGAACTTCCGGGAAGGCTTCTTCAAGCGCAACCCATGAGTTGCCAACCTCGACAATCAGTACGCCCTCGTCTGTTAAATACTGACTAGCTTCCCGCAACAAGCGACGCGTGAAATCGAGCCCATCTGCGCCTGAACCCAAGCCTATTTCTGGCTCTGCATGATATTCCGGCGGCATAGTGGCCAAGTCGTCTTCATCAACATAAGGCGGGTTCGAAACAATTAAATCGAATTGCTGACCGCCAAAGTTTCCAAACAAATCAGATTGCATGGCAAATACGCGGTCTTCCAAACCATGCTGTTGGATGTTTTCTTCCGCAACGGCAAGCGCATCAAAAGATATATCGCTTAACTGCACTTCTGCATCGGGAAAGGCGTAAGCGCAAGCGATACCTATGCACCCGCTACCCGTACACAAATCCAAAATCTGTGCAGGTTCCTGACTTAACCAAGGTGAAAATTGCTGTTGGATGAGCTCGCCAATAGGCGAACGAGGCACCAACACGCGCTCATCCACAGTAAATGGCAAACCAGCAAACCAAGCTTGACCCGTAATGTAAGCAGCGGGAATCCGTTCTTGGATTCGGCGGGTAAGATTTTCAACCACTCGCTTGCGCTCGGGATGCGTGAGACGTGCACTCAACCATTCGTCTGCTAAGGGCGGGGTCAAATGAACCGCATGCAACACAAGCTGCTCAGCCTCATCCCATGCGTTATCCGTACCATGACCAAAATAGAGGTTTGCCGCTGTGAACTCGCTAGCTCCCCAGCGAATGAAATCGCGCAAGCTAAACAGTTCATCGCAAGGGTCAAGGAAAGTTGTAACCATAATTAGAACTCGTGGAAAATTTGTCGCTATTCTAACCAAGCCAGCGGCTGCGAGCGAAAGAATCTTGCCTCATGCCCAAAATCAGATTCGTTTTACGCATGCTTACAGGGTAAAATGCCCGCCGTTAAAACTTCAAATACACGCAAAAAAGCTTTTTGCGCAGCGAGGACTCCATGAAAGAACATTTTGCGAATATTATTTCCAGCATTGGCGAGGACTTGAATCGCCCCGGTTTGCAAGATACACCCGAGCGCGCTGCCAAAGCGTTTCAATTTTTAACCCGCGGCTATCAGCAAACACTTGATGAAGTGGTGAACGGCGCTCTGTTTCCATCCGACTCCAGCGAAATGATTCTGGTAAAAGACATTGAACTCTATTCAATGTGCGAACACCACTTGCTCCCATTCATTGGTAAAGCGCACGTGGCTTACATTCCCACCGGTAAAGTGCTTGGCCTGTCTAAAGTTGCTCGAATTGTGGATATGTATGCGCGTCGTTTACAAATTCAGGAACAACTGACAACACAAATCGCGGAATCTGTATTGAAAATCACCGGTGCAAGCGGCGTAGGTGTGATTATTGAAGCCAAACACATGTGCATGATGATGCGCGGTGTTGAAAAGCAAAACTCTTTGATGAAAACATCTGCCATGCTGGGTAGCTTCCGTAGCAGCCAAGCGACGCGGATGGAATTTTTGTCGCTAGTGAATTAGTGAAAAGAACTTAAAAAAAACGGACCTTGATGGTCCGTTTTGCATTTAGTTATCGCCCACTTTTACAACTTCAACCCTCGCACTTCTATCACCTCTCCCAGCAGGCGCCAAACTTCCAACGCCGAAGGTCTGCAAGCGTTTCTCACTGACACCAGCCGCAACCAATGCTGCTTTGATTTGGTTAGCATTCTTTTTCGATTCAGCTTGTTGCTGTTCGATTGACGCAGGCGAATAGTCGTGTCCCACCAAGGCTATATTTAACTTGGGTTGCAAAGCCAGCAACGCCACCAAGGCTTGGATATGCGCCTGCTTAATTTGCAAATGCGCGCCGCCAGTTGCATCTTTACTCACAAAATCCGGGAATACAAAATAACCGTTGGTATTGAGTAACTTGTTTAATGTTTCCGGGCTGGAAGCAACACCAAAATCATCCACCTTGTTTATATGAAGCACCTCGAGCTGTACATATGCACGTTTGTTTCCGCGCATTACGGCGTAAATCACAACATAAAACGGTTTTTCATCCGCATTGGTAATTTCGTAAGCGCCATACAACTGGTATTGATCCATGCCGTAAAGCTGAATAATTTTAAAATGATTATTCGCCCAGCTGTTACTCGTTCCGCAATCCCGCGCGCGACAATGAAATAATTCGCGCAAGTTGTATTTGTCGATTTGATCTTTAAAGAATGCAAACCCGGCTTCGGCGTTATGATCCGCGGGTAACTCGAAGGTATGGCGCTCAAGCTTACCGCCTAGTCGCTGCGATCTATCCACCAACCAAGTGTCATCTACTTTTTTATAGGCGCTTAAGGCAAGCAAAAAGCTGTCTTCCTCCGTTTCGCTATGAAATATTTCACGCGCATTTGGATACGGCTGCAACTTCAAATCGGCCGCTCCCACGAATGAAGAAAAGCATAAGGCGCATAGGACGAAAATAAACTTTTTCATTCAATCTCTTTTCGCAAAAAACGGATTAAACACAGCTGCCACTTCAGCAACTTCTTTTTCCATATGTAGATGATGACCGCCAGACAAACATGACACAGCGATCTGCGGAAAAGCAGCAACTGATTTGGCGTAGTTGGGGTGTAGAACGGGCATACCCTGTTCCGCAAGCACTAACGCTATCGGACAACGAATTCGATTGATAAATGCAGCCGTTTGTTCCGGTAAAAATTTAACAGCAGAAGGAATCATTAAACGCGGGTCCGTGCTCCACTGGTAACCATGCTCAACTTTTTTCAAACCGCGCTCTGTCAACGCAGCGGCAGCAGAATGACTCAACGGAAACATTCCCCGTTCGCGTGCTTTTACGGCGATGGCAACATCAGGATAAACAGATAAAGTTTTGTCGGCGCGAGCTTTCGTGGTTTCTATAGATCGAGCCAATTGTACAGGCGCATCTTCGACACGCGTGGGCTCGGGCAACAAGCCTTCAATCAACGCCAAATGTGAAATTCGATCCGGAAATGTTCCAGCCGCTAGTGCTGCAATAATTCCACCACGGGAATGCCCCAATAATGCGAACCTTTGCCAACCTAAAAGATCTGCAATGGCAAAAATCTCTGCGACATCTTCCCAAATATTGTAAGGCAATGAGCCGGGACGATGACTACTGCGACCATGCCCCGCCATATCCAGCGCAACAACATAAACATTTTTCAGTAGAGGCGCTAACGCAAAAAAACTGGCGGAATTGTCCAGCCATCCGTGTAAAGCTAAAACAGGAAGATGCTCGGGATTTCCCCAAGCCTGCGCGTGGAATACTAAACCCGCCACTTCAAAACGAAGCTCCTGCGGATTCATACTTATATCACCACGTGCCTGAGCCAACGCAATTCGCCACATGCAGCCGCGGCAACATCACAGTCAATTAGCGCCATTGAGCTAGTGTTCATGGGATGAGCGCCACGCGGGCTTCCACAAAAGAAATCGATAAAGTCACCTACAAATGGCTGGTGACTCGCCAACAAAACTGAATTGGTATTAGCGACCTGCAGCTCATCAAAGAAGCGCAAAGGATCGCTTTCCGGTGTAATCAAGCTCGTCGTTTTTATTTGAAGACTTACACCATTCTGCGCAAGAATGTCGCGCACAATTTCCGCTGTCTGCTGCGCGCGCACCAAGGGGCTTGCCCAAATTTCCTGAACTTTCAACAATTCGCTAAGCGAGTTTTTAACGCTTGCTGCAACATCAACACGCCCTTTCTCGGTGAGATTTCGCGCTTCATCTGTCGTTAGCTGCGGTTCAGCCTGACCGTGGCGCAATACAAAAACCTGCATAGTTTTACCTCAAACCGAAAAGGCATTGTTGAGAAAATTTATTCCTGTTGCTCACTCGTTTGATCAACTTCAGGCCAATCCGCAAAGGGAAAAGGTTTTTCCTCGCTCGCGTAAGTTAAAAATTTTAAGGTATCAAAAATATAAATCGACAGGCTATGACCAAACTTGCGCAGGTTGATATTGTCTTCGCCCGTAATCAACGAAAATAAAAATTGGGCGATAACCAGAATCCACATCACAATGCTGGCTAGCTGCAAAATCGCCGCGAAGATCAGCATAAAAATCAAACGCAGCCAGTGCTTACTTGAGGTTAAGTTGGATTTAATGTGTTCGTTGTTCATGACTTAAACTCCCAAGTAATCTACATCAGTATTTTGTTCGCCCATCATCAAACCGCGCGCAACATCTGCGATAGCTTTGTGTTCAAACAAAATACCGTATAACCCCGATACCAATGGCATATAAACGCCCAATTCATCTGCTTTTTGTTTAACTTGTTTGAGTGTATTTACACCTTCGGCAACCTGCCCCAACCCGGCTACAACTTCATCCAGATTTTTCCCCTGCCCTAAGGCAAAACCAACGCGGTAATTACGGCTCAAATCCGACGTACAGGTCAAAATCAAATCACCAACACCGGCCAAACCAAGAAAAGTCATTGGATTCGCACCCATGAGATGGGCAAATCGCCCCATTTCAGCAAGGCTTCGCGTAAGCAGCATGGCTTGAGTGTTTTGTCCTGCGCCCAAGGCTGCCGCCATACCACAGATAATCGCATAAATATTTTTAAGCGCACCACCAAGCTCAACACCGTAACGGTCATGGTTTGAATAAACACGGAAGCTCGCCGAACAAAGGGTTTTTTGAACGCATTCAATAACACGTTCATCACTACTCGCAATCACTGATCCGGTTTGTTGCTGGCGAACAATCTCTTTAGCAAAGTTAGGCCCACTCAATACACCAATAGGATGATTCGGTAGCTCCTGCTCAAGGATTTGGCTCATCAGAGTGAAGCCTTGGGGCTCTATGCCTTTAGCTGTGCTTATGACAATAGCGTCTTTACGTAGGAATGGACGTATAGCCTGAGTAACTGAACGAAATGAATGGCTGGGAATGGAAACAAATACGAGGTCACTTTGGCTGACGGCCATTTCTAAATCGGCGGTAACTTCCAAGGAATCCGCCAAACGATACCCGGGCAAATATTGCGTATTTTCACGAGCACGTTGACAGGCAGCGGCATGTTCAGATGAACGCATCCACAGAAAAGTCTTGTGATTATTGTGCGCGATGATATTTGCAATCGCTGTGCCGAAACTTCCCCCTCCAAGCACAGTTACGGTCAAACTTATAGTCATAATGAAAACCTGAACAAAAAATGTGAACTAAATAGGTTTTATCAACAGATATAAAGTGAAAAAAAGTGATATCGAATTAAAAATGTAACTTTTTTGCACAAATTCTTTAACAAAAAAATTGTCCACATTTTCTGTGGATAACTTAGTGGATAGTTTTTGGGAAACAGGCCCAAAGCCTTATAAAATCTACCAGCACCTTAAATTGGTTATTTTTTAATCTACACTATAAAATCTTTATTTTTCAATATGTTACAGAATTTTATAAGCGTTTTTTAAGCAATTCTGATGATTGTTTAACTATATCGATTACGCCATGATCAACGCACGCTAGATGTGCATAAAAAAGTTAGTGATCATTAACCGTGAATCCTCGGTAGAAGCAAAATTCTCACAATGCAAGTTATTTTCTACAAAAATTTCAGTCACCGAAATAGAGCATTTTTACCAGTTGGAAATCGATCACTCGAACTATTTATGCCTGAATTGACCATAGCCACCATCAGCATAAAGAAGTGGTGCAAAGACAACATCACCCATACGCACCTGCTGTATATGCGCAATAACGATTTGATGGGTACCGTAACTAATGAACATATCGGTTTCACAAAAAAATACCGCTTGTGCATCCGCTAAATAAGGAGTTGGTTTTTCAAAATGCCAATTTCCCAAGCTGAACCTGTCTTTGCCCGGTTCGCGCCCGGCACATAGGTTCGAAATATCTTCATGCTCTTCACCAAGGATATTGACGGAGAATTTGCTGCCTTGGGTGGAGAAGTATTCTTGTTGAGAAACCAACTTATTAATGCAAACCAATAAGGACGCAGGATTATCGGAAACGGAGGTAACAGATGAAGCTGTCATTGCGAACTTATCATTACCTATACGTGCAGCAATCACACAGACGCCTGATGCCAATCGGCGCATGCCAAGCTTCATCGCCTCGCTAACAGATTTATCGTGCATAACTTCTCCTCTTATTGGCCGCTTATTCTGACAGAGACTTTCGGCGAAACAAGTAAAACTATCAGCTGCGCTCATTAAGCGGCCAAGTTGCCTAGAAAATATCTAAACCCAAGAATAAATTGAATTTTTTTAAATTTTTCGTTGACGAACTTGGGGGGCATAGATAATATGCGCACCACTTGAAATGCAGTGCATCTTAAGTATTCGGAGTGTAGCGCAGTCCGGTAGCGCGTCTGCTTTGGGAGCAGAATGTCGGGGGTTCGAATCCCTCCACTCCGACCACTTTTTAGAACCCTAACATCAAGTCCAGTACGCGCCCGTAGCTCAGCTGGATAGAGCATCCGCCTTCTAAGCGGATGGTCGCAGGTTCGAGCCCTGCCGGGCGTGCCATTCAGGGTTTGCATCAACGCCCAATCTTCCCAAGTTTTGTTCTACGGTGGCTGTAGCTCAGTTGGTAGAGCCCAGGATTGTGATTCCTGTTGTCGCGGGTTCGATCCCCGTCAGCCACCCCATATTCCTTTGTTAGTCTTTTTTCTACCTAATTCCTATCTTTAAGTTTAATTTAGCCACTCCGACGGTTTTTCACTTGGATCACATTCTTCGCTGTGTGAAAATGCACGCAAATTTTGATTCCTTTTAAACCTTTCTGGAGATACCTGTGTCTGCACTCGTACTGGATGGCAAAGCCCTTGCTGCAAAAACCGAACAAGAATTATCGCAACGCGTATCCGCACTAAAAGCGGCGACAAACGGCCAAACGCCCATTTTGGCTACGATTCTTGTGGGTGATGACCCTGCTTCTGCCACCTACGTGAAAATGAAAGGTAACGCCTGCTCCCGTATTGGAATGGATTCTTTAAAAGTTGAATTACCTTCGAGCACTACCACTGAGCAATTGCTCGCAAAAATTCAGGAATTAAACAACAACCCAAATGTTCACGGTATTTTGTTGCAGCACCCAGTGCCAGAACAAATTGACGAGCGTTTGTGTTTTGATGCGATTGCCGCAGAAAAAGATGTTGATGGCGTAACTTGCTTGGGCTTTGGCCGTATGAGCATGGGCGAAGAAGCTTACGGTTGCGCAACACCAAAAGGCATTATGCGTTTGCTTGAAGCCTACAACATTGAATTCTCGGGCAAGCACGCTGTTGTTGTTGGCCGTAGTCCTATTTTAGGAAAGCCGATGGCGATGATGTTGCTTAACGCCAACTGTACAGTCACCATTTGCCACTCACGCACTAAAAATCTTCCAGACTTGATCAAGCAAGCCGATATTATTGTTGGCGCCGTTGGCAAACCAGAATTTATTAAAGCCGAGTGGATTAAAGATGGCGCGGTTGTTGTTGATGCTGGTTATCACCCCGGTGGCGTTGGCGATATCGAACTGGCTCCGCTGGTTAATCGCGTTTCCGCTTACACGCCCGTTCCCGGTGGCGTTGGCCCAATGACCATTAATACTCTCATTTATCAAAGCGTTGATTCCGGCGAGAAAAAAATGGGATCAACAAAAGCTAAATAAATATCGTTAATTTTAAAAACAGGCGCTACTAATGCGCCTGTTTTTATTTCTGCTCAGCACATCACATGGCCGAATTGCTCGATATTATCTATCGCGATGATTATTTAATTGCGATCAACAAACCCAGTGGTTTGTTGGTGCATCGCAGCATGATTGATCGCCATGAAACACGCTTTGCCATGCAAATCTTGCGCGACCAAATTGGGCAACACGTGTTCCCAGTCCATCGGTTGGATAAACCCACCTCTGGTGTCTTGGTTTTCGCACTGAGCGCGGATATTGCCGTACTTATGGGCGATATTTTTTTCCGGCACGAACTTCAAAAAACCTATCTGGCGATTGTGCGCGGTGTGGCCCCCGAATATTTATTACTTGATTATCCGCTGACCGAAGAACAAGACAAATACACCGATCAAAAAGCTCGCACAGCCGAACCGAAGCCAGCCGTTACCGAATTTTTTAGACTTGCACAGGTCTCCTTACCTTATGCGATCGATAAATACCCCGAAAGCAGATACTCACTTGTTAAGTGCTTACCTAAAACCGGACGCAAACACCAAATCCGCCGCCATTTAAAACACATCAGCCACCCTATTATTGGCGATGCCAAGCACGGAAAAGGAAACCATAATCGATTTTTTCAGAATACTTTCGATTCAAACCGCTTGTTACTCGCAGCAACTGAACTTCTATTCACACACCCAATAATAAACACGCCAATTAGGCTAAGCGCCCCCTTAGACCAAACAATGACCCAGCTTATAGATCGATTTGGTTGGTATAATGTCATTCCTAAAGCTTGGCTCTTCTCACAAACTACGACCTAGAATCTATGCGTCTGGATAAATTTATTGGTAACAACACGCAACTTAGTCGCACGCAAATCCATGCAGCGATCAAGCAAGGGATCGTTTATGTAAATGATGTTTTAGTTACCAAAACTAATACACAGATTAAAGATACCGATAAAGTTATGGTGGACGATCAGGTTATCGAACCACGCAAACCTCGCTACCTGATGCTTCATAAACCTGCGGGTTATGTATGCGCGAATACAGATAGCGAACACCCAACAGTGTTAGATTTAGTGGATGCGCCCTTCAAACATGAATTGCAAATTGCGGGACGTTTGGATGTAGATACCACAGGCTTGGTATTACTCACGGATGATGGCCAATGGAATCATAAAATCACATCACCGAAACACATGCATACAAAAAATTATTTAGTGACCACGGCAAACCCGATTGAAGATTCGTATATAAAAATATTTGCTGACGGCGTGATACTAAAGGGCGAAACAAAATTAACTTTACCTGCCGAGCTTAAGGTTTTGGATAAACACCATGCTGAGCTCAGCATTTGTGAAGGGAAGTACCACCAAGTGAAACGCATGTTTGCTGCTGTGGGAAATCATGTGATTGCTCTGCATCGCAACCGAATCGGTTCTGTTTATTTAGGCGATTTACCTGCGGGGCAATTCCGATATCTCACCACTCAAGAAGTTGAGAGTTTTGGTCAATAAGATGATAGACACCCCTACTCTATGGCTCACGCAACAAATTCAGCAGTATACAACGGCGTCAAGTCTATGGCTGACTGATGAAAACCTGTTGAAGCAAATAAACGGCGCAACATCTCGCTCAAATAACCCGGTTGTTATCACTAACCGCTGGGATCTTGCGGAGCAAATGAAAATCGCTGGATTCAAAACAGAGTTTAGCGATTTCGATTTATCCGCTATTCCCGATGCAAGTGTTGATCACATTTTCTACCGTATTTCAAAAGAAAAAGCAGTGACCCACCATTTGATCAATGAATCGCACCGTGTGTTGCAAGCAAACGGAAAGCTCTGGATATGCGGCTTAAAAAATGAGGGTATTAAGACCTATATTGAAAAAGCGGCTTCGCTCTTTGGTTGCGAAAAAAATATCCAGAAAGATGGAATGAACTATTCCGGTCTACTGATAAAGCAATTCGAAACCGGCGCGAGGTTAAATGATGATGACTATGCGAATTTGCGGGAATGCATACGCATCGGTGATAAAACATTATTGAGTAAGCCTGGTCAGTTTGGTTGGAATAAAGTTGATGAAGGTAGCGAATTTTTAATTTCCGCCATCAGCGAATTGTTAGCGTCGCGCGTCCTTAAACATTGCTTGGATCTAGGTTGTGGTTATGGTTACTTAACCTTCGCAAGCCAACACCTCAACATCAGAACCCGTACCTTAACTGACAATAACGCGGCAGCGCTTGCTACCGCAAAAGCTAACTGCGACAGATTAGGAATTAACGCCCGAGTTGTTGCAAGCGATGCCGGCGAAAAGTTAGACGCTCCATTTGATTTAATTTTGTGCAACCCACCTTTCCATCAAGGCTTTAGCGTAGATGAAGATTTAACAGATAAATTTTTGCGTAACGCTGCAAAACTATTGGACCCTGATGGTGTGGCTTATTTTGTGGTCAACCAATTTATCGCACTAGAAAAAAAGGCTTTCCCTTATTTCAAACACATCAATTTAGTCGCGCGTAACAAAAGTTTTAAGATCGTAGAATTGCGCAAAAATTAACTCTGTTTACCTCAATCTGTACACCGAAGTTACAGGCCGTAGAGATATTAACCAACACTCGCTATATTGATGATTTTTTTAGGAAAAAGGGTTGACCAAGGAAAGTCTCATCTATATTATGCGCACCACTTCCACAGAGGAAGTCACCGATCCGCCTTAGCTCAGTCGGTAGAGCAAATGACTGTTAATCATTGGGTCGCTGGTTCGAGTCCAGCAGGCGGAGCCAAATTTAACGAAGAAGGCTGCATGAATATGCGGCCTTTTTTGTGCGTGTTAGAAACCTATTCAGCTGTCTTAATAGCTATCCATCACCATTATCACTAGGCGGAGATTCTACATGTTTAAAGTGAACGAGTACTTCAACGGCGCGGTTAAGTCTATCGCCTTCCAAACCGAAACCTTGCCAGCCACCGTTGGCGTAATGGCCAAGGGCGACTATGAATTTGGCACCAGCCAAAAAGAATATATGACTGTTGTAAGCGGCAGTTTGACCGTTGTGCTGCCCGGCAGCGATAAAGCACAAACCTTTAAAGAAGGCCAAACCTTTATTGTGGAAGCGAACCAAAAGTTCAAGGTAACGGCCGACGTTGAAACCTCTTACCTCTGCAAATACGAATAAGCTGTCGCTTAGGCTACATATTTAAATGCCCACCTCAGGTGGGCATTTTTATTGCCATTCTAAAACCACCTCCTATGGAGGTGGTGATCAGCTACTCGGGGCTATGCCTGAAAAGTGCCCATGCTAGATACACAATCGTTTGTTACCAGCAAATGATCAGGAGTAAAAAGCATGAGCAGATATGAATCCGCTTCACACGTATTCTATCGATGTCAGTATCACATTGTTTGGACGCCGAAGTATAGGTTCAAGATATTGACGGGAAATATAGGAAAAGAGTTGTATCGAAGTATTTATGTGTTTTGTGGGATGAAGAATTGCAAAGTAGTTGAGCTAAATGTGCAGATAGATCATGTGCATTTGGTGGTAAGGACGCCGCCCAGCATAAGTGTTTCGGAGCTAATGGGGACATTGAAAGGAAGAACAGCGATAAGACTGTTCAATAAATTTCCGTATTTAAGAAAGAATAAAATGTGGGGAAATCATTTCTGGCAGCGTGGCTATTTTGTAGATTCAGTTGGCGCGAATGAAGAGGTGATTCGGAGATACGTACGTTATCAAGATAAGCAGGCGAGAGAGGAAGATGAGCGCCAGCTGCGGTTAGAGGTAACGGTTTAAGACAAGCACCCTTATAGGGTGCTAATCAAAGCCACCTGCTATGCAGGTGGATTTTTACTTCAAGCGAAGCTTTTTTTGAGGTGACGAATGAGCGCAGTCATTCGATAGGCTTGATACCTACGCTCTTTGTATAGCAAATATATGGGCGATGGCTGACCTTCGTAATGCCCCGCCATAAGCTCCACCAAAGCGCCTGAGGAAAGCTCTCCTGCAACATCCAACGCGGATTTGTAGGCAATTCCCTCACCCGCAATCGCCCATCGCTTTACCAGCTCGCCATCGTTGGCTGATCGATTTCCAGCAACTTTAATGCTTACACTTCCTTCCCGTGTCTCAAATTGCCACTTGTTGTACAACCTACCGCTCAAGTAAAACAGCAGGCAGTTATGATTCACCAAGTCCTCAATCCGTTTAATTGGGCCATGATTCGCGACATAAGCTGGCGAAGCAACGAGAACTCGTCTGTTATCGCATAGTTTGGTTGCTATCAAGCTGGAGTCCTTGGGTTCACCATATCGAACCACTATATCCAGCTCATCCCTATACAAATCCTGAATTAAATCAGACACCTGAACGATTATGCTCACACCGGGGTTTAATGTTTGAAACGCGTTTAACGAACTCAATATACGGTTCCGCCCCACGTCAGAAGGAACGCCGATACGAATTTCACCCACCGCTAATGCTTGATGATTACCTAGCTCGTTTTCCGCTTCTTCCAAAGTTCCAAGCACTTGTTGAAGGTAGGGCATTAAGGTTTCGCCTGCTGCGCTTAAGCGCAAACTTCGTGTTGTACGCTCGATCAGATTTACGCCCAGCGCCTTTTCCAATCGCTTTATGGCCGCCGATACTGCGGCTGTCGTCATGTTTAGTTGCCGCCCTACCTCGCTCATATTGCCGCGCTCGGCAACCTGCATGAGTAATTCTAAATCCTGTAATGAATAAGACCTGTTCATAGACACTCTCAAATATTTTTTAACAGTATTTAAAAATTTCTAGATATTATCAATTATAAGAAGCAAGGATAGGCTGTGAGCTCACATTTAACTGGAGCAATGCAATGAATCAATCCATGAAAGCTGTCGGCCTCAAAGAGTACCTTCCCATCAACCATGCTAAGGCATTGATAGATACCACTCTCCCCGTTCCGACGCCGGGAGAGCGGGATTTACTGGTTCGCGTAGAAGCGGTATCCGTCAACCCTGTTGATACCAAAGTGCGACGTTCTAACCGACCAGCTGAGTCCGATTTTCGCGTATTAGGGTGGGATGCAGCGGGCACAGTTGTCGCTGTAGGTAGCAAGGTGGAGTTCTTTAAGCCCGGTGACGAGGTTTTTTACGCGGGCGACATTACCCGTGCCGGTAGCAACAGCGAATTTCAGCGAGTGGATGAACGTATCGTCGGTAAAAAACCAAAAAGTGTGAGTGTGGCCGAGGCCGCCGCCCTTCCGTTAACGAGTATTACCGCTGGCGAAGGCCTATTTGATCGTTTGGGAATTATCCCAGAAAACTCGGTGGGTAAAACCGTGCTCATCATCGGTGGCGCAGGCGGTGTAGGCTCAATCGCTATACAACTCGCTAAACAAATAACCGGGCTCCGTATTATTGCAACCGCATCAAGACGCGAATCCCAAGAATGGTGTTTGAGTTTGGGGGCAGATACTGTGATAGATCATCATCAGAATATGGTTGAGGCCTTTCGCGCCCAAGGCGCTCAATATGCGGATTATATTTTTTGTTTAAACTCAACAGCAAAGCATTGGGCAAGCATGTGTGAATTAATTGCTCCGCAAGGAACCATTTGTTCAATTGTGGAGCCCGAAGCGCCACTGGACTTAAGTCTTTTAAAATCCAAATCGGTAGGCTTTGTATGGGAATCCATGTTTACCCGATCCATGTTTAAAACCGACGATATGCAGAAGCAAGGCGCTTTATTAAATCGCATAGCCGCATGGATAGATGAAGGCAAAATTAAAACAAGCCTCAACAAAACACTAAGCCCAATAAACGCTGAGAATTTGAAAAATGCACACGCGCAAATTGAAACGGGAACGACTATTGGAAAGATAGTGGTTAAAGACTGGTAACTATTTCTTGTCACTCGCAGCAGTAAATTTTGTAATCATTTTCAGAATTTACTGCTTCGATAAAACCAACGAAAAAAATGCTTTGGTATCCGTATTAGTGAGCTTAAATTTAAAGATATTTCTCCCCGCTTTAAAATGAACGCGCCGCTTGAATTCTGTTAGGTTCCAATCTTTACGGTTTTGGCTGTTGGGTTCATAAGCCAAATCGTTAAATTTTTTATTGAATATATTGCTATCCCAAATCAATTTATCATTCAGCTCAAGGCTTGCGAAATCGTCAGCTCCAATCCATGCCCATAAATCTTGATCCTTATCGACAAAGACTTCTGTGTACCCGAAAAACACACCCCATTTATCCGATTGCGGAGGAATTACGGGATAAGAGGCGTTGCTAAGGTATTTCCAACTTATTGGGTAATTGTCTTTTCCGTAATAAACGCCCTCAAGATCTACCGCATATTCGGGTGGATGTTTTAAGTTTGATGGATGGAAAGGCCCGATAATGTACCAGGAATTTATAAACAAACGATCCGCGGGTTGCCCTCCGGCGTTGATAATTCTACCGGCCACTTTTTTAGGATTAGCGTGATTAACGGGTGGAATGTAATCTAACCAGACATCCACAAAATCATTTTTAGTATGAACTCTTTGCTCACCATTTCGCTGAGAGAGAGATGCATCTAAACCTTTCTTCAGCGAAGGATCTCCCTCGCTGTGGTAGGCCGCAATTAGCTTATCAGTCTTTTTAATATCGAATGCGGAATTACCTAATCCTCTCACGTTTATATCGTTCTCGCGGTGCGCCAATATATTTTGCGCCTCGGTTTCCATATCTTCAGCAAGTTTCATCATGGTGGATCCGGGAATTCTGTTGCCCCTGTATTGGGGCAAATCGATTTCCATACTCATCACACGTTTCATGACGTCGCTTCGCGGCATGGTTACCGCACGCTGCAAATCCCTTACGCGGAACTCACGTTCTATTTTGCGAATATTCTCTGAAATCTTGTTAGCTAATTCCATTAAACGCGACGTGCTTAACTTGGGATTATTAATTTCATTGAGATCTACGGGTTCTAAATTTAACTCCTTTTTGAAAGATTCATCGAGATTATTCACTAACTCCGTTTGAACCTGAGCAATATTTTTCAGACTTTGGCGCATCTTCATTTTGTAGGTATTGTTCATCGAGACCTGGATGCGTTGCCCTACATTATTCTTTTGCGGTGGTGTTTTAACCGTAAGATGGCTCAAGCCGTAAATCAAAAGAACATGAACCGCGATTGAAAACAGAAAGTAAGCCTGTTTAGTAAACAGCGATTTACTATAACCTTCATAAGATGGCATGTAGATATTAACGGCCACGTTATTTATTCCTGGTTTGCAAGGCAATATTAGTTAGGCCTTCGAATTGGCAGATATCTATAACGCTGACAATGGTTTTGTAAGAGGCGGTTTCATCACCCGCTATTTCAACTAAGGTCTGCTTGTTTGCTTCGCCAATTTTTCGCAAATGATCTTGCAACCCTTTAGTTGAAATTTCTTCCCCATCCAGAAATAGGTTTCCTTTTTTATCAACGCTAATTGATACAACGCCGCCCGACGTCCCGGCTGGCTCCAAGCTAGTACTTGCTTCTGGTAACACAACCGCCAGCTCACGCTGCCCTTGTGTTGCAGTTTGTTGGGAGAAGGATGTAGATACCATAAAGAACATCAACAGAAAAAAGATACAATCAATAAGCGCAATTAAACCTATTTCGGGCTGCTCATCTTCACCAAGATTAATTCGCATA
This sequence comes from Cellvibrio sp., assembly GCF_046347455.1. Taxonomy (GTDB): domain Bacteria; phylum Pseudomonadota; class Gammaproteobacteria; order Pseudomonadales; family Cellvibrionaceae; genus Cellvibrio. The sequence goes on from NZ_JAXMGC010000001.1 coordinate 314,457, forward strand.
AGCCACCTTGTTCGCGTCTGGAAACACGGAGGTTTCTTGTGAATCTGAAAATCCTTCGCTGACAAGTTGATTGATGATTCTTTCAAACTGCAAGCCAAAGGACGCACAACGATGCTTAAAAAAATGATGCATTGCTAAGGCTGGCAAAGCCACGCTTAATCCTGCGGCGGTATTGATAAGCGCTTTTGAAATGCCACCCGCCAAGAGCGCTGGGTTACCCATACCCTGCGAGTATGCAATTACGTGGAATGCCTCGATCATTCCAATGACGGTTCCTAACAAACCCACTATAGGGGCGACTGTTGCGATAATGGCGAGCGCGTAAGCTTTTTGTTGATGTTGACGCAATTCTAAGGATGCAATTTCACTTGCACCCGTTATTAGGCTGTCTGGGTTGCGGTGTTTATAAAGTGTCAAAAAATACAAAATGCGGCCCAAGGTATTGTTCTCAGATTCAAGTAGACGCTGCGCATCTTGAAATCGCTTGTCCTGCCATAAGGGCTTTATTTGAGTGATGAGTTCATAAGGATAAAGGTGTTTCGCACGGAAATTGATAAGGCGCTCCGCACTAACCGCAACCAGCAATACCGACATAAGAAGGATAATGACGAGCGCAATCCCACCCTCAGATAATTGCTCTGCAAGATTAATATCGGCTGCGCGTGCAGCTAGCGGGCACACCAATAACACAAAGAAAATCGGGTAACGATTATTAGAAAGTTTCAACATACTTAACCTGCGATTGAATAAAGAGAATAATCTCGAATGCTGGATTGAAAGTATTATTGAAAAGTTGGAACCTAAACGCAGAAAAAGATGCCGAGCGGATGTTAGGCGTGATGAGTGGAGATTTAAGGAACAGCGATTGGCAAAAGCTAGTAACAGTTGATGGGTAGGTATTGATTGTCGATATTAGTATTATTCACGCCCACCGCAATCATGCCTTCAGGTACAGGCGAATTTCCGCATACCCATGAGATAGGACTCTCCGGTGATCCCTTCACCACTATAGGGCGAATAGTCAAAACCTTCTTTTTTAAAACACCATTCGCTTTGTTGCCGAAGGTAATATTAAATGAGCCCATTTCATAATCTATGCGCTCTACATAATTTCCAATAAGAAACTCTGGCTTAGGTATTCCTGCATCTAAATTGTTTCGCGGGAACTTTTTTTGAACCTGATAAAAAAGGCCAACGCTGTCTTTTAAATTTTTTAAAAGCTCAACAGATTCTATAATCTGCGCGCGAGTGTTTTTGGATTTAAAGCTGGGCATGGCTATGGTCGCCAATATGGCAATAATCGCCAATATGACCATCATTTCTAGCAACGTAAAACCCGCAGATTTGCGCATGCTCATCCCTTAATGACTTTCAGCGAATAAACTTAGCTGCATACCAACAACTGGCGTGCAGCTCGTACCCCTGCTCTTTTGCCCATTTGATTCCGGCGCGCACCAGTTTTTCCGCCAGACCTTTACCGCGGAAAACCGGAGGTACGAAGGTGCTAGTGAAATCTATAGAAGTTGTGCCAGAAGGTTGCTCGCTCAAGCGATAGTGCAATTCCCCTCGGTTGCCACCAACATCAATTAAGAACATATTTTGTTCTGGCAAATGATCAATTTTTTCCATAAGAACTCCGCTAAAAGTTGGCCTTCTTAAATTTCAAAGCCTTAGACTTCTAAGGTAAATATAGCCTCGCTGGTCGAGCATTGCTCTGCTTTCTCGCACCGCATTTCTGAATTCAATAAAATAGCTTCGCCGGGAACTGCCAGCTGCAAGATCAGGTACTGCTTAACCGCTTGCGCACGTTCATGAGCCAGCCTGGTTAAGCGTGCAGGATCAACATTTTCCGCAGTAATTAAGGCTTGATATTGTTCTTCTGCGCTCATCTCCGCATTGTTGATAGCTGACAATTGAGCGCTATATTTCGCACTTACCGCTTTCATCCACGCCGCATCGTGTAATTGCATGGATTCACTACTAACGCCTGCGTTTTGCAACGCACTTTTAACTTGCTCTTCTTTAAGCGCAATCAGATCACTGGTTTGGTCATAGGTACCTTGAACACTTAAACGCATCTTGGGGCGCTTGGCCAAGCCTTCTTTTATAAGTGCCAATTTTTCTCGTGCTGCATTAGTCAGCTGTGATTCGCCCGCTGTGAATTGAACCTTTCCCAAATCCTCTTTTGTATTTAGAAGGCTACTAAAAAAACGAAAGGGTGCTGTTACAATCTTTTTTAACGTATTTCCCAAGGCACGTAAAATAAGATCGCGTAATTTAAATTGTGGATCGCTCGGTGAGCCAGATATTTCGGTATCGAGGACAGCAACTCCATTAGCATCAGTCAACATCGCCAACCCAAGACGCAAAGGTATATCTATAACGCGAGTTCCACGAACCTTCTCACCAAACTCGAGATGATCTATCACAACGTGATTTTTACCAAGAACCTTGCCGTCCTCGTAATGATAATTCAAATCAGCACTTAATAAACCCTTGTTAATTTTCCAGCCCGCGTACTCTGCGGAATACGGAGAAAACGCCCCCATATCCATTTGTTTAAACGATAAAAGTGCATCGAGTTTTGGCGCAGTTCTAAACACATTTGCTTTACCCTTAAGAGTAACCGGGGCATATCCGTCTACATTTCCTTTAAGGTCAATAATGGCGAGTGTACTTTCATCTGAAGAAATGTTAACAACTTCACCCGAAAAATTTTGCACAATGGCCGTGAACGATGGGACTAACGACTGATCATAGAAACCGATTGCAGCATTATTAATCGCGAGCTTATCAACTGCAAACTGCCATTTCTTTTCAGCATTTCCTTCTGCCGTCTTTTCATTAGGTTTTTCTACTTGAGGCACCAACATTGCCTGGACATTGGTTTTGCGGTTTTTATCAATAATGAACTGCCCGTCTAATTCGTTGAGCATTAACACGGGAACATGAATTGTTTTATCCGCAAGCGAAATCTCTGCTCCTTGCCACTCAAGGCTTTTCCATCTAACAGCATCTTGTTCCATGCTCGTTGGTTTTAGCTTGAGGTCAATCAATTTTCCGTGGCTTTTTATTTTTTGGGGTTGACCTGCAATTAGCTCAATGTGGTTTTGAAATTCTATTGCACCTTTCAAAACTTCCAATCTTACATAGGGCTCCAAAAAGCTATTAAACCAAACGAATGGAATATTTTGACCATTGATATCGACACTGCCTGATAATGAAGACACATTTAACTGGCCAGATATTAATATTGGTGATGCGTTATTCAGCGTCGTTTCAAGCGTGAAATGAGACGGCTTTGACGCTCCCAAATCAACATCAGTAAGCGTTATATTTAGCGCAGAAAGATCAAAAGGATTATTTTTCAGGATTTGAACGTGTGTATGCACACTGGCATTCACAATGGACAGGTTTTTAATTAAAACGGACACCCTTGAAGATTGATCGTTTTTTGCAGCTTTTTTCGCCACAGCTTTTTGATGCTTCAACACATCATCAAAATTCCATGCACTATTCTCCTGCTGAACCGCAGCTGTTTTTAATTGCCGAATTTTTATATCGTTGATGACCAACCGACGTTCACGGAAAGATTGCGCGCAAGCGAGATTTATATCGACACCTTCTGCCTGCCACAAATTATTGAGATCTTTTAAATGGCTAACACCCATATTGCATCTAAAAAGCTCAACCTTGATTTTGTCGTGCTGTAAGTGATGACCTGTTTGCTGAAAATATTGATCCGAGAGCGCGCGGTTAACCCACGGCAAAAGCACAAGGTAATATCCGCCCCAAAGCAAAAGCGCGACAACAATAAGAACACGAACAATAATGGATTTAAAAAAAATGGATAAAAAACGGCGGGCTATAGCGAAAGGAAAAGAATAGCGGCTCAAGTTAACGAAACTCCTATTAGAACCCGAGCCGCCAGCAATGGAATTTGCAGCGGCTCTTAAAGCATCAATTAATCGACTTTGGTTCCCCACAAATCGTATTCATCTGAATGCTCAATTAATACATTCACCAAATCACCCGGCTTCACGTTTTCTTCGCCGTTTAAATAAACGCAACCGTCGATTTCAGGTGCATCTGCAAAGCTACGGCCAATAGCACCTTCATCATCTACCTCATCAATTAACACTTGTAAGGTCTGCCCTACTTTTTGTTTTAAACGCTCGGTAGAAATTTCTTGTTGCAGCATCATAAAACGATCGTAACGTTCTTGCTTTACGTCATCTGGAACATGATCTGGCAAGTCGTTGGCTTTTGCGCCTTCAACCGGTGAATATTGGAAGCAGCCTACGCGATCTAATTGTGCCTCTTTTAGAAAATCTAAAAGTTGTTGAAAATCATCTTCTGTTTCGCCTGGGAAACCCACAATAAAGGTTGAACGAATCGTGAGATTTGGCACTTGCTCGCGCCAACTTTTAATTCGTTCCAGCGTGCGCTCCACTTGACCAGGACGACGCATTTTACGCAGCAAAGTCGGGCTGGCGTGTTGGAAAGGAATATCCAGATAAGGCAACACCTTGCCTTGGGCCATGAGCGGAATAATGTTATCTACATGCAAGTAGGGATACACATAATGCAAACGCACCCACACGCCCAACTCGCCCAAAGCGGCAGCTAATTGGTACATATCGGTTTTTAGTGGGCGACCGTCCCAAAAGTCGGTGCGATGTTTGATATCAACACCGTAAGCGGAAGTGTCTTGGGAAATCACCAAGAGTTCCTTAACACCGGCTTTCACCAAACGCTCGGCCTCACCCATGACCTGCCCGATTGGGCGACTGACCAGCTTCCCACGCATGTCTGGAATGATGCAGAAACTGCAGGAGTGGTTGCAGCCTTCAGATATCTTCAGGTAAGCGTAATGGCGCGGCGTGAGCTTAATACCCTGCGGTGGCACCAGATCAGTAAACGGATTGTGCGTAGGGCTTGGCGGCAAATGCTCATGAACCTGTTTCAATACTTCTTCGTAAGCGTGTGCACCGGTTACCCCCAGCACATTGGGGTGAATTTGAACGATCTCGTCTTTCTTCGCACCCAAACACCCCGTTACCAGTACCTTACCGTTTTCTGCCAAGGCCTCACCAATTGCGCCTAAGGATTCCTGTACCGCGCTATCAATAAATCCGCAGGTGTTCACTATCACCATATCAGCATCGCTGTAGCTGGGTACAATGTTGTAACCCTCGGTGCGCAGCTGGGTGAGAATTCGCTCGGAATCCACCAGATTCTTAGGGCACCCGAGGGATACAAAGCCAATCGTATTGCCTTTGCTGCCCGGCTGAGTCTGACTCGCCAGCGTTTTTGCAGGGGTGTCTAGAGTGGTTGTTTGAGAAGGGTCGAAGGTATTTACGGTCATAAAATCTCGCGGGCCGATTCAGGGCTTGGCATAAAGCTGGAAAAAGGCCGCTATTGTAGGCGTTTAGGCTGTGTTTTGCATGGGGATCTAAGCGGCGGCGTCACCGAAAGCGAAAAAGAAGTCGCTATGTGGGATTTATACTGACGAAATTGCTATACAGCCCTTCCTTATCAAATGTGGCAATTTCAAACATGTAATCGCCTTTTAAATAATCAAAATAATAGGCATCCGTAAAGCCATCGGTAATACGAATAGTTTTGTACTCAGAGTCGCTTCGTAATTTATAGCGCAACTCATAACCACCAATCTCCGTGATATCCAGATAATCGCCATTCTCCCGCTGTGTGGGAACGCTCCATAACAACTGGACAGAACCATCAACGAGTTTGTTTGAAATGGACGAAGAGGATGCCAGCGAAGGCTGGCTTGAACTCGATGTTGAAACCTGGCTGATTGCGGATGAAGACGAATTGGTTGGGGAACCAGAGCTAGGCGAAACGCCCGGCGATGGTGATGTCCCGGGCACCGAGGAGTTAGCCGATGAAGCCGCCTCTATCGACGAAGATTTAGGAACAGGCTCGGTTTTAGGCAAGGATTCTACAGGAGCAACCGAGCTGGAAACCGCCACATTTGAATTGCTTAATGCCTGTGAACCACCGCCTGCGCCGCCACCCCCTCCGCCACCGCAAGCAGCCGTTAACAGAGGTGCGATGAAAACCATTGCTCTTGTCGTCGCTTTTAAACGGCGCTGCCAATTCAAATTAGCATGCAATTGAAGTCGGCTAATAAAACCCAGTTGAACTAATATTTCTCCGAGCTCGGTTTTTACATGAAGATCTTTCTTCCCGAAACGTTGCGACTGTAAATTTTGCTGAACTTCAATTGCTTCACGTAATTGCAGCGGTGTAATCAAGCCCTTTTCAACGAGTAGATCACCCAAACGTAACGATCTATGAAAATCCGCCATATGAACTACCCAGAGTTTAATGATATACAGCTAAAACATAGTGCAGGATAGAAAAAAACACCAATGATTTTCAGATCATAAGCGCCTTAATTTGATATTGGCGCTTAAGGACTCCAAGGCCGCGCTGATTGTTGCTTTTGTTGTTCCGATATTCAATCGCATAAATCCGCTTCCCGCTTCACCAAACACAATTCCAGGGTTCAACCCGAGCTTGCATTCTTTAACAAAAAAATCACGGAGTTGTGTGTCAGTCATTCCAAGCTCTTTACAATCTAACCACATCAGGTAAGTCGCTTCTGGTTTCGAACATTTAATTTGCGGAATATTCTCCTGCAAAAAATCCGCAACATAGTTACGAGTCGATTCCAGATACTTCATGAGCGCTTCTAGCCAAGCTTCGCCGCCAGTATAAGCAGCCTCAAAAGCCACAATACTCAAAGGATTGGTATTTCCTACATGAAGCATTTCAAATGCATTTTTCATCGCCTTGCGCTGCTCGGCATCTGGGATTACTAGCGCGGACAAACCTAACCCCGGGATATTAAATGTTTTATTGGGCGCAACGGTGGTAATAATTTTATCGCCCGGCTGTGCCAAACGTGCGAGAGGGATATGAGTGGCTTCTGTATAAACAAGATCTGCGTGAATTTCGTCGGATAAAATCGTTAAATCGTATTGACGAGCAATGCGTAAAACCTCTTGAAGTTCATGTTCTTTCCACACCCTTCCTACTGGATTATGAGGAGTGCAAAGCATGAGCAACTTTGCACCTTGTTTTGTGCAGCCCTCTAAATGATCGAAATCAATTTCATAACAACCATTTTTTTCAACCAAAGGGTTTAATAACAACTTTCGATTATTGGTAGTGACTGCTGAAAAAAAAGGAAAATAAACCGGAGGCTGAACAATGACTCCTTCACCTTCATTTGCAAAGGCTTGAACAGCTGCAAAGAGCGATGGAACAACACCGGGAGCCATCACAATCCATTCGCGCTCAATTACCCAATGATGACGACGCGCGAACCAGTCAATCACTGATTGATAAAGACTTTCAGGGTAAAGAGTGTAACCAAATACGGGGTGATGTAATCGCTCTTGCAGAGCACGCGTAACGCAATCGGGTACTGGAAAATCCATGTCAGCAACCCAAAGCGGCCTTACATCTGTGGTTCCGAAATAGGACTTTCTGCCATCGAATTTTACGGAGTTGGTATTTTCGCGGGATATTGGAGTATCAAAATCAAACAACATTTCAGTGACGCTCTTGGAGTCGAAGTAGCCGCTAGACTAAATCGACCCAAGAAGACAAGTCAATTATTTAACACGTTTCCAGAAAGTCACTTCAGAGAGCGTGTGCTGGAACTTTCGTTTGGTTTCGCGAATCACAAAAGGAACTTCCAAAGGCCCCTTAATTAACTCGAAGTGCTCACCCAGATGTGCCTTTAACCCATCCAGAGTTGTAAAACTTTCACCGTCCTTTTTGAAACCACCAATCCATTCCTCGCGCGGTGTATGTTCAGTTAACCAAGTGTAAGGCGATGTAAGCATCAAAACGCCTCCGATATTTAAACGTTCATGGATTGCATGCAAAAACTTGGCAGGACTATAAAGACGATCAATTAAATTGGCGGCCAAAATAAAATCGTAACCGGTAAATTGCGGCTTTAAATTACACGCATCACCTTGGAAGAATTCGACTTTATCCTTGGTACGTTCCAAACCTAAATCAGACAGGCTCCGCGATTTGTATTGTACAAGCTCGCCTTCATCAGCCAAGGTATAGCGCAAGGTTTCATTTTGTGAAAGATGAACGCCTTGACCGATAAAACGCGCAGAAAAATCTACGCCAGTAACAAAATCAAAATGCTTGGCCAATTCAAAAGTCGCACGACCGGAAGCGCAGCCCAAATCCAAAGCTTTCGCCTTAGTAGAATCACCCAGGGTTTCAATTGCTAAGGAGACCAAGGCTTTTGGGAAATTGGCAACGCCGAAATATTCGTCACCATAATGAAATTCTGCATACTCCGATAAAAGTTTATCCGTTTCGTAATGAGATCCTGGCACTGGTTTTAATTCCCCTGAAACAACATAGCGGAAACCCGCGTGTTGGAAAAAATGACGGCGAAATGCATAACGAGATTCAACAAGCGCTTCGTTACCGCAAGAAATCCATGAGCCGCCCTTAATTAAGTTGTGGCGCTCATCGAATGTTGGAGTTGTAAAATCGTCGTAAATGGTGTGTACATCAAACCCTGCAAACGGATAAATTGGCGTTTCAGTCCATTGCCAAACATTACCGACAACATCATAAAATTCTCCTTGCGGAAATTTATTGACGGGGCAAGACGACGCCCAATAATCAAGATGGATGTTTCCGTTTGCTTTGTGCGGACCAGGGTTTTGCAAACCGGCGGCGGCGTATAAACGATACCATTCATCTTCTGTCGGCAAACGAACAGCCAAACCAGTTTCCACTTTTTTCCAATTACAGAAGGCTTTTGCCTCGTGATAATTAACTTCTGCAGGCCAATCCCACGGCATTGGAATTTCCTCAGTCATTAAACGCAAATACCACTGGCCATTTTTCTTCAACCAAAAGGTAGGGTGTTGCGCGCGCGTAAATGCGACCCAGCCCAATCCTTCTTCTTCCCAATGGCTTTGATTTTTGTAGCCGCCAGCTTCAACAAATTCTAAAAACTCTTGATTGCTCACCAAAAATTTGCTGGCTTGGAATTCTGGAATATCCGCAGAATGCGTACCGTATTCGTTATCCCATCCGTAATAGGGATTGGATTTTTCTTTACCCAAAGTAACTGTTCCAGCCGCAACTTTAACAAGTCCATTGACAGGAGCATGACCAGTTTCCCGGCAGGGTTTCCAGTCAGGATGATTTTTCACATGAGCGAGTTTGTGCTGGCGAATAAGTACAGATGAAGTCTCTAAATGAATTCGCTCGTGTTCGATACCCATGATGATTGCCCACCACGGATTATTCCAATCTACTGGCGTTTGTAGAGGCGCTGTTTCAATCAAATGAGTGACCAGTGCGCGAACCTTATCGCGATAAGCTTTTACTTCTGCAGGGGTTGGCCATTGGTAATGAGCATCATTGAGATCATCCCAACTCATTTCGTCAACACCCACAGCAAAAATCGACTCAAAACGCGGATTAATGCGTGTATCAATCATACGAGCCAGTAACAGTTTGTTGACAAAAAAAGTGGCCGTATGACCGAAGTAAAAAATTAATGGGTGGCGAAGTGAAATTGGCTTTTCGTAATAAGCCAGATCGCTCGCGAGCGTTTCAAACAATGATTCATAGCGATCAAAAGTCGTTACAAAATATTCGTGTAACTGTTGCCGAAGAATAAGAGGATTTTCTTCACGAAGATTAGGCGTGCGAGTGAACAGCCGCTTGCTTGGAGAAACATCGGTCAGCTCGCTGGTTTTGCGTACACTAGTATTTCCTGTTGGCATAGTTAGACCTTATATCCCCATTTTTATAAATCGAAAAACTAAAGCTTAAGCGATTAGATGATTGAGCCAGACCGTTGTTACAACTTACCGACAAAATCTTTTGCAAATTGCCACGCGATTCGCCCACTGCGCGCGCCACGTGTACGGTGCCATAACAGCGCTTCGAGCTCGGTAGTTTTATCCCAAATACCACCCAAATATTCCACCCAGTAGCGCGCAGCGGCTAGATAATCCTCTTGAGAGAAAGGGTAAAAGCTCAGCCAAAGACCAAACCGCTCAGAAAGCGACACTTTTTCTTCGGTGGTATCGCCCGGCCGAATTTCGCCATTTTCGTTGTTGACCTCTAGGTTCTCTCGCATCTTCTCGGGCAGCAGGTGCCGGCGGTTTGAGGTGGCATAAAACAAAATATTGTTGGAAGGCGCCGCTATCGAACCATCGAGAGCTGATTTGAGCGCCTTATAGGTGCTCTCACCCTCCTCAAAGGACATGTCATCACAAAATATAATGAATTTTTCAGGCCGCTCACTTACCAAATCCACTATGTCCGATAGCTGGATCAGGTCAGTTTTATCCACCTCGATAATCTTCAAACCTTGAGCTGAAAACTGGTTCCAGCAGGCCTTTACCAAGGTCGATTTTCCCGTACCGCGCGCACCCGTCAGCAAAACATTGTTTGCAGACCTGCCCCCAACAAACTGAGCGGTATTACGGACTATGGCTTGCTTTTGGGTTTCTACGTTCTTAAGAGAATTTAGATCTATCCTGTGTGGATTTTTCACCACCTGCAAGTAACCTTTGTCACCTGCTTCACGACGCCAGCGGAAAGCACCTGCCGACCAATCTGGCTCGGGATTAAGTGGTGGGAACACGGCTTCTACCTTATTCACCAGGCGCTCTAAAAGTTGAACAATTTGATCTAATTCGGACATGTTGTACCTCAATTCTGGAGCTAGCCTGAAAATAGTCTATAGTTTTGGGGAGCTAGCTCGGCATGCAACAAAGGCTCAGCCTCCCAGTTGATTCCTGCATCTATTCAGGCTTCGCCATTATAGATACTTGTATGCCAATTGTTGTCAGCAGCCTATCTTTCAAGGAATACCATGTTCACCAAACAAGAAGCCCAGCTAATTGCCCAAACCCTGACGCAGCGACGCGAATGGCTTGTTAAAAACATGGCAAACCCCGATTTGGCATCACACAAAGCGCAACATCAACAAACCTTAGAAGTTTTGGATAGCGCTTTGGCAAAACTCGTTTCCACCCAAAAGCCAGCGGCTGCCGACACACAACAGACCTCCAAAAGAGTTCCCGTGAGCATCGCTCAAAAACGCGCCCAGATGGAACCCAGCGAAATTAAAGTTTTGGTGGTTGACGATGACACCTTGATTTCGTCCATGATGAAAGTGTTGCTGGAGTCCTACGGGGTAGCCCACATTGATACCGCACAAGATGGTTTGCAAGCTATAACCATGCTTTACGATGCCAACCCCGTGTACGACTTGGTATTGTGTGATTGGAATATGCCTATTAAAAACGGGTTGGATGTACACAATGCTATGCGCGCGGCGGAGCGTTACATGGACACCTGCTTCATGTTAGTGACCGCAGTAACCGAAGCAAAACAAATTCGCGCGGCAATCGAAGAAGGCGTAGATGATTACATTGTAAAACCCATCGAAGAACAAAAAATTATTAAAAAATTTGCTCGTCATTTTCCAAAGTTTGCAAAATAGAGTCCATCAATCCGCGCAGTTTGTTGGGCAGTTTAGATTCGATTAACCGCCCCTAATCCAGCTTCTTCTTTACACCGTTGCGCGCAAAAACAGGTTTCGGCTACTCAACCTCAGCCATAAAATCCAAACTCGCTTGTTGCCTTATAGTGCGACGATGATTGGCCATTAGCTTGGCAATTTTTTCCTGATCACAAACCTGTCTATCTAATAAAACACGTGTTTTCAGCTCGCCAACAGGTTCCGCCGTTGGGCATTTGCTGAATACAAATTGGTTGGAGATCAAATCCATAAACGGCCCAGACTTGCTGCTCGGCATAATAAAGTTAAGTTGCAAGCCCAAACTTTCTGTTAAGTAATGAATGACCTCGCGCGAGCGATGCTCATCCATTTTGGAAAATGCTTCATCTACCAAAACCATTCGCAAATGGCTGTTCCCCTCGTTAAAGCGGAAAGCAGATGTAATAGCCGCGCTGCGAATAATATAAGCCGGCGTTTCCAGCTGACCACCCGACCCTGTTCCGTACTGACTTAAGGCAATGGGTGCTTTACCTTCCGGCTCTTTGTAAATTTCATAGCTACGATAATTGCGATAGTCTGCAATACGCATCAATTCACGCTGAGCTTTTTGTTCGTCTTCATCGAGTAACATGCTCATGAGGCGCTCACGAACTTTCAGGTGTTTTTCATCCAACTTCATAGTGAACAAGGTTTCGTTGTCGTTCACATTTGGGCTGTCGATGACAGCTTTAAAGAACTGCCAATACTCTTTAAATTCTGGCACCCACGACCAATCAAAACGAAACCGCTCACGATCCGCGCCAAAGCGGTGGTGCTCAAGCTCCTTGTTAAGTTCTTCCAACGTTTTCTTGCCATCATTAATTGCTTGATAAATGGAATGACAAAGGTTGGATACAAAGGCGTTATTAAAACTTAACCGAAGCGATTCAATTTCTTGATGACGTTGCGCCAATATATGGTTCTTGTCGCGATTATAAAGCGCGTCAAACTGACGACGCATATCGCACACCTGCCGGAAATTAGATGAGCCCAACTCATCGTTATAATCCAGATTAAATAAAATTGAATCAGCCGTTAAACAGTATTGGTTGTGTTGCATTACCGCTTGCTGCAAACGATGCAAAATAGACTTTAACTCCGCATTCACGCCCGCTAGATTATTTTCAAAATAGCTTGCACTGTGCTGCAACACAGCTTCATCTGCAGTTTGAAGTCGCTCATCAATATTGAAATCTGGCCACACACCTTCAATAGCCTTCAAGTTGCTTTCGCATTCATCCACTGTTAGCAAGGTTTTATCTTGCTCCGCATTCAGCTTTTGACAAAGGGCATCAGCATTTTTTAACTCTGCACGGCAATCAACTTGGGCGTTGTTAATCTCGTTAAAGGATTGCTGCTGTTGCTGCAACTGTGTTTTTAATTCATTAAGCTCTTCATCCAAAGCTTTAGTATCGCTGAGATCTAGCTGCTGAAGACTCAATTCAATCGCAGCTATGCGTTGCTGCGCATTAAGCATTTGCTGCAAGGTATCGGCGTAACTCAAGGGTTTTAATTTATCAACCGCGGCCAATAGTTGCTGCACCTCTACCACATACTCTTTAGCGGCTTGCCATTCAATATTGAGCGAATTAAATTCCGTGCGCTTTGCGTCCAGCGCACGCACTCGTGCACCTTGGCCGAACACCAAATCAGATTCCGGCATATCACAACGAAACATTGCGTAGTTACCGGAACCCATTCCGTCTTTGGTCACACCGCGACGAGTGCTCCGTAACTCTTTGGCAGATTCCACACGTTGTACGTTAGCGTAGCTCGCGCGCAAATAGGCTTCAGCCGTTGCGTGCGAAAAACTCATAATATTCAAAATCGAGTTCTGCGGAATTTCACCGGATTTTTCCATATCCACGCGAGCTTTATCGCCTTGAATAATTCGTGCGCGGCTGCCATGACCGGAAAGGTTGCGTACCAAGGCTATGGCCTCAGCTTCGTATTCGGGCGAAACAATAATACCGAAGCGCGCAGCGCCTATATAACCTTCGATCGCAGCCTGCCAATCAGGATCGGCAACGCTTACGTAATCACACAAAACACGTGCATCTGCCTCGGGCAGTTGAGCCGCGAGTGCATCCAAGGCAGCGCGAACAAAATTAGGGTAGCTAAGTTGGTGCGACTCTAGAGCTTGAATTTCGCGGCGTTTAGTTTCAATGGATTTTTGCAGGCGCTCTGCGCTTGCACTGCGTTTATCGCGCTCTTGCGCTAGCAAATCACGCAAATTTATTTTATTACCCTGAAGCGACTGACTCTCTGCAGAAAATAAACTCTGCACAAAGAGGTTATGTGTTTTCTGTTGCTCGGATACAAGATCAATATGCTGCGCTAGAGGCTCCACATCAATCCAGTCGCGGTTCAACAATTGGTGAACGTCAAGCGACTTATCATCATTAACAATTGATTTTGCCAGTTGGTGCAAATAGTTGTCTTTTAAAACGGGAATCTCAAGAGAAATAGAGGTATTACGCAAAGCCAACACAAACTGCTGAGCGGCTTCTTTGTTAAGAGATAAGTGTTGTGACTGCTTTAATAAATCAGGAACGAGGCTATGAATAAGTTTTTCCTGCGCACTTTTTTCACGATCCAACTGATCTTTATCACGCAACGCAGGCACACCTAAACGTTTTGCCGTGGCCGCCAAGATAAGCTGATTAATTTCATCTTTTTTAACTTCGCACAAGGCTAAGGACTGCGCATAAGCTGCAGCGCTTTCACGTAAAGACTGTTGTTTGTGCTTTGCATCCAAATAAAGAGATTGGCAATCATTAAAACGGCGTTTAGCAACTGAATAATGCAAAACTTGTTGCTCAAGCCAGCTAGCAATAAAGTTATCGCTCAGGCTACGCCCTGCGGCCATGCGATCAATCGCTTGGCGTAATTGTCGTGCATCTGCCTCCATAGTATGTATGCGTTTAAGCATGGCTGAAACGGTACGAATTGCTTCACCTAAATCACGGTACTCAAGCACCTCGTTTGCCACAAATTCATCAATACCTTTAATCGGTTTGTACGCCATAAAGCGAGAAAAAGCCCTTGCTGCATTCATTGCCTCACGTTCTGACACGGCATCTTTGCGGCCGCGTAAAATTCCGTATAAGCGACAAAGGTAGGATTTTTTCTTATCGTATTTTTCAACTTGCTCAGCACCGTATTGACGTTTTAAAGCCGCGTATACCTTGTCGAGCGGTACAACATATTTATGCGTCTTTTCTTCTTTGAGCAAATCTTTCAGACCTAAAGCCACATCGCTCAATATGTAGAACTGACATTCATCCAGACGCGCAACTTTTTGCAGGTTTGCACCTGAGCCTGCAGTTTCCACAAAAGCTCTCATGGCAATAAGTGCGGTAAAAGGCTCGCTGTTCTCGCCTTGAGTTGGATGAAAGACCGCGGCCAAATAACCATCGCAGCCTTGAGGGCGCGCATAAGCACCGTCGTCACAACCTAACACATAGGATGCAAGAGTACGCACGACTTTGCCGCCCCTGCCCCGTTGGCTGGATTCATCTTGCCCCGGGTTGAAATGAAACAGGTTGTCGTGCGCAGCCGTCATGATGGTTTGGATTGCATCTGCCGCTGTCGTTTTGCCAGAACCATTGCCGCCCGAAAACAAATTGATCGGACCAAATTCGAATTCCGTATTGGGAACGTTGCCCCAGTTAACGTAGATAAATTTCTTTAAAAACATAATTCAGACTTTCTAGGATTCGGTATCGAATATGGATTTTGTTAAATGTGGTGAACGCTTTGAGGGAGACTTTTTGATCGGCTCAGCATTTTCCAGCTCGTCATCCACAAGCAACATATTGTCAGCAAGATGGAGGCGAATTTGATTCAACCATTCGTTGCTGACCAAATGAATAATAAGGGGGCGAATTTTTATCCAGCTTTCACCAGAATCAATATCAGCTTCGGCAAAATAATGAATCAAGCGTAACTGCCGCAAACGCTTAAATGCCTGACGTCGCTCACTCAGGTTTTCTGGTAAATTCCGGCGCAATAAACTTTTCATTGCCAAGGCAATTGCTTCAACTGACAAAGTAGCGCAGCCTTTTTCATCCACAACACCTTCGCGCAATGACTTGTCGTATTCCGCACGCAGAACCAAAATCAATGCAATTTCATGCTGGTTTAAACGGCTACGGAAACCACCATTGAAAGGCTCGTCGCTTTCGTCATCCATACCCGGTAGACGTGCGCCCGGCGGCAAGATGCGAACAAAATTAAATTGAGTGTCGTGTTGAAAACGCACACCCATCAGCGCCAGATAGTCATTCACCGCTTCGTGAATACGCAAAAACCTGTCATAAAGCTCTGCTTCAACTAAAGAGTCGTCGCGGCAAAGTACACCGTAATCCAACAAGCGTTGAATTAATTCTCGCCAGTCTTCCACGGATAAATTGTGTTTATCCAACTCATCTTGCAAGCTGGCAATAAAAATATTACTCATGTTAATTTCCACTATCGTGCAGAGCTATAACAAACTGGTCACGCTGTTTGAAGTAGTCTTCATCTTGAATTTGCGGTGGTTCGTGCAACCAGGTATCTTGTTGCTCAATCCCAAAACGAAAACGTGACGAGAGATTGTCAACGGCCCCGACTTCAATTGCATGGGCAAGATTAAGCAACTCTTGCATAGATCCTGCACGTAAATCTCTGCTATTAATTTGCTGCCCTGCCCCCAAGGCTGACTGAACATATTGGCGAACTTCACTTGATTGCAAGATAAACGCACGATCTAAAGCTTGTTGAATGAAAAGCTCTTTTTGTGCTTCTGTGTCCAAGGCTTTATCCTCATCAAGTGTAGAGCGCACAATTTGCTGGGTACGCGTTGCCCTTAATGAAATTTGTGACGGGTCTATAAAGTTCAATTGCATAGATGCCAAAGAACGCCCCTGTGCTTCGAACAAGTCGGCTTGCTGTTCAGATGACATATTCGCTAACGAACGATAGACATCCATCACATCATCTTGGCTACGGCTGTTGATATAACTTAGCTGACGAATAACAATATCGGCACGTTGCGTAAAGGTATTTAGAGCGCGACGCAAGGCGGGCAGCATAATTTCACAAGCATTCTTTAATCGAGATTCAATCGCCTGCAATAAAGAATCCAGCAGGGAAACGCCCGGAACGACCTGTTGCGGCAATGCCTTGCGTAAACGAATCTCCATTACCGCACGCCAATCTTTTTCTGCCGTTTCTACATCACCTTGACCATATTTTCTTTTGCGACGAATTTTGGTGATGATGTCTGAAATTTGATCGCGATATTTTTCAACACTATCAGCCGATAAACGAACCTCCAAGTCCGGTTTGAATACCGTCTCCATGAAATCGAAGAATTCATCGCTAGCTTGTTGAATTAATTGGCGGGACTCCACTTCACGCACTAATTGCCGCTTGCGCTCTTCCAACTCAGCGATCACATCGGTGAAATCACTGATAATACGCTCAGAATATTCGTAAGCATCGAGCAAATCGTGAATTTCACCTTGCTCATAAAATGCTTGCAAACTGTTACGCGTGTTGCGCGTGTTGCGGTTGCGTGTGCGAAAATGATTTGCCTGATTGTCTGCAAAAGCCTGAGTAAATAAACGACCCATGCGGGTAAAACCGTAGGTGCTTTGTAAACTGGCTTCGTCAACTTGCTTTTCCAGCCATCCATTTTCAAGCAGTCGATTTAAAATAAAGCTAGCTAGATCGCGTTGGGATTTAAAGCGCCCTTCTGGCGTTTCAATAAGTTCATTTTGGCTGCTGAATTCTTCATCATCTTTATCAGCGTCTAAAATGGGGGAGCGAGCTATAGCTTCCTTAATAATATCCACCAGCTGTTCGCGGTTCATGGCATTACCGTAATCACGCAAATCGGTATAGAAGCGCTGATACAAAAGACTCAAGCATTGGGCTACCAACTCACGGTATTTACCGGTGAGAGGATTAAAAAAATGCTGGCGGGAATCGCTGAAAAACATGAAGGATATTATTCTCGGGATACAACAAGATTGAGCAAATCCTCCGTGAAGGATTTGCCAAAAAAATTAAGAGATGCTTAAAGCCAATCGGACAACTTTTCTGCGTAGTAGGTAATGATTAAATCAGCACCAGCACGCTTAAACGCAGTCATAGTTTCCAGCACTATAGATTTCTCATCTATAACACCCGCTGCAGCGCCCGCTTTAATCATGGCATATTCACCACTGACATGGTAAACCGCCAAAGGGCGCGATGAATTTGCACGTATGTGCGCGAGAATATCCAAATAGGCTGTACCGGGTTTTACCATCAAAATATCGGCACCCTCTGCTTCATCCTGCATAGATTCAGCGAGAGCTTCGCGCGGATTGGCGAAATCCATTTGGTATGTGTTGCGAGTTCCTTTAAAGCTGCTATCAACTGCATCACGAAATGGCCCATAGAAAGCCGACGCAAATTTCGTTGAGTAAGACATCACCGGAATATGTGTAAAGCCTGCATCATCCAAAGCTTGACGAATAGCTGTAATCATTCCATCCATCATGCCAGAGGGTGCAATCATATCAACGCCTGCTTGCGCAGCTAATACAACTTGTTTTTGTAAGTTTTCCAAGGTCAGATCGTTATGAACATCATGATCATGCACAACGCCGCAATGGCCATGAGTTGTGTATTCACAAAAACAATTATCGCTAATCACCAACATTTCAGGTTGTGCTTGATTTGCAATACGAATCATGCGCGCGAGCAAACCATCTTGGCTCCAGGTATCAGAACCCACATCATCTTTGTGAGTCGATACGCCAAATAAGAGTACTGCACGAACGCCTTTACTCCATGCACGCTTCACCACTTCCGCCAATTGCGATTCCGGGTAGCGATATACATCCGGCATGGATTTGATAGCAACAGGCGCCGTTATTCCTTCTTCAATAAAAATCGGCAAAATAAAATCACTCATCCGCAAATGCGTCTCGCGCACCAACTCGCGCAACGCAGTTGTTCTGCGCAAACGACGGAAGCGAAAGTCGGGAGTGATTAGTTTGTTTGACATCTTGGTTACCAATTTTCTAGGAGTTGTCATCCTCGCGTAGCGAAGATCCAGCTCTTTGCTGTTAATCGTAAATGTTAAAAACAGGAGTGCCGTTATTTTCGCTAAATGCTTAGAGCACCTTCATGGCTCCATTCGCATTTTACATTGAATTCGCCAGACCCCGGCACATGGCAACTGCCGCCTGCCTCCCATGTAAAGGTGTGGGTTCCAGATAATTCTGTTTCTAAATGCACTGTTGCAGATACCCAATACATTCTGCTGAGCAATTGCTCGAACTGTGCAATCCATTGATCCCATTCGTATTCAACTGCTTTATAAGACGCACCAAAGTGTAAGACTTCGGTTTGATAGTTGTTGTTGAGTACGTCTACCTCAGGAATGGAAAACATTTCCTGGCAAAGAAAAGGCCATTGATCTGCCGTAGGCAAGCTCAACATGGCTTCGCGATTTACGCGCAAGCGCTCAGAATAATTTGCCATGGCGGGAATATCTTTTATGCAACCATACACAATTGATTCTTGATCCATATTGGCTCCGATGCTTATCAAAAATACATTACATAACCGAGCGAAAAAGCACTGACTACAATGACTGCTTAGGGTGTCCACCTAAATATTTAAAATGGCCACCACCAATGACCGCGATCTAAATCGTCTTCACATTGCTGCAATTGCTTGGTGTATTCAGCAGTTCGCGTTGCGACTTTTTGCGCTGTTGATTTCAACCAAGCTTTGCTATTGTAGGTTTTTTTGTTATACCCGCCGTGACCTTCGTGATAGGCGAGATAAAGATTGTATGCATCATTACGTTTTATCTTGCTACGTTTTTCACTTTGGTAGTTATACCAACCAATAAAATCTACAGCATCTTTAAAGTTATCTCTTCGTGCCCACATGCCACCTGCGTCGCGTTGATAATCGTCCCAGGTGTCTGACTTTACTTGTGCGAAACCGTACGCGCTACTTGGCCGGGGGCCGGGAAAAATCCATAAAATCTTGGTGCGAGCTGGTCGTGCCTTTTGTACGAATTGAGATTCCTGATACATGATGGAA
Source organism: Cellvibrio sp. (assembly GCF_046347455.1). Lineage (GTDB taxonomy): Bacteria > Pseudomonadota > Gammaproteobacteria > Pseudomonadales > Cellvibrionaceae > Cellvibrio. The sequence goes on from NZ_JAXMGC010000001.1 coordinate 334,153, forward strand.
ATCATCACAGGCACGGAAGAACCCCATTTATCTTCTGATTTTTTGGCCGCTTTATACCAATCTTTCTTCTCACCAAATATGTCGCAAATATTATTCGGATTTGAGGGTGGCGTTGTTGCGCAACCGCTCAAAAAGCCAATACAGACCAGTAAGCATAATGAGGATATGAATTTCATGCTGGCAATTGCCCATGTTGCTTCAAGAGCGCTAACAAGTCCTCTTCCGTTAGCACCTTAATTCCTAACTCCTCTGCTTTTTGCAACTTGGAGCCCGCACCGGGCCCTGCCACAACATAATCCGTTTTTGCTGACACACTTCCGGAAACTTTGGCGCCCAACGCCAAGAGATGAGCTTTTGCGTCATCGCGGCTAAATAGCTCAAGCGAGCCAGTCAGTACATAAGTAAGACCAAGAAGCGGTGCATCAGTTGCGGTAGCAACTTCGTCTGGCCAATGAACACCAGCCGATTTGAGCTTATCTATTGCTTGGCGATTATTCTCTTGTTGAAAAAACTCATAAGCGAAATGCGCGACAACAGGGCCGACATCCGTTACTTGTTGCAGATTTAGTTCATCCGCTGCAGCAAAGGCTTCCAAGGTGCCAAAATGTTTGGCGAAGTTACGCGCGGTCGCCTCACCCACCTCACGAATTCCAAGAGCATAAATGAATTTAGCGAGCGTAGTTTTTTTACTATTCTCTAAAGCAAAAAGAATGTTGTCCGCAGATTTCTCACCCATGCGATCTAAATTGGCTAACTGATCGCGAGTGAGCGAATAGATATCTGCGACATCGGCAATCATATCGAGATCAACCAATTGCTCGACGAGCTTGTCGCCAATACCTTCAACATTCATGGCTTTGCGCGATACGAAGTGCTTAATGGCTTCTTTGCGTTGGGCCGCACAAATCAAACCGCCATCGCAACGTGCGACTGCTTCACCGGGAACTGTTTCCACGGGCGAACCACAAACAGGGCAATGCGTTGGAAAAATAATATCGCGCGCATCTTGGGGGCGCTTTGATTCGACAACGGCGACGATTTGGGGAATTACATCACCCGCACGACGAACAACAACTGTGTCACCAATTTTCAAACCCAAACGATTGATTTCATCACGATTATGCAAGGTGGCATTAGACACTGTAACTCCGCCAACAAAAACCGGTTGCAAACGTGCCACTGGCGTTACCGCGCCTGTCCGTCCAACCTGGAACTCTACATCTTGCAGCAACGTCATTTCTTCTTGCGCAGGGAATTTATAAGCCACAGCCCATCGCGGAGCACGAGAAATAAAACCTAAGGTTTCCTGCAACTCTCGCGAATTTACCTTAAAAACAATTCCGTCTATATCGTATGCGAGCGCACTACGCTTCTCTTGAATACGACGATAAAAGGCTAAACACTCTTGAATATTTTTTGCTGTTTGCATCTCGCGGTTAATTAAAAAACCCCAAGACTGCAAAGTTTTTAATACGTCAGTATGACGATCCGGCAAATCACCACCGGCAACCAACCCAACGCTATAGGCGCACATTTCCAAAGGGCGTGTTGCTGTGAGGCGCGGATCAAGTTGACGTAGGCTCCCCGCGGCAGCATTACGCGGGTTAATAAAAAGTTTTTCGCCGGCCGCTAAGGCTTTTGCATTGAATTTTTCAAAGCCTGCTTTGGGCATGTAAATTTCGCCACGAACTTCCAGCGTTTGCGGATAACCTTCTCCGAGAAGTCGCAGCGGAATTGAAGCTATGGTGCGAACATTTTGGGTAATGTCTTCGCCGTTGGTGCCATCACCACGTGTGGCTCCACGCACTAGTAAACCGTCGCGATAAATCAAGCTCACTGCGATACCGTCGAGCTTAACTTCGCATGCGAATTCAATATCGTCTTTCGATTTGAGGCGATCCTGAATGCGCTTATTAAAAGCCAGTAATTCATCATCACTAAACGCATTATCCAAAGAAAGCATGGGCATTTCATGAACAACGGTAGTAAAAGCGGAAAGCGGCGCTGAACCTACTCGCTGAGTGGGCGAATCGGGTGTAATTAATGAGGGATTTTCTGCCTCAAGAGATTTCAATCGCTGCATGAGGCGATCGTATTCAGCGTCGCTGATTTCAGGCGCATCTAGGCTATGGTAGCGATGATTATGGTAATTGATTTGCGAACGAAGCTGTTCAAGCTCAAGAACAACAGCATGGTTTTGCGTGCTAGACATGAATGGCACCAATATTGTTTTCGATTTAAAGTCACTGAGACAGTGACTTTAACCATTGCATATCATTAACTAAACTCAGCGTGGACGACGAAATAATTTTTTACGTTCAAAATCACTGATGCGTTGGCGACAATGTTCAAGGGTTTGGCGAGTCATTGCACTGCGCTGTTCATCTTTCAACTCACCACCTAAGGTTTGAGAAATAGCTTGCGCGGTTTCAACCATTAAATCGAAAGATTGCATTGAATCCGCATCAATCGGCAAGGTCATAAACAAGCTTACGCCGGGCGTAGTGAACTCATCCATTGCATCTAAATCGAAAGTTCCAGGACGAACCATGTTTGCCATGCTGAACAACAAGGCACCCTCGCCTTTGGTATCGCTGTAGCGATGGAAAATATCCATACTGCCGTAACGCAAACCGCATTTCAAAACGATATCCAGCAAGTCGCCGCCATTAAACATTTCACCTTTCGGTGCCATGATGTTAATAATCAGAACCTCTTCAGGTTCGGCTTGGGGGGCAGCTGCTTTGGTTTCTTGTTCACTTACTTCCTCGTCTTCGGCGTAATCTTCCTCTGAGTCGTCCTCATCACCCTCGTCGAATTCCTCATCATAATCTTCTTCGTAATCGTCTTCTTCCACGTAATCTTCATGATCTTCTTCATGGGCGGAATGATGATCTTCGTAATCATCTCGCGCAGAAAAACTGGGTTCAATACGGCCGTGCTCGTCCGCGTGAGCTTCAGATTGTTCAACAGACTCCATGAGAATGGGAACTGATTCATCAAGATTTAAACGCGCCTGTTCTGGGGTACGGTTCGCTATTTCTTCGCGACGACGTTGCTCTTTTAATTCACGAGCACTCGGCTTCCGATCTCTTGCAGGTTGGTCAGACGGATCACGAACACCTACAACACGCGCACCACCGTTTGGCAATTCACTTATGTAACTTGGAGCCTCTTCATCGGGCTCGCTGGCTACGGAACTGTTTCTCAAACTTTTCTTCAGTGCAGGAGAAACATCAATTCGGTTTTTATTACGACGGCGATAACCATCAATCAAAATAATAATAATGAGAAGAACAATAACGCCGGTTAGCCAGTTGCTCATAAAGTCATCCGTCTTATTTTCAAATTGTTCTAAATAATTAAATTAGGAAGCGGCCAATTCAGCTGCTTCGTCCACATCCACAGTTACCAAACGCGATACGCCGGGCTCATGCATGGTTACACCCAGCAATTGGTGAGCCATTTCCATCGCGTTTTTGTTGTGGGTGATATAAATAAATTGTACTTGTGACGACATTTCTTCAACCATACGCGCATAGCGGCCCACGTTGGCGTCGTCGAGCGGTGCGTCTACCTCGTCCAGCATACAGAACGGCGCTGGGTTCAAACGGAAGATAGAGAATACCAACGCAATTGCCGTGAGCGCCTTTTCACCGCCCGACAGCAAATGAATCGTACTGTTACGCTTACCGGGCGGACGCGCCATAATGGTGATACCCGTATCCAATAAATCCTCACCTGTTAACTCGAGATACGCATGACCGCCACCAAATACTTTGGGGAAAAGTTCTTGCAAACTCTTGTTCACTTGGTCGAATGTTTCTTTGAAACGCGTACGAGTTTCACGGTCGATTTTACGAATAGCGTTTTCCAACGTTTCTAGCGCTTCATGCAAATCTGCATTTTGCGCATCCAGATAATTTTTACGCTCGGATTCGGTTTTGTATTCGTCAATTGCTGCTAGGTTAATTGGCCCCAAACGAACAATACGCCCCGCAATGGCTTCAAGCTCTTCTTCAATAGGTTTGATTTCTGTGCCTTCTGGAATTTCGGCCAGAATGGTTTGCAGATTCAATTCCTCTTCTTCCAGTTGTTCAACAATAGCGTTGCGCTGATCTTCAAAACGTTGCGCCGCCAAACGCTCTTGTTCCAAATGGGCACGCACAGCCTGAACTTCTTGTTCAGCTCTATTGCGCCCCTGCTCGGCGTTGCGCAATTCATGTTCTACGGTTTCAAGGTTGCGGCGCGCTTCTGTCAACGCAGCTTCAACCGACAGACGCTTACCAAGATTAGCTTCCAATTCGGATTTGTATTCTTCAATCGGATCGCGGTTTTCACTAAGGGTGACAATTAATTGCTCGCGACGTTCCTGCAAACGCGCGGTTTGCTCGCGCAAACGCCCAATGCTTAAGCGAATACTGTCCAATTGGGTTTTCAGGGATTGGTAACGCATTGCCAATTCATGCGCTTTGTCTTTATCGTGACGCGCACGCTGACGCGCTTGATCGAGACCAGTGCGAATATCATCGCGTTGCTTTAACAACTCTTCACGCAGATCTGTATCCTGGCCCATCATTTCGATGGCTTCACTCAAGATCATACGCGCTTCAGACAAATGCTCCGCTTCTTGTTCTAACTGCTCGCGCGCTTCACGAATTTCATTTTCAGCGCGTTCGCGACGCATATTGACTTGTTCAACACGAACTTGTTTAGCGGATAATTGCGAACGTAACTCACCATAACGGCGACTTTGCTCGTCGGCTTCGCGGCGCACAGTTTCGCGTTGCTGTTCGAGCGTTTTGATCTGCGTGCGACCTTCTTCAAGCGCAGAACTCAATTGCTCAACTTTTTCTTCGGCTTCAGCAATTTTTGCTGACAGCTCTTCAATTTCTTGTTTACGCGCAATTACGCCAGAACTTGCATCTGTATCACGCGCCACACGCAACCAATGCGCGCCAACCCAAATACCCTCTTTGGTAATAACAGATTCATTAGCGGATAACTGATTACGCAACTGCAAAGCAGCAGGTAAATCTTCAGCGATATAAATTCCGTTCAGCACACCAGCAACGTCCCAAGCTGCAGATACTTTGCTGCTCAATAATGAGGCTTTGGTAGAGCTGCTTGCAGCAGATTTTGCTTTAGTATCAAATAAAACCAATTCGCCTTGGGTGAGATTACCGATCACTGAGGTTACTGCATCGAGCCCTTCAACACATACCGCTTGCAGGGTGTTTCCTAAAACAGTTTCCAGTGCTTTATCCCAACCGTCCTGAACCTTAACAGACTCCGCAAGACGCGGTTGACTCGTTAAATTTTGCGCAGCCAACCATTGGGTAACCGCTTTATTTTTTTCGCCAAGCGCAGCTTGTTGCAGCGCATCTAAAGATGCATGACGACCACGCATGGTTTGCAATTGACTGCGCACCTGATCCAGCTCATTGCTGTTGCGGGTATTTTCATTACGGCGCTGATCAAGCTGCTCAGTGATAGATTCAACTTGACTGCGTTTTTCTTCCGCCGCCAAATCTAATTCAGCGAGCTGTTCTGTAAGTTGACCAATTTCTTCGTCAACACCATCAACTTGCAAATTTGCCTTTTCTTCTTTAAGTTTTTCAATGCGCTGCAACAAGCGCTGTTGAACTTGTTCAAGGTGTTGAATGCGCGATTGTTGCACTTCTGCTTTTTGGCGCGGCTCGGATGCACGTTGGTTAAACGCATCCCATTCATTTTGCCAGCGCTGCATTGCTTCCTCTGCGTCCAACAGCACTTCATTTGAACCTTCTTCGGCGGCTTTCACCATTTCCAATTCTGGTTCAATCACTAAAATTTCTTCTTCCCAACCTTCCGCTTTTTGCGCGTCGATCAGTAAATTTTCTTCTGCTTCTTTGCAATCGCGTTGAGTTTGATCCAAATCCGTTTGCAACTGGCGGGAACGCTCTTGCGCGTGATGAATTGTTTGCTCAATACGCGCGATGTCCGCACCTATCGCGTAGTAACGGCCCTGCACTTCGTTGAACTTGTCGCCCATCTCAGTGTATTGGCTGCGGTACTTTTCAATTTGGGTATCTTTGTTGACTTGGTCGGTCACAAAAGATTCCATGCGCAATTCCAAATCGCGAATGGACGTTTGTTTGGCTTTTGCTTGTTCATCCAAAATTTGGAATTTAAGTGCCTGCAACTGCGCTTTTAATAAGCGCTCTTCTTTTTTGTATTCCGTGTATTTTTCGGCAGCTTGAGCCTGACGTTGCAAACGCGCTAGTTGGCGCTCTAATTCGTCGCGAATGTCGGTTAAACGCTCAAGGTTTTCTTGGGTGCGGCGCATGCGGCTTTCGGTATCGCGGCGGCGCTCTTTGTATTTGGAAATACCGGCAGCTTCTTCGATGTAAACACGCAAATCTTCCGGCTTGGCTTCAATCAAACGGGAAATCATGCCCTGTTCGATAATCGCATAGCTGCGTGGGCCGAGACCTGTGCCCAAAAAGATATCGGTAATATCGCGGCGGCGGCATTTAGTGCCGTTGAGGTAGTAATGGTTTTGGCCGTCGCGCGTTACTTTACGTTTAATGGAAATTTCAGTGAAAGCGGCATATTCGCCAAGCAAGGTGCCGTCGCTGTTATCGAAAACGAGTTCAATAGAGGCTTGACCGACAGGTTTACGCCCACTTGAGCCGTTAAAAATAACGTCGGTCATGTTTTCGCCGCGCAGGTTTTTGGCTGATGATTCACCCATAACCCAGCGCACAGCATCGATAATGTTGGACTTACCGCAACCATTGGGGCCGACAACCGCACACAGATTGCTGGGGAAGTTAACCGTTGTAGGGTCAACAAAGGATTTAAAGCCTGCCAGCTTGATGCACTTTAGCCGCATAGTTCCGTGTCACTCATGAATTCGTTGGGGTCTTAAGCTGTAGTCGCTTGATTTCATTATTGTTTAAGCGGAAATCTGAGCGAAGCTATAACCTTCTAAAGGGCTGGATTCTACACGCTTGCGGGTCGCTTAAGAAAGGCATTTGCGCCCAATTCGAGGCTAAAAAACGGAAACTTGTGGAACTTGAGCAAATTTTACACAAAGCGGGAAATTTGATGGGTAACGGGACTGTCGGCCGATCTGATGCGACCGCCAATCCCGCAAAAAGCGATTAACTTAAGGATACTTTTGAACCAGTTTTAACCGCTTGGTAGATCGCATCTATGATCTTAAGGTCTCTGAGCCCTTCTTCTCCATCCACCGGTACCACTGGCTTTTTGTTACCCAAAATGATCGCTGCCATTTCGTCCATCTGCGTGGTTTGATGCATGACATGCGGGAAATCCAACTCGCCCTTGTTAGTTCGCGCTTTAATTGGCCCATAACCAAAAGCTGGCCTTAACTCGGCAAAACCTTTGTCGCCGTTGAGCATAAAACGGTCGAGGCTGATGTTATAGCTGGTAACGCAGCTTGCTATAGCGCCACTGGGGAAACCCAGCTGGAACTGAATGGTTTCATCAACACCGTCTTTGAACTTGGCGGGATTGGTTTTAGTTTCCTGCGCAGTCACCCAAACAGGCTCTTCACCTACCATGTAGCGCGCGCCGTTGATGGCGTAAATACCTACATCCATTAAAGAGCCACCGCCCGCCAAGGCTTTATTAAGACGCCATTGGGTTGGATCGCCAATTGGGAAACCAGTACCGCCTTCAAAGGATAAGATTTTTCCAAACTCACCGCGTTTACGTTGATTAATAATATCCACGGTGTTGGGTTCGAAATGCATGCGGTAGCCCACCAACAACTTCACTTTGGCCGCCTTACAGGCATCAATCATGTCTTGGCATTCTTTTGCATTAAGCCCCATGGGCTTTTCACAAATCACATGCTTACCAGCCTTTGCAACACGAATCACTTGATCGCGATGTAACGCATTGGGTGTGATGACGTAGACGGCATCGATATCAGGATTATTTTTTATCTCGTCGAAATTTTCATAGTTGTAACAATTTTTGGCAGGGATATTATATTTGCGCTGCCACTCCGAAATTTTGGAAGGCGTTCCGCTAATAACACCAACAACTCTGGCCTTCTTACACGCCTGCATTGCTTCAGCAACGCGAGCGCCGTAACTACCCAGCCCCATAATTGCAACGCGCAATGCGGGCCCGTCATAAGTTTGAGTGGATTGAGTCGTTAGGCTATTGGTGGCTGCAGAGACTTGACCCGGTAAATTAAGAATAATGAGAGAAGCGGTTAGTTTTTGAAGAAAATCGCGACGAGAATTCATAGAAATAAATCCCTGTTAAGGTGAAATTGCGGAAGATAAAAAGCAACTCAATCTAATTGCATTTTTATCCGTGCTATTCGGCACGCAAGAATACCGACAAATTTTATTTCTATTCAAGCCGTTGGCGGCATTCACCGCCAAGACTATTACCGAACCCTACATAGATAAACAAATGTTTACGGTTTTACACCATCCGCTGTGATTTGCTCGTTGATATTCAAATCAATTTTTTCTGGAATGGCGCTCATGGAAATGGGGCCTTGTTTCACAATCCAATCGCCAGCCTCTGCTTTCGCAGACCCCGAAGGCGAAACGCGCGCAATCACCTCAATATCTGTCGCTGTCGCCAAGCTTGCCGTGGGAGACATAGCCATGGTTTCATCAAGCTGAACGCTTGCAGGCAAATCACTCACCTTAATACGTGAAATAGCAAGCGGCATGGGAGAACCTTGCCATGCACGCGCGTAAACAAATACGGTTTGATCTGGTGACGCTTTTACTTTTTCACCCAAGCTAACCGAAAGTTTTAATGCATAAGCTGACTTAGCCGTTAGGTCTTCTGCTTTACCACCGGCTTCAACATAAGATTGCTTGGCCTTTTCGATTCCAGCTAGTAACGCGCGGCGCCCCTGTGATTCTCCGCTCATTAAATCAACCGATTTCTGCCAATAGCGAATCGCAGCGCGGTAATCTTTTTTGCTAAAAGCATCTATGCCTAAGAGACCTAAAGCCATGGTGTTTTTGGGGTCTAATACCAAAGCGTCTTTGGCTAAATCAACGGTTGCTGGTGTGGTTTTATTTCCATCTCGCAGAAATAAAGCTTGCGCGAGTTCTGCCATAATCATTGGAGATTTTGCATCTAACTCGAGCACACGTTGATAGGCTTTAACAGCTTCCGCAAAATTCGCCACTTCCATTTGCGCCCGCGCAAGCAAAAACCAGTACTGAACATTGTCCGGTTTATCTTTTAGTCTGGCTTCAAATTCAGAAATGAGCTGCTGCGAGCGCGCCGGATTGGGATCGCGGTTTTGAACCATATCCTGATAATCCAATTGCAGCTTTTCCTGCTGCAAGTTTTGGATATAAACATCCGCAAGATTGCCGCGTTTTTGATAAAAGAAAATTCCGAACGCAATAACAAGCACACAGAAAGTAATCGCAACCTTAACCCCGATACCCCGAGACGAACCCGAGTGATTCGCGCGCAAGCTTGCTTCGTCTTCCAACAAATTTCGTTCAAGCTCTACTTTTAATTGTGCAAATTCTTCCTGGGTAATGTTTTGGGATGCAAGACTGTTTTCCAACTCGGCCAAATGCTCTCGGAAAATCCTCACATTCTCGACGAGACGAGCCTGAGTTTCAGAGTTATTTAACCCGTTGTTGTTAAGCGATGATTTATAGCGCCAAAAAGGCCACGCGAAAAATAATGCGGATAACAACACTAAAACAAGCAAAGAAGACCACAAACCAATCATGAGCGGCGCTCCTCTTTGTCGTTGTTAGTTTCAACGGATTTCAAGAGATCCGCCAAACGACGCTGCTCTTCATCGCTGAGTGCAGAATTGGTTTTTGTAGCACCGAGCTGTCTACGTCTGCGCAACATAAAAATAAGTACCACGCTGCCAACAATAAGCAAGCCAATCGGTGCACCCCACAAGGCATAGGTAACTGGTGTTACGCGGGGACGATACAAAATAAAATCGCCATATCGCTCTACCATGAAATCCACAATCTCTTTATCCGACTTACCAGCCTCAATCATTTCGTAGATTTTGCGGCGCAAATCAGCAGAGATAGGGGAATCGCTACCGGCGAGGTTTTGGTTTTGACATTTGGGGCAGCGCATCTCTTCAATAAAACTTTGGTAACGCTGACGATCCACATCGTTTTTGAATTCATGTGTTTCAATCGCAGCAAGCGTAGGGATACTTGCAAACACGAATGCGAATAGGAGCAGAAATCTTTTAACCGACAAGCTCATGACATACCCCAAAAATTTGATCGCGGAAGTATACCAAGAGTACAGAGGACTAGCGATGAATTGCGGTAGTGCTTGAAAAATAACGCAAGCGTTTGTTATTTAACCAAAAAAACCATTTTTACCAAAAAACAAAAAAATCTTTAAAAAAGTGGTTGACCAAATCTTCCAGATCATTAGAATGCGCGTCACCTGATCGGGCGGTTAGCTCAGTTGGTAGAGCAATGCCCTTACAAGGCATGGGTCACAAGTTCGAGTCTTGTACCGCCCACCAAAAAACTCATCAGGTAAGCATGTTGCTCACAAGGTAAATATGCACCCCAACAAAGGTTATTTGTTTTTGCGGACCGGTAGTTCAGCCGGTTAGAATGCCGGCCTGTCACGCCGGAGGTCGCGGGTTCGAGCCCCGTCCGGTCCGCCACTCCCCTACTGAATTCGACTTAAAGATCATATTTAAATCCACGTTTTTAAATCTTATCTTTAAATCAAAAAAGTCCCTACAAGGGACTTTTTTTATGTCTGCTATTTTTGTTTGGCTTTTTCAGATTCAGCAATATCTTGCTTAATATGCTTATAGGCAAATATGCCGATGTAGGTTGCCATTACGCAAACTAAAGCCACAATCACCAAACCAGATGCCACTACAGTATCAATATACATAAACCTCTCCCGTTGAAAGACCCGCACAATGCGGTTACTTTCAGTCTACAAACATGGGTTTTGGGAGTATTGATGCAAATCAACTCACATCGTATGACTGCTCATTTGCAGGGCGAGATTCGAAATAAGATAAAGCCCGAAAAGGTCGGGCTTTATACGAGGCTTATTCAGGCTTTTCGAAGCTGCTATTTTTCGAGCGATTTCACTATGGGCTGAATGGTTTCGTCCCACACCTTTTGATTCAAATCGCCAATGTGTTTGTAACGGATAATACCTTGCTTATCCACCACATAGGTTTCAGGCGCGCCGAAAACACCCAAATCCAAGCCCAACTGGCCATCCTCATCAATAAGAATTTCGTCGTAGGGATTTCCCAATTCTGCAATCCACCGTTGTGCATCCTCGGTATTATCCTTGTAATCAATACCAACAATATGTACACCGCTTTGCTGCAGTTTATTTAAAAAAGCGTGCTCCTCCCGGCAGGTAACGCACCAGGTCGCCCATACATTTAACAGACTTACTTTTCCGCGCAGGAGCGATTCATTACGAACCTCCTGGGTGTTTTCCAAGCGCGGGAGCGAAAAGTTTGGGATGGGCTTGTTAAGCAATGCGGAAGGCATGTCGTTGGGGTTCAAGGACAAACCCCGCCAGAAAAAAAGCGCCAGCACAGCAAATACAACAACTGGAATAAATAAAAAGAGACGTTGTTTATTCATGTACAGCAACACCTACCACAGTGCCTGCTTTCGCAACAGACGTTTCTTCCACTACTTTCACGCGCTTACGATAACGTTTATCCATGACTGCCAAGCATGCGCCGAACGCCATCATTAACGCGCCCAACCATATCCAACGAATAAAAGGCCTAACGTGTACACGCATAGCCCAAGCTTTTTCTGCAACGGGCTCGCCCATGGCGATATATAAATCTCTGAACAAACCCGGATCAAGAGCAACTTCAGTACTCATACTCGCGCGCGCAACATAACGGCGTTTTTGCGGATGCATTTCAGACATAGGTTTGCCTTTGTAATTCACCAAAATTACCGCTTCATCCGCCATGTAGTTTGGGCCTTTGACTTGTTGCAATGCCTGCAAGGTGAATTCGTAATCCATTAGTTTTACGGTTTGCTGTTCTTCCATGCGCATATCGCGCATGGTGCTGTAAGCACTTGAGAAGGCGATGCCAATTAGGGTAACCGCGATCCCCAAGTGGGCAATAACCATTGCATAGTAACTTAGGCTTAACTTTTTTACGCCTGCTGAAATTGAATCTGCATGACGCAGGCGATAAATCACATCCGCAATTAGGGCAGTTGCAATCCATCCTGAAATAAATACTGCAACCGCAGCCGACCATTTAAACGTATCGCCGTAAAACCAAGGAACAAGAATCGCCAGCACCAAGCTGATGACCCAAGGCTTCCACAAAAGAGACAGCAATTGCTTTGGTTTTGTTTGTTTCCAATTCGCTACAGGGCCCAATACCATTAGCAGACACAAGGCACCCATGAGTGGCAAAAAGAAAAAATTAAAATACGGCGGGCCAACAGAAATTTTTCCCCAGCCCATAGCATCGGCAATCATGGGATAAAGCGTTCCCAGTAAAACGGTGAGCATAACAATCGATAAAATAATGTTGTTGCCCATCAGCAAGGTTTCACGGGAAAACCAATTGAAACCCACTTCACTTTTCACAACGGGAGCGCGGAAGGCATATAGAACAAGCGAGCCACCAATCACCACCAATAAGAATCCGAGAATAAAAATACCGCGCGCAGGATCTGACGCGAACGCGTGCACGGAAGTCAGCAAACCTGAGCGAACTATAAAGGTACCAAGCAAGCTTAATGAGAAGGTAAAAATAGCAAGTAGAATGGTCCAGTTTTTAAAGAGACTACGTTTTTCGGTAACCGCAAGTGAATGAATTAACGCAGTTCCCACAAGCCAAGGCATGAAGGATGCGTTTTCTACTGGATCCCAAAACCACCAATCACCCCACCCTAGTTCGTAATAAGCCCACCAGCTACCGAGCGCTATACCTACGGATAAAAAACCCCACGCCATTGTTGCCCATGGGCGTGACCAACGAGCCCAAGCGCTATCCAATCGGCCAGTTAATAAAGCTGCAATAGCGAACGCAAATACCACGCTGAACCCAACGTACCCCATGTACAAAATGGGTGGATGAATGATGAAACCAAAGTCTTGTAATGCCGGGTTTAAATCGCCACCGTCCTGCGGTGGTATAGGTAAGATGCGGTCGAACGGATTCGACGTAAGCAACATAAAAGACAAGAAACCAATGCCCACAAAACCCAGCAGTGATAAAACACGCGCCTGCATATCCAGCGGTAAAGATTTACTAAAAATAGAAACCGCGAATGTCCAACCGGAAAGCATCAATACCCACAACAACAAAGAGCCTTCATGCCCACCCCACACAGCACAGAGCTTGTAGTAGTAAGGCAGAAGTGTGTTGGAATTATTAGCGACGTATTTGACCGAAAAATCATCATGCGCAAACGAGTAAGACAAACAATAAAATGCGATGGCGACAAAAATAAAAAATCCAGCAGCGAATGACCGACTGGAATGCATGAGAAGTTGATTACCGGTGTGCGCGCCGACCATTGGCAGCACAAAGAGAACCATACAAATGCAAAGCGCAAGCACAAGCGCAAAATGCCCAAGCTCTGGGACGAGCAAACTAGGAACCATATTTGATCCCCTTACAAATTAGTTGATCGTTTTTGTGATCATTTGCTTTATTCATACTGGCGACTTCGGGTGGTGTGTAAGTTTCATCGTGCTTCGCGAGTACTTGCTCGGCATTAAATACACCTTTGTCATCCACTTTTCCGTTAACAACAGCGGCTTCACCTTCGGCAAACAAGTCCGGCAATATGCCGGAGAATTTAACCGGAACGTCAGCAATGCCGTCGGTTAGCACAAATTTGATATCCAACGAGTCTGTTGCACGCACCACCGTTCCCGGTTTCACACAGCCGCCGCCGCGAATATTGCGATTATGAGGTGCCTCACCGCTGGCAATTTTGCTAGGTGGATAAAATAAATTGATGTTTTCGCGCATGGCATAGACGATTAAACCTATCGCAATACTGCTGAACACAACTCCAGCAATCACAAAGATCAAACGTTGTTTACGTACAGGATGCATAAATTACTTCTACTCAAAATGAAATCGGTTGTTGATTCGACCAAGACCAACTAATTCGAATCGGAATTTTTTTGAAGTTGTTGCCATTTTTTTTGTTGCTTCAAAAACGTATTTTTTTGGAGCAACGGGCTCACCGTCAAATAAATTAAAATTCCATAAACAAGCGCATAGGCGCTCCACACAAATACACCGTGTCCATTCATGTACGCAAAGGCACTTAAGGAATCAAATTGAAACTTCATGAATGTGCTCCATCGGTTTTACCTAAGACCAATTCTCTAACCCACTGAGTGCGGCTCTCACGACGCAAAATTTCGGCGCGCGTATATAAAATCAACACCAGCGTGAAAAATAAATAAAACGCGACAATCATTAAAAACAAGGGATACAACATTGAAGCATCTATAGTGGACTTGCCTACAATCTTCAAGGTTGCCGGTTGATGCAAGGTGTACCACCAATCAACTGACTTATAAATAATGGGGATGTTCACGGTTCCTACCAAGGCCAAAATAGCGCAGGCTTTGTCGGCAGTATCGCGATTTTGAAAAGCTTGCTGCAATGCGATTGCACCCAGATACAAAAAGCTCAAGATTAAATAGGAGGTTAAACGCGCATCCCACTCCCACCAAGTTCCCCAAGTCGGCTTACCCCAAATAGAACCGGTTGCTAAGACAACAATTGTTAACCCCAAACCAATCGGCGCGCAGGATTTCATCACCATAAAAGGCAATTTCATTTTCCATATCAAACCAATAGCACCGGAAATGGCCATGATGTAATAGCAACTCATGGATATATACGCTACGGGTGCATGGATGTACAAAATGCGGAAACTGTTATGTTGCTTGGCGTCTTCCGGCGCGAAACCTAAGCCCCAAATTCCACCGATGAGCAACAAGCCCCACGCGGACACTGCCAGCCAAGGCAGCCACGCGTTGGTTTTTTCGTAAAACCAGCGCGGCGAACCCAAGCGATGAAACCATTGCCAATTCATAACAACCTCTAACCATTAATACTGATGCGCAGCGCACCCGCTGCTGCCAAAGGCGCTAACACCAACGCCAGCGCCAAAATTGCACCCAAGACAGCAAGCTGCATTGTATACGGGTCGCCAAGCGCTGCGGTTTGAACGGCGCTTGCGCCAAAAATTAAAATCGGGATGTACAGCGGCATAACAATCAATGAGATAAGCACCCCGCCCTTGCGTAACCCGACCGTTAGCGCTGCACCTATGGAACCTATAAGACTCATGGCAGCCGTCCCAAGAACCAAAGACAACAGCAACGCGCCAAAGGCCGAGGACGGCAAAGACAGCATCCCACCCAACAATGGTGCCAAGAGAGTCAGCGGCAAGCCTGTCGCCAACCAATGCACAAACACCTTAGCCGTTACCGCTAAAGAAAGCGGGTATGGCGAAATCAGCAACTGCTCCAATGAGCCGTCGTCGAAGTCACTGCGGAATAGACCATCCAACGACAAAAGCGTTGCCAAAAGCGCCATCACCCAGATAATTCCGGGCGCAATACGCATCAACACAGCCTTTTCCGGACCGAGCGCCAAAGGAATCATGGTAATCGCAATCAGGAAAAAGACGAGCGGATTAACCATATCGCCCCGGTTACGGAAGACCAAAGTAAGGTCGCGCTTAAGTGTCGCCAGAAACAAAGAGGAATCAGCCATGGCTCGCTTCCTCTGTATCGAAGTTGGCGGCAGGAAAATTCTGCAGATCCAATGATTTTAGGTTGGGTATATTTATGTCTTGATGGGATGTAACCAAAACAAGACCGCCCGCCTGCGCATGAGCAGCCAAGCGCAGCTCGAGTTGAGCGATGCCGGATTTATCCAAGGCGGTGAATGGCTCATCCAAAATCCACAGCTTAGCCCGACTGAATTCCAACCGAGCCAAAGCAACTCGCCGTAACTGCCCCGCCGATAGCCGATAACAGGGCGTATCTTCGTAGCCCGCTAATTTCACTGTCGCCAAGGCAGCCAAGAGAATAGCTTTATCGGTAACACCTTGACTCGCTGCGTACCACTGCAAGTTTTCCAGCGCAGTTAAGGATTTTTTAATGCCGGGTAAATGACCGAGATAAAGCAGCTCACTGGCGTACTCCCAACGTACCTTTGTTATTGGCTGCGAATTCCAGTAAATATCGCCGTGAAAATCCTTAGAGACGCCGGCTAATATTCGCAGAAGCGTGGTTTTACCACTGCCGTTTGGACCTAAAATCTGTACCACATCGCCTGCCGAAAAACCCGCATTGAGGTTCGCGAACAAAAAACGTTCGTCACGCTCACAGGCAAGGTTACGCAGTTCTAGGAGTGGAGTGGCAGCCAAGGAATCATCCAACAGACGTTTGGGAACTCGCATCAACTAAGCGGTTCAATAATAAGAGCTCAGGCTTTCCGCCAAGAGGTCGCTATAATCAAAGAGCCTTAGGTTTCCCAAGTGCAATTTGCCGGGCGATTATAGCGGCAGCCCTAGCGTCTTTCACGCCTTATTGATGATGGCGGTCAAAGATATGTAAATATTTTGCAAGAAATCAACCAACTTTTTGTTTCGGTATAGGCCGCGCATGGATATAACCAATATTCCCCAAAATCTGATCAAAACGCTTGAACAAAAAAGCACAGATCAGCTTGCTGCATTGAGCCGTGTGCTCAATCTGGTATTGGGGAAAACCGTGATGGCGAGCGTTGTATCAACCGAACCCGTTACACCGCAAGAACGCGCTGAATTATTGAAGCAAACTACGGCTGCGCTGGCGCAATTGAATCAGCAAACTGTTGGAAAACTAACACCCGCAATAAAAAATGAAATTGCGCGATTAATGCAACAGCAAAATCTAATCCAGTCACCCGAATTGAAATGGATAAATCTAAAGGTTAACGGCCGCTCACTTTTGACTTATAGCGATAGACCTTTGACAGCCGGCCAAAGTGTTCCGGTTCAAATGCAAAGCCCGCAAAAATTGGTGTTGTTAGATTTACCTGCCGGGGATGAAGACCAATCGACAACAGACAGTACAGCCCTAACACCCAAAACTCCACCTGCTGTGGCTAGTGCGTTAACGGCGCAACAATTGGTGAAGTTGGCTACAAATTTACCGCTCGGGGATTCTGTACCCAAAACACCAACTAATCCCACTATCCAAACGGCAGCTGAAGATTTAACCCCCGCTGTTAGTGAAAAAAACCTAAAGGCCGTGATTGAGAAGAATCAAGCGAGCACGCCTTTACTTGATTCAACAAACAAAGCGGTTCAACAAAAAATAAATCTCTACAACACAGCGGAAGCTCAACTAAAACCGCCGACAACCACAACCCTAAAACAACCGCTTAACGATAATTCTATCGTTAAACAGATAGTGAGCGAACAACTTCGCAACTTGCTACCACATCGCGATACACCCAACACCTTGCTGTCCGCCGTTGTTCAGTTGAACAACTTACCACCGGCCGCAAAATCGCAACTATTTACACCCAGCCTTGAGCAAGCATTAAAAAGTGTCGCCGAAAAAATTCGCTCGCCAGAGCAAATCGCTCAACCCAAAGTGCTAGCGCAAACTTTAAAAAATTCTGGTGTATTTTTTGAAAATACACTTGGCAAACACTTAGCCGTAGCCAGCAGCCCGCAGGAACATAGCCGAGCAATCAGCAATAGCTATTCACAAGATCTGAAAGGGGCTCTTCTGACTCTTGTTAACAAGGCATCGCAAGAATTGAATGGCAATAACAAACCCCTGTCGAGCGAACAGGCGGTGAAGCTATTTCAAAATCTAGCTAGCCTTCCCGTTTTTAATCAAACCAACCTCGCCTCAACCACCAAGCAAGACATCACCCAAGTATTGGGATTGTTCGTGCAAGAACTCATGCAGAAGCCGGTCAAAGAACTTTCCAATAAGGAGTTGCGGGCACAACTGCTAGTTCTTTTGCAGCAACACGGTTTGCACAGCCTTGCCAAAATCCAGCTACAACAGCTCCACAGCCTTAATCACGAGCTGGACACGCGCGACAGCAATACGCCCAGCGCTTCGTGGCAAATTGAAATTCCTGTTAAACATCACAACGATGTACATCAGGTTCATCTCCGCATTGATCGCGAATGGGTCGATGAGAAAAATGAATCGCAACCCGAAAAAAGTAATTCAAAAATCAAACAATGGTCAGTTACTTTGCGTTTTGATTTGCCAACACTTGGCGAATTTTGCGCACAACTCTCCATTGTGAACACGCAAGTCAGCGCCACTTTATGGGCAACCCAGGAAAAAACCTTTAAAGAAGTAAAAGACCATGTCGACGGATTGCGTAAACAATTGGAGAACGAAGGTATTCAAGTAAAATTCCTCCAATGCATGCGCGGAATGCCACCTAAAAAGCCCATGGCCTTAAGCTACTCACTGATAGATATTTCGACCTAAGCATGACAACTAACAGTAAAGTTCAAAAGGCCGTCGCACTTTTTTACGATGGCAAAAGCACACCGACCGTCACTGCAAAAGGAACTGGAGCAGTAGCGGACAACATCATTGCCGTAGCGGAAAAGCACGGCGTGCCTTTGTGCGATAACAGCGCTTTAGTTGAATTATTGGTGCAACTTGAATTGGGCGACGAAATTCCCGAAACGCTTTATCTCGCAGTCGCCTACATCATCGCGTTCGCCTATCGATTGGAAGGTAAAGAGCCGGAAGCTTGGACAAAACCAGAATAATTCAGAATAAAAACGTTAAAATTTGTTCAAATTGCTCATTTCTCACTTCACAGTACAGATGATTAGTGCCAACATCGGCACATTAATCAACCAATAGATCCAAACATCACCTATGCATCCGTCGTTAATTTCAGCCAGCGAATTACAACTACATTTGGGCAAAGGCTTTGTCGTAGTAGATTGCCGTTTTAATTTGATGGACAAAACCCAAGGGCTCACACTCTATCGCCAAGGGCACATTCCCGGCGCATTTTATCTGGATTTAGAACGCGATCTTTCATCACCCATTCAAGTTCATGGCGGGCGTCATCCTTTACCTGACTTTGAGCAACTTCAGGAAAAATGCCGAGCCATGGGCGTTAATCAACTCAGCACGGTTGTTGTTTATGATGATTCACGCATGGCATACGCAGCGCGTGCTTGGTGGCTGCTGAAGCACATGGGGCTTTCCGATGTACGCATTTTGGATGGCGGATTCAACGCATGGGTGGCGAACAAAGGAGCCATAGACAGACGTGAACCCGCACCCAAGCACGGAAACTTCAAATTACATTTGCAAGAGAACAAAACAATTAGCAGAGACGATATTCTCCACAATGATTCGATCAGGCTAATTGATTCGCGCGAGGCGCGCCGTTTTGAAGGATTGGAAGAGCCTATAGATCCCATCGCAGGCCATATTCCAAACGCCGTCAATTTCTTTTGGCAAGATGTGACCAATGATAAGGGATTTGTGAAATCTCTCGCTGAGCAACAAGCTCACTGGAATACATTACCAACAACTGGCAATCTTGGTGTTTATTGCGGCTCCGGCGTAACAGCTTGCGTCAACATTTTCTCACTGCATTTATGCGGAATTGATGCAAAGCTCTACCCTGGAAGTTGGAGTGATTGGTGTAGCTATCTTCCGTTACCTGAAAATAGCTAAATCCCATCACGGATAAGGCTTAGAAATATTCGTACTCGATTCGAACATCCCAAGCTTCGCCATTCTCATTATCGATATTCGCCCTACCTTGATAACGCATCAAGTAAAGCCCATTTGGGTCGTAGGCGTAATAAATCGGATCGGTGAAAATGGAAGAAAGTTTATTTGCAGTATCCACTCGGAAATATTTCCAGTTCTCACCAGCGCCTTTGTAAGCCAAAGGGGAAACGCTTGCGTCCACTTCTCTAATCACAAACTTTTCAATCCCCAAGTGACGTGCATCTGCTGCATCAAACTCAATTTTCTTTCCTGCAGTGAGCTTTGGCCACTGTTGTTGGATAAACGCATCTAATCCAGCATCGATAATTAGTTTGGAGGTTTCGTACAGGGTTTTCGTTTGCGAATTACCTTTAACGCCATGTGTTAGGAGTAACCGTCCACCATCAAACTGGGCGGAGACAATTTCGTCATCGCGTTCATCATTTAATACAAAACCAGGTTGGAATACTTCAGTGGAATAATTCAGAGTCTTGCGCGCAAAAATAACACCGTCCGGTTTCGCGTAGTTAACTTGAACCTCTTTGTTTTCGTCGAGCGAGGTGAATAATTCTCTGTAAGCTAGCTTACCGGTCTTAAGGTTATAAACATTGCCAGAGACCGCGTACCCGTCATTAGCCAAAACTCCTGTGCCATAACCTAACAAGCACAACACAAACATCAGCCTACAGGTGGATCCCATTACAAATACCTCGCAAAGATAAAACATTACCGCAAGTATAAATACTTGGCGGTAATTTGCATGCAGTAATCATTCGGCGGTTTTTAAATCAGGCTTTTAGAGCACTGAATAAGGCGATGGTTTCTTTGCGACTGGTTGATAAATCGACAATGGGTAAAGGGTAGCCCGGCGTAGGTGGTGGATTATGGATAAGCTTCGCGGGCAAATGTTTGAGCGCGGGCAAGTAACCTTTAATGAACGCCCCCTCAGGATCAAAGCGCTGGGACTGACTAATGGGATTGAAAATTCTGAAGTAAGGAGCTGCATCGGTTCCAGTTGAAGCACTCCACTGCCAGCCGCCGTTGTTGGCTGGAAAATCGCCATCAATCAATTGCGTCATAAAATAGTGCTCCCCCATTCGCCAATCAATTTGCAAATTCTTGGTCAGGTACATGGCAACGACCATGCGCAAACGGTTGTGCATCCAACCCGTTTCTTTCAATTGCAGCATGGCGGCATCAACAATGGGAACACCCGTCTCGCCATTGCACCAAGCATCAAATAGCTTTTGGTCGTATTTCCATGGAAAGGCTTCCGTATGTTTTTGCATAGCTTTGAATTTACAAACGCTGGGAAAATCCACGACGACATGCTGATAAAAATCTCGCCAAATCAACTCGCTTATCCAAGTCGTCACGCCAGCATTACCTGAATCCAGCTCACCATTATTCGCCTGTAGCGCTGCAGCAATACATTGGCGAGGTGATATAGAGCCAATCGCCAAGTACGGTGACAGCTGAGAGGTTCCGTCTTGATTGGGAAAATCACGCGCTGTTTGGTAGCCCTCAATTCGATTTTTAACAAATTGCTTTAAACGTTTGCTCGCTTCTTTTTCACCTGCGGGCCACAAGGATGATAAATCTCGCAACTCTAGGTTAGCGAATAGCTGATTGATTGCATCATCACCCAGGTGTGCAACTTTGTGAGCGGGTTGAAGCTTTGGCTTTTTCAGTGGTTGAAGCTCTAAACCCCTAACCTGTTCAAGCCAATTGTTTTTAAACGCGGTGAAAACTTTATAAGGTTCGCCTTTACCGTTTCTAACCATTCCGGGAGGAATCATCACACGATCGTGAAAACGCTTAACAATAACACCCTGCGCGCGCAAAACCTCAGCAACCTTTTTATCTCGCTCGAATTCATCAATAGGATATTCTGCGTTAAAAAACAACTGCTCTACATTGTATTTGCTGATAAGCAGTTGAAGCTGTGGAATAACCTCTGAAACATTTTCTACATCAAACACAAGTAACGGAATATTGAGCTCAGCTAAATCTTGATTAAGCAACAACAAATGCCGGCGAATAAAATCAACACGTGCTGGAGCAACAACGTGATTCTTAATAAAATCGCGGCAAATAAAATAAACCGCTAATACACCTTGCTCATCCTCGGCGGCTCTATATAAGGCTGGGTTATCGTAAACACGCAAATCATTCCTAAACCAAACAATTTTCTGAAATCTAGTAATTGATTTTCCGTGTTCAGACTTACTCGCTGGAGGGGTCATAGATTCACCTCACCATCTTTTCTATCGGCAGGGAAAATATGATTTAGCGTAGCAAAGACAGTTTGTAATCCACCGGTTCTGAGAATGCTGACGTGAGATGGATAATCGGAATGAAGTGCGGCAGCAACACTGCCAGCAACAATAATTGGCTTGGCTATTTTTTGTGAAAAAAGTTGCAGCTCTTTTTGGAAATCACCCAAACTCGAACACGAATTATTGTAAATAACAATGCCATTTAACCCTAACTGATTTACAGCAAAGAGCATTTCGTTCGTTGTGCTAACCCCAAGCAATTCGGATTTGAATTGACTGGTCGTTAAACCGTAATGCAGCATTATATTGAGCAAAGGATTTGTTTCTGCAGTTAATTGAATGATCGCAACACGTTCACGCTTGGCGCCCTGGCGTTGGCGTTGCGTTAGCATCAGCAGATATTCAGACACCCTATTAACCAAAATGGATTTCTTAGTCGCGTTGCCATACACGCCCTGTTCAAAATGCTCCAGCGTCGGGGCGATTAATTGATCTGCTATGATATCGGCCGGGTACACAGAAAATAATTGATTAAACCACGCATCCAGTTTTCCCAGATTAAGGTCTGACATAAGTGAAAGCAGCTCATCCAAATAGGACTGCCACACATTTTCAACATTCAACTCATAGGAAAATTGATTCGGGTCCAAGAGCTCGCTGATTTTTCCAATAGCCAATCCACGCGCCAACCACGCCTGAATTTTTTTGATTAGCTCAACGTCTTCTTTTCGATAAAGCCTATGGCCCTTGTGCGTTCGCAGTGGCTTAATCAAGCCATAACGACGTTCCCATGCGCGCAAGGTAACGCTGTTGACGCCCGTGAGTCGTGAAATTTCACGAATAGGCAAAGTCTCTTCTGAATTTTCAGTTGTCATGGAAATTTTCGCCGCTAGTGTTCTAAAACAAAGTTACGCAACCCCAAAGCATCTGGATGAGGTGACCAGAATGTTTGATTTTTTAAGTAAGGATTATCCAGCTTCATTAAGTGATGCTTGAGCAACGTCAGCGGAACGATAATCGGAACCTGTCCCTTGCCGTAGGTTTCTATGAGGTGACCAAGCTCTTCTTTTTCGAGTTTGTTAATGTGTGATTTTAAATAGCCTCGCAGATGCATCATGGCGTTTGTATTGCCCTTGCGCGATGCTTTGTGGCCTAAGGCTGTCATCAACATGTGAATAAACTGCTGGTTAATTTCTTCAATTGGCTTTGCTGACAAATTCGCCAGAAACTTTCCAATTGCAAAATAACTTGGCACGTGATGAGCCATCACTTGATACTTATAACGTGAATAAAATTCGATGAGTTTTTTTGGTGTGGGATTGTGTTGTAACTGCTTGCGCCAATCGTGTAACGCAAAAATGCGGGTTATAAAATTTTCGCGCAAACCAGCATCCGTTAACCTGCCCGCTTCCTCAACAGGAATTAGCGGCATCAACTCCATAAAGCGTTTTGCGTAGGCACCGCGACCTTGGCTATCGATACTGTAACCGTTGGTGCCATAGCGCTTGAGCCCAAACACAGCGCAACTGGGAGAGTTCTGCATAAACACATAACCGCAGATATCGGGCATAGCTTGAGCCGCTAACTCAGCTTCTTTCACAAGGGCATCTGTAACGTCCAGATCGGGATTTTCAACGCCGCGAATACGATCTTGCCCATCCGTCACGATCAACCGGATAGTTTTGCGGGGAATTCCCAACCCAATAGCCACTTCGGGGCAGACCGGGCGAAATTCCACATATTCCGAGAGAACATCCGTAAGGTAACGATTTCGTTTATGCCCGCCATCAAAACGCACAGGCTCCCCTAGAAGACATTTGCTCACACCCAAAGGAATCTTATCCACGGCACACCAACCTTATACAAGAATTGAATTCATGTATAAGTTTAAGCCCATTTTCTTGTACAAAGCAAATATGGCGTATAAGTTTTTTTGAGGATGGAAAGTTGAGGCAGGACTTTGAGGCAAAAAAAAGCCGACTGACGTCGGCTTTAGGGGGCTTAGCTGGATTTGAATCAGAGCGTTGGGATTTTTACGTCCGCAAACAGCTCATCCAGTTCGGCGCGCGAATGACGATTAAACGCCTCGTTGACTATATCTTTGGTGAGATGCGGAGCGAACTTCTCGATAAAGTCATACATGAAACCGCGCAAGAAAGTACCACGACGGAAACCAATTTTGGTCACGCTCGACTCAAACAAATGGCTGGCATCGAGTGAAACCAAGTCTGTATCCACAGTTGCGTCATAAGCCATATGAGCAATGATGCCTATCCCTAAACCGAGACGCACGTAGGTTTTAATAACGTCCGCATCTGCCGCTGTGAACACCACGCGAGGCGCCAAACCACGATTGATAAAGGCTTCATCCAACTTGGAGCGGCCCGTAAACCCAAAGACGTAAGTCACGATGGGGAACTTGGCAACATCTTCCAACGTCAGGCGTGAAACCTGAGCCAGCGGATGATTTTTAGGCACCACTATGCAACGGTTCCAACGATAGCAAGGCATCATGATCAGATCACTGAACAGCTCCATGGCTTCGGTAGCAATCGCAAAATCCACAGTGCCATCAGCAGCCATTTCAGAGATCTGCATTGGTGTGCCTTGGTGCATATGCAAGGCAACTTCCGGATATTGCTTAATAAATTGGCCAATTACAAGCGGCAGTGCGTAGCGCGCTTGGGTATGAGTCGTCGCAATTGTGAGCGTACCTTTGCGCTCATTACTGAACTCTTGCGCAACTTGCTTGATGCTCTCTACCTTGCGCAGAATTTCGCCGGCTTTCTTTAAAATAGCTTCACCAGCGGGAGTAATGCGGGTTAAGTGCTTACCGCTACGGGAAAAAATTTCAACGCCCAACTCATCTTCGAGCAGGCGGATTTGCTTACTAATGCCTGGTTGAGAGGTATATAAACTTTGCGCTGTCGCCGACACGTTAAGGTCGTGGTGCGCAACCTCCCAGATGTATCGTAATTGTTGCAGCTTCATAAGCCCTCCAAATGGCTCATTGAACTGGAGGAATGTTCGTTAATCACAGGCGCAATCAACAGTTATAAAAAAACTTAAATGTTATGCTTTTCAAGAATAGACACTTAAGTTTGAATGTCCAATTTATTTGCATATATCGCAAAAATTCGGTTTCTTACAACTTTAGACCATATCTGAGATTTTTATAGTTTTTAGTCCGCTTTTTTTATTCCGACTGGGTGTGGTGAATCTAACGGCTGATTGGCGATTCCGTGCGGAACATGGCCGGTTGCCACATGCTCGCTGGCCGAATCGCAATGAATGCGCTGGTCATCGAAGAATACATCTGCGCCATAAGCCTTCAGAAAAGTGCCTTTGGACAAGCCGCCCAAAAAGAGTGATTCATCGATACGAATATTCCATGCTCGCAAAGTTCGAATCACCCGCTCATGCGCTGGTGCGGAACGCGCTGTTACCAGTGCTGTGCGAATTGGGCAATCGTATTCGCCAAACTCTCGCTGCAAACCTTGTAGCGCTGCAAGGAACTCCTTAAAAGGTCCACCGGAAAGCGGTTCTTTCGCAGAAGCTTTTTCCCTCTCGGTAAAAGCGCTCAGTCCCTCCAGCTTATAAACTCGCTCGGCTTCGTCCGAAAACAGCACCGCATCGCCGTCGAACGCGAATCGAATCTGGCCTTCATGCTCGCTTTTATTTTTAGAGGTCAACAAGGTCGCCGCCGCTATACCGTGATCCAGCGCATGCCTAACGTCTTCCGCGTTTGTTGATAAAAATAGATGGCAACCAAAAGCCGTCGCGTACCCATAAGGCGAAGTCCCGCCACTGAAGGCCGCGCGCGTTATTTTCAACCCATAATGCTCAATGGAGTTGAACACACGCAAACCGGTGTCCGCACTGTTGCGCGACAGCAAAATCACTTCAACCCGAGGCTCTCCACCCAATCGCTCATTTAATAGCAACAGCTTTTGTACCAAGGGAAACGCATCCCCCGGAGCAAGAATTTCGTCTTCATGATCAATTTGGTAGCGCGCATAGGCGTCCAAACCTTCACTTTCATAAATCTTGTGGCTTTCATCCAAATTGAACAAAGCGCGTGAGGATATGGCAATAACAAGTTTGGTTCCGAAACCGCTGGGCATAGGGTATTCCAATTTAATAGGGTCATTCCAATCTAAAGGTCGCTCTTAAGCTATCACCAAATTTGGTCATCAGGGAATTTTTTCAAGCCCAATACGCTTGTAAGGCAATCCAATCTGATACGGTGTTTTATGCGATTTCTGAATCTGTTACGGGTGCAGTTGCCAAAACATAATGGATTGGAGTCTTTTTGAGAGATATCCCTATGAGCGAATCCATCCCCGTCTATAACCTCCCCAGCCAAAGCGAGCATCAAAAACCTACACCATCCCAATTGGGTGGCAAAATTTATGTAAGAAGCTTTACAGGCAGATTCCAGAATATTCGCATCGGTGTTGCCGGGTTATTGGCCATCCTATTTTTCGCTACAGCCTGGATTAACTGGAATGGTCATCAAGCGGTACTTTGGGATTTGGGCGAACGTAAGTTTTACGTATTTGGTGCCACCTTTTGGCCGCAGGATTTTTCGCTACTCGCTTTTGCGATGGTTATTGGAGCCTTTTTATTGTTTGCGGTTACAGTGTTTGCTGGGCGTGTTTGGTGTGGTTACGCCTGCCCGCAAAGTACCTGGACTTGGGCATTTATTTGGATGGAAAAAATAACTGAAGGCGACAGCTACCAACGCGCAAAATTAGATGCATCGCCCTTCTCCGCCAAAAAACTTTTACGAAAAGCCGCCAAACATAGCCTGTGGATTTTGGCTTCTCTCGCGACAGCGATTGCTTTTATGGGATATTTCATTCCCATCCGCCACTTGGTACCCAACCTGCTAACTGCATCGCTTGAATTAGATTATGCGTTCTGGGTAGGTTTTATAGCCTTATGCACCTATCTTAATGCGGGCTGGTTGCGCGAAAAATTTTGTACACACATGTGCCCATATGCTCGTTTTCAAAGTGTGATGTTTGATAAAGACACGCTCGTCGTAGCCTATGACAGCTCACGTGGTGATCAACGCGGTTCACGCAAAAAAGATGAAGACTACAAGGCGCGTGGCTTAGGTGATTGCGTTGATTGTTACATGTGCGTACAAGTGTGTCCTACCGGAATCGATATTCGCCAAGGGCTGCAAATGGATTGCATTAGTTGTGCTGCCTGCGTCGATGCCTGTGATTCGGTGATGGATAAAATGGGCTATGCGCGCGGCCTCATTAGTTACACCTCAGAGCGAGAATTAGCAGGTGAAAAACGAGTCACGTGGAGGCCGAGTTTATTCTCTTACGTCGCTGCTCTTTTAATCATTGTTGCGGCACTCTTATTCAGTTTGCACGATCGCGCACAAATCAGCATGAGCGTGTATAGAGATAGAAACTTATTCCACACTAACGCTGCGGGTGAAGTGATCAACGTTTATCGTTTAAATATCACCAACAAAACGCAGGAGACAAAGATCTACGCGGTAACATTAGATGCAATCGATGATTTGTATTTGCCAAAGCCCTACGAAGTCACCTTAGCGCCAGGAGAACGTTTTGACTTACCCGTATCGATTAGGTTAAAACGATCTGCCCCGAAAGATTCGACCGGCTTTATTAATTTCAATTTTAAAGTGAGCAACATCAATGTCGCTCAAGAAAGTATTTTGCAACCAGCCACTTTTATCTACCCCAAAATAACAGAAAGCGTGCCCAAGCAATGAAACTCTATGAACAATTTGCCGAAGAAATTGCTGAATTAATTCGCGTTGGTACCTTACAAGCGGGCGAAAAAATTCCTTCGGTTCGCTACGCAAGCCGTACTCACAACATCAGCGCCGCGACTGTGTTTCAAGCCTATTATTTATTGGAACGTCGGGGATTAATTGAGGCTCGCCCACGTTCTGGTTATATTGTGAGAAGCCATGCGAACGGCGTGCTTGTGGAGCCGGAACAATCAAATCTGGCTCATCTGCCGCAAGAAACCGTGGCAACGGATGTAGATGTCAGCGAATTGGTATTTTCAGTTTTAGATTCGATGAAAGACCCATCCACCATTCCGCTCGGTTCCGCATTTCCAAGCCCCACTCTCTTTCCACTACAACGCTTATCTCGCTCAATGACGAAAGCCTTGCGCGAAACGCCTGCGCAGGCAGTCGTTGCGGATATGACATCTGGCAACGCAACTTTGCGCAGGCAAATTATGCTGCGTGCCATGTCAACCGGAAACAAATACACTGCGGAAGAATTAGTGATTACCAATGGAGCTTTGGAAGCGCTTAACTTGTGCTTGCAAACCCTAACCCAACCCGGCGATTTAGTCGCCATTGAATCGCCAGCGTTTTACGCCAGCTTGCAAGTGCTTGAGCGATTGAAATTAAAAGCGGTTGAAATTCCGGTTCATCCCAGAGATGGAATTGATCTACACATTTTAGAAGAAAGCTTAACGCGATTATCGATCAAAGCCTGTTGGATTATGAGTACCTTTCAAAATCCGCTGGGTGCGAGCATGAGCGATGAGAAAAAAGAAAAACTTTGCGAATTAAGCGCGCGCTACCAATTACCCATCATTGAAGATGATGTTTATGCAGAACTCTATTTCGGTTTACAACCACCTAAACCATTAAAAAGTTTTGATAAAAATGATTTGGTGATGTACTGCAGTTCTTTTTCAAAAAGCCTCGCACCTGGTTACCGAATCGGCTGGATTGCCGGTGGAAAATTTGCCAAACAAATTCACCGCTTACAACTCATGACAACCATTTCTCCATCGCTCCCGGCACAAGCCGCTATTGCAGATTACCTACAACATGGCGGATACGATCGTCATTTGCGCAAACTGCGCGAAACATTGGAAGCACAACAACAAAAACTAATGCTCGCCATTGAACGTTATTTCCCCACCGACGTTCGCGTCACCAAACCTAAAGGCGGTTATTTTTTATGGATAGAGCTACCGCACGATGTAGATTCGCTACAACTCTTCCGTCTTGCCCTCGCGCAAGGTATTAGCATTGCACCCGGGCCAATATTCTCTGCCAGCCAAAGCTTTAAGAACTGTATTCGTTTGAATTACGGAAACATCTGGGATGCAAAGATTGAAGAATCGCTGAAGCTGCTTGGGAAGCTTATCAATTCA
This sequence comes from Cellvibrio sp., assembly GCF_046347455.1. Taxonomy (GTDB): domain Bacteria; phylum Pseudomonadota; class Gammaproteobacteria; order Pseudomonadales; family Cellvibrionaceae; genus Cellvibrio. Next base: position 363,378 of record NZ_JAXMGC010000001.1, read on the forward strand.
TTTCAGCATGTCTCATAATTTGCCTTTTGCAGATCTTTCGCTTCGCAAACCTGAACGCACATTAAAATACGGTGTTGCAATAAATTGATGCCAAAAATTGGAAACTCACCTAAGAAATTTAAGCACGACACTATATATTTTTAAGAGGGAAATAGAACGCAATAAGCTAGGGCGCTACCCGAGGCCGGAAAATTTTGTCAGGAACAAAATTTGGCAGCTAAGCTGGCCCGCAGGGCTGAGCATAGGGATGTGCGAACCACCTGAACCGGGTACCGGTTCAAGTCACGCGATATATTTTCTTACGAAGGAAACTAAAAAATCGCATCTAAATAGATGGTGCCCGAGGCCGGACTTGAACCGGCACGCCCCAAAGAGCGACAGATTTTAAATCTGTTGTGTCTACCGATTTCACCACTCGGGCAGAGTGCTTTTACTTCGGTAAGTAAAAGAAAAGTGGAGGCGCGACCCGGAGTCGAACCGGGCTCAACGGATTTGCAATCCGACGCATAACCGCTTTGCTATCGCGCCATTTCAAGAGGCCGCAATTTTAGCGGAGTCATTTTCAAAATCCTAGTGTTTTCTGATAGTTATAAGTCTTTTTTGCGACCTGCAAGCTATTTGAGGAGTGAAAATCGACGATATGCTTATTTTTTGGGCGAAGTGGTTGAAAAGAAGGGATAGGCAGCGCGCAAATAAATCACCATGGACCATAAAGTCAGAGCCGCAGCGCCCGCCAAAGCCAAGTAACCTATTTCCATGAGGTACCACCGGTCTATATCCATTAGTAAAACCAAAATGGCAACCATTTGTAAGGTAGTTTTGATTTTACCGATAAACGAAACCGCAACACTGGCGCGTTGGCCGAGCTCAGCCATCCATTCACGCAGCGCCGAAATAATAATTTCACGCCCCACAATCACTGCTGCTGCCGCTACAAACCAAGCCGAATCATGGTGAACAGAAACCAGTAGCAACAAAGAAATGGCAACCATAAGTTTGTCGGCAACCGGATCGAGGAATGCGCCGAAGGGAGTGCTTTGATCGTATTTGCGCGCAACGTAGCCGTCTAACCAGTCGGTAATGGCGGCGACCGCGAATATTAGGGCACACGCAATATGTGCCCAATGGACGGGTAAATAAAAGATCACTACAAACAAGGGAATTAAAACAATTCGCAGAAGTGTCAGCTGATTAGCAAAAGTCATAACCAGTATTTCTCGCCAAAAACGGGGTCAGAGCAGGCAATAGCGGGGCCAAGCGTGCAAGTTAGGTGGATCATACACTATCACCTATTCATTATGGAAAAATGCATAGATTTCTTCTGCCAAGTGCTGGTTGATTCCACTGACCCGCAGTAAGTCATTAATGCTCGCTTTTTGAATCTCCTGAATTCCACCAAAGTGCCTTAGCAGCTCACGACGACGAACAGCACCCACACCTGGGATATCTTCCAATGTAGAAGTTTTACGCTTTTTATCTCTGCGCTGCTTATGACCAGTAATCGCAAAGCGGTGCGCTTCATCGCGGATGTGTTGGATCAAATGTAACGCAGGTGAATCGTTGTTAAGCACAATTTCGGTATCAGTTTGCGCGTTATAGAGCGTTTCAAAACCCGCTTTACGAGTCGAGCCTTTCGCGACACCGATCATCAAGACATCATCAATTCCCAACTCGGCCAAGACAGTTTTCGCAATTCCGAGCTGACCTTTACCACCATCGATCAACAAAATATCGGGCATCTTGCCCTCGCCTTTTTTGAGGCGCGTGTAACGGCGCTCCAAGGCTTGCTGCATCGCAGCGTAGTCGTCGCCCGGTGTGATACCTTCAATGTTAAATCGACGATAGTCCGATTTGAGTGGGCCATTGGTATCGAACACAACGCAGGATGCAACGGTCAATTCACCGCTACTGTGGCTAATGTCAAAACACTCCATTCGTTGCGGTATATCGTCCAACTGCAATGCATCTTGCAGGGCGACAAAGCGATCCAATGAATTTTGTTTTGTGTTGAGATGGGTAATTAAATTTTGTTCTGCTGCGTTCACCGCCATTTGCAGCCATTGCGCGCGGTGGCTTCGCACACTGTGTGAAAAATAAACCTGACGGCCAATAGCTTGCTGTAGTGCCGTAGCCAAAAGCTCTACATCTTCCAATTCGTAATTGGTGATAATTTCGCGCGGAATATCGCGCCCCGCACTGGCCAAATAAAATTGTGCAATAAATTGCGTGAGAATATCTGCAGGTGTTTCGGCAAGCCCCATCTGCGGGAAAAAACTTCTACTTCCCAGAATGCGACCTTGCCGCACAAATAAAATATGCACGCACAGCGCGTTAGGGCGACTCACAAGGGCAACAACATCTATATCGCCCTGCCCCTCTTCAATAATTTGCTGCGATTGAATGCTGCGCAGGAAAGTAATTTGATCGCGGAATTGTGCTGCTTTTTCAAACTGCAACTGTTGTGCTGCTTCATCCATTTGATTCGCTAGTTCACTCATGAGCTCTTGACCATTACCGGTCAAAAACATGCGTGTATGGCGAAGATCGTTCTCGTAATCTTCTTTGCTAACAAATTCAACACAAGGCGCGGTACAACGCTTAATTTGGTACTGCAAACAAGGACGTGAACGATTATTGAACACGCTATCTTCGCACTGGCGCACGCGAAATGTTTTTTGCAGAAAGTGCAAACTTTCACGTACAGCACCTACATTTGGGAATGGTCCGTAATAATCCCCCTGTTTTTTCTTGGGACCGCGATGCACGCTGATGCGCGGATAAGGCTCACCGCTAGAAACAAAAATATAGGGGTAGGATTTATCGTCACGCAGTGAAATATTGTAGGGCGGACGGTTGGCTTTAATGAGATTCTGTTCAAGAATCAAGGCTTCCGCTTCGCTGGAAGTAATGGTTACTTCGATGCGATTAATACGCGCAACTAAGGCATGAGTTTTGGGCGACAAACCCGTTTTACGAAAATAGCTTGCAAGGCGAGACTTTAAATTTTTGGCCTTGCCGACATACAAAATCTTTCCCTCGGCATCAAACATTTGATAAATGCCGGGTTGTTGGGATGCATCCGCCAAAAAGCGAACCGAATCAAACTGTGGGGCGACAGATTTTTCAGACATGTGAATTAAAGTGCGGCAACAAAATGTAGGCTGCACTTTACATCAATCAGGAAGGATCAATACAGGGCTTTGCGCCAAAATTACACAACCGCTTCCGGATCAAGCAGATTGTGTTTTACGGCGAGCAAAGTAAGCTCTACGTCGCTGTTGATATCCAGCTTTTCGAAAATTCGATAGCGGTAACTGTTTACTGTTTTAGGGCTCACACAAAAGGTGTTAGCTATATCGTTAACCTTTTGCCCGTTGGCGATCAACATGGCGGTTTGCAGCTCACGTTGCGATAGCTTTTCAAATGGAGAATCCTGACTGCTATTACCGGAGAAGTTTTTCAACGCCAACTGTTGAGCAATACTGCTGCTCATATACAAGTCACCGCGAATCACTTTGTCGATAGCGCTGGTAATTTCCGAAAACTCTGCACCTTTGGTGACATAACCAACAGCACCAGCTTGCATCAAGCGCGTTGGATACAGATCGTCATCACAGGCGGTTACCGCAATAATTTTCAAGGAGGGATTTACGACTAACAATTTTTTGGTGGCTTCGAGCCCGCCCATTCCCGGCATCTTGACGTCCATGAGCACCACATCCGGTAAAAGTGTGCGCGCTTTTGTTACTGCTTCTTCCCCGCTTTTGGCATCTCCTACCACTTGGTAGCCGTCTATATCGGCTAACATACGCACTATCCCCATGCGTACCAAGTCGTGATCATCGACAACGAGTATTTTAGTCAAGCTAGCCCCCATGCCTTGTGGCAAGTGTTATTTTTTCTAATGGACGCTGTATGGCGCATTTTTCGCGATTGTAGTCTTACACAATCCAAACTACCAGACATTGATTGCCTCGGCCTTTGACCGACAAGACAGCGCAATCAACGCATTCTACAAATCTTAAAGGTTTTTTGAAGCTTTAGGGATAGTTTCTTGGCTCTTGCTCTAATTCAACGCCAAACTTCAACAAAATAGCTTCTTTAATAGCCGACGCCAAGGCTAGAACTGCGGTGCCTTTTAAGCGTTTAGGGTTCGTGAGTACCAAAGCTTGCTCGGCATGAACAGTAGCTTCCAATTCGCGCCCCTTCCAACCCGCTCGATCTATTAGCCACCCGGCGGCCAGCTTTACTCTGGTCTCATCTACGGGGTAAGAAACTATATCGGGGTAAGTTTGCTGAAGCTCAACCAACTTGCTAGGGGTGATAATAGGATTTTTAAAGAAACTGCCTACGTTAGGTATTTGTTTCGGGTCTGGCAATTTACTGCGTCGAATATCGCAAACCACTTGGCTCACCAGCTCAGGAGTAATTTCTTGTGGGCTGTAGCCGACTAAAGCGGCCTGCAATGCGGGATATTGGATGTTGAGGTTCGGCTTTTTACCCAGCTTAAAAGTCACCGACGTAATAATGAACTGATCAAGAAGCGCGTTTTTGAACACGCTATCTCTATAGCCAAATTGGCAAGACTCCGGTGTAAAAGTGATGGATAAACCAGATTTAACATCCACCGCGCTTAGCTCACTAAATACGTCTTTTAGTTCAACGCCGTAAGCACCGATGTTTTGAATGGGCGCTGCGCCAACATTGCCGGGAATTAAGGACAAATTTTCAAGTCCGAAAAATCCCTCGTCCAAACAGTAATCGACAAAATCGCTCCAGTTTTCACCCGCTGCTGCTTTAACGTAATAAAATTCATCGTCCTCCCGCACCAACTCCTTTCCCAACAATTGAACGTGAATGGCTAAACCGGGAAAGTTTTCATGCAGAACTATGTTACTCCCACCACCCAATACCAACAGCGGAAAATTTTTTTCTTTCGCGAACTTAATGGCCGCCTGTAATTCTTCTTCATCTTTAACGGAGACAAAAAAATCCGCGCACACTGGCGAGGCAAGTGTGTTGTAGTTCTGTAAATTAAAATGAGGCAAATAAAGTGGCACAGTTAAAACCTAGATAAACGGACTTTTAAAGTAGTCAGCGAATGATTAACCTTTCGACTAACGCAGTTTATTTTTTTGAATCGTTTCAAGCAAACCTGCGGCAGCATCTTCAACCAAATCGAGCACTAATTCAAAACCAGCCTGCCCGCCGTGATAAGGATCTGGCACTTCACGGTAATGCGTTTGTTTTCCGAACGCTAAAAACAAGCCTAGGTGACCCGCGTAATCCTGCGGTTTAAGCGATTGCAAATATTCGAGATTACTCTCGTCCATCGCCAAAATGTAATCAAACTCATGAAAATCTTTTGCGAGCACAGCGCGGGCGCGCAGCACAGACAAATCAATATTACGACTTTTCGCAGCAAGGATGGTACGCGCATCCGGCATTTTTCCCTGATGCCAACTTGCGGTGCCCGCAGAGTCTATGTGGATCTGTTCGCTTAAGCCCGCTTCGTTCACCAATTTTCGAAAAACGCCTTCAGCGGTGGGTGAACGGCAGATATTTCCTAAACACACAAATAAAACATTCACCGGCATTTTTATTTCTCAAGCAAGGATTTAACACGTTGTAGATCTTCTTCTGTATCAACGCCGCCCGGAACCGCAACAATCGCTTCAGCGATATGAATTAGCTCGCCATTCCACATAACACGTAATTGTTCGAGCAATTCAATTTTTTCCAAAGGTGCGGGAGCCCAGGTTACAAACTTGTGCAATAGACCGACACGATAAGCGTATATACCTATATGACGCTGCGCAGGAAAATTATTCGGCAATTCAGTTACATCAGCCTGCGCAAAATGGTCGCGGGGCCAAGGAATAGGTGCGCGCGAAAAGTACAAAGCACGCCCTTCTTTATCGGCAACAACTTTTACGATGTTTGGGTTTCGAAAATCAGCCAAGCTATGAATGGGTTCGCTGAGTGTGGCCATGGCCGCAGAGCTCATTGACGCCAAATTATTTGCGACTTGATTAATAACTTGCGCGGGAATTAAAGGTTCGTCACCTTGTACATTCACGACGATTTCATCATCGGCCAAGCCTAAGCGTTTAACTACTTCTTGCAGACGATCTGTTCCAGATGTGTGTTCCGCAGATGTCATACATACCTGCGCACCGAATGCTGTGGCAACGGCCTCAATTCGCTCGTCGTCTGTAGCAATAATCACTTGATGAGCGTCGCTTTCACAGGCACGCTCATACACGTGCTGAATCATAGGTTTCCGAGCAATCTCTTTAAGAGGTTTAGCCGGCAAACGTGTGGAAGCATAGCGGGCCGGTATTACAACCGTAAATTTCATGGTTTTACCTTTTAGACAATTTTCTAAAACAACGTGTTTGGAATATTTCTTTTATAAAGCATCAAGCTTTTGCTGAAACGCTGACCAAAAATGTTCATTTAGCCGCGCGCCCACAACTAAGGAATACCAATCGGGTTTTGCGAACGCCTGACATTTCACTGCATCTTTTTCAGTCATCACAACAGTCCCATTGTTAAAGCCGGAAAAATCTTGCGGGGAAAAAGTGTGGTGATCTGGAAATGGATGCGCGTTAAAACTTATCGAAAGAGAATCAAGTGTCTTAAAAAAACGCTGTGGATTACCAATGCCGGCCACCGCGTGAACCGGCTGCATCAATATAACGGCATCGAGCGAAAATTCTTTTTGAGCAGCGATATTGCGCCAAGCGACAGGCTCCAAATTCATCGCGTGAATATTAGGGTGATGGGGCATAAGTTTGGTTTCGCCCGGATTATTTACAACGATTAAATCAACATTATTTAACCGCGATACAGGTTCACGCAAAGGCCCAACAGGCAGCAGATGTTGATTCCCGAATAAACGCTGACCATCAACCACAGCAATTTCCAGCTGCCGCCCCAAGACGTAGTGCTGCATACCGTCATCGCTAAGAATGATTGTGCAACCAGCTTCAATTAATACCTTTGCAGCGGCGACACGATCGGGCGATACACAAACACAACAGCCCGTCGAACGGGAAATCAACAAAGGTTCATCCCCGGATTCTGATGCAAGGGACTTTTCATTTAATAAAAACGGGTAATGCGGAGCTTTACCGCCGTAGCCCCTGCTCACAACACCGGGCTTATGTCCTTTATCCTGCAAATACTTAACAAGTTCAATAATAAGTGGCGTTTTTCCGGTACCACCGACGGAAATATTCCCCACGATGACAACAGGAACAGAAACCTGTTGTTGAAAAAATCTCACCAATACGAATTTACGGATGTTACTGATGAAATAAAACAACCAACTCAAAGGCAACAACACATAAACCCAAAAGGATTTACCGTACCAAGCCTTTAACAAGAGGTTATGTGATGTTTTCACGCGGTGCCCAGCACAAATCAGCAACAGATTATTTCTTTTTAATGTCTACTGCTTCAGGTTGACGGGAGGTAATACTTAATCGACTGAATCCAAGCTGCCCCGCTACATCCATGGCCGTTACCACAAACTGATGCGGGGTTTTAGCATCCGCTGTTAATAACAACGGCATATCGGTTTTGCCTTCGGATGTTTTTAAAATTGCTGCACGCAAAGTATCTGTTTCATTATTGACCAAGCTTTGGCCATTAATAGAGAAACTACCCTGTTCGCTGATCACAATTTCAATTTGTTGTTTTGAATCGGTTGAAGGCTCGCCTTTGGCTTCGGGCAACTCAACACCTAAATGCGTTTCTTTGGTGAAAGTGCTCGACAGCATGAAAAAAATCAGCAAAAAAAACATCACATCAATTAGTGATATGAGGTTCATGGGTTCGAGTTCGCGGGACTGGCGGCGAAATTTCATGGGTTATACCAGCTTCACATCAACATTACGGTCGGTGTGTAATGCGTCTACCAATTTGATGGATTCTTCTTCCATGATAACCACCAAGCTATCGACTCGACGCAAAAAATAACGGTGCAAAATGGTCGCTGGAATAGCAACAATCAAACCAGCTGCAGTTGCAATCAAGGCAACCGCAATACCGCCCGCCAAAACACCGGCATTCCCCGAACCTTTCAACATGATCGCGTTAAAAGTTTCGATCATACCGAATACGCTCCCCAAGAGACCCAATAAGGGAGCTACGTTTGCAATTGTGCCCAGAGCACCAAGGTAGCGTTCCAAATCGTGAATAACCTGGTTGGCCGCTTCCTGAATAGAATCTTTCATCACTTCACGGCCATGACGGGAATTGCTTAAACCAGCGGCCAAGATTTTACCAAGAGGAGAGGATTGCTTTAATTCACGCAGCTTTGCCGCATCAACTTGATTGCTCTTTATCCAACTCCACACTTGCGCGAGAAGAGTTCGGGGAGCGACTTTATTAGGATTAAGCGTCCAATAGCGTTCAATACTGATGCCAATAACGGCAATTGAACAGAGGATGATTGGAATCATCATTACACCACCAGACACGATGATTTCGAACACAGGCGACCTCACTATCGAACTTATTATTGAATACTTTTCAGGCTAACCAAAAACCACAGATATTGCGGCGTACCTTACCACAAGACGTGTAGAAAACCATGCTGGGCTTCAACTTTTCTAGCGATGAAGCCTTAGAAATCAAGCTATTGGAGATATGTGTCATCAAACCAATAACGCTTTGCGAATAGTCGATACTCCCTTATCTCTGCGTCATCATTCACCCAACTGAACGTTAAGGCGCCACCTGTTGCCGTATTGAGGGGCCTTGAACCTTGCGCAAGATAGCGCGCTTGTACATCCGCATGGGGATGCCCATGTTGGTTGTGATATCCGGCGCTGTAAACAACAACCTTCGGCTGAAGCTTGGCAACAAACTCGGGAGTCGATGACGTGTGGCTACCATGGTGCGGTGCCAGCAATACTTCCACCGGACTTAACCCGCCCTGCTCCACCAAACTCCGCTCCACGTCTTTTTCAATATCGCCCGTCAACAATATTTTGTGGTTATTAAACTCAACCATAAGTACACAGGAATGATTATTCGCTTTGGCATTCGTTTTCAGTGGCCACCTAATGAATGCGAAATTAACACCGTCCCACTGCCAAGGCTTCTGCGAGTGGCAAGTATCCACAGGCACGGGTTTTGATTGAGCTTGGTATTTTTCGGGTTCACCCAGCCACAAATCGTCAACGTCAGTTGAAGCCAGTACACCTGCTAATCCGCCGAGATGATCTAGATCATTGTGACTTACTACCAAGTGCTCCAAGTAATTAATACCTTGGCTTTGTAAGTAAGGAACAATGATTCCGCTACCTGCATCGAAGTTCTCCGTGTAAACAGGCCCGGTATCGTAAAGTAATTGATGATGAGGTGTGCGCACGAGAACCGCAGTTCCCTGCCCCACATCAAATACCAGCATTTGCAAAGACGGCAGCTGGTTTAATGGAATGACTAAGGCAAGGATGATCCCAAACCCGCCTAAATATTTATTTCCAAGTCCACGAGGCGAGAGAATCAAAAATACTCCGATAATGGCAAGCCCCAAAGCCAAGGGATTTAAATTCAATAAGGGATTAAATTTACCTTCCCCCAATTTCAATAAATAAGAGAGCCATTCATGCACCACCAACATTCCCCATTCGGAACAATGCAGAAAAAATGATTCAGCAAATGGAAACAAAAAATGACTCAGTGCTGAAATAATCAAACACGGTACTACAAAAAAAGTGATGACTGGGATTGCAACGAAATTCGCTGGGGGAGCCAGCAATGAAGATGTATGAATTAAAAGGGATAGCGGAATCAGCAGGCCAATAAACATTACCCACTGGGATTTCGCAAACACAACAAGATAATTTTTGGTTGCATCACTCACACCACTTCGTAAAGAAGTAGAAATCCTTCCAGAAAAACAAAAAATCAACATAGCTACCGCAACAAATGATAACCAAAAACCCATGTCATAAGCGGCTAAGGGATCGTAAAGCAGAACCAAAACTAATGCGATGACCAAACTATAGCTGGCAAAGAAGCTGCGTCGCCATAACAAGGCAAGCTGAACAACCATCAACATGATTAAGGTGCGTATGGTAGGAATATTAAAGCCGGCAAGTAGGCTATAGAAAAGTGTGAAGATAACCGAGCAAACACAACCATAAAAAACTGACGGGAACTTCGACCAAACTGATTGCAAACTTCGGCCGATGAGATTTCCAAAAAAGAAACCGACTATGGCGAAAAAACCTAAATGCAAACCGGAGATGGCGATCAAATGATTGGTGCCAGTCTTGATCATTTGTCCCCATTGGTCTTTATCAACCAATGAGGTATCACCTACCAACAGCGCCACTAAAATACTTTTTTGAGGACTGCTACTCGCGTTTAGAAGCCATTGCTGCAAATCATAACGCAGCACGTCCATCGAAAATTTTGGCTGAGTTTTTAAGCGCTCATTTAAACCTTGGCGAATATAACCTGTCGCTCCAATGTCACGTCTAAGCAGCGATACTTGGTAGTCAAACCCACCCGGATTCACAAAGCCGCGGGGCCGCTTTAATTTCACAGTCAACCGCCATTGCTCACCGGTTTTTACTCGAAGATTTGTGTAGCTACTCACATTTATTTTGTGTGGAAATTGTGTGAATGGCTCAGCGTAATCGTAAGGGAAATATGCGCGGTCAACTTTCAGAGTAAATAGCTGACGTCGATCATTTTCCTGTGGCAAACCAACTACCTGCCCTTCCGCAACCAAATCTTTTTCCGCCAAAGAGTGTGGCAATTGATTAGCTAATAAACGATAACCCGAAAAAATTCCGTAACACAAGCCAAAGAAAAATAGGACTGCCCATAAAACGGGGCGGAATTTCCGAAAAAACAAAATGGATACGAAAAGTACGGGGACAGCGGCAGACAACAGCGTTACGGGTGACGGCAAAGTCGGCAAATATCCCGCCAATACAATGCCTGAACAGAAGAAAAGTAGATTTAGCATAACATCCTTGTTTATAAATCAATCAGGTTAAACAAACACCTGTGCCACCTAAACCGCAATAACCATTTGGATTCTTCGCCAAATACTGCTGATGATAGGCTTCAGCGTAGAAAAACTCTGTTAGGGGTAATATTTCCGTAGTAATTTCGCCTAGACCAGCTTCAGTCAATGCTTTCTGATAGATCTGTTGTGAGGATTTAGCTGAAGAAAGTTGCTGGTCGTTATAGGTGTAAATACCAGACCTGTATTGAGTACCGCGATCATTTCCTTGTCGCATACCTTGCGTAGGATTATGTGACTCCCAGAAAACTTTGAGCAAAGCCTCAAGCGAAATCTTCTGAGGATCAAATACAACCAGCACAACTTCGTTATGCCCAGTCATCCCACTACAAACCTCTTCATAAGTTGGATTGGGCGTATAACCTGCTGCGTAGCCCACGGCCGTAGTGTATACGCCTTGCTGCTGCCAAAAACGACGTTCAGCTCCCCAGAAGCAACCCAACCCAAAAACAATTTTCTCAAGCCCCGCAGGGAAAGGTTCTGTTAAGGTCGTTCCTAAAACCATGTGCTTATGAGTCACCGGCATTTTTTCAGTACGCCCGGGCAAAGCTTGCTCTGGGGTTGGCAAGGTGAATTTTTGCTGTACATAAAACATGTTTTATCTCCAGCTAGATTACAAAACTAAAACCAACGATTTAATTGCGCTTTTTCCCACACGCTCAAAAGCGCGCGTTCAAACGCAGCTTGAGCCGCTAACCCCATCTTTTCGGGGAGAGATTTTTTTACCGCATATTCGACCTCAAAAATATCAGCTGTCTCGACTTGATCTAATAAATACTCATCACTTGTTTGCAATACATCCACAAGATTTACGTCTTTCGCACGACGCCCAAACCACACTTCGCCTGTGGCAACTTTGGCTATGTCGACTTGGGGGCGATGTTCTGAGACAAAGTCTTTGAATAAAACATGAGTGTCTTCAATATCCTCAACAAATTTCTCGCGTCCCTTCTGAGTATTTTCACCAAACATGGTTACGGTACGTTTGAATTCACCTGCCGTAAACATTTCGTAATCAATATCATTTTTCTTGAGCAACTTGTGAAAGTTGGGCAACTGAGCCACAACGCCGATAGAACCTAAAATAGCGAAAGGCGCGGCAACAATTTTATTGGCAACACAAGCCATCATGTAACCGCCAGACGCAGCCACTTTGTCTACGCACACGGTTAGCGGGATTTCTTTGTTGGTAATACGAGCTAATTGACTCGAGGCCAAACCGTAACTATGGACCATGCCACCGCCGCTTTCTACCTTTACGACAACTTCATCTTTTGGGGTTGCCATGGTGAGCACCGCGCTAATGGATTCGCGTAGGCTATCATTTGCAGAGGCTTTGACATCCCCATGAAAATCCAACACAAACACGCGCTTCTTATGCTCATCTGATGCTGATTCAGCGTTCTTTTTACCTTTTTCTTTGGCGGATTTCTTTTGCTCAGCTTTCTCAAGTTTTAAACGCTTCTTTTCATCTTTATCAAGTTGCTTAACCTGCTCCTCGTCTAGCACTGCGTGCTGCAAGGTTTCACGCATAGCCTTAAACTTTTCATTCAACTTACTAACTTGTATATGGCCTTTCTCTGACTTTTTCCCACGTGAACTTGCCGATACAATTAAACTGACAACAACCGCTATAGCCACCACAAAAGTGACTGTTTTTGCTAAAAATAAACCGTACTCTGTTAAGAATTCCAACGTATAACTCCAATCAAGATAAATAAACTATTTCCAATCTTCCATCGCTTTACTTGCGACGTCATTCAAAGGCCGAACATTTAAACCGTTACTGGCCAAGCTAATCTCGTAAAGTGCCCCATTCTTCATCGGCAAATAACGTGCAGTACCGTAATGAGCATCAATAACAGAGAACCATTGCGGGCGTGCATTAATCAGCTTCCATAAATCTAAACCCAGGGGGCTTTCAACTAATGAGTAGGTTGAACGCTTCTCGGTTGTTTCCTTTTGTATGTCGTAATAACGACCACTCAAACGATCTAACCTGAATGCGGGTTTTATATCAAAACCAGAAAAATATCCCTGCCACTTAATAATCCGCGCATCCAGTTGCCATTGATCACCGTGCAAACTAAACCGTTGTTGTTTTCCGTTAGCGTCTACCACTAACGCGTCGAAAAATTGATCTTCAATAGTTTCAAAATTAATAGTTGCTACGGGTTGTCCGACCAAAATTTGCTTGTAACTATAAATGTCGTAGGACACTAATCCAATGGCGCCACCGATAGCCAACAGACCAAGACCGAACATACCGGTGAGCCAACCCATAAACCAGCTTCTCAACCAAAGAACTTTTGCTGCACGGTAAATAAAAAAAGCAGCAACTAATACAATAACAAGCGCAACCAAGGTATATAACATAGGAATCCTTATCTAAGCTTATGATTCATTATTTGAACGAATAGATTGTCTTTCTTGTACAAAAGTTCTTATTAGACGGCCCGATATAGTTGATGCAGCAGGAATATTGGGTAGCTGATCATAGCGATACCAATAAGCCGCTCGGATTTCCTCGCCATCTACGGTTAAGTCACCCTCAGCGTAATCGGCGAAGTAACCCAACATTAGCTGACCGGGGAAAGGCCAAGGCTGGCTAGCAACATAACGGATGTTAGCAACGCTAACGCCTACTTCTTCTTTAACTTCTCGTTCCAGAGTTTGTTCGGGGCTTTCGCCCATTTCAATAAAACCTGCAAGACAGCTGTATTTTTCATCTTTCGAGCGCGCGTGCCATGCCAGCAAACATTCGTCACCTCGCGTCACTAATGTGATAATGCACGGCGAGAGGCGCGGATAAAAATCTAATTTGCACGACACGCAGACTTTCGCGAAATCTCGTGCATGTTGCTCCGTTGGTTTCCCGCAGCGACCGCAATATTGGTGATCAAAATGCCACCGTAAAATTTGCAAAGCTCGCCCTGCGGTTTGAAACTCCTCTTCCGTCACTGATTCAACGAGGCTGCGCAATGTGCGCCAACTGAAACCCGGAATTTCTTTATAAGCAACACTGACGACGAAGTCTTCTTCAGATGATTTACTTTTTAGGGCGTGCTTTATATCGGGTTCAAAGTTCAACCGCGCCAAGTCCGCATGACTTAAAAACGCGATTTTCCCATCTTCAGTACACAAAAATTTTTCGTCAGCAACGACATAATGCACATGCGTGTCTTGCACTGATTACACCTTATAACCCAAGGCTTCCAGACTTTCTTCAGCAATTCCCAAGACGTCAGTATCGGCTTTTTTATCAACCTTTAAATTATCCAAGTAATATTCGAGGCTGATGATGGCGTCTGCAAAGGTATCCATCATGTGTTGAATTGCCGCTTGTTGTTCATCGTCCATTAAAGACTCATCAATAAACTTCATGCATCCGGCAATGACTTTAGCGGCACGCGGTAAGCCTAAAACGAACATACCACCGCGCACTGTATCAAGAGTCGCAGATATGTTGGCAATGTGAGCTTTATCGTAATTGGATTCGGCGAAGGCGCTTAAAGCTCGCTTGACCATGGCAAGGCCTGATTCGATTTCGTCAATCACCAACTTTTCTGCTTCAGCGATTTGGTTATTGGCCATTACATCATCGCGTGACAATGCGTTAATTTGTGCGAGCTTTTCATCAGACAGATTGGATTTTCCTAAGCCTGCAATGGTGCTTTCAACGTACAACAGCGTGTCTGCAACACTCAATAAATCACTTGGATTAACCGCTTCGCCTGATGTTTTCCAGCGTTGGATTTTTTCAATTTCCTGTTTGAGGCCATTGCTCGGTGACACCAGACCAACAATCGCCAGAATATCTGCAATCTTTTTCAGCGTATCAACAAGCTCAGGAGATTCAGATAAGGTTTCTGCGCCACTTTGTGCAGCGCGTTCCAAAATATTTTTCGTGCTATGCAATTCATCGGTTAACACAGCAGCCATTGAGTTAATCGTATTAACGCTTGGGCCACGCAAAAATTCCATTTCACGCGCGAGTTCTTTGTCGCTGTAACTAAGCGAGGGAACGGCATAAGCGGATAAGACTGCTTTTGATTTATCGGTTGACGATTTTGATAATGTGAGCAGGTACAACAGCTCTTTAACCAACGCGGCATCAGGCTGGCGATTCATAACCGCAGCACCTTCAAACTGCAAGCGCTTAATTTCGCGATCTAAACTGCTAAACAACATTTTCCGGCTTTTGGTGATCCGCAAGTTTTCTTCACTAACGGACGTTAAGCTTGCATTCGCAAGCCACCACAAGTTACCCAACGCAGTAGCACCACACACGGACTCCAAACGTTCCAAGGCCCGGCACATAATTCCAAACGAAGATTTTATTTGCGAGCCTTGCAGCACCTTAAGAAGCCCCGCTTGATACATATGACGTAGGCGACGCACGAGGGCAGTAAGATTTTCTTGCGAAGGTGCTGTTTGTTGAGCGGTGCGCGAAATTGTTAAGGGTTCGTAGTTAAAGTAAAAACTTTCTGGCAACAAGGGTGCTTTGCGCGCTTGTCGTAATTCGTTGATATGGGGAATTAACAATAGCGCCATGCTACGCGATGTTTGTAGGCAAAACTCAAGGTAGCGAGGCAGCATAAAAAAGGCAGCGGTCAGTAACTCTAACTTTTTATCTGTAGCGGGATTATCACCTAGCGTAATGTCATTGATATGTTCAAGAAGCTCGTCGGCTAAGAGATCCACGCCTTTTAATTGAATCAGACTCAAGGTACCGCGAATTTGTCGAACGCCCTCAATGCAGTTTTGCAAGAGTTCGCCGTTAGTTCTATCGCCCGCGAACTGCTCTAAACGAAGCGCTGATTG
Source organism: Cellvibrio sp. (assembly GCF_046347455.1). Classification (GTDB taxonomy): domain Bacteria; phylum Pseudomonadota; class Gammaproteobacteria; order Pseudomonadales; family Cellvibrionaceae; genus Cellvibrio. The sequence continues at coordinate 379,258 of NZ_JAXMGC010000001.1, forward strand.
TTCGATAGTTGCCAAGAGTTCATCGTGTACCATTTTTAACGAGGCAATATTAAAAGCTTCATTTGCACTCATGAATCAGATCCTAGTTTTAATGTTATTTTTGACTCTATCTCACTTGCGGAGACTTTGCCTGATATTTACTTGTCGTTTATGAGGAATGCTAATGGTTTCTCAAATAGGCGTCTATACACTGACTTGAGCGTCCAAAATGGCTTCCTTCAGCCAAATGCAGTTGCCGCCGCTACTCTTATCTATAGCCGCAAGTTTTGCTTCGTGCGAAACCAACTCTTCTGCACTTGCGATCAATACTGGTAAAGGCTTACGAGTAGCGGGTAATCGGCGAATTTCGCTAACGGCTGCACTGGAGTCTTTGTTGCTGGATTGATTACCACCCAGAGACAAGGCAGTTTGACCACCTGTCATAAGCAAATAAACATCAGCGAGAATTTCAGCATCGAGCAAAGCGCCGTGGAGATCGCGCTGAGAGTTGTCTACCCCATAGCGTTTGCACAAAGCGTCGAGATTATTCTTCTGACCAGGGTGTTTTGCTCTAGCTAATAAAAGACTATCAATGACCGTACGGTTGGTTTCAATCGTAGCCGGACGAGGTGTAAGGCGCGCAAATTCTGCGTTGATAAAACCTATATCAAACGCCGCATTGTGGATGATGAGATCCGCATCGCCCACAAACGCCATAAACTCGTCTGCAATTTGGGCAAACTTAGGTTTGTCGGCCAGCATTTCATTGCTGATGCCGTGGACCTGAAAAGCGCCCGCGTCTACTTCGCGCTCAGGATTTATATATTGATGGTAGTGGCGACCAGTGAGGCGGCGATTAAAGAGTTCAACACAACCTATTTCGATAATCCGATGGCCTTGGGTCGTTTCAAGACCAGTGGTTTCAGTATCCAAAACAATTTGACGCATGTAATGTCCGAGCTTAAAAATATGATGGGTTTTGTATTAGCGTTTTTATTTAGCCTAGCTCTTCTATTCCGCGATTGGCGAGGCTATCGGCAATTTCGTTTTCCCTATGCCCAGTATGGCCGCGAACCCAGCGCCACTCAACTGCATGTCGCTGAGTTTGTTCATCCAGGCGTTGCCATAAATCTGCGTTTTTGACGGGTTGCTTGGCGGCGGTTTTCCAGCCATTGCGCTTCCAGCCTGCAATCCACTCGGTAACACCTTTCAATACATATTGGGAATCGGTGGTCAGCAGCACCGAGCAAGGCTCTTTTAACGCAGCAAGACCTTCGATAGCGGCCATCAACTCCATACGGTTGTTTGTTGTTTCTGCTTCACCGCCGTACAGTGATTTTTCGATATCACCGTAGCGCAACAAGGCCCCCCAACCGCCTGGGCCCGGGTTACCTTTACAGGCACCATCGGTAAATAATTCTATTTGCTTCAATCAGTTATTCCATTTATATCAGGTTATTTCTTAGAAGTATTGTGCATCTGCGGCTCTTTATCGCGAGTTGCTTTACCGAGAATTTTAGTGACGCCCCAGCCCCGCAACCCTCTATAGGCTTGCCACTGAGGCTTTATGGGGGTCATAGCAACGCTATCTTTACGAGCGACTATTACATAAAAGCCACCCCACGGCAGGCAAAGTCTTTTACCCCAGCGTTCCATCCATTGCAAATATTTAGTCACGCCGGATTTATGAGTTGGGGGGCAGTAAAAACCTTGACGCACGGCAACAGGTTCGAAATCCAGAACCGCGAGCCAATCCAATACTCGCCCCAAGCGAAGTGACTGATGGCGCCACTGAGGTGCATCACTAAAAAATCGTGTTAGCCAGCGCCACAACCCCAATAAGCTCCAAGGGTTAAACCCAACCACCACCAAATGCCCTTGGGAAATGAGCACACCAGCGGACTCGCGCAACACCTGATGCGGTTTTTGGCTAAAGTCCAGTGCATGATGCAAAATCACAAGATCTACCGTGTTAGGCGGCAAAGGAAGATGGGTGAAATCAGCAACCCCCGTTACAATAGGGTTTTGAGTTACTTGCGGGTAAAGCGCAAATCGGTGGGAAATTCGGCTGGCCTGGGTTAGATCCAGCTGTCGCGCAACGCTGAGTTGCAGCAGATGGTAACCGAACAAATCACCTAACTCGCCATCAAGGCAATCTCGCTCTTTATCCACCAACAACTGGCCAAGGGGTGAATCAAACCATTCACTAAGGCCGTCCAGGCTTGTACGCAGGGGCAAAACACCAAAGCGCTTTCGCCATTGGCGCTTCAAGCCTTTTAAAGACAGGCCCTTTAACAGGTTTGACATAGGCAACTCGTATATAAACCGGTTTAGATCTTGAAATTAGGCCGCTCAGGTAGCATTGAGAGGAACTCGCTATTTGAATTCTTTGATATTGGGTCATTATGCTTCACATTCACACAATTCCAGCCTTCAAAGACAATTATTTTTGGTTGATCCAGCCAGATCAACAAGTACCGGATGCTTTTATAGTTGATCCAGGTTCTGCTCAACCTGTTATTGAATGCCTCACCCAATACAAGCTTGATCTGCGGGGAATACTCCTAACCCATCACCACCACGACCATGTTGATGGCGCTGCCGAGCTAAGCGAACTTTTCAACATTCCGATTTACGGCCCAGATTCGCCTCGGATGCCAATGGTTACACACCATCTATATGAGGGAAACAAACTCACCCTTGGCTCTATAGAGGCGGATGTGTTGAAGCTGCCAGGACACACCTTGGATCATATCGCCTATCTCTTCAAACTACCGGGAGATAACCCACGTCTTTTCAGTGGCGACACCCTGTTCGCTGCCGGTTGCGGCCGTTTATTCGATGGCACGGCAGAACTTTTACATAGCTCATTGCAACGTATATCTGAATTGCCAGACAACACACTCATATACGGCGCACACGAATATACGCTCGCCAACCTTCGATTTGCGCTCAGCATAGAGCCAGAAAACGAAGACCTCAAAACAAGGGAAACTGACGAATCGCAAAAGCGAGCTCAAGGTATTCCCACCGTACCTACGCACTTGGAGATAGAGCGGCGAACCAATCCTTTTTTACGTTGTCATTTAAACTCAGTTCGTGGCGCCGTAGAGCATAAATGCGGGAAGCAACTGGCGACCGAAGTTGATGTCTTTATTAATTTGAGACTCCTTAAGGATAACTTCTGAGAACTCAAGCGAATCTTTGGGTTGACCCATTCTGGCGCAATCCATAGACTTGCCCTCTGATGGCGTGGCAGATCAATATTCATACAGCAAGGAGGAGGCAGATAATCACCTATAACGATGTGACTCTATGACATTTATAAATCGACCTCTATTAACGATGGTTTCCCTGACTGCCCTCCTAGCGAGTTGCGATGGCCTGCACCTCAAGCCAGCACCCCAAACTACCGATTCCCCCGCTGAAGCCAAGTGGCATCCAGTTGGCAAAACAGAACAAGCATCCACACAGAAAACCTACGATACCGTTTGGGATCACATTCGAGCCGGATTCAGTTTGCCGCAAGCGTCTAACCCTGCCGTTGATGCACAAATTCGTTTTTACACCAGTAACAAAGCCTACTTTTATAAAATCACGCAGCAAAGCGAACCATTTCTGCATTACGTTGTGAGCGAAATGGAAGCCAACGGTATGCCGATGGAACTTGCGCTTTTGCCATTTATTGAAAGCTCCTACAACCCAACCGCAGCTTCAGCAAGTAATGCGGGAATGTGGCAGTTCGGGGACGCGACTGGACGTAATTTCGGGCTTAAACAAAACTCTTGGTATGACGGGCGAAAAGACGTAGTTGCCTCGACAGATGCGGCTATTCGTCTGCTGAAAAAGCTATACACCAAATTCGATAAGGATTGGTTGTTAGCCGTTGCCGCCTACAATGCTGGTGATGGCGCGATACAACAAGCTGTAGACAAAAATCGCCGCGCAGGAAAACCCACCGATTTTTGGTCGCTACCGCTTAACAAAACAACGCAAGGGTATATTCCACAGCTCTTGGCACTTTCCAAAATTGTGGCTGACCCAAATGTTTACGATTTCAAACTTTACCCTATTGCAGACGTTCCTTACTTCGTCAAAATAAATGTGGACTCGCAAGTGAATCTTGCAGAAGCAGCACAAAATAGCGCCCTTGACGGAGCATTGCTTAAAAAATTGAATTCCGGTTACAAAGGTTGGCTCACAGATCCAACAGAGCCGAGGCAATTACTTGTACCCGTTGACGCTGCGGCGAGCTTTAAACTCCAGCTTGATACCTTACCCAAGGTGGCAAATCTTAAATGGCAGGAACACCAAGTTAAAAAAGGCGACACGCTGGATGCTATTGCAAAGCGTTACGGAGCTGATGCAAACCAAATTAAGACCATCAACAATTTGAAAAGCACCAATCTCAGTTTAGGACAACGCTTGCAGATCCCGCTCTCACCTACCAGTGAAATCCCAACTTCTTTGGCACCCGAAAAAATAGCTGCTGAGCAAACTGTACCAAAGGAAAAGTCCAATTTTTACACCGTAAAATCAGGCGATAACTTATGGTCGATTGCGAAATCGCAAAATATGACGGTCGATGCCCTAACCAAGCTCAACAAGATGACAGCCAATAGCGGGCTTAAACCCGGCCAAAAACTTTTGGTAACCGCTCAAGCGCAAAACAGCGTAGCTTCTCAATCGAAAACGCTTAATTACACCATTAAGTCCGGTGACACCTTAGGTAAGATTGCAGCCAAATACGACGTAAGCGTTAAACAAATTATGGAGTGGAATAAAATAAAAGATGAAACCAGCATTCGCCCTAATCAGGAATTAATTGTGCTGGTTGATGCTAAAAACTAAGCTCAGAGTTTTGGTATAGCGGCTAGTAACTGCTGTGTGTAAGGTTCCCTTGGCGCAGCAAAAATAGCTTCCGTTTTACCTTCTTCAACCAATCGCCCGTTTTGCATAACTAAGACGCGATCGCATAGGTAGCGAACAACCGACATATCATGCGAAATGAATAGCATCGTTAATTGATGCTTTTGCGTTAGCTCTAACAACAACTTCAGAATTTGTGCACGTATAGTGACGTCCAACGCCGACACAGGCTCGTCAGCAATAATTAATTTCGGTTTTAGGGAAATCGCGCGTGCGATGGCGATGCGTTGACGCTGCCCACCCGAGAATTCGTGCGGATATTTTCGAACAGATTGACGATCCAAGCCCACATCATCCAAAAGCTGGTTGACTTGATCTAACACTGTTTTCCGTGTCGCAAGACCGTGTGTTAATAACGGTTCGGCCAAGGTATCAAACACAGTCATTCGAGGATTCAGTGACGCATAGGGATCTTGGAAAATCATCTGAAAATCTCGACGCGCTCGTTTTAAATCGGCGTCCGATAACTTGAGCAAGTTTTGCCCTTCCAATAAAACCTTGCCAGACTGAGCTTCTACCAGACGCATGATGGTGCGCCCTAGAGTAGATTTTCCCGAACCAGACTCGCCCACCACACCCAAAATTTCTCCACGCCTAATCGTCAGGCTAATATCATCAACCGCTTTTTGCGTATTGATCAGTCGTTTAAAAAAAAGGCCTCCGAACTGAGAAAAGTCGGTGTGGAGGTTCTTTATTTCTAAAAAAGGTGGCCGGGTTTCGTCTGCGAGACAAGGTGTGGGTTTAGCTGTTGTTAGAACTGCGCTTAGCAATTTTCGAGTATAAGGTTGCGTTGGATTAGAGAAAATATCTTCAGTTTTGCCTTGCTCTACGAGCTTGCCTTTCTCCATGACCACTACGTGATCTGCCATTTGCGCAGCCACACCCAAATCGTGAGTGATGAAAATAACAGCAAGATTTCGACTGCGTTGCAAATTTTTTATGAGGTTTAGAATTTGCGCTTGCACACTCACGTCCAGTGCCGTTGTGGGTTCATCTGCAATTAATAATTCTGGCTCGCTAATTAAGGCCATAGCGATCATAACGCGCTGGCGCATACCGCCTGAAAATTGGTGAGGGTAATGATCAATTCGTTTTTCTACGTCACGAATACCAACCTCTACCAGAGCATCAATAGAACGCTTACGGGCTTCCTGTTTAGAAATGTCGTGATGCTGCATGACCGTTTCAATAAGTTGATCTGAAACACGCATATAAGGGTTGAGCGAGGTCATTGGATCTTGAAAAATCATGCTGATCTTTCGTCCGCGAATATTGCGCAAGTCAGTCTCGCTCATTCCCAACAAATCTTTGCCTAGAAATAAGGCAGAGCCATTTTCAATGTTGCCTGGGGGCGACGGAATTAACCCCAGCAAACTGTAACAAGCAACGGATTTTCCAGAACCAGATTCTCCGACAATACCCAAAACTTCGCCGGCCTTAACTTCAAAACTTAGATCCTCGACGGCAAGGCTCGCACCATTTCGAGTATTAAAAGCAATACGGAGATTTTTAACGGTTAGCATATAAGGGCTCCAGATCTAATCTTTTGATGCACGGGGATCAAGCGCATCACGCAAACCGTCGCCTAAGAAGTTGAGCGAGAACAAGGTGATTGACAAAGCTAAGCCCGGAAAAATCAGGAGCCAAGGATATTCTTCCATCACCTCAACACCACTCGAAATAAGCGAACCCCATGAGCTTGCAGGTGGTTGAATTCCTAAACCCAGAAAGCTCAAAAAAGATTCCAGCAAAATCACACCTGGAATAGTCAATGTTGTGTAGACGATAACGGGACCGACGACGTTGGGAATCAGGTGACGAGTAATAATTTGCCAAGGCGATAGCCCCATAGTAACGGCGGCTTCAATAAACTCTTGTTGCTTAATGCTCAATACTTGACCGCGCACAATGCGAGCCATGGTTAACCATTCAACAGCACCAATCGCCAAGAAGAGCAACAGCATACTGCTGCCAAAAATAACGGTGAGCAAGATAACGAAGATAGTGAACGGCAAAGCAAATAGCGCATCGACAATACGCATCATAATGGCATCAACCCGCCCACCGAAAAAACCAGCGGTCGCGCCCCATAGCACGCCAATTAAAAGAGCAACGGAGGTTGCGACAAATCCAACCATTAAGGATACACGGCTACCGTACATAATTCGTGTGAGTTGATCGCGCCCCAAAACATCTGTCCCCAACCAATGTTGGGCTGAGGGCGCGGTAGCACCTAGCTCTAAATTCTGTCCATCATAGGTGTAGGGTGCGATAAACGGAGTCAGCAATGCTATGAGAATTAAAACCACCAACACACATAATCCAAACATTGCCAATTTGTTCTTGCGTAAACGCAAGAACGCATCTTCCGTCAAAGAGGTACCGCTTTCGATAATTGTAGTGTTGTTCATGCTTACACCCCGCGCACTTGGTGTCGAAGCTTAGGGTTGAGAAGTAGCAGAACCAAATCTGAAAGAATATTGAACAAGACAATCAAGAATGCAAAAAAAATGGTGCACCCCATAATCATTGTGTAGTCACGGTTGAATGCTGCCTGTATATAAAAACGACCTATCCCCGGGATTTGAAAAAGACTTTCCACCACAAATGAGCCAGCCAGTAAGCCTGCAATGGTTGGCCCCAAAAAGGAAACCGTGGGCGTTAAACCACCACGTAATGCGTGAACAAATATGATTCTTGCGGTTGACATGCCTTTCGCGCGTGCGGTACGAATGTAATCTTGCGACAGAACTTCTAGCATTCCACCGCGCGTTATGCGGGCAATGTATGCTGCGTAAGATGCACCTAAGGTAATCGAAGGAAGAATTTTATCGCCCGGTATTTTTCCCCAGCCTGCTACAGGTAACCATTGCAACCAAATTCCAAAAACCAGCAAGAGTAATGGACCTAATACAAAAGACGGCAAACAAATTCCCATCATGGCACCAGACATTGGAAGATAATCCCAAAGACTATTTGGTTTTACGGATGCCATTATTCCCGCAGCTAGCCCAATAACTAACGCAAACAAAATCGCGTAACAGGCCAACTCAAATGTAACGGGAAACCCCGCCGCAATCAGATCGTTCACAGTGTGACTGGGATATTTAAAGGACGGGCCAAAATCACCTTGCACTAGACTCTCTGTGTATCGTAAAAATTGTTTCCAGGTAGGTTCGTCCAGATAATACCGAGCATTAAGATTTTTCAGAACGTCCGGCGAAACTTTTCGCTCCTGATCGAAGGGCCCACCAGGTGCAGAATGAATTAAAAAAAATGTAACAAGAGTTACCACCAGTAGCACAGGCACTGCTTGCAATAGTCTCTTGAGGATAAAAACAAACATTATTCGAACCTGCTAGTGAGTTGACTCTAAATAAACATATTTGTAAGGGTGATAATCCAGAATATTTTTATAATATCCCTTCACATTAGAGGCAACTAAATTATTGGTAGTGTAAAAGTACAGGGGGATCATGGGCATTTCATCTACCAAAATCTTATCCGCTTCCTGAAAATACGCGAAACGCTCCTCTTGTGTCTTGGCTCGTTTGGAGAGCTCCATCAATTCGTCATAACGTTTACTTCCCCACTCCGAATCATTCATGGGGTCGTGCGTCATCATTGGAAGCAAAAAAGTTGATGGGTCAAGAATATCTGCCACGTTAGCTCGCCTTAAAATTTGAAAGTCGCGGGAATTACGCGCATCCAAATAAACTTTCCATTCCAAATTTCGCAAGGTAATGTCAATCCCAAGATTGTTCTTCCACATTTGCTGGATTGCCAAGGCAACTTTTAAATGATCCGCATGAGTGTTGTAAGTAAGCTCAATTTTGGGAAAGCCTTTACCATCTGGATACCCAGCTTCAGCAAGTAATTTTTTTGCGAGCTGGACATCATATGAAAAATTTACCTTGGCGGTATAACCGTATGGGTTATCGGGCGTGTAATGATAAGCGGGCGTCTGCCCACCTTTGGTAACGTTCTTAACCAAGGACTCTCTGTCAACTGCATAGGCAAGCGCTTTCCTTACGCGAACATCGTCAAAAGGTTTAACTTTATTGTTAAAGAGGTAATAGTAAATTGCATAAAACGGACTCTGATAGTAGTCCGCTGAACCTTTATACTTTTCGGTTTTTTCTGTTGGTAAATATTCGGTTTTATGTAGCTGCCCCGCTTTAAACATTCTCTCCTCAAGTAAAATATTGTCATAGGGATAGAAATTAATTTCATTTAATTTCACATTGGCAGCATCCCAATAGTAAGGATTTTTCTTGACCGAAAACACCACACTTGGAATCCACTCTTTAATCACAAAAGCACCATTACCGACAAAATTTCCAGCTCTTGTCCACCGAGTGCCACGCTCTTTAAATGCATTAAATTTCTCGATTGTCTTTTTTTGCACCGGATACATTGCAAAATTATCCATTTGCAACAAAAAGTATGGGACAGGGAATTTCAAGGTCACTTGGAAGTAAGATTCGTCTAAAGCCTTAATACCAACGTCTTTAAAATCTTTAACCTCGCCTTTGTAATACTCTTCTGCATTTTTTATGACAAAAAAATCCGTCGTGTACTCACACCCAATCTCGGGTTGTAGAACGCGCTTCCAAGAATACTCAAAATCATACGCGGTGAGTTTATCGCCATCAGACCACTTAGCATTGTCGCGAATATGGAATGTATAAACGGTTTGATCTTCTGAAATTTCCCAGGAGTCAGCAACTCCTGGGACAGCTTCAAGCGTTTGAGGATGTTTTGAAACCAACCCTTCAAAGATATTCATTTGCAGGTGATATTCCTGCAAACCAGTCGTTACATGGGGATCAATGTCAGGCGGCTCCAGCGCATTACCAATATGCATTATTTGTTGTTCATTACCGATCTCTACTAGGGTTTTGTGCTTCTCACAACCAGTGAGGATCGGCAAACACACCGCAAAAAAAATAATTACCGCTGAAAACTTCATAATTTATCCGGCGCGATATTAAAGTGACTTTTCCAACTTTCTGGCGAACGCATCAAAACTAAATGGTCTACCCAAAAAATCAGATACCAAATCCGCCGCATCTTTAGACCCGCCCGGAGCTAAAACAGAATTGCGATATTTTAATGCTACAGCTTGATTGCGAAGCCCCTGCTTCTCGAACTCGCTGAACATATCGCTCGCAATCACAAGAGACCACATGTAGGTGTAATAAATGGCTGAATATCCGTTCAGATGGCCAAAGCTTGCATAGAAATGCGTACCGTCTACATAACCGAAGGGAGAATATGTGGCCTGAATTTGTGCGGTAATTTTATCCAGATCTATGTCTGCAGGATTTTTGTTATAGAGATTTAAAGAAGTCGCGGCATAGAACAACTGATGCTTGGTCCAAAGACCGCGCCCGAAATCTCGGCCTGCGCGCATTTTATCCACTAGATTTTTAGGGATCACTTCACCTTTTTCATTGCGAGCGAAACTTGCCAAAGTATCCGCATCCCAAACCCACTCCTCCAACATTTGTGAGGGGGCCTCTACGAAATCCCATTCTGTTTTCACGCCAGAAAACGCTACGCGCTCGTGGTCACCACTAAACATGGTATGTAACAGGTGGCCAAATTCATGTAAAAAAGTTTCCACATCACTATGTTCTAGCAAATCGTTAGGATTTTCACCGCCGGGAAAGTTACACACTAGTGCAGCGATAGGCAGCTGGACACCTTTTATGCCGCTTTGAATCCCAAATTGCGCAGCATGTTTATATTTTCCTTCGCGAGGATGCATGTCGAGATAAAAACGACCAATAACCTTGTCGCCGTCATAAATTTCAAACGCCTTTACCGAAGGGTGCCAAGTTTGGGTTTGCCAAGGTTTAATAGTCACACCAAACATGGCTTGGGTTAAATCGAAAATACCTTGCTGCACCCTAGCGTATGGGAAGTACTGACGAACTTTTTGAGCGTCGACTTGATATTTCTCTTTTTTAATCAGCTCCTGCAAATACATTTTTTGCCAGTCGTTTACACGAGTTGCTTTGGGATCAATTTTTTGCAAACGTTTAAGCAATACTTGGTATTCAGCTTGAGTACGTGGGGTTGCGAGCGTAGATACTTTATCAATGAATTCCTGCGCATTTTTTGGCGACTTTATCATCTTGTCTTCAGTGACGTAGGTCGCGTAATCGCTATAACCTAGCAACTGCGATAGCTCGTATCGCTTAACCAAGAGGTTTTCAAGCACGGGCTTATTTTCAGGATACGCCATGCTGCGATATACCCTGTAAGCGCGCGCTCTTAGCGCATCGCTTTTGGCGTACTGCATTAACGGAATGTAATCGGGAGAGTCTGTGGTAAGAATGATTTTTCCGTCTGAATTTGGCTTGTGGCGCTCAATATAATCCTTCGGAAGACCATCTAGCTCCTTCACCGAAGCAACTTCTATCTTCCTGCCACCATCACGATAATTTTTATCGAATTCCTGACCGATTAAATTTATTTCTTCGCTTAATTTTTTTATCTTGTCACGAGTAGCATCATCTTTATCAACACCGGAGCGGTGAAAATCACGAAGCATATGTTCAAGATAACGCTTATCCTCTGCACCTAATTGGCTGGCGTCGATTTTACTAACCTGATCATATATGGCACGGGATAAACTTATGTCCGTGTTGATCTCAACAAAGTGCTGCTCGCAAGCTTCTGCCGCTGAGCGCACTTCTTTGTTGGGATGAACACTGGAGTAAAGCCCCGCCTTACTCATCTGCGCATCAGATATCATGTCCATCCGGTTAAGCTTGTCTAGCAAGCTTTTATCCTTAGTCGTGGAGACGCTGGAGAAACTATCAAGCTCAAAAGCCAACTTTTTAAAGTCAGTCTCACACTCCGCAAGATACGCCTTCGCCTCTGCATCTGTCGGCAACTCCCAAGCGGGTCGTTGAGTGATCTGGGGTTGTTTAGCATTCGGCTTGGAGCTTGACTGACTGCAGGCAACCATTATCAGGCATACCGCACTCAATACAATTTGTTTGGATTTGCTGTGAACCTTACGGGAAGGGTTGATCATTTTTATCTGCCTTGTTGAATTGATAGTCAGCCTTAAGCGCCGTTGTTTGCCGTAACAGTCTGTAAATGCCAGAACTACAGAAACTTAGCTCATGTTATTACACTTTAATATGCGCTAAAAGATTGGAAAAAGGGATACGAACAACTGCATGAGACACCCGTTTTGTTAAAGTAATCAATAAATTGACACATTTTTTAACAAGTGAATCGCATATTGCTGTACAGCTGCTAAGCTTGGAATAACCTAAACCTAATTAGCATGATTATAACTATGCACGCACACCTGCTAACGGAAGATCAACGTGACTGCCTTCAGGAGATTACCAACGTGGCCATGGGGCGCGCTGGTGACCGGCTAGCCAGACTTTTGGACGTTTTTGTTGTTCTCTCAATACCTCACGTGAGTATCCTCAACCCCACCGATATCGCTATGGCACTTCAGTCCTTGAACCGCGAAAGTAGCGATGTGGTGCATGGGGTATGTCAAGGCTTTATCGGTGGTGGTATAGCAGGCGAAGCCATGCTGATATTCAACGGAACCGATTTCAACGACCTTGCCAGCTTATTGAAGTACGATCGCGTTACTGACGAGCAGGCTGAGTATGAATTGTTAATGGACACCGCTAACGTGTTGAACGGTGCTTGCTTGAAAGGTTTAGCGGAGCAATTGGACACCCATTTTAGCTTCGGCCCACCAATGCTTTTAGGCCAGCACTGCAATATCGCTGACCTGCTCCAAAACAACAATATGAGCTGGAAACAGGCATTAGTAGTTGAAATCAACTACTCTATTGAGAACCACAAGATCAATTGCGATCTACTAATAGTAATTGCTGAACACTCGATCGATGGTTTGGTAGAAAAACTCAATTACTTACTCGACTAGAAGCTGCCCATATCGCATGACAACGAACAATAAAGATTTCAGTAAGTTTTTCGAAGATGTCCATTGGTTTATGGACATCCTCCAAAACATTGATGTTGGCCTGGTGGTAATGGATCGCAATTACCAGGTGGTTATGTGGAACAGCTTTATGCAGAACCACAGCGGCAAAACCCCGGAAGACGTATTGCAACGCAGTATTTTTAGCGTCTTCCCTGAGCTTTCCGAAACGTGGTTTAAGCACAAGGCTCAATCAGTATTTGTGCTGCAGAACGCTACATTCACCACTTGGGAACAGCGCCCTTACCTCTTCCGCTTTCCACACTATCGCCCTATCACCGGCACAGCGGAACACATGTACCAAAACAGCACCATTATTCCTCTAATGGACTCTAAGGGGCATGTAGAGCAAATTTGTTTGATCATCTATGACGTAACCGATACCGCCATTAACAAGATGGCCCAACAACAAGCAAACAATCAGCTGCAAAACCTTAGCCGCACCGACCACCTTACCGGATTGTTTAACCGTGGCTATTGGGAGTTGCGCCTGATCCAAGAATTTAAGCGTTATGATCGTTACGATCAGGCATCAACCTTGATCATGATGGACATTGACCACTTTAAGAAAGTTAATGATAAATACGGACATACCGTAGGTGATGACGTTATTCGCCAAGTAAGCCGCGCGTTAAAAGAACAAGTACGCGATCTGGATATAGCTGGACGATACGGCGGTGAAGAGTTCGGTGTGATTCTTACCGGTACCGATGTGAAAGGTGCTAGCGTTTTTGCGGAAAGATTACGCACCAGTGTTGAGAAAATGGTTGTTGTTTCCGAAGGACAGCAAGTGAGATTTACGATTAGCTTGGGTCTCGCGCAACTTACCGACAAAGTGGCCGATCATAGAGCCTGGATTGAAAAAGCCGATGCTGCGCTTTACCAATCCAAAGAGGGCGGCCGAAACCGGTTCACTATCGCTGAATAAAAATCATTTAAACAAATAAGGGAACAATTGTTGTTTTTGCGCTTCGCTAAGAGCAGCTACAGTTTCCTTGTTTCGTTCTGGAATTTCTTCTACGCCCTCAAAAAAACCTAGTGCTTTTTCCAGGCTAGCTTCACGAATAATGTGAATGATCGGATAAGGCGAACGGTTCGTCAGATTCTCCACATCCTCTGGCTCTGCGCCCGCAAAGCAGTAATCAGGATGAAAGCTCGCTAGCTGATAAATGCCCAACCATCCTCGCCTCTTCAATTGCGATTGAGCCCATGCTAGACAATGGTTGTAGTCGAAAAAATCCGTTAACGCCTTTGGAATTATCAACAAAGTTGTTTCGAGTTCAGAGACAGGTGTTTTATCAAGTAACTCCATCTCTAAAAATAAATCGGCTAAAACGTCTTCTTCAGTAGACGCATCACTTACCACAAGCCTTACCCGATTTTCGCGCGTTGGCTTGCCTGAGAATGGACAAAGGTTTAAGCCTATGACGACCGAGTTCAACCAGAGCAGAACGTCTTTTTCTACCGCACTCATAAACAGGCCTCAATATCACGCACATAAAAAAAGAGCTGCAAGCAGCTCTTTTTGTGAATCACTAACTTGCATTAGTTCTTAATTTTCGCAACTTCTTGCAAGTGAGTTTGGTAGCTCTTGAAATCATACTCACCATTAATGTTTGCCAATTGTTGCGAAATAGCGGCACGTTGTTCGGCAGGAACTTTATCTTCTCCCGCTAATTGAACACCATTTAAAGCTACAACTGCATAACCACCTTTAGCCGTCTTAACGCTACCAAAAACGGATTTTCCAGCAGATGGTGCCGCAAGACTGAAAGCGTATTGCAGCACGTCACGATCAGCAGAGCTATCAGAGCGGGTTACACCAGCTGCTGACTTCACTTCAAAGCCCAGAGTCTTAGCTTGATCGGCAATTGAACCACCAGCGTTTAACGCAGCCACTACGTCAGTCGCTTGTTTAGACAGGAGCACCTGTACTTTTTCCGCACGAACGACTGCAGCAATTTGATCTTTTACCAAATCCAACGGTTGCAACTGTGCTGGTTTACGATCCGTCTTCTTCAGCACAACAACGCGACTTGGCTCCAATTCGATAATCTCGCTAGCGTTACCCTGCTCTAACACTTCCGTTGAAAACGCGGCATTAACAAATGCGTTATTCGCGGTCAGATCCTTACCATTGGTTTTGGTAAACAACCCGGTATTCTGTGCAGTCAGACCTAATTCTTTAGCCACGTCATTCAAGCTATCCGCGTTGTAAGCTAAATCCTTAAGTTTCTCTAGCTTCACTCCGAACTGGGCTTCAGCTTCGGTACGTTTTAGTTGATCAACAATACTCGCTTTTGACTCCTCAAAGGTAGGCGCTTTGGAGCCGCGTTCTGATACCAGCTTAATAATATGAACGCCCGCATCGGTTTTCACGGGAGCAGAAATCTCACCTACTTTCAACTTGGCCAATGCAGCCTCAAACTCAGCAGGAAACGCGTCACCAGATGAAAAACCCAAATCGCCGCCTTGATTCTTTGAGCCCGAGTCAGCAGAAAACTCACTCGCCAGTTTTGCAAAATCTTCCCCTGCTGCCAATTTAGCCTTCACTTCTTCAGCACGCTTCTGAGCATCCGCGCCTTCAAATAAAATATGTGCAGCTTGGCGCTCTGTTTTAGCAACAAATGTTTTTGAGTTTTGCTCAAACTGCTTCTGAACTTGATCATCAGTCACGGTAATATTTTTAGCCAATTCACCAATACTCAATTCAACATAGTCAACAGCAACTTGTTCTGGTGTTGTGTAGGTAGCAGCATTTGCGTCGTAATTCGCTTTAATATCTTGATCTTCAACAACAACTGATTTTTCTACAGATTCTGTTGGAATTACGAAGTAACTAAAGTCGCGCGATTGAAAACTCAATCCAATAATATTTTTTAACTCAGCAGGAGTTACGAAAGATGAGTTAGCAATAGCAAATTGCAATTGATTGATTACCGTATCTTCCGCAAGTGCTTTTTGATATTTGGCAGGCGTTAAGCCTTGGTAACGAAGTAATTGAACGAAACGATCTTGGTTGAACACGCCGTCTTGCTGAAACACTGGAGCACTAACTATTTCTTTGTTGATAGCGGCAGTATTCGCAGCCAAACCACCTTTTTTCGCAGCCTGGGATAACAATGCGCGCTGAATTAAGCCCTCGATAACTGGCTGACGTAATTTTTCATCAGTGAGGTATTCCGCAGGAACTGAATCTCCGTAACGACTAATAATTTGTTGCTTGCGACTTTGAATACCGCGGGCAATATCATCTTCGGTAATTTTTTCACCGTTAACAGCTATGCCTTTATTGGCCGCACCATAATTTTGAAAAAGAGCCTCGGTCCCGAACAACGCAAAAATCACAATAATAAAACCGATAATGACTTTCGCAATCATGCCCGTAGACTTGTCGCGCAATTCTTGTAGCATTTTAAACTCCCAACAGACTCTTTAATCTATACGCACAAAAGCATTCAAAACTATGCTGCTTTGCAAACAAATTCAGATAAACCATTAATAAAAAAGGCGCACTTTACAATGCGCCTTTTTCCTACCCTACCACCAACGTGATGAACAGAAGTCGGCAGCACTACAATATTAATTTACAGCGTCTTTCAACGCTTTACCGGCTTTAAAGCCTGGCACTTTAGAAGCAGCAATTTGAATTTCTTTACCAGTTTGTGGGTTACGACCAGTACGTGCTGCACGCTCTTTAACAGCGAAAGTACCGAAACCAACCAACACAACTGAATCACCACTTTTGAGGGCATTAGTGATATTTTCTACAACTGCATCCAATGCGCGACCGGCGGCGGCTTTAGGAATATCTGCTGACGCGGCAATCGCTTCGATAAGTTCAGTTTTGTTCACACTTGACCCCTTTCTGATTATTTGTTCAATTAATTTGCGCTCGCACCTCTCTGAGAAGCATGCGGTGCGCGGCCTATACAATAAATGAATTGCGATTTATACCAACTGAGGAGAGGAGGGTCAAGGAAACATCAAACATTCTGCAAAGCATTTTACGTTCTGATCATTTTGTAATCGCCATCCCTGGCCAGATTGTGTCGTTTCAACACATAAGCATTTAGTGAGTACTTATACGAGCGGCATCAGACTTTTGCGCAGCCTGCTCTAACGCGCGGTATTCCTCATCAGATAAAGGCTTTGGCATATGCTGAAGCGCAATTTCGAGCACCTCATCAATCCACTGTACGGGCTTAATGGAAAGATCGGCCTTGATATTGGCTGGGATCTCCTTTAAATCACGCTCATTGCCCGCTGGGATCACAACCGTTTTAATTCCACCTCTGTGAGCGGCGAGCAGCTTTTCTTTCAAGCCGCCGATTCGCAAGACCTCACCACGCAGTGTAATTTCGCCGGTCATAGCGACATCCGCACGCACAGGAATTCCGGTTTGCACAGAAACTAAGGCTGTACACATGGCGATACCCGCACTAGGACCATCTTTGGGCGTCGCCCCCTCAGGAACATGGATATGAATATCCACTTTCTCGTGGTAATCCGGCGCTATACCCAATATCTGCGCACGTGATCTCACGACAGTCAAGGCAGCTTGAATCGACTCCTGCATTACATCACCAAGAGAACCAGTTTTGATAATGCGCCCCTTACCTGTAACGGCGGAAGATTCGATAGTAAGCAGCTCACCGCCAACTTGAGTCCACGCTAAGCCAGTTACTTGACCAACTTGATCGTTAGTTTCGGCTTTTCCAAAGTCAAATTTGTGAACGCCAAGCAATTCTTCCAGCTCGGAGGATGTAACCACGTCGGCCGTTAATTTCTTTTCCTTAACGTGACGGGTAACGATCTTACGGCAGAGCTTGGCAATTTCGCGTTCAAGACCGCGCACTCCCGCTTCGCGCGTGTAATAACGCACTATGTCACGAATAACTTCCGGTTTAATCTCAACCTCGTTTTCTTTCAAACCGTTAGCCTTCATTTGCTTTGGAATCAGGTAACGAGTCGCGATATTGAGCTTCTCATCCTCCGTGTAACCAGGAATACGAATAACTTCCATACGGTCCAGCAGCGGACCTGGGATATTCATGGAATTAGATGTACAAACGAACATCACATCAGACAGATCGTAATCCACTTCAAGATAGTGATCATTGAAGTGATTGTTCTGTTCAGGATCCAAAACCTCCAGCAAAGCAGATGCCGGATCGCCGCGATTATCCATTCCCATCTTGTCGATTTCGTCGAGCAAGAACAGCGGATTTTTTACGCCAACTTTCGCCATCTTTTGAATGAGCTTACCAGGCAAAGAGCCAATATAGGTTCTACGATGCCCACGGATCTCAGCTTCGTCGCGGACACCGCCGAGAGCCATGCGAACAAATTCACGATTAGTCGCGCGTGCAATGGATTCACCCAAGGATGTTTTACCAACACCTGGTGGGCCTACTAAACATAAGATTGGACCCTTAACTTTTTTCACGCGCTGTTGAACAGCGAGATACTCAAGGATGCGCTCTTTAACTTCGTCCAAACCAAAATGGTCTTTATTCAAAACTTCTTCGGCGCGTACAAGATCGTGGCGAACTTTGCTGCGTTTGGACCACGGTACTTTAACCATCCAGTCAATATAAGCACGCAGAACCGATGCCTCCGCTGACATGGGAGACATCATTTTTAATTTATTGGCTTCAGCACGCGCTTTATCTTCGGCGTCTTTAGGCATACCGGCGGCAGCGATTTTTTTCTCGATCTCGTCCGCTTCGCTAACATCCTCACCCATTTCGCCAAGCTCTTTTTGAATGGCTTTAATTTGCTCATTCAAGTAATACTCGCGCTGGCTTTTTTCCATTTGTTTTTTCACGCGGCCACGAATTTTTTTCTCAACCTGAAATACATCCACTTCGGTATCCATTAATCCGAGCAGATGATCGAGACGCGCACGAACATCAATAATTTCTAAAATGGCTTGCTTCTGCGCAAGCTCAAGAGACATGTGCGCAGCAATGGTATCCGTCAAGCGACCGGGATCATCTATACCAGACAAAGAGGTAATAACTTCCGCTGGGACTTTCTTACTTAGATTCACGTATTGTTCAAACTGACTCACTGCGGCCGAAACCATCGCGTGAGCTTCAGCGCTAGACACACCAATTTCTTCCAGCGGAGAAATTTGAGCTTTGAAGTGAGTTTCAAGCTCTTCAATCTTTTCAATTTGCGCGCGCTCTTTACCTTCAATTAAAACTTTAACCGTGCCATCGGGCAGTTTGAGTAATTGAAGAATTGAGGCGATAGTGCCAACTTGATAAACATCCTCAGCTTTGGGGTCATCAAGTGCCGGATTCTTTTGCGCTACCAATAAAACATGTTTATCCGCAGCCATAGCAATTTCGAGCGCTTCAATCGATTTTTGGCGGCCGACAAATAAAGGGGTAACCATATGCGGATAAACCACGACGTCGCGCAAAGGCAACAAAGGTAGTTCATTTAATACTTGCGAAGTTAAATCTTGTGTTTCCATTAGGCATCCTCAGGTGTGAGGTAAAGACCTCATTTACACAACTAAGAGTGGGGGAAGTTTCCCAAATTACAAGTTTGATGACGTTAAATAAGTAAAAAGGGCGCTAAATTGCGCCCTTTCGATACACTCTGAATAAAAAATCAACAAAACAGATTATTCATCCGAAGCAGCTTTTGCGGGCATGTCAGCGTTTTCGTATACCAACAGTGGTTCAGATTCGCCTTTAATGACTGATTCATCCACCACAACTTTAACCACATTTTCTTCCGAAGGAATCTTATACATTGTATCGAGCAGTACATTTTCCATAATGGAACGCAAACCACGCGCTCCTGTTTTTCGTTCCATTGCACGCGCAGCAACCGCTTCAAGTGCGTCGGGACGGAAATCTATGGCAACGCCTTCCATCTCGAACAAACGTGCGTATTGTTTAGTCAATGCGTTTTTGGGTTCTGTCAAAATTTGGATAAGAGCGGCTTTGTCCAATTCATCCAAGGTCGCAATAACGGGTAAGCGGCCTACGAACTCCGGAATCAAACCGTACTTCACCAAATCTTCTGGTTCCAAGTCATGCAAGGTTTCGCCGAAGTTACGCTTTTCATCTTTGCTTTTAACTTCTGCACTGAAACCAATACCGCCCTTCTCCGAACGGTCGCGAATAACTTTATCCAAACCAGCGAAAGCACCGCCACAGATAAATAGAATATTGGAAGTATCAACTTGCAAAAATTCTTGCTGCGGATGTTTGCGACCGCCCTGCGGAGGAACAGACGCCACAGTACCTTCGATTAGCTTCAACAAAGCTTGTTGCACGCCCTCACCGGATACATCTCGCGTAATCGACGGGTTATCTGATTTGCGTGAAATCTTGTCGATTTCGTCAATGTAAACAATACCCTGTTGAGCTTTATCTACATCGTAATCACATTTTTGCAATAACTTTTGAATAATGTTCTCAACGTCTTCACCAACATAACCCGCTTCGGTCAAGGTAGTTGCGTCAGCAATGGTGAAAGGAACATCAAGCAAACGAGCCAAAGTTTCGGCAAGCAAAGTTTTACCGCTACCTGTTGGACCAACAAGCAGGATGTTACTTTTACCTAATTCAACCGGCTCTTTCTCCTTGGTTTTTGAACCAAGACGCAAGCGTTTGTAGTGATTGTAAACAGCTACCGCCAACACTTTTTTCGCGCGGCGTTGACCAATAACATATTGGTCAAGAATGGCAGAAATTTCGTGCGGCTTTGGCAACTTTTCGGACGAACCTTCGGTTGCACTTTCTTGAATCTCTTCGCGAATAATATCGTTACAAAGATCAACACACTCATCGCAAATAAATACGGATGGACCCGCAATTAACTTGCGAACCTCATGTTGGCTTTTACCGCAAAAAGAACAGTAAAGTAACTTTCCGTTTTTATCGCCTGTATCACCAGTGTGATCGGTCATTTGGAACTACTCCATCTTGAGTAAGCAAAATATCTGCTCAGGAAAAATCGTAAAACAACTAAACATTATCCGATACGGAGTTAGTGTAGCTTTGGATTAACGAACGCGCTTCTCGATAACATCATCGATTAAGCCATAAGCCTTGGCTTGCTCGGCAGACATGAAATTATCACGCTCAGTATCAATTTCAATTTTTTCAATTGGTTGACCGCAGTGAAACGCCATCAACTCATTTAACCGCGAGCGCATTTTCAAAATTTCTTGCGCCTGAATATGAATATCAGAGGCTTGACCCTGTGCACCACCGCTTGGCTGGTGAATCATAACGCGTGAGTTAGGCAAGCAGAAACGCTTACCTTTGGCGCCAGCGTTTAGTAAAAACGCTCCCATACTGCACGCCTGACCAATACACATAGTGCTTACGTCTGGCTTGATGAACTGCATGGTGTCGTAAATCGACATACCAGCGGTTACGGAACCACCGGGAGAATTAATGTACAGATGAATGTCTTTATCTGGGTTCTCAGCCTCTAAAAACAAGAGCTGGGCAACCACGAGGTTCGCCATATAGTCTTCAACGGGGCCAACCAGAAAAATAACGCGCTCTTTTAATAAGCGGGAATAGATATCGAATGAGCGCTCACCGCGGGCGGTCTGCTCGATCACCATAGGTACCAAGCCGCCAGCTGCCATAGGTGATGGGTTTTTCAAATAATCGTAAGACATATTGCCTTTTATCCTTAAACAAAGGTTACAGCAACTTTGGGTTAACCCTAAGTCGAGAGAATTGACAATAAGGAGCTTAACCTGTGATTTGATTATATGCCAGTATCAAGCGTAAATTGGGGAGAAATTGCGAGGAGGAAAGGCCGCAAAACGTGCGCTTTGCGGCTTTTTTGAACGATTACTGCGGAGCGGTAGCTTTGATGATTTCTTCGTAAGCTGAAGTTTGTTCAGTTACTTTGGCGCCAGCCAAAACATAGTCAACGACTTGATCTTCCAAAGCAGCAGATTCTACGCCAGACAACAACTCTGGGTTGCTGTTGTAGTACTCAATCACTTCTTTAGGCTCTTGGTAGGTTGAAGCTATGTCTTCAATCATTGATTTAACGCGCTTGGCATCTGGCTTCAACTTAGCGGTCTTAACGATCTCACCCACGATTAAGCCCAAGGTTACGCGGCGTTGCGCTTCTTCTTGGAACATGGTGTCTGGCAACAAAGACTTAACGTCAAAGTTTTGCTTTTGACCGCCGAAGCGTTGCAGCATTTGGTTACGCAATACTTCAATCTCGTTAGCAACCAAGGCTTTTGGCAGCTCGGTAGTGTGAGAAGCCAACAAGGCATCCATCACTTGACCTTTAACTTTGGCTTTCAACGCGTTAGCCAATTCGCGATCCATATTGGCTTTAACTTCTTTGCGGAATTGTTTCTCGCCGCCTTTTTCAACGCCGAACTTAACAAAGAATTCTTTATTCAATTCAGGGAGTTGTGGAGCAGATACAGAATTTACTTTAATTGCGAACTGGGCTTCAGTGCCTTTCAATTCTTCAGACTGATAGTCGGCTGGGAAAGTTACAGAGATAGTTTTTTCTTCACCCGCTTTCATACCCACGATGCCAGCTTCGAAGCCAGGAATCATGGTGTTTGAACCCAACACCAAATTTTGACCTTCAGCTTTACCACCAGCAAACTCAACACCATCTTTTGTGCCAACGAAGTCAATGTTCACTTGGTCGCCGTCAGCAGCGGCGCGGTCAGCAGCAACCCAAGTAGTTTGGTGCTTACGCAATACTTCAATCATGTTGTCTACGTCTGCTTCGGTTACTTCAGCGGTGTAGCGAGTGATTTCGTAAGCAGTAAGGTCGCTCAAGGTTATACTTGGGTAAACTTCAAAGGTTGCAACGTATTGCAAATCCTGACCGGGAGCCAATTGTACTGGCTGAATGTTCGGGTTACCGGCTGGGCGTACGTTTTCTTTTTGCACCGCAGCATAGAAAGAACGGCTGATTACATCGCCAACCACTTCTTGACGAACACCAGCACCAAAGCGTTGCTGAACAACAGACATTGGCACTTTGCCCTTGCGGAAACCTTTAATAGACACTGTACGAGCAGCTTGCTTTAAACGATTTTCGACTTCAGCGTCAACTTGTGCAGCGGGTACACCGATAGTAAGACGACGTTCCAGACCAGAAGTTGTTTCGAGAGAAACTTGCATATCTGCCTCGTAAGATAGATGTGAATCAATATTAAAAAAGCCGCAAAGCGGCTCTTGAGAAGTATATGGTGCGGACGGAGAGACTCGAACTCTCACACCTCACGGCGCCAGAACCTAAACCTGGTGTGTCTACCAATTTCACCACGTCCGCAGAGCTTTAATGTTAAAGCAGTTCTATTTCTTGCTAACTGATTGATTTTTATACGAATATTAAATAATCAACCGAGCCTTTGCACGAAGGGTGCGAATTGTGCCATAGACACTTGCGGTGTTCAACCTTAGTATCGATTTGAAGTGGAATTTCGCGCTGGAACATCGAAATTAAGTGTAAAACCCTAAAACTCAGCGCTAGTTTCGCGTTGACGCAATACGAGCGCGGTAAATTCGCTTTGCCAATTGCGCACCGAAGCTAGATCAACTTCTGGCAAAGATGCCGAATCCTCGTCAACCAAGCTAATCAGGTTTTCGCTTTGCGAAGGTTCAGTTCGAACAGGAGTGCGCCACAAGGAATCGTAATAAGTCTGGAGCTGGGACAACCAAGACGCAGATTGTTTACGCAACTCCTGAAGTTCTTGTGCTTCTACCGCATATTTCTTTGCCGCCTCGAAAGCGGCGATAAGGTCTTGCTCATTGCGCAAGGCAATGATGTTCTTTAACCCGTAGTTCTCCGCAAGTTCACGCAGATAGTGCTGGTGTGCGCAAATCAGATGAAAAGCGGCGGCCTCCAACAGAGAGTTCCGATGCACCGGTGTCAGGGATTCTTCATCGACTCCTTGTAGCAGTATCTTGGCCTGCATCAGCTTTTGATTAACACGGGTTAATGAAAGATTGGCCATGGCGAACCTCAGTCGAACCATTAAAAATGATTATCAGAAATGCAAAAGACAGAAAAACGCTCGTTTTTCTGTCTTTTGGAAGGATTAACACTCAGCTTATTTGGATGAGACTTTCCATTTACCGCCTTCGTAAAATGCCTTCCATCCAGTCGCCTTGCCGTTCACCTCGGTTTGTACGTATTGCTCTTTGGTTTTGCGACTAAAACGAATGATAGCTTTATTCCCATCAGGGTCCGCCACAGGTGCACTGAGCAAGAAGTGGTACTTGGGGTCTAGCTGCTTTTTATAAGGCAGAAGCTCAGCAACCAAGGGCGCGCGGGTTTCGCGGTTCTTGGGGAACTGACTGGCCGCGAGGAACAAACCGGCAGCACCATCTCGCAATACGTAATGGTCGTCCACCTTCTCGCAACGCAAATCGGCCATGACGATAGGATCCACTTTTGGTGGCGCAGCTTCGCCATTTTTGAGTAATTTACGAGTGTTCTTACACTCGCTGTTAGTGCAGCCAAAATACTTGCCGAAGCGACCGGTTTTGAGCTGCATTTCGCTGCCGCACTTATCGCATTCAAGCGTTGGTCCTTCGTAACCTTTGAGTTTGTAACTACCCTGCTCGACTTCATAACCCGGACAATCAGGATTATTACCGCAAATATGAATTTTGCGGGTTTCGTCGAGCAGATACGAATCCATGGCTGAATTACAGATTTTGCAGCGATGCTTGGTACGCAGCTGTTTGGATTCCGCTTCTTCATCGGCATCAGCGTCCACCGCTTCGTGGCCAGATACCAAATTCATGGTGTTTTTGCAGCGCTCTTTGGGTGGTAATGCGTAGCCCGAGCACCCAAGGAACACACCAGTGCCGCCGGTGCGGATTTGCATATGGCGACCGCACAGACTGCAAGGAATGTCCGTATCTGTAGGGTCGTTAGCGCGCATACCTTTGGTAGGACTGGAGGCCAACTGAAGCTTTTTAGTAAAACCTGCGTAGAAGTCGTCTAGCACTTTGCGCCACTTTTTCTCGCCTTGAGCGATGTCGTCCAGCGACTCTTCCATATTGGCAGTAAAACTGTAGTCCATAAGATCGTCGAAACTTTCAACCAAGCGCTCGGTAACTATGTCACCCATTTTCTCGGCGTAGAAACGGCGGTTTTCTACACGCACATAGCCGCGCTCTTGAATGGTGGAGATAATCGCGGCGTAAGTTGATGGACGACCAATAGCGCGTTTTTCCAACTCTTTTACCAAACTGGCTTCGGTGTAACGCGCCGTTGGTTTAGTGAAATGTTGGTTAGGATTGAGCTTAACTAAGGGCAATACTTGGCCAACTTTCATATCCGGCAGAACCAAGTCTTCGTCTTTTTTGGCTGTTTGTGGCAACACCTTAGTGAAACCATCAAAACGCACGACGCGACCGCGCGTGCGCAACTCAAAGTCACCGGCATTAACCACAACGCTCGTGCTGGTATATTCCGCGGGGCTCATTTGGCAAGCAACGAACTGCTGCCAAATCAGGGTGTAGAGGCGCTCTGCATCGCGTTCCATTCCACTCAGTTGGTTGGGTAACACAGTCACGCTTGAAGGACGTATCGCCTCGTGCGCTTCTTGCGCGCCTTCTTTGCTGGAGTATGCAACGGGACTATCTGGCAAATACTTTTGCCCGTAGTTGTCGAGGATATAATCGCGGCAGGCGTCAACAGCATCTTTGCTCAAATTGGTTGAGTCGGTACGCATGTAGGTGATGTAACCCGCTTCGTACAAGCGTTGCGCCATCATCATGGTTTTCTTAACACCAAAGCCTAGACGCGTGCTCGCAGCCTGTTGCAGCGTTGAGGTAATAAAAGGTGCAGAAGGCTTTGATTGAGTGGGTTTGTCTTCGCGGCTCACAACTTTGTAAGTCGATTGCTGCAGGAGTTTTACCGCAGCCATGGCTTCGGCTTCGTTGAGAGGCTTAAAGGCATCATCGCCCTTCTTCTTCACTTCAAACGGAACCTGCTCGGATTTGGAC
Organism: Cellvibrio sp.; assembly: GCF_046347455.1. GTDB lineage: Bacteria > Pseudomonadota > Gammaproteobacteria > Pseudomonadales > Cellvibrionaceae > Cellvibrio. The sequence goes on from NZ_JAXMGC010000001.1 coordinate 405,154, forward strand.
GCCTGTAGATCGGCGAAAACTGTCCAGTATTCTTCAGGCACAAAGGCGCGAATTTCTTGCTCGCGCTCCACCACCAAACGTACAGCTACTGATTGCACGCGGCCCGCAGATAAACCGCGCGCGACCTTCTCCCACAACAAGGGAGACACCATGTAGCCCACAACGCGGTCCAGAAAGCGGCGCGCCTGCTGCGCATCAACACGGTTTTGATCCAAACGACCGGGGCTTTTAAAGGCGTTTTGAATGGCGGTTTTGGTAATTTCGTTAAAAACGACGCGTCTATAGCGGTCGTGATCGCCGCCGATAGCCTCGCGCAAGTGCCACGCGATCGCCTCCCCTTCTCTATCCAAGTCGGTTGCGAGATAGATGGTGTCAGCTTTTTCGGCGAGCTTTTTAAGTTCATCCACCACCTTTTCTTTACCAGGGAGGATTTCGTAGTGGGCTTGCCAACCGTTTTCGGGGTCTATGCCCATGCGGTTGATCAGTTGGGATTTACTTTTTTGCGCCTGATAAACAGCTTTTTCTTCGGCGGAGAGCTTACGTGTTGCTGCGGCTTGCTTTGCACGCTCTTTGGCGTCAACAGGTTTGGCGCCGCCGCTGGTCGGTAAATCCCGGATGTGTCCAATACTGGATTTCACAATAAAGTCTGCACCAAGGTACTTGTTGATAGTCTTGGCTTTGGCAGGCGATTCTACGATAACTAAGGATTTGCCCATGTTTTAACTGTCTTTCATTAAATAGGTGGATCTACGAAGAGATGAATTCTGGTGGCTAATGATCGCCAGGATGTTAGCAATATGGCATCTCAGGATAGTTACAGATTAGCCACTTTGCATTAGAGGTGCGCATATATAAGACCTGAAACCTCAAGGGTCAAGCGATTGTTTAAATCATATAAATTGAAAAATGTGTCATGTCGCCTAGAATTAAGGCTGGCCGACTTGGCATTCGTTGCTATATTTATCCTTAAAATTCATTGGGTTACTTGGTGGCTCGAGGCAGCACTCTGGGCCTGCGCGATTTACCCATAAATTTGTTTAACTAAACCCGATATTTTTTTCGTTTTACCTCTGCTGGCTCAGGTACCTTGTTCATGACGGTGTTGATAGTTTTAGTTGTGCTCGCGCTCGCAGCGCTTTTTGTGGTGAGCGCCATTAACCGCAAGCAGGAGCTGGAAAACGCTCGCCGAGCCAAACAACGTAAATTGCGGATACAGGTAGAAGCAATTGTTGATGTGGTGAATTGCCTGGAGCAAACCGTTCCCAACCAAATGATCGCCAAGCATATAAATGATGAAACAATCGGCTTGCTGCAACAGATTCTTATTTTGGAAACAGGGCCTAAAAACTATATTGAAAGCAGCATTCGCCACGCCATGCTGCGCTCTGAAGACTTGGCCAGCGCCAAGACATACGCCAATGCGAGTTACCAAAAAGACAGCGACGCCCAGATTACCCAAACCCAGGTTCAGCTCAGTGAGGCGGTGAAAATTCTGCGACACATTTGCGCCCAGGGAAAAATCACTGACGTAGAGCTAGAAGCCTATACCAGCGAGCTTTCATGGGCGTTTTTAATGGTGAGTGTTGCTTCTTTTATAGCGCAGGGCTACAAGTTTTCTGCGCTCGAAGACCGCTTCTCCGCGCAAGGCTACTACCAGAAGGCGCAAGGGTTATTGATGGAATCAATGCACCCTAATCCCAAACGGGTGCGCATGATTAAAGAGCTGAGCGAAATTATTGAGGGAGCGCGAAAAACCATGAGCTCCGATCTATTACCCGCCCGCCCTTTGCCGGATTAATGACTATTCGGCGGCGGCTTTTAGTTCCTTGAGCAACTGAATGATTTGGGTCAAAACCGCATCACCACCCTGCTCCGACCAGAAAATACAAATCCCTTCGGCACCGGCGCTGATTCCGCGCACCGATTGCGGTAAAGCGCCTAAGCGCTCGCTGAGTATGTTCAACTCAGCAGATGAAGGGCGCACATCGTTTTGCCATGCCCACCAGCCCAAGAAATGAATTTCATGTTCGTAATTTGCGCGAACGAGCATCCAGCCTTTTTCCGTCTGACTTTTTGAGGGCGGCAGAAAATAAACGGGGATTATACCCGTTGCTTCTTGCTCATCCGCCTGCTGAGGAAGATTGCGCATGGCGAAATGAACACCCTGAGCACGGGCTGCCAACCTGAGTTTTTCACGTTTCTTTTGCTCGGGGCTGGGTTGCATCATACGAATTGGCCCCAAGATGAGCGCTATGACGACCAAAATAATGACAATTAACCCAATATGCATTTTGTGAAACCTCGAATATGTGACGACTGGCTAGTTTGCTTGTCCAACGCTAGGCTTAAGACAAACCGGGCAAAATAAGGAGCTTGTTATGAACCAAACTAATTGCTTATACAACCACATTTTGGTGGGTTTAGATTTAACGGATGAAACGCCGCAAGTTCTTGCTAAGGCAGTCGAGTTTGCGCGCAGCTGCAATGCAAAACTAAGCGTCGCCCACGTACTTGAACCTATCACCTTTGCTTATGGTGGCGATTTACCGCTGGATATTTCTGAGGTACAAACCCAGCAAGTTGAGCGAGCGGAAAAAGAGCTGCAAGAACTCGCTAAAAGCATTAATTACCCCGTGGTGCAGGAACATGTGCTGGTTGGACAGCCCGCCAGCGAACTGCATTACTTGGCTGAGCAACAGGACGCCGATTTGATTATTGTGGGCAGCCACGGCCGTAAAGGTTTTGCGTTGCTGCTGGGTTCCACACCCAATAGCGTTTTGCACGGAGCCACCTGCGACGTACTGGCAGTTTACGTTCCACCACGCACACCGGTGGAATAAATCTACGTCTTAGGCTTCGCCCTGTTGCATATCTTCCAACTCTGCCCAACGTTCAAAGCAGGCTTCCAGTTCCATTTCCAATTGCGCCAGAGCCTGCAACTTTTCTTCAACAACTTTGGGCGCTTGCGAATAAAAATCTGCTGCACCCACGACTGCTTTCATAGCATCCACTTTTTGTTCGAGTTGTTCTATTTTTTGCGGAAGCTCATCAAACTCTTTTTGAAATTTGTAACTCAATTTTTTGGCACGTGGCACTGCCGCTTGCGCAGGCGCCTTGGGCGTTTCATCTAATTTTTTCGGCGCAATTACTTGACTTGGTTCAGGTAAGTCTTCTTCCGTCCATTTGCCACCTTGGCGAATCCAATCATCATAACCACCCACATATTCCAGCACTTTTCCACGGCCTTCAAAGGCAATAACGCTGCTAACAATATTGTTTAAAAATGCGCGATCGTGGCTGACGAGTAAAACGGTGCCGGAATAATCTGTGAGGATCTCCTCCAAGAGTTCCAGCGTTTCCACATCAAGATCATTGGTAGGTTCGTCGAGCACAAGCAAGTTTGCTGATTTACTAAATAGCTTTGCTAAGAGCACGCGATTTCGCTCACCACCCGATAGTGCTCTGAGCGGTGTACGCGCGCGTTCGCCACTGAATAGAAAATCGCTCAGGTAGGAGAAAATATGTTTGGCTTTGCCATCCAGTTCAATGAAATCACGCCCTTCAGATACGTTATCCACCGCACTTTTATCTAAATCTAGCTGATCGCGCAATTGATCAAAATAGGCGACTTTTAAATTCGTGCCCAAGCGCACCGAACCCGACTGCGGCTGCAACTCACCGAGAATTAATTTGAGCAAAGTACTTTTGCCCGCGCCATTTGCGCCTACCAAGCCGATGCGATCACCGCGCATAATGGCGGACGAAAAGTTTTTAACTATAGGTTTGTTTCCCCATGCGTAGGAAACATCTTTTAATTCCGCCACAAGCTTGCCAGACGCCTCGCCTGTTGCGAGCGAAAAATTTGCTTTACCGATGAGTTCGCGTCGCTCGGCGCGAATATTGCGCAACTCTTTTAACGCACGTACGCGACCTTCGTTGCGAGTCCGGCGCGCTTTAATGCCTTGGCGAATCCACACTTCTTCTTCCGCAAGTTTTTTATCAAACAATTCGTTATGGCGAGCTTCTTCTGCAAGCGCTTGTTCGCGATAAACAAGGTATGACGCGTAATCGCCCGCCCAATAACGAATATGTCCGCGATCCAGCTCAACGATATGCGTTGCAATGGCTTGCAAGAGTGAGCGGTCGTGGGTGATAAAAACGAGCGCGCCATTGAAGTTAAGCAATTGCTTTTCTAGCCAATCTATCGCGGCGATATCCAAATGGTTAGTTGGTTCGTCGAGTAAAAGTACATCGGGCTCAACAACCAAAGCACGCGCCAAGGCAACACGACGACGCCAACCGCCAGACAGCTCGCGCATATATTTGTCAGCAGGCAAATCCAAACGCGTCAAAATCGCTTCGACCTTTTGCTGCATGGACCAACCATCACGCGCTTCAATTTCTTGCTGCAATGTTTCCATGCGCCTCATGCTGGCATCATTAAATTCTGTCGCATGCGCAAGTTGGTGATACTCGCTCAGTAGTTCACCCAAGCCCGGAAACGCATTGGCAACGGAATCAAATACCAACCGATCATCGGCATCCGGTAAGTCTTGCTCCAGGCGCGCAATGCGAATTCCGTTTTGAACAATTACGTCGCCTTTGTCTAAATCTACTTCGCCAGCAATCACTTTTAGGAGACTGGATTTACCCGCGCCATTGCGACCAATCAGACAAAGCCGGTGCCCTTTTTCAACAACCAGATCAACTTCATCCAGCAGAACTTGGAGACCGTAACTTAAATAAGCTTTTTCAATTTTAATAAGCGACATAAAAATTTTCTTGAGCAAACGAGCCAAACATTTTCAGTCGAGACTCGTAAAAAATGAAAAGTGGATTACTTCTTTTTGAGCAAAATAATCTGGGTTCCGCTGAGTAAATCGTGCATCAAGCGACCTTGGGGATGAACCAGTTTTAGCCAATAGCCCATGCCGAAACAAATGAAGGACAAGAAGGCGGCAGCGCATCTCTTCACCGCTTGGGAATAACTAATAATTTGGTGAGTTTTTGCATCAACGATTTGCATACGCCAGGTTTTCATGCCCAACGTCTGGCCAAATTTTTGCCAAAAATACACGTAGAAAAACATGACTGCGAATAGCCAACCAGCAGTGATTAAGAGTTTTGCTGGCAGACTCCATTGAATGTGTTTGCCCACTTCTGGTCGGCCAAAAATCGCGACATCAATCGCAACCACCAAAGCACCGTATGCGATGCTGATGGCAGCGAGTAAAAGGCCATCGTAAACCATGGCGGCAAAAATTCGGGGAAGCCCCGGAGCGGCAAACTCAACGGAAGGTACGGGATTTTTTTTCATGGAAAGCTTAATGTTGGTAATGAATTAACCAAGGATTCTTAGAATCAACTTGCTGCCCAATGCTGATGACACCACCGCCCTGCAAAGGTGCTTCTTCACGGCGCAAATAAATCGGCGTTTTGTTTTCTTCGTGAACGTAAGTGCCGTTCGTGGAGTGATCGACCAAGACATATTTACCGCGACGAAATTCAATGTGGCAATGCTCGCGAGAACACACGGAGCTATCCAGATGTAAATGTACTTTGTTGAAATCACGCCCTATGGAATAGGGTGTTTGGTCAGGCAAAATACTAATGACTTTGTCCCCCATTCTGAGGGTTAACTCAAAGGTGGACACATAGCGAGTAACGTCGAGCACCGGCATCACCCGAGTTGATAAATCGTTGTGTTGCGAAGTTTCCCACGCGAGGCGATAAATAATCGTCTTTTGGTTATCACCTTTGATATTCACGCGATCAAACAGCTGGCACTGCTGCATAAGGGTTGCATCAAGCTGATCAATCACACCTTGGGTGAGCACAATTTGATTGGCGCGCGCTATATGTGCAACGAAAGCAGCATCGTTAACAGTTTCGCCGAAGGCATCCGTGGGTGTAATAACCGTATCGCCAAAGGCAATGCCTATGCGTATACCCAAGCCCAAATCGGCAAATTCGCGGCTGGACCTTTGTTGGATGGCGATGGCAACCCGGCAAGCCGTTGCAGCACTATCAAACCGCGCCATGACTTCATCGCCAATGGTCTTAACCACTACCCCATCGTGCACAATGGTCGTCGCCGCCATATGACTGACCGCGTCATCCACAATGGCCTTGGCTTCCTGATTGCCCAACTGCTTATAAAGCGCGGAGCTGCCGGAAACATCGGCAAACATAATGGCTTGAAGGGAGTTTTGGTTGAACATGGCGGCTACTTATTAACAATTTTTGCGAATTCTAACAGGCCGAAGGCGCTAATAATTACTTAATGGGAAATTATGCTGAAAAAAGCGCATGTTTCCCAGCTAATGACACCTTAATCTTCATGTTCCAGTCATTCATTGAGTAGCTAATTTAACGGCCATGGCAGGTTGAAGGTGTTTTGGATTTCGATAACAATCGAGCCGCATGAGATCTTTCAGGCTTAAGTATTAATAATTTAAGGCCCTAAAGGCCAACCACCAATTTGGAGAGCTGCAATGAAGTCAATCGTAAAAATCCTCAGTTTCGCCCTTTTAGCTTCAACAAGTGCCAGCCTTTTCGCCGCCGACGCAGCACCGGCGGCAGACAAACAAGCTGGCCCGAACCCCGGCAAGCAGGCCACTGCAGTACGCAAGGCGGCTTTTACACTGATCGCCAACAGCTTTAAACCCTTGGGCGACGCAGCTCAAGGGAAATCCGAATACAACCAGACTGATATTCAAAAACGTGCAAATCGCATTGTCATGCTTTCCGAATTTTTAGATACCGCGTTCCCCGAAGCCTCTAACCTTGGCGAGCCAGATACAAAAGCGAAAGCCGATATTTGGACGAACAAAGCGGACTTCGACAAAAAATTAAAAGATTTCCAAGAGCACGCTGCTGCACTCGCAAAAGTAACCGCGACGGAAAAAACCGCATCAGACGCATTTAAAGAAGCCTTTGGCAACTTGGCCAAAGATTGCAAAGGCTGCCACGAGTCCTACAAAGCTAAATAATCAGACTGGTGTTTGCTAAAGATATTGCCCCCTAGTTCAACGGGGGCATTTATGTGTTGTTTAGAAGGCCTTAAAAACGATGACCAATTTGAATGAAAAGGTTTCTCCCAAGAGCGATGCCATTGGGAGTAGCGCTGAAACCAACACAATTAAAGTGTGGGATTTCCCGGTGAGGTTTTTCCACTGGTCACTCGTTGCTTTATTTGTGGCTGCTTACATCACCAATTCATTGGGGACCAACTATTTTAAGTATCACCTTTGGTGTGGCTACGCGATTATTGTTTTAGTTTGCTTTCGTATTGTGTGGGGATTTATAGGAACCTACCATGCCCGTTTTGTGAATTTTATTCGCAACCCTATTACGACGATTAAATATGCGCTGAGTAGTTTCCGCGGAGCGGAAAAGCATTACACCGGCCATAACCCGCTGGGTGCGATTATGGTAATTATTCTGCTAACAGGTTCGCTTGTTCAAGGAATTACCGGATTATTCACCAATGATGAGATTATAAATGTCGGCCCGCTTTACGCCTATATTAGCGATGAGCTCAGTTTAAAAATCACCACCCTTCACAGACAACTTTTTTACTGGATATTAGGCGCAGTAGCACTTCATGTAGTCGCAGTTCTGGTTCATCAATTTTTAAAGCGGGACAATATTATTGCTGCGATGTTTAGAGGAACCAAAGAGAAGCGACACGACGCGGTAGATCAAGTATCCATCAATTCTTCGCGAACGTTCGTTGCTCTAATAATCCTTGTTATTTTATCACTTGTATTAGCGTGGATTATTTACCACGCTCCTGAAGCTGCTTCTTATACAGAAGAATATTAGATTAGATTCGATGTCGGGCGAGTAATTGTGAGTTAAATCAAACCTTATCAGATCTTTTTAAAGGTGTTGTGCCGGTAGGTTTCGCGTCTGAATGTAAATTACTCCCGTCATCCGTTTTTGCTCGTTGATTACGCGCAGCGAAAGTAATCACAAATACCGCCGCCAAAAACAAAAAACCAAACAAAACCCACAGCGAATGCTCGGTGATCCAATCCATACATTTCTCCTCATGCAACTTAAGGTAAGTGTTCACCACCGGTTACGCCAATCACCTCAGCCGTAATATAGCTTGACTCCTGCGAAGCCAAAAACACAAAGGCCGGTGCAACTTCTGCGGGTTGACCGGGGCGACCTAATGGAACCTTTTCGCCAAAATGTTCGAGCTTTTCCGGTGGTTGACCGCCACTTTGTTGCAGGGGTGTCCACACCGGTCCGGGAGCCACTGCATTCACGCGAATACCTTGCTTAACCAACATTTTCGCTAAACTTTTTGTAAATGCGGTGATAGCGCCTTTTGTGGATGCGTAATCCAACAGGCCAGCAGAGGGCTGATAAGATTGGATGGATGTGGTATTGATAATACTGGAGCCCGGCGGCATGTGCGGCACAGCAGCTTGGCAAATCCAAAACATCGCAAACACGTTAGTAGCAAATGTTTTTTGAAATTGTTCGGTAGTGATATTTTTTAATTCTTCCACATACTGCTGTTTGCCCGCGTTATTAACCAAAATATCCAAAGAGCCAAGCTCTGCTACTGCCTTTGCCACTAATTTTTTGCAAAAATCTTCGTCAGTAATATCGCCGGGAATTGCAATCGCTTTATGCCCACAATCTTTTATTTGTTTGATTGTCTCTTGCCCATCCTCCTCTTCACTCGGCATGTAACTAATAACAACATCAGCTCCTTCACGTGCAAACGCAATCGCAACCGCTCTGCCTATACCCGAGTCACCACCCGTTATAAGCGCCTTTCGCCCCTGCAAACGGTTTGCACCGCGATAAGATGTTTCGCCATGATCTGCTTTGGGTTTTAACCGGCTATCCAAGCCAGGTTCGGGCTGGCTTGCATCTGCGGAACCTTGTGGAAGCGGATACTGAGTGCGCGGATCCTGCATTGTGTACTGATCGAAAATTTTCACGGAAGACCTCCAACAAATAGCAAGATTGAAAGCTGTGGCTTTGATTGCATCGGGGTATCAATATGCGTGTGAAGCAAACCCAGCTCTGTACGCTGCCTAACTTCAAGACAAGATTGGCGGTGCTTTCTAAAGTTAGATTTGAAGCAGATATTTCTTTTGACATTTTTCGCAGAAAAAACTGCGTCTGAGAGTTGCACCTAAATGCGCTCGCTTATAAGGAATGTTACAACGGGGACAGGTGCGCTTGTTATGTGCGAGCCAATGCTGCCTCAATACAAATGCTTTTTTTAATTCCAAAAATTGAAAGCTATATTGGCGAGCCTCATCAACCAAGCTTCTCAGTTTTATTGCAGGCAAGGCACCTATTTCTGACAGCGGATGAACACGAACCCTGAAAAGAACTTCGTTTTTAATAATATTGCCAACACCGGAGAATATGTCTTGATCCAGTAACGCATCACAGGCAAGCTTTTGCGGTGAGCTACGCAACTTTTTTCGCGCCGCTGCGGGGTTCCATTGATCAGACATAACGTCCGAACTCCAATCGTACACATCGTCCAGTTCCGCTTCGATAAACTTTACCGAACAGGCGTAAAAATTGAGCTCTGTATGATCGGAACATTGCAAACTAAGCCTCGCGGGACTTTCACGGCGCTCATTAATACGGTAACTACCAAACATCAGCAAATGTATGCGAATAGAAAAGCCGGAAAGCTCTATAAGAAAATGCTTACCCCAGGTGCGTATGGATTTTATATGCTGGCCTTGGATGCGGGCCAAATCAATTTTACTATTTCCCTCCACATGCTAAATTTTTCGGCCCACAAATTCCTGGGTCAAATCTTTTAAAATAACAAGCGATGGACCTTCAGGCATCTTTCACCTCACCGAAACTTACATCTCAATCCTTAGGGCTTCCTCAAACTCTCGAATAAGCGCCGCCAAAGGAACAGGCATCCACTCAGGTCTGTGACCGGCTTTTATGATCTGTTTTAATCGATTATTGATTCGAGCTAACCGTAAACAGTAATCCGCAGCATTCGCCGATTGCCATAGGTGCGGCAAGGCTTGAGCAGCTTGGCTATAGGCCTTAAAAAATACCTCAGACGTTTTGCGCCGATACTTAACAGATATTTGTTGTAAACGAATTATTTCGGCTTCAGCATCAACTCCCTGCGCCGCATTAAGCGTAATTGCGCCGGCATCCTCAAATGAACATAGGATATCGGCAACATCAATTAAGGGACTCATATGCGATTTATTTTCTGGGGATGTGCCATCTTCAAAATTCACAAAGTAAGCATCGCTGCGCGATACCAGAACTTGAGCGAGATGCAAATTGCCATGAATACGAATCAATGTGCTGCCGACTGAGTATTTGGCTAAGTTTTTTATTAGGGCAGATATTTTTGCTTTGCGCGCATTCAACCAGATTAACTCTTTAGAGATTGTGCCCTCTGATTTTCTGAACTCCAAAATCGAGAGCACTTGGTGAAAGTGATCATTAATATTTCGCGCCCAATCACTCATATCCTTTTTAGATGAGCCCCTATAACCGAAGCCCGCCGTATCAGTTTCTTTAGCCAACAGACAATGCATTTCAGCAAGTCGCTCACCCGCGATTTGAGCAAAACTTTCTAATTCATCCATTGCGGGGTATTGAATATCCATTGAAGAGGTTCCCGCAGTTAAACGATCACGCAAGGCTCGCTCGAGCGTATTTTGGGTCCACTGCCAGGCGTCACCTTGATTGCTGACATAGGCTTGTAAAATCATCAGCGTGTAGGATTTTCCATCATTTCCTACTCGCGTCACGTGGCCAAGATACGGCACCGTGTTTGCAAAACCCAAATTGCTGAGGTACTGGCTTATTTCAATCTCAGGATGTTCACCTTCTACTAACTTGCGCACAGGTTTAAGCACCATTGCTCCGTCAATAACTACAGATCCGTTGGCATCTTTGGTTGCTACTAAATCTATTTCAGCATCGGCTTTTTGTTCTATCGCATTTAACCTCGACGTTGCGACGAACCGTAATTCACCATCACCCAGCGGCTGCATGAAATTCTCGCGAATCATACGCAGAATGGCGCGAGTAAAGTCCGGCAAAGTGAAAGCATCTGTTAACAAACCTACGTTGCGTTTTTGACGCAATCGAGAAACAGCCAATTGCTGCGAAGCAGTACCCGCAAGATGATCGGCAACCACACCCAGCGGCAAAAAATAATTTTCAGTTAAACCGTCTCGAATAACGTCTAGCTCCACCAGAGCAAAAGTTGCTTCGTAACCCTCGAGCGGTATCACACGCGATAATCTGATCGCACCTGAAGATTGCCCCCCCTGTTGGAACCAAGGAGATTTGAATAAATAAGCAGGTAGCGCCTCTTGCTCCAAGACCGATTGAGCAGGTGGTTGCAGAAGTTCGAACAAGTCCTCTTTGATGATCACAGTCCGCAACTCAGGCAACCGCTCAACAGGCGCTACATACCAGTTGGGCATTTGCGTGTCGTCTGCAAGCAGAAACCAATAAAATCCGTAAGGAGGAAGTGTTAATAAATAGTTTAAGTTAGTGATAATGGGAAATGATGTTCCGCCAATCATTTCAACCGGAATTTTTCCGGAATAAGCCGATAAATCCAACTCGCCCGCTTGTGCTGCACGTGACATATTCGCAACACATAAAATAATTTCACTCACACCTTCTGGACTCGTGTACTCACGCAAATATGCAAATATCCGTCGGTTTGCCGGTGCAAGCAGTTTCAAATTACCGCGACCAAATGCTTTTTGTTGTTTACGTACCGCCAACATTCGCCGCGTCCAATTCAATAACGAGTGAGTATCGCGGGCTTGGGCCTCCACGTTAATTGCTTGAAATCCGTAAAGCGGATCCATAATGGTGGGTGCAATTAAGCTCGCCGGATCAGCTCGGGAGAATCCGCCGTTGCGATCATCAGACCACTGCATGGGGGTACGCACACCGTGACGATCTCCCAGAAAAATATTGTCACCCATACCTATTTCATCACCGTAATAAAGCGTCGGAGTGCCGGGCATAGACAATAACAGGCTGTTTAATAATTCAATTCGACGACGATCTCGTTCGACTAAGGGCGCAAGCCGGCGACGAATCCCCAAATTAATGCGCGCGCGTTTGTCTGCAGCATAATAGTTCCATAAGTAATCACGCTCTTGATCGGTAACCATCTCAAGTGTGAGCTCATCGTGATTGCGTAAAAAAATAGCCCACTGGCAGTTTTGCGGAATGTCCGGCATTTGCCGCAAAATATCGATGATAGGAAAACGATCTTCTTGTGCGATTGCCATGTACATGCGAGGCATGAGCGGAAAATGAAATGCCATATGGCATTCATCTCCATCACCAAAGTATTGCTGTATATCTTCGGGCCATAAATTGGCTTCAGCTAACAACATGCGGTCGGGATAATTCGCGTTTAACTCAGCGCGAATTCTTTTTAAAACCTCATGCGTCTCCGGAAGATTTTCATTTGCCGTTCCCTCTCGCTCAACCAAATAAGGAATTGCATCTAAACGCAAGCCATCGACGCCTATGTCAAACCAAAAACGCATCAGGCTTAAAACTTCTTTTAATACATCGGGGTTATCGAAATTAAGGTCGGGTTGGTTGGAGTAAAAACGATGCCAAAAATACTGGCCCGCAACAGGATCCCATGTCCAATTTGAGCTCTCGGTGTCAGAAAAAATAATACGTGTCCCTTCATATTTTTGGTTGGTGTCAGACCATACGTAAAAATTTCTGGCTTTGGAGCCTTTCTTTGCGCGACGCGCTCTCTGAAACCAAGGGTGCTGATCCGACGTATGGTTAATAACCATTTCAGTAATGACGCGCAAATTACGCTTGTGCGCCTCTCTGATAAAGCGGCGAGCTTCTGCCATAGTGCCGTAAGCTGGATGTATATCGCGGTATTCAGCTATATCGTAACCGTCATCGCGCATGGGTGAAGGGTAAAACGGAAGAAGCCAAATTGCATTAACACCTAGCTTTGCAATGTAATCCAGCTTTTCAATCAGTCCGGCAAAATCACCAACGCCATCATCGTTAGCATCAAAATAGGATTTAACATGGACTTGATAGATGACTGCATCTTTGTACCACAAGGGATCTTTTAAAAAGGTATCCGACGAATTTTTCGGTTTTCGTTTAACACTGTCCCCCTCAAGGGGGCTGATAGCAACTGCACCAATAGACATAGAAACGCCCTTTCAATGATCCGTGTTCAACAATCTGCCTGAACTGAAATGCATTTATGATCGAGCGATGGATGCCAATAAACTGTACGCCACACAACATAACCCGAATTTGTAGCGGTTTCTTATAGGTTCCTTTATTGCTAATGCGCTTATTATTTTTTACCCAGCTTTTTCCACATAGCTTGAGTGATCGTTTGATTATTTTTATAAGCCCCCCAGGGATCTTCCTCAAGTTGGTTTAAACGCTCGTGTAAATTGCGAATGTTCCACTGAGCCGACGATTGTAAATCCACGAGTTCATCTCTGCTGATAGGTACAGAAACCGGTAAACCTGAACGCGCTCGCACGGAATAGGCGGACACAGCACTTGCTCCACGTTGATTACGTAAATAATCGATGAAAATTTTACCGATACGATTTTTAGGACTCATTTTTGCCACAAAACACTCAGGGATTTGTTGGCTCATAAATTGGGCAATAGATTTAGAAAATTCTTTTACTTGATCCCAGCCTGCATTTGGACGAAGTGGTATGACTATATGCAACCCTTTTCCACCTGTAGTTTTTAAAAAGGCTGTCAGCTTTAATTCATCAAGCACCGCTAGCGTCAATTGCGTGGCTTCAATAAGACTTCGCCAAGGTAATGCGGGGTCTGGATCAAGATCGAGCGTAATGCGATCCGGGTTTTCAATCTTATCGACTCTGGCGCCCCAAGTATGTAGCTCCACCATTCCCATTTGCGCCGCACCCACCAGAGCTTCAGCAGTATCAATTTCCATTAGTGCAGCGTGACCGGGATCAAGCGATTCATCTAAAAGTTTAATATTAGGAATGTGCAACTGCTGAATATGCTTTTGAAAAAACTGTTCACCTTCAATTGATTCTGGCACGCGCAACAGCGATACAGGCCGATTATCGAGATGAGGAAGAATCCACCTTGATATTCCGGCATAAAATTCTGCAAGCTCTTCTTTAGTGGAACCAGAATGGGGGTCGATAATTCTATCGGGATGGGTAATTTTAATGGTGTGTGCCAGATTATCTTTTGCTGATTTTTTAGTAGACCCCGTTTCGATTTTTTTTGTCTCTTTTTTCGTAACTCCATCGCCAACTTCCCTCAACTCGGAAAAGCTCCTATTCTTTTTAGAATCACTTGAATTTTCTTTTCTTGTTCCCGCACTTATTGGAATCTCAGGCGGAGGAATCTGACTGGGCGAACGCGGGCGCTCGCGAATAATATCGCGTACCGGTTTATCAGTTCGCAGCGCTATGAATGCGGCTTGACGCAAAATTCCTTCACTTGTCCATTGTGCAAATTCCGCCTCACAGATTAAGTCGGGTTCAATCCACTGCACACCCTTAGCCTGAGCGGATGGAAGCTTGTTAGAAAGCGGCGTTGATTCCCGTAGACGTTTTTGCATTAACCCATATAAATGATCCAAGGTTTTCGTATCAAAACCTGTACCTATACGCCCCGCATATACCAAATCGCGCCTACCCAAATCTTTATGAACCGCTACCACCAATGCACCAAAATCCGAGCGCGAACCCTGAGGCTTTGTGTAACCAACAATCACGAATTCTTGCCGTAACCGACATTTCAACTTTATCCAATCACCACTGCGTTTACTGACGTAAGGGCTAGCTGCTCGCTTTCCAATAATTCCCTCAAGAGACATTGCGCAAGCGCTTGCCAAAATACTCTTGTGTTCCAAAATAAAAGCGGATGAAAATCGCAAAGGCGTGTTCTTTGCTTTATCAAGGATTCGCTCTAATGCAGCCCTCCGCTCTTCTAAGGGCTCAGCACGTAGATCGGCACCTTCGAGAAAGGGCGCATCAAACAAGTAATAAAGAATTCCGCTGCTCTTTTCCGATTCAAATGCATTTTGCAATTTTTGAAAATTGGGTAAGCCACCCTCATCTAACACAACCACTTCACCATCGAGCCAGGAATCACCTAAGTTTAATGCCGCGATAGCCTTGGCCTGTTGCGGAAGCTTGTGCGTCCAGTCGTGTCCATTCCGAGTGAATAGACGAACCTCTCCTTTGAGAACACGCGCAAGAATTCGATAACCATCAAATTTAATTTCGTAGAGCCAATCGCCAGCCGGCGGCTCACTAACCAAAGTCGCCAACTCAGGTGAAATAAATTCGGGGAGCTTACTTATTACCCGCGTTTTATTTTTTTGCTCTAACTGCGCACCAGACTTTTCAAATTTTGCTCCAATTGCACTAACGAGATCTGCCTTAGCGCTACTGGCTTTTAAGTCGGTAAATTTACGTGATTTTGTATCGCTTTTATTTTCAGTTTTATGTTTATTCTCATCGGCAATTTCAGCTCCGCTGATGACACTTTTTGGAAGTTCGGCGACCACGTCATAATCTTCTATCGCTCTCGCACTGGTATCACGCTCCTTAATCAACAGCCATTGCTCTTTATCTCCACTCGCTTGCAAATGTGTTTTTACGAGTGTCCAGTCACCTTTTAATTTCTCACCGATAAGAGTGAATTTAAGTTTTCCCGCTTTATGTGCAGCAACCGGATCATCATGCGGCTGCCATATGCCTCGATCCCAAACAATGACATCCCCACCACCATATTGACCCTGTGGAATAAAGCCTTCAAAAGAAGCATAACTCAGGGGATGATCCTCAACGTGAACAGCCAAGCGTTTATCTTTTGGATCAAGACTTGGACCTTTAGGAACAGCCCAACTTTTTAAAGTACCATCCATTTCCAAGCGAAAATCATAATGAAGCCTGCGAGCGGCGTGCTTCTGAATAACAAATGTTAAAGCGTGAGCGCTTTTTTTTGACTTCTTTTTCTCACCTTGCGGTTCAGCAGTTATTTTGAAATCTCGTTTGCGGTTGTATTCGCCCAAGTGATCCGCCATTTTGCTACCTCGCCGTTTTTCGGGATTTTTTAACTGCAATAGATGTTTCTGATGACTCAGCTTTCGCTTTTGTTTTGGAATTTGGTTTTGGAGTGACGGGTTCCGGATTTTATTTTGTTGCTGTTGTTTTAGAAGATTTTTTTGCAACCTTAGGCTTTGCTTCTGCTTTTGATGACTTGGAACTCTCGCTTCCGCGTAAGCTGCGCTTTAAAAGCTCGGTCAAATCAATGATGTCAGCAGTTTTGCGTTCAGACTCATCCATGCCGGTCTCAACGTTTTCGATTTCCCCTTCGCGAGCTTTAGTTTCCACAAGTTCCATCACCTTGTCGTGGAACCTGTCGCGATATTCTTCGGGCGTCCACTCACCCGCCATGTCACTCACCAACCGCTTGGCCATTTCCATTTCACTCTTGCTTAGGCTTGCATCAGTTGCGGATTTTGTAAGTGCGAGCGTATCTAAACTTCTTACCTCGCTAGGCCAACGTAATAACACCAGCACAAGCGCCGACTCTATGGGCATAAGTGCAGCTAAATGTTGGCGCGTGTGTAAAATCACGTAGGCCAAAGCGACTTTGTTTGTTGCAGATAAAGTTTCACGTAAAAGTGCGTAAACTTTTTCGCCGCGTTTATCGGGCGCAAGGTAGTAAGGCGTATCTATGGTGGTAAGCGGAATTTGTTCACTATCAATAAACGAAAAAATATCAATAGTTTGGGTGGACGTTGGGTGAGCAGTCTTAATTTCTTCTTCCGTTAAAATAACATACCTGCCCTTTTCATATTCGATACCTTTAACAATATATTCTGCGCTAATTTCCTTTCCGGTAACTTTGTTGACTCGCTTGTAACCGACAGGATCCATTGAGCGTTTATCCAACCAATCGAAATCTATGCTTTGGGATTGGGTTGCCGATTGTAGGGCAACGGGAATATGCACCAATCCAAAACTAATTGCTCCCTTCCAAATTGCCCTAGCCATATATCACCTTAGTTTTATCACTGGCCAAATGAACGGCTCAAAAAAAACATTTACAGCGACACGCCATCCTTATAAATAACTTTCCCGGTTGGTGTAATTTCGCGAATCTGTTCCAACATGGCTACCGCCGCATACTCCGCTTCGTCCTCGGCCATGGGCTTGCTGCCTAAAACCCAAGCACCTGAACCAACGAATGTATTAGCGGCCCTGGTAGTTTTCGCTGATATTCAATTAAACCCACATAGCCAACTCCTTGCTTCATCACATCCGTCCACGCCAAATGGAAATTAAATTCCTTAATCAACATTGCACGCATCACCACAAGTATTTATTTAACTCCCGCAAGTGAAATCGGCATAGGCATAATAGAAAGCGCGTGACCCGAGCGGCAATTCATGTCGGCCAACGGAATCAATGCGTAAACAACCTGGCGCGCAATTAACTTTTCCAAATTTTTCATTTCAAAAAAACCTATGTTAATTTTCGGTTACCGCGATGCAGCGAAATTACGACGCGAATTTACATAATTGAAAAAAATAATCTGGATTTTATGTAAACACCATTAATTCAGTGTTTCAACATTTTTTTCGATTAACACCCATAATTGTCGCCTCAATAACGCATATCTCGCTTTTTACAAACCCCCGTTTGAATTCATTTATAAAATCCAAAAAAATGGCGTTAAACACACCCGGAGTGAGCTCGCCGCACGCGTGTTTTTAAATTGTCATGTTGCCGTCTTAAAAGTTTCATACTTGGCTTCTAAATTAGCCCTAGCTTAAGGAGGCTATTATGAAAAAACTCTTACTCTGCTCAACCATATCCATTTTATTGACCGCCTGCGGTGGTTCATCTAACCATTCCGTTACCACCGAACCAACAACCACACCTACCACCAAACCCAAAAATGTGTTGTTTTTTCTAGGTGATGGTATGGGTATAACAACGCTCACCGCAGCACGTATTTACAGCGCTGGTGAAGATGGCAGCTTAACGATCGATACTTTTCCTGAAACCGCCTTTGTAAAAACCTATTCAAATGATGCGCAGGTAACTGATTCAGCTCCATCAATGTCCGCCTATATGACGGGCGTCAAAATGAATAATGAAGTTATTTCCATGAGTCAGGACACCAAAGCCTTTGACGATAAGGGCGCAGCCTATTTAAAAGTTACTGATAGCCTTTGCCCAAGCACCAACGGCAAACCTGTAACAACCTTATTGGAAATTGCGAAATCAAAAGGTATTGCAACGGGTGTTGTAACAACCACTCGCGTTACTCACGCAACGCCCGCTGCAACTTATTCGCATATTTGTCACCGCGATGCAGAAAACAGCATTGCCGCACAACTCGTACCTGCAGCCACGGACAAGGGTTTCAACGACAAATTATTAGACGGTGTTGACGTTGTACTTGGCGGTGGTCGCCAATTCTTCCAGCCAACGTCTGTTGGCGGCAAACGCACAGACGGTCGCGATTTAATCGCTGAAATGAAAGCAAAAGGTTACACCTACGCGAGTAATCAAACGGAACTCAACGCGTTTACACCCAACGGCACCAATAAATTGCTCGGCTTATTTCACGCAAGCCACATGAACTACGACTTGGTGCGCAGCGGTACCGGTGAACCAAGCTTGTCAGAAATGACTGTTAAAGCTATTCAAACCTTAAAGAAAAATCCAAACGGAATGTTCTTGATGGTTGAAGGCGGTCGTATCGACCACGCGCTCCATGAAACAACTGCCATCAAAGCCTTGCAAGACACCATTGCGTTTGATGATGCCATTAAAGCGGCGATTACTGAGATTAAGAAAACTGATCCAAATTTGGAAAATACCCTCATTGTTGTAACTGCCGACCACGATCACACCTTGGTACTTAACGGTTACGCGGCAAGAACAGGCAAAACAAGTGTAAATAATCCTGGCGTATTGGGTTTATTAAAAAATTACACCGATGGTTCAATTGCAAAAGATGCAGATGGTATGCCGTTTAGCATCATAGGTTTTGGTAACGGCGAAAACCGCGTTGCGGGTGATCGCAAAAATTTCCCTGCCCTTACTGACACACAAGTATTTGCTGATTCTTATCACCAGGAAGCAGCCATTCCAGTTGCCGCTGGTAGTGAAACACACGGTGGTACAAACGTATTCCTTGGCGCAATGGGAAAAAATGCAGATTCGTTTGCTGGAGTTATAGACAACACTAAAGTCTTTACGCTGATTCGCAGCGCAATCGACCTCTAACTTTCTGCTGAACATTGTCGTAATGTCCAAGACTTATAGGAACAGATCATGAAAAAATTATTAATCGCTGCTGTATTAGCATCAGCATGTTCGCAAGCGGCCTTTGCTGCAGGCGAAGCAAAAAATGTTATTTTCTTCCTCGGTGATGGTATGGGCCCAACCACTGTAACTGCAGCACGCATTTACAAATATAAGGAAGAAGGCGAATTGAACATGGAAAAACTCGACGGTAAAACTCGTACCGCTCGCATCAAAACCTATTCAAACGATGCACAAACCACCGACTCAGCGCCATCAATGGCAGCCTACATGACCGGTGTGAAAATGAATAACGAAGTGCTGTCTATGTCGGCAGATACCAAGGCCATTAAACCTACGGGCGCAGATTCAAACTGCCCTGCTACGGGCAATGGTGTACCTGTTGATACGATTCTTGAACTTGCAAAAGCAAAAGGAAAATCTGTAGGCGCTGTAACAACCACACGCGTAACGCACGCAACACCAGCAGCAACTTTTTCACATATTTGCCATCGTGACGCGGAGAATAATATTGCTGCACAAGCGGTAGTAGGCGGCGCAGGTTATAACCAAAAATTGGGCACAGGCTTGGATGTTCTGCTCGGTGGTGGTCGTGATAATTTCTTGCCAGCAGTAGCAACTGCTAATGGCAAAGGTAAACGCACAGACGGCCGTGATTTGATCGCAGAAATGAAAACCGCTGGCTACGCCTACGCAAATACGGGCACTAGCCTTGCTGCCATCGACGGGAAAACCACAGCCAAATTATTTGGCCTCTTTAACGCAAGCCACATGGAATATGAGTTAGATCGCGTTAAGAAAAATATCGACGAGCCGAGCCTTGCGGCGATGACTCTTAAAGCAATTGATGTATTGGGACAAAACTCACAAGGTTTCTTCCTGATGGTAGAAGGTGGACGTATTGACCACGCACTTCACGGAACCAATGCAAAACGCGTTATGGAAGATACGATTGCGTTTGACGATGCGATAAAAGCAGCGCTCGACGAAATGAAAAAGCGTGACCCCGATTTAAAAAACACCTTGATTGTTGTCACTGCCGACCATGACCACACCATGACGTTTAATGGTTACGGTAAGCGCGGAAGCAACATTTTAGGTACCGTTAAAAGCTACAAGGATGGCAAAGAATTGCTGGATGTTGATGGTAAAAACTACACCACACTCGTATTTGGTAACGGCCCGAACCGCCCAGCTGTACGCAGTACATTGGTTGAAGGCTCTGCGGATTCAACTCAAGTCTTGCATGATGATTATTTGCAGGAAACTGCCATCAAACTCAGCTCTGAAACTCACGGCGGCGGTGATGTAATGCTGTTCGCAACAGGAGCTGGCGCAGCAGCCAAAACATTCAAAGGTACTATAGACAACACCAAAGTATTTAACCTGATTAACACCGCATTTGGATTTTAATTCGCTTTTGGTCAACACCTGATTACTGATCAGGTGTTTTCTTTTTTCCGGAAAGACATTTTCTTATGAAAAAATTCCTATTAATTATTTCACTACTGACTCCCTTCACAGCAATAGCGGCGCCTTTATCTGCCATCATAACATTCGAAAGCATGGTACTTACGGCTGATGGTGTTAAAAAGCAAACTTACTTTCAGGAACGTTTTATTCGCGACAATAATGTGGTTTGGAACGAGCGCATAGTTCCGTCGGCAGTAAGTCACATGCACGAGGATGCAGCTGATGAACACGAGCACAATCTCAATTTTGCTGCAGCGGGTAAATGGATTTCACGTAAAGCAGATAACCAAATAAACCTCGCTTTCGTGCGCAAGCAGGAAAAGAAAATTATTCAGCCACGCGTATCCGAATACGCAACATTAGGATTTGATGGTGAATGGGAAACGGCTTTTTATTTAGTCAATCGTACGGCGTTAAAGAAAATGACGCCAACTAAAAAGGGAGCAAGCGATGATTCTCAATGGTACGAAAAAAAGGATGCCAAACAGGTTACCCGTATTCTGTGGGACGAGAAAAAAGAATTTCCCTTAAGCATTGAAACAGCGAGGCTCGATGGAACTATGAGCAATAAAATTACGCTGACACTCACCGCAGCACCGCCCACCCTACCTTGGAACAATTTGAGTACCTATCAAACCATAGCCTACGAGGATCTGCTCGATTAGGGAGCGCCCCCCACATCCAACAGCTATACTCTGGCGAAATGTACATTTACTATGAACATATTCGCCAGCCGCTTTTGGAGCACTATCATGAAAATTAAGAAAATACTGAGCTTAGTTGTCTTCTCTGGGGTGATATGTGCCTGCTCACCTAAACAACCCGAACAACAACCTACCAACTTACCGCAAAAGAAATCCCAGGGAGTATTGACGGATAGCCAACAAAAAACCCTGGAGAAAGCGAAACAAACTGAAGAATTGCTGGATAAAACGGCAAAGGAAAGAATGAAGCAAGTTGATGATGCAACGGACGATAAATAAAGCCCAAGTGCTTAGTTTAAAACCAAACCTAGCTCGCGGTAGTCTTTTATAAACACGCCAAAACTACCATCATTAAGCGCGCGTTTAATCAGGAAGCTTTTATCCAAGCGCCCCGCTTCAATGGCAGACAAATCAATCGCCACATTTTTTTCTAAGCGTGCGTTTTGCTTACGCACTGCAAATACCTTGGGTAAGTGACGGTACTTGCTGTGAGTCTCAAATACTATAGCCACCAATCCATTTACTAATTCAACCAGCGTACCCGGTGGATAAAGTCCTACACTTTTAATAAATTCCAATGCCAGACGATCATCAAAATGAGTGCCCCGATCTTTGAAAATAATTTTCAATGCTTCGGTTGAAGGCATACTCGGTGAGTAACAACGGTCTGCTGTCATAGCATCGTATGCATCTACAATTGCGATAATTTTCGCTAATTCTGAAATCCCCGATGATTTCAAACCCCGCGGATAACCGGTGCCGTCCATTTTTTCGTGGTGGCTGTAAGCCACGTCAATCGTGCTGTTTGGAATACCGGGTGAAGCCATAAGCATGTTGCGCCCATGTACTGTGTGAGCGCGCATGATATTCATTTCTTTTTCGTCCAACGATCCGGGCTTGTTAAGCACATCTGATTGAACGCGCATTTTTCCTACATCATGCAGCAACCCGCACAACCCCAAACGCTCAAGATCTGCTTCGCCCATGCCGAGGTGTCGGCCAAACGCAATTGCGAGAATGCACACATTCAAACAATGCTCTGCCGTGTATTCATCTTGCGAGCGAATCTTGGACATCCAAATCAACGCATCTGCGTTCCGCAAAATACTGTTAACACAATCCTTGACCGTCGTCTTTGCCTGCTCGGTGTTAACTACGCCGCCCAAACGCAAATCATCCAATAAGGTACGAGTCAACCGGCGCGCCTCGCGGTAGGTATCCATCGCCCGGGCATGCTCGGCCTTCGCATCGACCTTGTTGATATAGGAGATTTTTTTGGAGGGGGTCTTGAGCGACGCACGCGCCTCCGGTGGAATCCATTCCTCAGCGACAGCGTCAATCCACACGTATTCCGAGTACTCGGCAACGGCATCTATATCCTCAAGGCACTCAATCGTAAAGCCCTGCATTAGAAACGGGGTTTCAAGCCATGGGCGGTCAAGTTTGGACACAAACATGCCGATTTTAAGCTCTGAAATATGGATCTTGATCGTCTTTTCTGAAGATTTAAGATGCCCGGGACGCACTTCGTTGAAGTCCAAACTAACCTCGTTGAAACCTATGACAAACCATTAATATGACATTTTAATTTTAGCGGTTTTAGCCTAATTGGCCACAAAATAGAGCTGATGTTACTTTTGATGTTTCGCTCCATCCCACAACTGGTTCATTTCATCAATAGACGCATCCGTAAGAGGCTTGCCAAGGTGGGTTTCGATGTAATTGAACCGTGACTCGAACTTATGACTAGCCTTACGTAAGGATTGTTCCGGGTCGATCTTGAGATAACGAGCAATATTCACTGCCGCAAAGAGTAAATCTCCTAACTCTTCCTCTACCCCCAAGACATCAGCCTTACTCAAAGCATCCTCAACCTCCAACAACTCCTCTCGGACTTTGGCGATGGGCCCTTGTACATCATCCCAATCGAACCCAACGCTCGCCGCACGTTTTTGTAACTTTGCTGCCCGACTTAAGGCTGGCAAATTGAGCGGGACATCTGCCAGTAAACTTTGCGCGCCTTTGGCCTCACGCTCCTGTTGCTTTATGGCCTCCCAACGTGCTTTGACATCCGTCGGCAAGGTATGGCGATTATCGATTTTGCTGTGCAAGATCCCCTCTGGAAACACGTGAGGATGACGGCGAACCAGCTTTTCCACGAGATCATTAACAACGCCAGCAAACTCAAAACGATTTTCTTCTTTGCCGATCTGGCTGTAGAAAATCACCTGAAACAATAAATCACCTAGCTCTTCCTTCAGGTGGACAAAATCCTGTTTTTCAATCGCATCCACCACCTCGTAAGCTTCCTCCAAGGTGGACGGCGCAATGCTGGCGTAATCTTGTTTAATATCCCATGGGCATCCAGTCTGTGGATCACGCAAGCGAGCCATAAGATACAAAAGGTCATCAACGGAATATTGGTAGGTGCTCATATAGAAATGCTCTGGGCCATCAATAGGTTCATTCAGAAGGCAATTTATTCGGACAACAATTTGTCAATTTGCTCTAAGTGAAAGATCAACGGGGCGCTGTTTAATTTCAGCACACCAAAATACTCTTCTGCCATTGGCTTTACACCGCTCACGCTCGGCAAGGGCAAACGCTGTTCAATCATTAAGTAAAGGCGAGGAATGAAAATAAACTGTAGCCATTGCGGAAAATTCAAGGTGTCTATCGCAAAAGGTTGCGTGCTCGCCAATGCTTCTTCAGAGGGCTGTTCAAATTCCCACAAGCGTAACTCACGCAATTCCTTTTCAACGTCTATTAAAATTTCCGCAACAGCAATGTGTTTTGAAGACATTTTTTCGCTCAAAAATTTTACACAAATCGTTTAGGTATCAATGCACAACCTGAGTAAAGGGCGGCAAGGAATTTAGAATCGCTTTGCCGTAGCGCTTGGTGATAATTCGGCGATCAAGCAAACTAATTTTTCCGGTATCGGTCTCGGTACGAAGTAAGCGCCCACAGGCCTGAATTAATTTTAAGGATGCGTCTGGAACCGTGATATCCATAAACGGATTTCCACCCCGAGAACTCACCCACTCCGACAAGGCCGCCTCAATAGGATCATCAGGAACAGCAAAGGGTAATTTAGCAATAATCACATGAGTGCAATATTTGCCCGGCAAATCTACACCTTCAGCAAAACTTGCGAGTCCAAACAAAATACTACCTTCGCCTTGATCTATCTTTTGCTTGTGCTGAATTAACATTTCTTGCTTGGAGTTGTCGCCTTGAATCAAAATTAAATCGCGTAAGCTATCTGGCATTTCATCGTAGACGTCCAACATTTGTCGGCGCGACGAAAACAACACCAAGCTGCCTTCGTTTTTGTCGAGCAACTTGGGTAAATGATCGATTAACGAAATTGTGTGTACATCGGCGTTGCTGGCATCCACCGCAAATGCAGGTACTTCAAGCGTCGCTTGAGTAAAATTAAAAGGACTCGGAACAACCTGATAGTTCGCATCATTCGGTGTGCCGGCGCGCATTTGAAAGCGTTGAAAATTTCCCAACGCGGTTAAAGTTGCCGAAGTCACCACCGCACCGCAGCATTTATCCCACAAGCTGTATTCGAGTGTCTTTGACGCCAATATAGGACTGGAACACACTTCAATATCCATATTGCCGGACGCATCAACCGGAGTTAACCAACGCGCTCTAGGCACTGAAGTTGCTGAGTCTGGCACGGCATAGGTTGCCCATAGTTCGCGATTGGCTTCTGCACGTGCTTGCCAGGTTCCTACAATGGGGAAATTATTTTCTAAATCAATTTTGGGAACAGGACAATGCGGATCTTCCATCGCCTCGGTCAATTCACTCGATACTTTCCCAAGCAATTCACTCAAGCGATCAAAACTGCGCTGCAATTCAACTGAAGGAATTAGAAGCTCTTGCGGAATTACACCGTCTTTAAAACGGTAATTGGATTGGCGATCATCTAATGCAATGGTTTCCACCAACTCGAGCAGTAACGGATAAAGCTGATCGAGTCGTTGCTTGCAATCGATAAAAGCCGCAGGCAATTGTTCAGCATAACGATCCACATTACCCGCACCACTAATTTGCCCGAGCACAGCTCCCAAACCTTTATTGCATTGATCTAACCACTTGCTAGTAGATGTCATGCGGCTGTGGTGGGCGAAATGGCTGAGCGCTTTTTGCGGCAAATGGTGGCCTTCGTCAAACACATAAAGCGTATCTTTCGGATCAGGCAAAATCGCGCCGCCACCTAAGGCTAAATCCGCCAACACCAAATCGTGATTGGTAACAATGCAATCCACACTGTGTAATGAATCGCGTGCTTTAAAAAAGCTGCAAGTCGACACATTAGAGCATCGACGCCCTGTGCATTGGCGATGATCTGTGGTGATTATTTGCCATTGATCTTGTTCAAGCGCTTGCGGCCAGGTGTCACGCTCGCCATTCCATTTATTGGAGGCAAGTGCTTCCATCATGGATTGATAAAGTTTTATGCCTTGCGCTGTTACGCTCGGCATTTCATCTTCGTAAAGCGCACGCGTTGGATTCAATCCACTTTGGTATTCGGCGAGCAAATTATCGAGCTTGCTCAAACACAAATAACGCCCTCTTCCTTTCGCTAAAGCAAAAGAAAAAGATAGGCCGCTGTGTCGGTGAAGTTCAGGTAAATCTTTATTGACGATTTGTTCTTGCAGAGCAACCGTAGCAGTTGATACCACAAGTTTTTTACCGAGTGCTTTGGCAATCGCAATAGATGGCAATAAATAGGCGATAGTTTTACCTGTACCTGTCCCCGCTTCCACCACACAAATATGGCCGGAGGACTGGCGAACATTTTCGTCATCCAAATCAATATTACCGAGCGTTTTGGCAATTTCGGCAATCATTAATTTTTGGCCGTAGCGCGACTTTAAATTTTTGCTTTCCAAAAATTTGCTGTACGCACTTTGAATTTGCTTCTTTACCGCATCTGTTAGCATTCAGCCGGCTCAGCCGTAGGCTTGGTTAATTTACTGACAACAGGATTAGCATAAATGCCCATGGCAATATCGCGATACTCCGCTGGAATCTCGTTCATTCGCGCAACGAAGGCTGCTTTTTGTTCTGCAACGGCGGCGGGATCGTAGGGAATGTTTTTATCGGTGTAATTCACCTGCGGCACTGTGCCGTGAAGAATCTCGTAAGCGATGCAATTGGTGGCATGCAAAACATAGTTTTCAATAATTTGTTGATCCAAATCTGCCACAATTTGATCGGTATCATCGTAGTGGTGATCCAAAACGCGACCGAAAGCGACATGCACATGTCCTTTTTGACCGGCTATACCCATGGCAATACTTTTCACATCTTCATGCTCTTCTTTTTGATAGCCTCCCTGCGTGCGCTGGTGGTAAAGCTCTCGTGCTTTTGCAGCATCACACGGATCAAGCTCATACGAAATGGATACCGGTACAATGCGCAATTCTTTAACGTAATCGCTAAGTTCTTGAGTTTTGGGTTTATTGAGCGTGATCATCCCAATCACGGCCGAATTGGTTTTATCGAAACCATCTTTTGCACGCCCTTCGCGCTGTGCAATCCAAATGCTTGAATCTTCATTGACGATTGAATGATGAATATACGCGGATAAATGCTTAGCTGCTTTTAACTTCTCGCGCGGTGCCTTTGCAGAACGGTTCACAATAAAACTTTTGTTCAAACGCATTAAATCTGACACATAAGGCTTGGTCAGCAAGTTATCGCCAATCGCAATGCGCAGTGTATTGCAATCGTTGTGGTACAAACTCCAGTTGACGAACGCAGGGTCCATTGCAATATCGCGGTGATTGCTAATAAACAAATAGGACTGATGATGCTCCAGCACATCTAGACCGGAAATTGTAAGAGCGGTCGTCGCTTCAGCAAGCATTCCAGACATATAGCGCTCTACAACGTCCTGAAAACCTGCAACATCGTTCACGCCAGCTAACTCTTGGGATAAGCGCTTTTTAACCAATGGCCTAATCAGCCAACCGAGCCATTGGGTGAGCTTGGGAAAACGGAGGCGCGCAACTGCATCTGCCAGTTCAGGATCCGCTAAAATACGATCAATCGTAGGACGCACTTCAGCGTCGTGATAAGGACGAATATCGTCAAATTGAGTCATGCTTGGTTCACTTTAAACACAGAAGGGTAAAACCTGGAGCCAAGCAAGATCGGCCCCGGCAAAATAGCCGCACAACATACCGAAAAGAGGTCAAAATTGCCACCAAAACACCGCCTAAATGCTCAATCACCTTGCCCCTGTGGCAGCACCAAAACTTTGGAAAATTGCTGTCTTCCCTACATCGAGGGCAGACTCAAAGCGCCAACGGCAGAGACACTTATGCGCTCGCGCTACACGGCCCATGTTCTGGTCGCCGTCGATTATTTGTGGGAAACATGGAGTGCGAAAAATCGGGTTCGTTCGAGCAAACAGGATATTAAGCGCTGGGCGGAGAGCTGCGAATGGTTAGGCATGCAAATTCTCGCGACTGAGAAAGGCCAAACTCAGGATAACGAAGGATTTGTGAGCTTTGTCGCCTTATTCCGGCAAAATGGAGAGCTGCACGAGCACCACGAAATCTCTGTATTTAAAAAGAGCTTAGGAAGTTGGTTCTATTTGGATCACAAGGAGCCCTAGCCTTACACAAACCATTCCAAAGAATGGGGAAATATGTGACGGCCATTGCGAAGCTGGGAAATATCGACCGTTTATCGCTCTTTATAATCGACTCAGCGAATGGCCCGCTTTAAAATTGCACGAAAAGAATAAACTACACGCTTGCAAATTATTGACTAGACTTGAGTTCAATCACGGCGTTCAACCCTAGCCTATAAATCCAGACCCAAAGTTCACCCATTAATGAAGATCCTCCTTGTAGAAGATAGTGCCACTCTTCGCTATGCCATGCGCAATTACATAATTGAAGCCGGCCACACGCCGCTCATTGCGCAAAGCGGCGAAGAGGCCTTGCAGATGTTAGAAACAACACCTGTAGACATGATCATCATGGATGTTGAAATGCCCGGTTTGAACGGTTTTGAAACCACGCGATTGATTCGCGAATGGCTGGGCGGTCATTGGATACCGATCATTTTCGTTACCGGTCGCAATGAAGACGAAAGCTACCGCGAAGGCATCGAAGCCGGTGGGGATGATTACCTCATCAAGCCCGTGAGCGCCATGATCATCAAAGCCAAGATTCGCGCCATGGAACGCATTACGGAGATGCGCGACCAACTCAACCAGCTGAACGCAGAGCTGGAAGCGCTAAGCCAGCTTGATAGTCTCACACAGACCTACAACCGTCGCACATTTAACGAAATGGCTCAGCAGCAATGGTTGCTCGCGACACGCCAACAGGGCCCGATCAGCGTATTAATGATCGATGTGGATCATTTTAAGCTCTACAACGACCATTACGGCCACCCCGCCGGCGATGCCTGTCTCAAGCGAGTGACGCAAGCAATTCGCGATTGCTTAAACCGTCCCTACGATTTGCTTGGCCGTTATGGCGGTGAGGAATTTATCGTTCTATTACCGGAAACAGATTGCCATGGTGCGCTGAAAGTTGCGGACGCAATTAACGCACAAATGGAAAAGCTTGGTCTTCGCCACGAAGTTTCCCCAACCCGCGAACATGTGACGGTTAGTATTGGCGGCGCCAGTTGTGCGCAGACACTCACGCACTCGTTGGAAGATCTAATCAAAGGTGCAGACCGTGCGCTATACAAAGCCAAACACTCGGGCCGCAATCGCTCTCTGGTTGATGATATAGCGGTACACAAAACGATTTTGGTAGTTGAGCAAGACACTGACGCAACCAAAAGCCTGATTCAAATGCTGACACCGCAATACAATATTTTGTATACCGAAACTGCGGATGAGGCTCTGGATATTTGTTTGGATATTCATCCCGATCTTATCCTGATGGACGCAGCCATCGCAGATGAAAACAATGAGCGGTTGTGCAGGCAATTAGCGCGCAACCCCAAAACCAACGCTATCCCTATAGTCCTGATTTCGGATGAAAACTGCAGCTACAGACCTATTTCAGACGTTACCATAGGCATTCGCGGCTGTCTGGAAAAACCAATCGATAAAGATGCGCTGCAGCAAAAAATTCAGTTTTTGATCCATTGAGTTCTATGTGCCCAAAGAAAAAAACCAGCAATTTGCTGGTTTTTTGCTCGATTTCTCTCAACCCTAACCCGCTTTTCTCAACATAAAAAAACCGATTCCAATACAGATCAAAATGGGAAACAGCACTGCCAACAGCGGTGAGAAACCAAACACTAAACTCGCGGGGCCAAATAAACGCTGCGCAATCATAAAAGCCACACCAAACATCACACCGGTGAATACGCGCTGCCCCATGGTTACACTTCGCAATGGACCAAAAATAAATGAAATTGCAATAAGCACCAAACTGGCCGTTGCAAGCGGTTCCAACACTTTTTTCCAAAATACCAAACTGTAATCGTTGTTCTCTATATGTTGGTTGCGCAAATAGTTCGTGTAAAAGTACAAATTGCTGATCGACAAATTATCAGGATCTGACACCAGCACGTTAAGCAGTTCTGGCGTTAGTTGAGTGTCCCAGCGACGTGACGGAAGCTTTTCCACGCTGGTTTTATCAGCATCAAGATGTGTAATAGCAACATCTTCTTCCTGCCAATAATCCCCTTGATAAATTGCCTGCTTGGTAAAACTTGCGGCCACTAATTGATGATCGTTATTCAGCTGATAGCGACTCAAACCGTAAATGACGCCACTCGGCAACACCGCGTTGAAATGCATAAACTCGTTGGTTTCATGATTCCATAGTTGTTGCTGGGACTGTTTTACACTCGAACCCTGCGCAATAGCTTTACGGTTCACCGCCATTTGCTCGGAATAAGGTGCAACATACTCACCAATTAAAAATTGCAACAGCATAAAAATAAGTGCAGGCCGAAGCGCCATCCATAAAATACGCGCGGTGGATACTCCCGCAGCGCGCACAATGACAAGTTCGCTGGAACTGGCGAGCGCACCCAATCCGGCAAGACAACCAATAAGACAGGCAAAGGGAATTAAAACACTAACACCATAAGGCACACGCAACATAACGTTAATCAGTGCTTCCAAGGCGGTGTAATTGTTGCGCAAACCTTGCATTTGATCGATCAAGGTAAAAATGACGTAGAGCGACACAAACACAAAAAGTGTAAGCGCAATTGCATTAAACACGCTCATGGAAACATAGCGAGTAAGCTTACGCATGGTTTGCCACCTCTGGTACAAATCTGCGGCGCTTAGTGGTTATGCGATCCCAATTAAACATTAGCCAAGCCAAACCCGCAAAAAAGGCGTGAACAACCCAAAAGCCTGGATAAATCGGCCACTTGCCCTGCTTCATCAATCCTCCCACGCTGGACAAGAAAACGTAATAGAAAACGAACACCAATATTGCAGGTAACATTTTCATGTAGCGGCCCTGACGTGGGTTAGTTTTACTAAAGGGAACTGCGAGCATAGCAATTACAAAAACCATTATCGGTAAAGAAAAACGCCATTGCAGAGTTGTCCGCATCACACGATCATCGGAAGACAATAATTCGCCGGTAGGTTTTGCATCGGCTTCAGAGGCGTAATCACCTGACAAAATGACGGGCGGCATATACTGACCATAAGATGAAAAACGCGTTACACGAAATTCCGCAGTGCCGGGTTGACCATCGTATTGATAGCCATCTTTTAAAACCAAATAGCGTTGAGCATATTCGGGATGCTGCATTTGTTCGCCTTGGCGCGCCAATAAAATTGTCGGCGCCGTTTTTCCATTACTTTCGCGCGCAACAAAAACATCGTTCAAGCTCTTGTGACTGTTAACAATCTCGTTGACATAAGTGATGGTTTGCCCGCCCCCAAGCGATTGAAAGCGGCCCGCGTTCAACATATCGAATTCACTACGGTTCCGTTGCTCGTCCAAAATTTGCGCGTACATGCGCGTGCCTGACGGTGTAAACCAAACCGTAAACAGCGCCACCAAAAATGCCACTAAAAGCGCGGGGACAAGCGTAATTGCAAGCAATTGTCGCTGACTTATACCGCATGCAAATAACACGACCATTTCACTTTCCATGTAAAGACGCCCGTAGGCCAATAGCACCCCTATGTAAAATCCCAGCGGCAGGATGATCTGCACAAAACCCGGCATGCGGTAAAAAATCATTTCAAACAGCACGTTGACCGCATATTTTCCCGCAGTCGCCTCAGCCAGCAAGTTTGCAAATCTCACGCTAAGAAAAATACATAAAAGCGCAAAACACACCGCGAGGGTGGTAATTAATATTTCCTTACTGAGATAGCGAAAAATAATCACGCACTATTCCCCAAAAAAATCTCTGCTGCAAAAGCCCTGCTTTTGCTTAAAATTTAGCCTTTAATAAAAAAGCCCGAAGGACGCTTAAAGTCAGTCAACACAGGCGTCGAAAGTGTGGCATTATCACGTACCTGCACCGGTTTGTCTTGGACCTTTTTGCTTATTTACCTAAGCCTGCCTGCATCATTTATTCGCACGAAGATTCGCATCAAGAGAGGAATTCCCCATGCAAATTAACGCCAAAGTTGTGGATGCCGTTAAGCACTCAACCCAATGCCTTGTTGTTAACAGTTTTGACGGCGGCAAATTGTCGACCGCTGCCAGCGCCATCAACGCGGCAGATGCCAAACAACTTGAACAGCTCTTGAAACGCGAAAAATTCACCGGCAAAAATGGCCAAGCCCTACTTCTGTTAAATCCCCAAGGAATCGCCGCCGAACGTGTACTGATTCTCGGTTTGGGCGAACAAGATAAAAACGGAAACATCAGCGCAGATAACTTCCGCAAAGCCTTGCAAAAAATCCCCGAAGCGCTTAAACCCACGCCCTGCAGCGATATTACGCTCGTCCTAGGCGACATAAAAATTGACCAGAAAAGTGCCGAATGGCAGGCACGCCAAGCGGTTGAAATCCTGATTGCCAGCCAACACCGCGCCGATAGCCTTAAAAGCAAACCTGCCGAACCCAGTTTTGTACTGGCAAAAGTCACCCTAGGCTTTAACAAGGCGCAACTTTCCGACGCAACTAAAGGCATCAAAATCGGCCAAGCTATTGCCAAGGGTGTTGATCTTGCGCGCGAGCTCGGGAACTTGCCTGGTAATATCTGCACACCTACCTACCTCGCCGCTGAAGCCAAGCGTCTCGCACGTGGTCAGACAGCGCTGAGCGTAAAAGTTCTGGAAGAAAAAGCCATGAAAGAGCTTGGTATGGGGGCTTTGCTTTCCGTATCAGCCGGTAGCGATCAACCTGCCAAATTAATTGTGATGGAATACAAGGGCGGAAACAAAAAAGACGCACCGATTGCCTTGGTCGGCAAAGGCATCACTTTTGATACCGGCGGCATTAGTCTAAAGCCCGGTGCTGGCATGGATGAAATGAAGTTTGATATGTGCGGCGCGGCCAGTGTTTTAGGTACATTCAAAACGCTTGTTGAGCTCCAACCTGCCATTAATGTTGTAGGCATTATCGCCGCAAGCGAAAACATGCCCAGCGGCAGCGCAACCAAACCGGGCGACATAGTTACCTCCATGTCGGGCCAAACCATCGAAATTCTCAATACAGATGCCGAGGGACGCTTGGTGTTGTGTGATGCACTGACCTACACCGAACGCTTCAAACCTAAAAGCGTTATCGACATCGCAACCCTTACCGGCGCCTGCGTCGTTGCCCTCGGCAATCACGCAAGTGGATTGTTCAGTAACAACGAAGACCTCGCGCAAGCGATACTCAAAGCCGGTCAAGCAGCCAACGACCGCGCATGGCAAATGCCATTGTGGGACGACTACCAAAAACAACTCGACAGCAATTTTGCGGATATTGCCAACATCGGTGGGCCCGCAGGTGGCAGCATTACGGCGGCTTGCTTCTTGTCTCGTTTCACCAAAAATTTTGCGTGGGCGCATCTGGATATTGCCGGCACTGCCTGGCATTCCGGCGCTGCGAAGGGAGCAACTGGCCGCCCTGTTCCACTTCTCGTTCAGTATTTGTTAGATAACCAGTAGCAGCACTCCACACCAACATGACGCAAATTGATTTTCATATTCTTCAGGACACCAGCGTGGAAGCACGCTGGTTATACGTGTGTCGCTTTATCGAAAAGGTTGAACGTCTGGGTCACAGCATCTTGGTCGTAGTAGACAACTTCGATCAGGCGCAGGAGATAGATGATTTACTCTGGAGTTTTAAGCCGGAAAGTTTTATCCCGCATCAAATTATTGGGGGCGAGGAAGACGTAAAAGTTGAAATCACCTACTCGGAAGAATCCGGCACTATTCCATCGGGTCAACATCAGGATGTTTTAATTAACCTGAGCAGCAAGATCCCGGATTTTTTTAGCCGCTTTGCACGCGTGGCCGAAATTGTGATTCAAGAACCAAAAATTTTAGAAAACACGCGCGATCACTATAGATTTTATAAGCAGCGGGGTTATCCTATTAACCAACATCAGCGGTAAGTCTTCACTGAGATTTTTTGCGATATTTGAGGCACTGTATGGTCGATACAACCACTAAAACAAAAGCAGCCATGCTACTTGAATTGGAATCTATAAAGGGACTTTTACTTGAAGAAGACGACATCCCTATCTTGCAAGAAGTGGAAGACGCAGAAGCGTTTGATTCTCAGCATTTCGATCTAGAACTAAGGCACACGAACAATTCGGATGTGGATGCGGTGGTCATCAACACTGGTGCATTTGATGAGGAAGATTTCGACGAGCACGCATTAGATGACGTCTATGAGAACAGCAGGTTAGATAAAGACTTGTCGATTACCGACTTATCCGGTTCTACAACCTTCACTGCTCAGCCTTCATACTCATCATTTCAAGAAACGTTTTCAAATAAACAATCGAGCCAATTCATCAACACTGAAACATCAAAACCCGCCCCCAGAGTGATTGTGGAAGAGCAACAGGATTTTTTTGATTTACCCAAGCCCGATGCTTTAAAACCCGAAGCTCAATCAACAGAACCAGAAAAAGATTTACTCAACACTATTGATGAGCTGGAAAAACACACTGCAGAAGTCACGGCAAACAAATTCGCGCAAGACGCACACAAAACCAACTCTCGCCCCTCCTTAGCGAAAGCAACAGGAGAAAATCCATTTCTGCCAGCTCACATTCGCTCCCGCTTGCACGGCAATAATCCACCGCCATTATTTGCACAAGAAACCGCAAAGAAAATTGCTAGCACCACTATCCCCTCGAGACTACTGGGCAATACCTATGGCGCAGCTCCTGTTTCAAAAACAGCGGGCTTACGCAACGCGCTTATTGATAGCGTCATTGAAAAATTTATGCCCGACATCGAGAAAGAGCTGAGGGAAAAACTACAAACTCTTACCAAAGAACAACTCGAAGACCTTGCTCGCTACAACAGCTAATTACGCAATGGCGGTACGATAAAACTCTGCTGCTTTTCGCAACGACACTTCTGATTCAGGCGATAACTTTTCAAACTCGACACCGTATAAAAATTCACGACCAACTCTATCTACGCGAACAACCCTGCCCGTTACATTAAAAGCAGGTTGATTTAGATATGCATCTAACTCTTCGACCGGCGGCGTTATCTCTAAACTCAGTAATTCGCCTTTAGATAGAGGAAGGCTGTCAGCAACCACTAACAAAATTCCTCCCATACTGAAGTCTTTTGCAAGCGATGGGATTACCTTTCCACCGAATTGAATCCCAACGTGCAAGCTGTGGCGTGCACGTTGATATCGACGCTGATTGCCTGGATGAACCTCTTTCTTAATCTCTGGAGTAAAATTAAAGAATTTAATTTTTTGCTGAAGACCGTTAACAGAGCTTTGTAGTACATCACTAACACTGTGTATCAAATCCAACGTTCCTCCACTTGAACGAAGCGTATCAAACAGCGTATTTAAGCGCATATCCAAATCAGACAAGCGATTAATTTGCTGCTCAGATACCTCCGATATTCGCATACTGAATTGGCTGCTCTCATGCGCTTCCGCGGCCATTTCTTGTATGACTTGACCATTGTCCTTCGCACGGGATTGCATAGTTTTAACCGCACTAGACACGTCAGTCATGATACCTAAGGTTTGATCAACCTTAGTATTTAATCCATTCACAATAACTTGAATCATGGTTGTAGCTTCGGCAGTTCGCGTTGCCAAGGTGCGCACTTCATCGGCAACAACAGCAAAACCACGGCCTTGCTCTCCTGCCCTCGCTGCCTCAATAGCTGCGTTTAAAGCGAGCAGATTTGTTTGATCTGCGATGTTCTTGATACTTGAAACTATGGAATTAATTTCTCCACTTGCTGCGGCCAAGCTACGCACAGACTCTTCTGTACTATCCACTTTATGTACAGCGCCGTCCATATCGTGCAAAATTTCCGCAACTGATTTGAGTCCCGCTTTCGCCAAGGTTTCAACAGCTTGTGTTTTTTGATTTGCCGATTGCGTAAGTTCCTGGACAGATAACAAAATTTGCCGCAACTCCTCGGTAGCATGAGAAACCTTCTCGGATTCATGCTGTTGAGCAGAGCTAACTTCAGCAATCTCTTTTGAAAGCTTGGCTACCCTAAAAATGGATTGGCTAATTTCACGATTGGTATCGTCTATGCCGCGTACCACGTCAGTTATCTTGTCTGACATGCTACGAATACCAGCCAACAAGCTTTGTGAATCGCGCGAGCTATTGATGGAAGAAATTAAATCGCCCTTAGCGATACGGGCCACGACCTCCTGCGCATAATAAGGTTCACCGCCCATTGCTTTAGTGAGCCCGCGCGCAACCCAAGCTGTAACCGCGAGTGCGCACAACACTGAACCTACAAAAATCACCAACAACCAAACGCGGCCAGAGGAAATATCTTGATCAGCAATCGCTTCTTGTTGCTCGTTATAGGCATTAGCGAGTTTAACAATCTTATCGATTGCAGCTCTATGCGTTTCGTATACCAACTTCATTTTCCGCAAGCTATCCTGAATTTGCTTAGGGTCCCCAGAATCTAACGCAGCTTTAAATTCGACGTTAGCCATCTTAAAAAACTGGATTCCGGAATCATGAGCATCTTGTAATAACAGCTGAGAGATGTCTTTTGGTAAAGGCTGTTTGCGCCAGTAATCTGTACGGCTTTGAAAATTAGCCTCCAATTGTTGCAATCGTTTAGCAAGCAGAGTTCGATCACTCGCGTTCAAATTAGCTGCCATTTCATAAGTTGTGAGATTCGCCTCTAAGATGTAAGCCGGTGGGGGAAGAATATCCGCTATCAAATCCTTTCCTCTTACGACATTGTCATATAGATGTCCTTTAACTTTTAATCGTTCCATTAAGGTGAGCGATACCAAGCCGAATACGACAAAACCAATGACCAGTGCGCCTAACATAAGGCTGAACGATGTCTTCAATCCTAGAGGTTTTACCATCATACGATTACCTTCGAATGCGAATCATTTCTATTTTTCGGATATAAGCAAAAAATGTTTAGGTACTTAAACTCAAAACTTGAAACATCAATCAAGAGAGATAACTTAATAGAAAGTTTAGCGATGGTTTAGCCAAGTGCCAGCCAAAGAAAAAAAATAACCCCATGAAATAAGAGGTTCAGGAAGAAAAATAAAAATTAGTACAAGAAGCACAATTTTGGGGCAAAAAAGACTCACATAAAAACATCGTCGCCAGCATCTTTGGGGAAGTATCGCTCAGCTTTGATGTCGTCTACGGCAACTCGATAGGCCACCAATCCATCAACGTCAGCCAAAACCCTATTGATCAAGTGTAACTCTTGATCACGCTTAATGGCTTCAACCAAGGCATTTCCCCACACCACAATGTGACGGGTAAAAATACGGCGATCTTTTTTATTCTTAGGCCATTCGCTGGCGATTCCTTTACCAATTAAATCCATTTTAGTTTTGATTTCTTGTGCTAAAATAGGATCTTTCACACCATGTAGGGAATCCTGCGTCACTTTTGTCCAGCCGTTACTGTAGAGCTCCCATCCCTCGTAGAAACGTACAACCCACAGCAAGTATTCATCCAGATCTTCACTCGCTTTGTTATCCGCATCTGCTTCATAACGCTCAACGAAATAATCGCGAGGTGGAATGTGGGCCGGCCAATTATTAGCATGTATGGGAGCACGACTGGCACATGAACTGATTAGCAACGAAAATGCAAACAACAGGGGGACTAAAAATCTGGACATAATAAAAATAAGAAAAGAGTTAGCAATTAGCCAAGCTTAGCTCGGCTTTGTGACAAATAAAGTCTAATTGAGTTACACATATTGCGCTGCGGCAAACCCGGACGCCCAGGCCCATTGAAAATTAAACCCACCTAAATGCCCGGTTACATCCACTACTTCGCCAATAAAAAATAAGCCGGGCTGGTTTTTGGCTTCCATGGTTTTGGAGGAGAGATCATCAACATCAACGCCGCCCAAGGTTACTTCAGCAGTGCGATACCCTTCTGTTCCCGCCGGCATAATTTCCCAACGGTGAAACACATCGGCGATAGCGTGAATTTCTTTAGGTGTGTACTGATTGATAGGTTTTATTTCCGGCACAAAGTTACAAAAGCTTTGCGCGATACTTTTTGTGAGCAATTCAGCCATCAATGTTGTTAACAGAACCTTGGGGCGCGCCTGTTGTTGCCGCGTTAAGTAGTCAATGAGATTCATGTTTGGCAACAAATCAATCGTCACCATTTGCCCCGGCTGCCAATAGGACGAGATTTGTAAAATAGCCGGGCCGCTTAAACCACGGTGGGTAAACAATATATTTTCTGTAAAGATTTGCTCACCGCAACTGACTCTCGCCTCTGCTGCGTTCCCCACACACTCTTTAAATTGCTCAAGCTGTGTTGGGGATAAGGTAAAAGGTACCAAGCCCGCACTGCGCGGTTTTAGCTTTAATCCGAATTGTTCTGCAATTTGGTAGCCAAACCCGGTTGCGCCCATAGTCGGAATGGATAAACCACCGGTTGCAATCACAAGCGACTCACAGGAATACTCGACCAAACCCGTATGAATTTTGTAGCGTGCCGGTAGAGATTCACCCGTCAACGCAGTTACCGATTCAATCGCGCAATTTGCTTGAATAATTGCGCCAGCCTCCGCGCATTCATCCAAGAGTAAATTCAAAATATCTTGCGCTTTGTTATCGCAAAATAATTGGCCCAATTTTTTTTCATGATAGGCAACGCCATGTTTTAACACGAGCGCAATAAAATCCCACTGAGTAAAACGTGCAAGAGCGGATTTGCAAAAATGCGGATTTGCCGAGAGATAATGTTTGGGCAGCACTTCCATATTAGTGAAATTGCAGCGCCCGCCGCCGGACATAAGAATTTTTTTGCCGACTTTATTGGCGTGATCTAAGACCACCACGCTGCGGCCACGAGCAGCGGCATTGGCAGCACACATTAAACCTGCTGCGCCACCACCGATAATAACGACATCAAACTGCTGCATAGAAATCACGCCTTGCCCGCGTTACGGCGAGCAAGTGTTCGGAAGGGAAATTAAGTGCGAGGAAGGGTTACGCCACGCTGGCCTTGATATTTGCCACCGCGATCTTTGTAAGAGGTTTCGCACACTTCATCGGTTTCAAAAAACAGCATTTGCGCAACACCTTCGTTCGCGTAAATCTTTGCAGGTAGCGGTGTTGTGTTTGAGAATTCCAAGGTTACATGTCCTTCCCACTCTGGCTCCAGCGGCGTTACGTTCACAATAATGCCGCAACGCGCGTAGGTAGATTTACCCAAGCACACGGTCAAGATTGAGCGAGGGATGCGGAAATATTCAACCGTTCTAGCCAATGCAAAAGAATTCGGTGGAATAATGCAAACGTCGCTTTTAATATCTACAAAACTTTTTTCGTCGAAGTTTTTAGGATCAACAACCGTCGAGTGAACGTTGGTGAAAATTTTAAATTCGTCAGCACAACGAACATCGTAACCGTAACTTGAGGTACCGTAAGAAATCAAACGGGAACCCGCTGCATCGTAACGAACCTGACCTGGCTCGAAGGGTTCAATCATGCCGTGTTGCTCTGCCATGCGGCGCATCCACTTGTCGGATTTGATACTCATTGGTACTCCCGGGTTGATTCTTGAAGACGAGATCTAAGGATTAGGGGCGGCATCATAGCGGTTTTCCGGCCGCTAAAAAACTCCAATCGCCGCCCCCGCTGTAGGGCTCGTTTAGTCTTCGGTTATTTCGATTTCAGGCATAGATTGCGCATCCAGATTCTGGAGCCACAAACTAGCGGACAGTTTGCGAGCTATATCGCGGTAGATTTTGCTCACGGCGGACTCAGGATCAGCAGCCACAGAGGGCTTGCCGTTATCCGCGTCCTCTCGAATGCTCAAGTTAAGCGGTAAGGAGCCCAGTAGCTGGGTATCATAGTCCTTAGCGATTCGCTCTCCCCCGCCGCTACCAAATATGTGTTCTTGATGACCGCAATTCGAGCAAATGTGTATCGCCATGTTTTCAACAACACCAATCACGGGCACGTTTACCTTGCGGAACATCTCAATACCCTTTTTAGCGTCTAGCAAGGCGATATCTTGCGGCGTGGTGACTATAACTGCGCCAGTCACAGGGACTTTTTGTGCCAGCGTGATTTGGATGTCCCCTGTACCGGGCGGCATGTCGATCAACAGGTAATCCACATCCTGCCAGTAGGTTTGGGTCAATAGCTGCTGCAATGCGCCGCTCACCATGGGGCCGCGCCACATCATGGGCGTATTTTCAGTCACCATAAAACCCATGGAATTCACTTGGACGCCATGCGCCTCAACCGGCACCATAAATTGCTGTTCGTTGTGCTTGATAACTTGCGGCGGGCGCTCTGGCGCGCCGAGCATTTGCGGTTGGCTTGGGCCGTAAATATCTGCATCCAGCACCGCCACGCGCGCGCCTTCTGCAGCCAGCGCCAAAGCCAGATTGGCGGTCGTAGTGGATTTACCCACACCGCCCTTGCCCGATGCTACGGCAATAATATTTTTAACCTCCGGCAGAGCTTGCTGGGAATTGGCCGTGGGATTTGCGTACACCGTCCAACCTATATCAAGCCCGACACGCTCAACTCCAATTTTGGATAAGGCCTCGTTGACCGCAACCGCAATGGCCGAATGAACGCTATTGGCAGGGTAACCGAGGAGTAAAGTCACATCCACCTTGGTGCCATCTATGGCAATGTCCGTCACAGCATTCAGACTGATCAAATCGCGGCCAGTGGTCGGGTCAATAACCTTTTGCAGCGCCTGTTCTACGGCGGATTGAGTGATAGAAGACATAAAAACCTCACGTATAAAGCGGAACAAATGTCGGCCGAGGAACGCTGTTGATGCCCTGCCGACAACAAAAAGGGCACCTTGTGGTGCCCTTTTTTAGAATGGAGCCATTGTAACAGCTCTTATTTAACGATGCCTTAAGCCTGACCGGTTTCCAACTCTGCAAGATGTTGTTTATCCAAATGGTGGTCCTTGGCAAGCAAGACATATACAGATGGCAGAACGAACAAAGTAAAGAATGTTCCGATTGCGATACCGAATACCAATACAACACCGATTGAGTTACGGGCTTCAGCACCAGCACCGCCTGCAAAAATCAGCGGTAAGTGACCGGCAACGGTCGCGATACTTGTCATCAATACGGGGCGCAAACGAATTACAGCAGCCTGACGAATCGCTTCAAATTTAGTCGCGCCCTCTTCCTGCATTCTGTTAGCAAACTCAACCACCAAAATACCGTTACGCGCAATCAAACCCATCAAGGTTACCAAGCCTACTTGCGAGTAAATGTTCAAGGTACTAGAGAAAGATTCCGTGAGCGATGGCATTTGCGGATTTGGCATTTTGATAAAGGTAAATACCAGAGCGCCAAACATCGCCAGCGGAACAGAACCTGCCAAAATAACAATTGGATCGCGGAAGCTGTTGTACTGAGCGGCCAGAACTAGGAAGATCATGGTGACAGCCATTAGGAACGCTGGCAAAAAGGTATTGCCTTCACGCTTCAACTGACGCGACTCGCCGGTGTAATCGATGCTGTAATTTTTTGGCAAAATTTGTTTAGCTTCTGTTTCAAGCCATTCCAAAGTTTCGCTCAAAGGCTTACCACTCACGCCACTGATTTTTACCGAGTTCAATTGCTGCATACGGCTGATGCTACGTGGCGCAGTGGTGTGATTAAAACTGGCGATTTGATCAACGCGAATCAACTTACCTTTCGGCCCTGTGATATACAGTTTGGTCAAATCTTCCGGCGTTAAACGTTCAGCACGCTTAACTTGTGGAATAACTTTGTAGCTTTGGCCCGCCATGTTGAAGCGATTCACATAACCACCGCCTAACAATGTTCCCAAATCATTAATCACCTGCTGCATATTCAAACCGAGGTCAGCGACTTTTTCACGATCAATGCTCAATTGATAATCCGGTTGGTCAACTTTCATATCCAGCACATTGAAATAGAACATACCACTAGCAGCCATTTTTTCTTGGAGCTTGAGTGCGTAGTTGTAAATTTCTTTTGAATCTTCGGTAGAAGCAATAACAAATTCCACAGGGAATTGACCGCCGCCCGGTAAAGCCGGTGGCGTAATGGGCAGAATGCGAACACCGGAAATATCAGACAGAGATTTTGTAATTTCAGGCATGATGTCGAACACTGTACGTTCACGTTCGTGCCAAGGTTTTAACACCATGCCGGCGAAACCTGCTGTGGGCGAAGTAAGCTGGAAAGTAAAGTCTGTTTCTGGAATATCCATGAACGCTTTGTTAACCACTTTTCCGTAATGCGATGCCTGATCCATAGTTGCATTAGATTGTGCATCGACCACACCGAAAATAACGCCTTGGTCTTCTGTAGGCGCAAGCTCTTTTGGCGAGAAGCTATACAAAGGGAAACACAATAAGGCGATACCAATCCAGAACACATAAACGGCTTTACGATTTTGTAAGCTGTACTCCAACTTATTGCTATACCAAGCTTGGAAACGATCAAAAGATTTTGCTAAAGGCGCGTCAATTTCACGGTGCGCTTTTAACATGCGCGAACCGAGCATGGGCGACAAAGTAATAGCAACTATCGCAGAAATTGTAATCGCGCCCGCGAGCGTAATCGCAAATTCGCGAAACAGCGTTCCCGTCAAACCGCCTTGCAAACCAATAGGAACATATACCGA
Source organism: Cellvibrio sp. (assembly GCF_046347455.1). GTDB lineage: Bacteria > Pseudomonadota > Gammaproteobacteria > Pseudomonadales > Cellvibrionaceae > Cellvibrio. Next base: position 447,951 of record NZ_JAXMGC010000001.1, read on the forward strand.
AACCAGTGTTACGGTCATTGCCAAAATGGGGCCGGCCAATTCACGTGCTGCAATAATAGATGCGTTGAATGGCGACTTACCTTCTTGAATATGGCGTTCGATATTTTCGACCATCACAATTGCGTCATCTACCACCAGACCTACACAGAGCACGATAGACAAGAGCGTAAGCAAGTTCAGCGAGAAGCCGCAAATTTGCATGATGAACAACGCACCCACTAGCGAGAGCGGGATCGCAAGTACAGGGATAATGACCGAGCGACTGAAACCCAAAAACAGGAAGATCACTATGATAATAATGATGAGAGTTTCAGTAAGGGTTTTGATAACTTCGTGAATCGCGGATTCAATATATTTGGTTGCATCATAAGCAACCGCACCTTTCAAACCAGATGGCAAATCTGCTTTGATTTTTTCCATCTCTTTGGTGACGTTACGAATAACCTCCAACGAGTTTGCATTGGGTGCAACCCACACACCCATAAATACGGCTGTGTCGCCCGAGTAGTTAACTTCTGTGTTGTAATCTTCCGCACCTAATACAACATCGGCAACATCATCTAAACGAATAGTCCCTTCAGCACTGTGACGAACAACCAAACGTTTAAAATCATCAACAGATTTTAAATCGGTATCGGCACGCAAGTTCACTTGGGTGTAGCTACCGCGTGTTTGACCAATTGCTGCTTGAACGTTGTTATTAGCAAGCGCTTGGCGAACTTCCGATGGAGAAATATTTAACGCCGCTAATCTTTCAGACTTCAACCAAATACGCATTGCGAAGGTGCGGCCGCCCAACACTTCAGCTTTTTGCACACCAGCAATCGCCGTTAAACGCGGCTGAACGGAACGCGTTAAAAAATCAGTAATTTGGTTTTGCTCAAGAATCTTCGAGTTAAAGGTCAAGTAGGCAGCAGCAAACTGACTATCTGCTGACTCAACGGTAATCGCTGGAACTTCTGATTCGGGCGGCAAATTACCACGCACCTGATTCACTTTGGCGCTGATTTCGGTCATTGCCTTAAGCGGATCATAGTTCAAACGCAAATGAACATTAATGGTAGACATGCTCATGGCACTGCTTGATTCAATGTAATCAATGCCATCTGCAGACGCAATTGCACGCTCAATCGGCGTGGTAATAAAACCGCGAATCAACTCGGCGTTCGCGCCAACGTATACGGTGTTAATAGTAATAACAGCGATATCACTGCGTGGATATTGCCGCACAGACAAAGAACTTGCTGCTTGAATACCTGCTAATAAGATCAGCAGGCTGACGACCATGGCGAGCACGGGTCGCTTAATAAAAATATCGGTAAATTTCATATCAATAACTCAAGTAGGTTTGAGTGAAATATTTTTTGGTGGATGTACTGAATACATCCACCGCACCATTGAACATTATTGATCAATTGGCGTGGGTTCAGTTTTGTAGTCTGGCTGCGCAGTTTTGCTCAATATCACAGACTGCCCGTTGGTTAACTTAAATGCGCCGGCGCTAACCACTTGTTCGCCCGGTTTAATACCGTCAGCAATTTCAATAAAGTCACCGCGTGACTTACCCAAACGAACGAACTGTTGACGAGCTTTGAGAACATTTTTCTCTTTGTCTTTTTCAATCACGAACACGGTATCACCGAAGGGAGCAAAAATGACGGATGCTGAAGGCACAGCTAATACTTTTTGTGGATTGGACAAAGTCACTTGCGTTTGAACGGCCATACCGGGAATAAATTGGTTTTTACTATTTTCAAGTGATGATTGAACGGTTGCGCTACGTGTCACTGGATCTATATCAGCACCTACAGCAGTTACTTCACCATTTACAACATTGTTGGAACCATCACCCAACTGAACCTTTACGGGTAAACCTTTGGTCATTTTTACCAACCAATGTTGCGGTACAGGGAAATTCACACGCACACGGTTAGTCGCTTGCAATGAAACAATTTCTGTTCCAACCGCAAGGTCCTGACCCAAATCCACTTTACGGATGCCCAAGCGACCATCGAATGGAGCACGCACAACTTTTTTCTCTAAGGTTGTTTTCAGGTTATCAACATCACCTTGAGCAGATTCTTTTTGTTGGAGCGCAGTGTCTAATTCGTTTTGCGATACTGTGTTCTTTTTACGCAATTGCACCATACGCTCGTAATTTGCTTCTGCTAAACGCAAGCGCGCAGTAGCCGCACTCAACTGCGCCGATTCATTACCTGATTCTTGAATTAAAATCACGGTACCGGCTTTAACTTGCTCGCCGGACTTAAACATAATTTGTTTAACTTTGCCTGCGACTTCTGCAGAAATATTAATGCCTTCATCCGCTTCGACAGTGCCCATAGCAGTAAAGCTATTTGGCCAATCTTGATATTGGGCGGTATAAGCTCCCACCGCTACGGGTGGTGGTACAAAGTCTTTACCTGCTTGCACCATTGCAAATATTTGGCTGAACTTTGTGAGTGCCAAAATCAGGAATATCCCTACAACTGCAGCTACGGCAATTAATATCGACTTATGTTTTTTCATTACAGATGACCACTCGATGACGAAATTAAGGTGAAAAATTTTAAAATGGATTGTGTCATAGCCACTTGCCAAACAAAAATTCACAAATGTCACTAATTGTAACCATGAAGGTATTTACGCTAAATCAACACGCATGCACCTATGAAGTAGCAATTAATCAAAAGCAGATTAACAATGCAGCCATTTCACGCTGATGACCGCAAATCTAGCGAGATTTTCAGTAACACAAAATGTAGGAATAGGATTAGAGGTTTTTAGTAGTTATTAACTGACCAACTTATCCCCACAATTAATAGGGATAAATTGATCAGTTTAAATTCGCGAATTTTTCCGTCTGAAGCAAGCAATGTGATTTAAGCATTTACGACAAACGGATTTGAAAAAAGATATTGTCAAAAAGACAATTAATAGGAAGGATCCGGCATATCGTTAAACGCTTGACGCAGACGATCACCCCAACTCGAACGCAGTTGTTTGTAGTAAGGATCATCCATACCGATACTCACGTGAGTTTTAACCGTCAAACTATCTGCTTCATATATTAGAAGATCGAGTGGCATACCAACGCTGAGGTTTGACCGAATCGTAGAGTCCATCGAGATAAGCGCGCACTTAGCCGCATCTTTCAAACTCGTATTGGGTTCAACCACGCGGTCAATAATCGGCTTGCCGTATTTGGATTCACCCACTTGAAAATACGGGGTCTCGCGTGTGGTTTCAATGAAGTTGCCCGCTGCATAAATTTGGAACAGACGTGGCGGTTCGTGTCCAATTTGACCACCAAAAATAAAACTCGCCGCAAAATCCAACCCGAACTCTTTAAAAGCTTCAGCATCACGGCTGTAAACTTTACGCAGTGCATCGCCCACAACACGCGTGGCCTCAACCATATTTTTGGCATCGACCAAAAGGCTGGACTCCATAGGTTTCAGCTCGTTGATCACGGCTTGGCTAATCGCCAGATTTCCAGAGGTCAGCAACACCATGACACGATCGCCGGGGCGCTCGAGAACCGTCATCTTGCGAAAAGTGTTGATGTGATCCACGCCGGCGTTAGTGCGGGAATCCGACAAAAACACCAAACCCGAGTCAACTTGGAGCCCAATACAATACGTCATAACCTAAACCTTGGAGTTGCGCTCCAAGGCTTGGCTCAGAGCGCGAAAATTACTGTTGTTGAAGACCTTTCTTGCTCACCGCTTCACGCGGTGGATAGGTCACCAGCGATTGTAGCAGCACACCTGCAGAATCGGGATGGGCAATGCGCACCATAACTTCCATTGCCTCTGCCCCACCGCCGTGGCGAACGCCGCGAACAGGACAAGCATCAAGATAATCGCGCCCTACCGCTAACCGGCAATGCTCAGACGCCGCAAAGTTTGCGTTGGTCACATCAAAGCTAACCCAGCCCAAGCCCTCCAACCAAACATCGGCCCACGCGTGGCTGGCCGCGTGGTCGCTATCGCCTGGGTGTATGTAACCGCTGACGTAACGCGCCGGTAAATCTAATGCGCGGCAGCAAGCGATAAACACGTGAGCATGGTCTTGGCAAACCCCGGTCCCCGCCTCTAACACTTCTGCGGCCGTGCTGGTCACTTGCGTGGTGCCCGGCACATAGGCAACCGCTTGTTGAATTCCATCAATCAGCTTGAACATAGAATCCACAGCACCGCGTTTGGACTTGCAGGCTGTTTTGGCTAAATCCTGAATCGCCAAATCCGCCGTGGTCAGAGCCGTGGGCTGCAGGTAAGCCAGCAAAGGCACCTCGCCGCCGTCTGACGGTAAATGTGCGTTCTCTTTCGCGATTTCCACCTGCCCCGTAACCGTAATGCGGATTTCCTCGTGAGGCTTATCTAACACCAAAATATGACCAACGTTGCCGTAGGCATCCAAGTGGCGTTGATATTTTCCCGGCGCATTTATTTTCCAATCAATTGGTTGCTGGTGCGCTTCATGACGCGGCGTCAACCGTAGATGTTGAATGGTGTAATCCACGGGTGTGGAGTAACGGTAAACAGTTTCGTGTTGAATATTAAGCAACATATTATTTCCCTCTCGCTTAAGTATTATGCTTCAAGGAATAGCTTTCTCTATTTCAAGACTAGCCTTAGGCCGCGCGCATCGGCATTAAGAAATCGTGGCTGATGCGCATACCTAAATCGTAAATTTGGCGTTGGAATTTTTCCAAAAACGGATGCAACCCTTCCTCTAATATTTCTTCTATCGTCACATAGCGTAATTGCGAGCTGAGTCGACCCGCTAAGCGTTGCGTCTCAAATGAATTTTGATTCGCCAATTTGTTAAGCATGGACGACACTTCTGTCAAACAAGTGTTTAACGAGCGCGGCAATTCCGAGTTAATGATGAGCAACTCGGCAACTTTGTTTGGCAAGACACTGTCGCGGTATACACGACGATAAACTTCAAACGCAGACACCGAGCGCAACAAGGCGCCCCATTGATAGTAGTCGGCGGCAGTTCCAACAGGCTCACCTTCTGCTATCAAATAATATTTAACATCCAACAAACGCGCAGTGTTGTCTGCACGCTCAAGGTAAGTACCTAAACGAATAAAACAGAATGCATCATCGTGCAGCATGGTGCCAAAAGTAACACCACGTGAGAGCGATGAACGCGTTTTTACCCACTCAAAAAAGCTCGAAAACTCTTCGTCCTGTAATTTACGTTTGCTGTGCGCCACCATTTCCAACCAGGTGGAATTTATCGTCTCCCACATTTCAGAGGTAAGCGTCCCGCGTACAGCGTGCGCATTTTCACGCGCGGTTTTCAAGCAAGAATAAATAGAGGACGGGTTGTGCGGATCAAACACCATGTAGGCCAACACATTCTCAGCACTAACTTCTGAATAAGCTTTTAAATAAGCGGGCAATTGATCGTTACATAAGAGCGCAGCTTGCCAGTTACGGCTAGCGCTTTCTGCTGACTGAGGTGCGAGTGATGTTTGCCAAGTAATATCTAAAAGGCGTGCAATATTTTCTGCACGTTCAATATAGCGAGCCAACCAAAACAAATGATCTGCCGTGCGCGATAACATATTTTTCTCCATCCACGCGTTTTATCGAACTAGCGCAATAATTAATTTTCTAAAATCCAAGTATCTTTCGTACCACCACCTTGCGATGAATTCACAACCAGCGATCCCTCACGCAATGCCACACGTGTTAGTCCACCGGGAACCATGCGAATATCTTTTCCTGAAGACAAAACAAAAGGACGCAAATCAATATGGCGCGGCGCAATTCCCACATCGACAAAAATCGGACAAGTGGATAAAGCCAACGTGGGTTGCGCAATATATTTGCTAGGGTTCGCAATCAAATGCGCCCGGAATTCTTCAATCTCAGCTTTGGTTGCTGCGGGGCCAACCAACATTCCGTAACCACCTGCACCGTGAGTTTCTTTTACAACCAAATCAGCTAGGTTATCTAAAACGTAAGCGAGTTCTTCTGGCTTTCTGCACATGTGCGTTGGCACATTATTCAGAATAGGCGCTTCATCTAAATAAAAACGAACCATGTCCGGCACGTAAGGATAAATAGATTTGTCATCCGCAACACCGGTACCGATTGCGTTAGCCAAAGTGACGCGACCTGCACGATAAACAGAAAGCAAACCTGCAACGCCCAACATGGAGTCTTGGCGAAACGCGAGCGGATCAAGGAAGTCGTCGTCCAAGCGGCGGTAAATAACATCCACGCGTTTTGGGCCCTGAGTTGTGCGCATGTAAACCGAATCGTCGCGTACAAACAGATCGCGGCCTTCAACCAATTCCACACCCATTTGTTGCGCTAAAAAGGCATGCTCAAAATAGGCAGAGTTAAAACTGCCTGGTGTGAGCACCACCACTGTCGGATTATCAACACCTTGGGGTGCACATTGGCGTAGATTATCCAGCAGCATATCCGGGTAATGTTGAACCGGCGCCACTGCGTGCTTGGCGAATAATTCTGGAAATAAACGCATCATCATTTTGCGATTTTCCAACATGTAAGACACACCGGACGGCACGCGCAAATTATCTTCCAACACGTAAAATTCGCCCGCGCCAGCTCGCACCATGTCTACGCCAGCGATGTGTGCATAGATTTGGTTGGGCACATCAACACCTTGCATTTCAGGGCGGTATTGAGCATTGCGTAGGATTTGTTCCGGCGGAATCAAACCCGCTTTCAAAATTTCCTGATCGTGATAAATATCGTGCAGGAAAAGGTTGAGCGTTTTTACGCGTTGCTCTAAACCTTTTTGCAACATTTTCCATTCGTGGGACGGAATAATTCGGGGAAGTAAATCGAAGGGTATCAAGCGTTCTGTGCCTGCCTCCTCACCGTACACGGCGAAGGTAATGCCCAAGCGGTGGAAAGTTAGATCGGCCTCTGCCTTTTTACGAGCCAAGCGCTCTGCCGGCAAGGTCTTCAGCCATTGGCCGTAGACGTCGTAGTGAGGCCGTAAAATATCTGGAGCGGAGTACATTTCATCGTAAAAAACGGGGTTAGCCATTACACACCCTTACAGATTTATTATCGGTACTTTCACTGGAGCGAAATGCGTGCCAAGAAAATCCCTATTTTTGCGGGGCTTTATGACAGCAAATGCACCACATAAGGGCAACAACGAAAATAAATGCCAATTCGGTGCTTTTTTGAGGCAAATTTGGAAATGAAGGCGAGGATAGAGTGAGTAACTTGCAGAAGATTTGGTGCATGAAAAACAAAAGAGCACAAAAAGTGCTCTTTTGTTAATGGAGATTACTTAATAAGGCGAAGCGCGAAAGGAACGCGATACAGTTTGCCGCTCGATACGGCCACCACTCCCATGATGCAGAAGACTACATTGAGAATGCCGATAACTGGCAGCATTAAGAAGCCGATCAATATCAAACATAAGACCCAAGCCAGCGCGACACCGATTAGCACGGTGATCGCCCAGTTCAGCGCTTCTTTACTTTGATCTGCCAGGTAAGAATCGTCTGTTTTAATAAGGTAGATAATCAAAGCCGGAATAAAACCAAAAAAGATGGTGCCTATCCACATCAGCATGCCGATATTTTTGGAATCTTGAGACGGAACCGAAACGGGGTTTGAAAAAGCTTGGTCTTCCATAATGATCGCCTTTAGAAAATGAGTGTTAGGGAACTACATAGTTGAGAAATTACATGAAGCCTCACTATGCCCAAAGGTGTTTACCTAATGCAACGGCAAAACCACCAAACTTTCACCGTAAGTTAGTGACGATTGTTTAAAGCGCGGCATAGTTCTCGCAGGCTATAATTCTACACAACGCCTGTTAATGGGCTTATCAGGATCTACCTCATGGAAAACCTCCACGAACTCTTTGAAATGGCCAGCTTTGTAGTGACCATTGTTGGCCTTCCTTTTGGTATAGCTGTCTTTATTCTTGAGCAGCGCCGCGAGCGCGCCAACGAAGAAGAGGAAATCTACCTACAACTTTCCGACGATTACACCCGCTTTATGGAGCTTGTGCTCCAAAATGCCGACCTGCGTTTGCGATCCACTGACGTAGCTCCACCATTGTCGCCGGATCAGGAGGAGCGTCGAATCGTCCTTTTTTCGATTTTGGTGAGCTTGTTTGAACGTGCTTACGTACTTGTCCATGAAGACAAAATGGACCGTAAACAGTTGCGTATGTGGCTCAGCTGGGAAGACTTTATGCGCGAATGGTGCGCCCGGGAGGATTTCCGGAATGCCCTGCCCCAACTGCTCCATGGGGAAGACCCGGACTTCGCCGCCGCCATCAGTAAAATCGCGGAGGAAATCAACGCCGAACAACTCAAAAGCCTCAGCCAGTAAAACCCGCTGCTACGCCTGATTCTACAGACGTGTTCATTGCAAAATGCTATAGTGCGCGCCTTTTGCAAACCAGTATTCGGACCCTGTAGGAACTATGACCCAAGCGCAGCCCCAAGCCCGTAAAATCCTCGTTACCAGCGCCCTCCCTTACGCCAACAGCGATTTGCACCTCGGCCACATGCTCGAGCAAATCCAAACCGATATTTGGGTGAGATTCCAGAATTTGCGCGGCAACGATTGCCTGTATTTCTGTGCGGACGACGCGCACGGCACCGCCATCATGCTCAAGGCAGAAGAAAAAGGCATTACCGCAGAAGAACACATCGCCAACATCAAGCGCGACCACGAATCTGTATCTGCCGGTTTTAACATCAACTTCACTAACTTCCACAGCACGCATTCCGACGAGAACCGCGAGCTGTCCTACATGATTTATGAGCGTTTGTTGGCCAACGGTCACATCGCCAGCCGCAAAATTTCGCAAGCCTTCGACCCCGAAAAACAATTGTTTTTGGCGGATCGCTATATAAAAGGCACTTGCCCGAAATGTAAGAGTGAAGACCAATACGGCGATAACTGCGAAAAATGCGGTGCCACCTATTCGCCCATGGATTTGTTGAACGCAAAATCTACGATTTCTGGCGCAACGCCCATCGCCAAAGACTCAGAACACTTTTTCTTTACCTTGCCGGCCTTTAATGACTTCCTGAAAAGCTGGACGCGTGCCGGCCACCTACAAGATGAAGTCGCCAACAAAATGGCTGAATGGCTGGACAGCGGCTTGCAAGAATGGGACATCTCCCGCGATGCACCCTACTTTGGTTTTGAAATTCCTGGCCAACCCGGCAAATTCTTCTACGTATGGTTGGACGCACCTATCGGCTACATCGCCAGCTTAAAAAATTACACCGACAAACACGGCATTGACTGGATGGATTACTGGAAGCAGGATTCCACTGCCGAGGTGTACCACTTTATCGGCAAAGACATCGTGAACTTCCACGCGCTCTTTTGGCCCGCGATGTTGGATTCCGCAAACTTGCGTACACCAACCAAAATTTGTGTTCACGGTTTCGTCACTGTAAACGGCACCAAGATGAGCAAGTCGCGCGGCACTTTTATAAACGCGCAAACTTATTTGGATCATTTGAATCCCGAATATTTGCGTTACTACTTTGCCGCAAAACTCACCAGTGCAGTGGACGACATTGACCTGAATCTCGAAGATTTTATTCAGCGCGTAAACAGCGATTTGGTTGGTAAGGTAGTCAACATCGCCAGCCGTACCGCCAAGTTTATTAACAACGCTGGCGGTAATTTGGTAAGCGACATTGCTGATGTAGATTTGTGGAATAAATTTGTAGATGCAGGCGAAGTCATTGCAGCACATTACGAAGCACGCGATTACAGCAAAGCCCTGCGCGAAATTATGGCGCTAGCCGATTTGGCGAACGAATATATTGCCACACAAGAACCCTGGAAGCTTGCCAAGCAAGCAGGTGCAGAAGCGCAAACTCAAGCTGTGTGCACGCTCGGCATCAACATGTTCCGGGCCATTCTCACTTACTTAAAACCCGTTGTTCCTACGCTAGCGGCCGATGCAGAAAAATTCCTCGGTGAAACTTTAAGTTGGACTGCGCCAGTAAGCTTCCGTGGCAACTCAACCATTAACGAATTTAAACCCTTGTTAACTCGTGTGGAAAAAGAAAAGGTAGACGCAATGCTAGAAGCAACCAAAGAAGCACTTGCCGCAGCAGCCGCGCCAAAAGCAACTGGCCCATTGGTTGACGATCCGCTCGCACCTGAAATTGAATTTAACGATTTCGCCAAAGTGGATTTACGCATTGCATTAATCGCTAATGCTGAACATGTTGAAGGCTCGGATAAATTATTGCGTTTAACTTTGGATTTAGGCGGCGAAACGCGCAACGTTTTTTCCGGCATTAAAAGCGCTTACGATCCAAAAGATTTGATTGGCAAGCTCACCGTAGTGGTAGCCAATTTAAAACCACGCAAAATGAAATTCGGCATGAGCGAAGGTATGGTGTTAGCAGCGGGCCCAGGCGATAAAGAGATTTATTTGCTGGAGCCTCACGCAGGTGCAAAACCTGGCCAACGCGTAATGTAAATTGGAATGAATTCTAAGGTGAGATAAAAATCACCTTAGAATTCACTCAATCAAGCGCCACAGAGAACACCCCTATCACCAAGGTGGTTCCATGTCTGTTAATGAATTTTTCCTCATCTTACTGGGTACAGTGCTGGTCAATAATTTTGTGCTGGTGCAGTTCCTTGGCCTTTGCCCGTTTATGGGTGTATCTAACAAACTCGAATCTGCCATTGGCATGGGCGCAGCCACCACCTTTGTAATGACGCTCGCGTCAGTCTGTACTTATTTAGTTGACCACTGGATTTTAGCGCCGCTGGATTTAGGTTACTTACGTACCATTGCGTTTATTCTGGTGATCGCGGCCGTTGTTCAATTCGTAAAAATGTTTATGGAGAAAACCAGTCCACTGCTCTATCGCGTGCTGGGTGTTTTCTTGCCGCTGATTACAGTGAACTGCGCCGTGCTAGGTGTAGCGCTGTTAAACATTCAAAAAGTGCACAATTTTTTCGAATCCACACTTTACGGATTCGGTGGTGCGCTCGGTTTTTCTTTAGTGCTTATTTTATTTTCTGCCATGCGCGAACGGCTTGCCGCTGCAGATGTTCCGCTTCCCTTTAAAGGCGCAGCCATAGGTATGATTACCGCTGGTTTGATGTCCTTGGCGTTCATGGGTTTTGCAGGCTTAGTTCATTAATTTTAATTGCGCACAAAAAAGTATGTTCGAACTCATTCTTCAAAATCCAATTTTGTCCGCATTGATTGCACTTGTTGGCTTAGCCTGTGTGTTCGGCGCGGTATTGGGTTTTGCAGCAGTTCGTTATAAAGTCACGGGCAATCCTCTTGTTGAGCAAATCGACAAGCTCCTTCCACAAACGCAGTGCGGTCAATGTGGCTACCCCGGTTGCAGACCTTATGCGCAAGCCATTGTTGATGGCGATGCCATTAACAAATGTCCACCCGGCGGTCAGTCCACCATTAATGCTTTGGCAGATTTATTAGACGTTGAAGCACCCACGTTGGATGAAGAACACGGCGTAGAATCCAGTGTAAAAAAAGTGGCGTTTATCCGTGAGGATGAATGCATTGGTTGCACTAAATGTATTCAAGCCTGCCCTGTTGATGCCATTCTCGGCGCTGCAAAACAAATGCACACCGTCATTATTGATGAATGCACCGGTTGCGATTTATGCGTAGAGCCCTGCCCCGTTGATTGCATTGATATGGTTCCGCTAGCAGACACGGTGAAAACCTGGGCATGGGAATTACCGTCACCTATTCAACTCATCGCGAGCGATAAAAAGCAGCCTTCGCATCAGGGAGAAAAAGCAGCATGACAAATGCGATTTCTCTCTTTGATTTTCCCGGCGGAATTCATCCACCGGAAAATAAAACACAATCCACGCAATTGCCTTTGGGTAGCTTGCCTATTCCAACGCAATTATTTATTCCGCTGAGTCAACATATAGGCGCTCCTGCGAAAGCGGTTGTGAAGGTCGGTGATAGAGTTCTGGCAGGCCAATTAGTTGGCGCAGCAGATGGAACTTTCAGCGCGAACGTTCATGCATCAAGTTCGGGAATTGTCAGTGCGATAGGCGCGCATCCTTTACCGCATCCATCGGGCGTGAGTGGTGAATGTATTCTTATTGATACCGACGGCAAACATGAATTTATTGCGTTTGAAAGCTGCAGCAATGTTTATCAGCAAGATCGTTTGGCACTACTCGAAAAAATTCGCGCCGCAGGTGTGGCAGGTTTAGGCGGCGCTGGTTTCCCCACGTCCGTGAAACTCAATGTTAAATCCACACAAAAAATTGATACGCTGATTATCAATGGCGCCGAGTGCGAGCCCTATATCACTGCGGACGATATGCTTATGCAAGCGCGTGCCGAGGATATTATTCTTGGCTCGCAATTGCTTGCTTACATACTTCACGATCCACAGCGCGTGGTGATTGCGGTTGAAGACAACAAACCTAAAGCCATTACTGCGCTGCAAACTGCGCTTGCGCAAGTTGACATAAACCGCTCGATTGAAATTATTAGCATTCCCACGAAATATCCATCCGGCGGCGCAAAACAATTAACGCAACTAATAACTGGCCGCGAAATTCCGCACGTCCATCATTCAGCAGATGTAGGTGTGTGTTGCGTAAATGTAGGCACGGCTGCGGCCGCATGGCGCGCTGTTGCATTAGGCGAGCCTTTAATTTCACGTATCACTACAGTAGTTGGTGAATCGCTGTCGGTTCAACGCAATGTGGATGTATTGATCGGCACACCGATTGACTATCTTTTACAGCACAATGGTTTTGATTCCGCAAAAGCGTCCCGCGTCATTATGGGTGGCTCTATGATGGGCTTCACGCTAAAAGATTTGCGCGCGCCTGTGATTAAAACGACTAACTGTATTCTCGCGCCCAGCGCAAAAGAATTACCGCCCCCGCCACCTGCGCAAGCATGCATAAGATGCGGCATATGTGCAGAAGCCTGCCCCGCAAGCTTATTACCGCAACAGCTATTTTGGTATGCGCAGGCACAAGACACAGATCGCTTGGAAGCGCACAATCTTTTCGATTGTATTGAATGCGGCGCTTGTTCATACGTGTGCCCGAGTAAAATTCCGCTCGTTCAATATTACCGTGCCGCAAAAGGCAGCATTCGCAAACAACTCGCCGATAAAGAAAAAGCCGATCGCGCGCGCCAACGCTTTGAATTCCGCCAAGCGCGTATCGACAAAGAAGAAGCCGAAAAAGAAGCCAAACGTATTGCGCGCAAAAAAGCGGCAGATGAAGCAAAACAAAAATTGGCGAAACAGAAAGCAAACGCAGCGCAAACCAACGCAGCAGAAGAAAACCTCGCTGTTACAAATATAGTTGTAGCCGCTGTTGTAAAAGCAAGCAATATTGATATTGGTTTTGACGAACAAAAATCTAAACTGGAACGTATGCTGGCCGCCGCAAAAAATAGCTTGGAAAGTGCTCGCGCTCCACTGGTGCCGAAAAACCCGGAATTCCCTATTACCGAAGAGCAACTCATTCGCCAACAATCACGTATTAAGCAAGCCGAGTTAAAACTAGCGGATGCGGAAAAGAAGCTGGCTGAATTTCTGGGAAATCAAACGGCACGAGATACAAAACCAATCGTTGAAGAACTTGTGCCACCTTCTATTGCACGCGCCCAAGCAAAAATAAACCAGTCGCCAGAAGAAAAGTTGCGTGCAAATTTAGAGATGCTGCAATCCCGCTTGCAAAAAGCCCAAGAGAAAGCAGAACAAGCAAAAGCGGAAGGAAGCCCTACTGCGAACGCTTTGCAGCTAGGCGTGGCCAAAATGCAGGAAAAAATTGCCGATGTACAAGCAGAGTTGGATGAACTCCTAAAATCTCCACCCAAACAACCGACACTGGAAGAACAAAATGCAGTTGCAGATGCCATGGAAAGAGCCAAAGCAAGAACCATTGCACTAGCCAATATGAGCGATGATGAGAAACGTGCCGACCACATAAAAACCTTGGAGGCTCGCCTGCAAAAAGCCAAAGCGCGTTTAGCAAGAGCAGAAGCGGAAAATGATCCGAATGTCGCAGCTTTTAGAAAAGCGGTTGTAAATGTGGAAGAGAAGTTAAGAGACTTATAAAAGTATTGTTATGGCCTTACTAAGCATCACATCACCCCACACCCACGGGGCTTTATCCACCGCGCAAATTATGCGCTTGGTGATTTACGCGCTTGTACCCGGCATTTTTACCTTGGCGTATTTTTTTGGCGTGGGTGTATTTTTTAATGTGATCTTAGCCAGTGCCAGTTGCTTGGCATTTGAAGCACTTGTGTTGAAATTGCGCAACCGGGATATTCGTTTTTATTTGCAAGACTACAGCGCTTTAGTCACCGCATTTTTATTGGCCGTTTCTTTACCGCCCTATTGCCCGTGGTGGTTGGTGGTTACTGGCAGTTTTTGCGCAATTGTCTTGGCAAAACAACTTTACGGCGGCATGGGGTTAAATCCTTTTAATCCCGCCATGGTGGCTTACGTTATTTTATTGGTGTCCTTCCCTATCCCAATGACGCAATGGGCAACACCCGCGAATTTGGATGCATCTCATATCCCCAGCTTAACCGCAGCATTCAATAAAGTTTTTCTAGCGCAACCCATTGACGGCTACGCATCCGCAACTGTGTTGGATGTAATGAAACAAAATTCGTCGCTCGCATTAGAAGAAATCTACAAAAAAGAACCTTTGTTGAAAAACGGATACTTCGCTAGCGCCGCTTGGGAATGGGTCAATATTGCATTCTTGATAGGTGGATTATTTTTACTCTATCGTAAAGTTTTTACCTGGCACGCACCTATTTCAATGTTGATTGCACTCGCAATTATGGCAGCTGCTTTTTATGACAACGGCAGTTCGCAAAGTGGCGGCTCGCCCGTTTTCCATTTGTTATCTGGCGCAACCATGTTGGGTGCGTTTTTTATTGTTACAGATCCTGTTACGTCTGCCGTGAGCAAAAAAGGCAGAATTATTTACGGCGCCGCAATTGGCGTTTTGATTTATGTGATTCGCGTTTGGGGAAAAGGCTATCCAGATGGCGTTGCTTTTGCTGTGCTCTTTTTGAATTTTGCCGCGCCCTTTATTGATTACTACACAGTTCCGCGAACCTACGGGCACAAAAAAGCGCGTGTTGTTATCCAAAAAGAAAAAGCGGATAAATAGTTATGTCAGATAAAAACACCGCAAAATCCATCAGCAAGAACAGCTTAATGCTAGGCCTATTTGCGTTGGTGACAACCGCCATACTCGCTTTAACAGCAGAGTTCACCAAAGAGCGCATTGCTAAAGCCGAACGTGAAGCGCAACAAAAAGCCTTGTTTGAAATCTTGCCGCGCACCAGCCATGACAATGACCTTCTCACCGAAGTCATTCAAGTTCCAGAAGATGCATGGGCAGGCTTAGGTTTAAAAAGCGGTGGTGAAATTTATGTAGCGCGCCGCGTTGATGACACAGTTGCGCTTATTATTCCTGCGGTAGCGCCCGACGGCTACAGCGGTGAAATTAAAATGCTGGTCGGTATTAATGCAGATGGTTCCATCGCGGGTGTACGCATTGTGGATCACCACGAAACACCGGGCTTGGGCGATAAGGTAGATTTAAACAAATCGCCATGGGTGTTAGCCTTTAATGGAAAATCCCTGCAAGCGCCAGAAGCCTCAAGATGGAAAGTTAAAAAAGATGGCGGCAATTTCGATCAATTTGCAGGCGCAACAATTACACCGCGCGCGGTAGTAAATCAGGTTCGCAAGGTTTTAGAATTTGTAGATTCGCACCGCGACGAATTATTCAGCAAGAATACTAAAGCAACTGAGAAATAAAATGAGCGAGAATATTAACAAAGAGTCTACGGACTATCAGGATATTATCGAAAAAGGTTTGTGGAAAAATAACCCGGCGTTGGTACAAGTGTTGGGGTTGTGCCCGTTGCTTGCGGTAAGTGCATCCGTCGTGAACGCGCTCGGCTTGGGTTTGGCCACGCTCTTGGTTTTAACCGCATCCAATACTGCCGTGTCATTAATTCGCAACCACATTAGCGATACGATTCGTCTGCCCGCGTTCGTTATGATTATTGCATCTTTAGTAAGCTGCATTGAATTACTCATGAAAGCGTTCACCTACGAGCTTTATTTAATTTTGGGAATTTTTATTCCGCTTATAGTAACTAACTGTGCCGTGCTTGGGCGCGCCGAATCCTTTGCCAGCAAAAACAAAGTCATTCCGTCTGCCATTGACGGCTTTATGATGGGATTGGGCTTCACCGTGGTATTGGTTTGCGTTGGCGCGATTCGCGAGCTTCTCGGTACAGGAGCAATTTTTAACAACATGCAATTATTGTTTGGCGATTCAGCAGCCAACTGGACGTTGCATTTATTAGGCGATAACTACCCCGGTATGATTCTCGCCATATTGCCGCCCGGTGCGTTTATTGTGGTTGGCTTTTTAATGGCGGGAAAAAACGTGATTGATTTGCGCCTAAAAGCCCGTGCACAAGCTAAAGCAAATGAACAACAAAAAGCGAAAGGCAGCAAGCGCGTGCGCACCACTGGCCATATCGCTTAGCAATTTGATTCACTTAATAACTGATCGACGAGATAAACATGATTGAAGAAACCCAACTTTTAAACTTTTTCCACGTCCATGTCGTACCTTGGATGATGAAAATTGGCGTTGCGCTGACTATTTTCGTTATCGGCCAAATTATTGCCAAAATTATTAGCCGCATTATCGGCAAACTCTTGGCGCACACCAAGCTCGACAAAATCCTCATTGATTTCCTAAGTTCTGTTGTACGCGCATTGCTGTTGGTTGTAATTATTGTTGCTGCGCTGGATCAACTCGGCGTAAACACCAACTCACTCATTGCCATGCTTGGTGCTGCAGGCCTTGCTATAGGTCTAGCCTTGCAAAGCTCGCTGCAAAACTTTGCAGCTGGTTTTATGTTGCTGATATTTCGCCCCTTTAAAGCGGGTGATTTTGTGGAGACGGCAGGAACATCGGGAATCATCGACTCCATCGGTATTTTCTCTACCAAGTTACACACGGGCGACAACAAAGAAGTCATCATTCCCAACGGTGCCATATACAGCAGCAACATTATCAATTATTCATCGCGCAAAACGCGCCGTATCGATATGATTTTCAGCGTAAGCTATGGCGACGACTTGCGCTTGGCCAAAGAGATTATTTTGAAAGTAGTGAGCGAAGAAGAACGTGTACTGAAAGATCCCGCACCAGAAGTTGCAGTAGGCGAATTAGCCGCAAGCAGTGTAAATTTTGTCGTTCGCCCTTGGGCTAAAGCGGATGATTATTGGGCGGTGAAGTTCGCGTTGAATGAAAAAATCAAACTCGCATTTGATGAAAACGGTATTACGATTCCTTTTCCGCAAACCGAATTACACATTAAGAAGCTTGCAGAATAACCAGCTCAAATACGAGCCCTAATAAAACGCCGCGCCTTCCTGACGCGGCGTTTTACAAAATTCCTACCATTCCTTTATCAATGGCTCTAACAAACTCACACTGATTAATGGCTCGTCAGCTACCAGCGCAACTTTTTGGATAACTCGTTTGAGTTGATCTACGTTTTCGCGCCAACTGTAAGACTCTAATAAACGCCATGCATGTTCGGTAAAATCAAAGTCTACTGATAGCTTGTATTCTTTAATAAAAAAGCTCACCAAATCTCGTAAATCGCCTTTGCGTTCCACCAAATCAGGTAATTGCAATTCCAGCGTGTTTTCTTTCAACCATGCCGCAATTTCAAAATCTTTTAGAAATTGCCTGCCGCTCACCGAAAAAATAATGCTTACGGAATCCTCTGCACTCTTAGTGGCGTATTCGCGTTTGAGCCTCGCCCAAAAGCGCTGCAACACACGAAAGTTGCTGTGCGACAAAGTATCCACATTGCGCAGGTACAAGGTTCCGCCTTTTGCATAGGAATAAAGCGCCTGCAATACGCTGGTCGCTGCACCCTCTTGCCATTCATTACAGGAAGACTCAATAAACGGCGTAATGCCTTGATGACGGCAACAATGCAAGCTGCGCGCTGCAATAGCCTTACCTGTTCCTTTGTTGCCACGAATTAAAACGGGCTGGCGAACATTTTTTAAATGCTCAATGCGCATATCAACTTGGTGTAATGCGGCACTGTTGCCAATCCAATAATGTTGATCACCGTAAATAAAAATTGCACGATGGCGAGTTTGGTAACGGGTGACAATGGAATTAATTTCCGCAACCACCAAATCCAGCTCAGATTCAATCAAACGTGGCGATTGCGCAGCTTTTTCTTCTGCAAAATCATCGGTCATTATGGTGGCTAGCAAATAACCAAGGCGTTGCCCCTGATAATCAATGGGAACAGAAATACCTTCTTCACTATTCAAATATTGCGTAGCAGGCGCAATGTCATGATCGTTGGTGATAATAAATTCTTCGACCAACCCCATAGCGTTCCCGGTTGGCCCCAGATCATCGCCCGCCAACAAAAGGTGGCGATAGCCTTGGTGGTGAATGCAGCGCAATGTGACAGCGAGATGACTAATACCAATACGCTCTGCAGCGGTGTGCAACACCATGCTCATGAGCGTAATAAAACTTTTATTGAGAGGAACCCATTTAGCGCCCGGCTGCTCATCCAAAGCGTATACCGCCTTGGTAAGGGGCTTGGTCGACTTATTATTTTTAAATAATGAGATCATGAGTGCAGCTCCAGAAAGGCGAAGATTTCACCCGTTCATAAACGCTAGCGGGGAAGCAAGAATCCATTCTTGCAATAAGCGCTATAAACGGGTGAAACCTTGCCGTGTCTGTGGCACTCTATGTGCTTACTAATAAATTGCCCATTACACGCTATTACATGTCATAACGAGAGATAACATGAAAAGCCGGGCTTCAGTGGACGATAAAAACAGGGACTTACTATTCAGCGCTAACCCTGTACTTACGATTTATGGCTCATATTTTTAATTCATCGACTCAAAGCTACGTCGCCCTTGCACCGCACCATACTTTTGGGCGCTTGGCGAATTCTGTTGATACCCATATCGACAAACCCTACATATCCAAATTGCACGCCGCCATTGAGTGGAGCGGCAAAGAATGGCGAATTAAAAACCTAGGCCTTAACGGCACCTGGGTAAATGGCGTAAGCCTGGCGGCCAATGAATTCCTGCCCTTGAATGTGAATGACCGCCTGCACTTCGCCAAGCAAGACGACCCCGGTTTTGTAGTGATCGACCTTCACCCGCCGGCCGATATGCTGTGGCCATTGGATGCACTCAAAGGCACCAAACCTGAGCCTATTTACTTAACCCGCTACCACTTGCTGCCCGATAGCCTCACGCCCGAGCTTGCGCTCTATTTGGATGACCAAACCCAACAGTGGCAAATGGAATCCATGAACTCCCAGCAGGAGCACCATACTCACTCACTGAATGATGGTGATCTCGTCCAGCTGGGCAGCCAGCATTGGCAGCTCATGCGCGCGCAAGTTGTTGGCCCAACGGAAGCCCATTCCTTCGCATCCCAGCAACTTAGCGATATGGAATTTATCTTTAACTTGAGTTTGGATGAAGAAAGCACCCAGCTTGAATTGGTGAATGGTCAGCAAAAAATAGATCTCGGCGTGCGCAACCACCATTACCTCTTGGCGCAGCTCGCCCGCCACCGCGCGGCGGACGCCGAAAAAGGGCTGGATAGCAAAAGTCGCGGTTGGATTTACACCGAAGTGCTCGCCAGCGAGCTGGGGTTGGACACAACCCACATGAATATCTACATTTTCCGCCTTCGCAAGCAGATAGCTGACAGTTTGCCGACTATACTTGGGCAACAAATTTTGTTGGAAAGGCGCGGTGGCAAAATCCGCTTCGGCTGTGAGAAATTTAAAATCTACAAAGGCGAAACCCTAACCCTGAGTTCGCCTTAAAACCTGATGTAAAACGTGCGTGTGGCAGTAACTAATAACAACTGAGATTGAATGAGCACATTGGCGCAACTTCCTAAAGACCTAGCCCATATTGGGCATTACGATATCCTCCGCACCCTAGGGCGCGGCGGCATGGGCTTGGTCTACCTTGCGCACGACCCACGGTTAGATCGCCAAGTTGCCATCAAATGCTTGCGCAGCGATTTGTACGAACCCCAATACCGCGAGCGGTTCAAGCGCGAGGCACTACTGCTCGCCAAGCTCAACCATCCCAATATCGTTCAAATTTACGATTACATAGAAACTGAAACCCAGCTCGCACTGGTGATGGAATACGTAGACGGCCTAAACCTGCAGCAACACCTGCGTGAGCACATAGCGCCCATTACCCTGCGTATGCAATGGCTCACCCAAATTGCCCAAGGTTTGGCCACCGCGCACGATACCGGCATTATTCACCGCGACTTAAAAGCCGAAAACATTCTAATTAACAAGCACAAGCTCGCCAAAATTACCGATTTGGGTATCGCCAAATCCCAAGACTTTAATGCGACGCTGACCGATCACGTAACCGGCAGTTACGCCTCCATGTCACCCGAACAGGCCATGGGCGAAACCATAGATTTCCGCAGTGATTTATTCTCCTTCGGCATTTTGGCTTACCAACTTTTGTGCGGCACACACCCTTTTGGCGAAGCGGAAAACAAACTGCAAATCATGCAGCGCATTATTTCGCACCCACCTATTTCACCCACCAAAAACAACCCGGATCTACCCGTAGAGGCGGTGGAACTGCTCGGGCAATTGCTCAGCAAAAACCCGGACAACCGCCCTGCCAACACCCACTGGGTAGCCGCGCAGTGCGAAAAGCTGTACCAATGGTTTCTCGCCAACACCAAAGTAGAAGAAGACAATACTGTAGCGCTAAGTGGCGCGGGCGATTCCGGCATTCGCGTTCAAATCAAGCGCAGCAAAACGCAAGAACACCCCACCTTTGAAACACACTTGCTGAAAAAATCTGCGCCTTTTTCTGTACGCGCTAAAAATTACCTACGCAATAACATTGCAACCTTTGCGGTGTTTGGTTTGATTTTGGCGGGAACGGTTGGCGGGTTGATATGGAAGATGCAGCCTAAGGTTGAAAGTGAAGAAGTAGTAGTAGAGGAACAAAATTCTGAGGAGCCTTATTCACAAGCGCGGGAATTTAAAAAAGGGATGGAAGCGCTCAAATTCTATGATCGCCCCGGGAGTTTGGAGGCAGCCGAAAAAAGTTTTAACAGAATTCTTTCGCATGTACCAGAAAACGCAGCTGCGGTTGCGGGTTTAGCATTGGTATATTGCGACAAGTATAGGAGTGACAATGAGGATCCCATTTGGCTACAAAGAGCAAACGCAAGCGCACAACAAGCGTTGCAATTAAATCCTCAGCTTGCACTGGTTCATGTCGCGTTAGGGCGAGTATTTACCTTTAAAGCTGAGCACGAAAAAGCTTCCGCTGCATTTGAAAAAGCCCTCTTATTTGAGCCAACTAATATTTTTGCGTGGCGTGGTAAAGTACATGCACTGAGATCAGCTCAGCGTTATGACGAGGCAGTTCAACTCGCAAGGCAGGGCTTAGAACGATTTCCTCAAGAGCGTTCCTTTGCAGATATGTTGGGCAGTATCTACATAGATCAAGAAAATTACGCTAAAGCTGAAGAAGCATTCCGGTTAAGTATTCAACTCCAGCCCGATGCCGTCAATGCCTATGCAGGCCTCAATGTGGCACTAGTTCGCCAAAACCGCGACGACGAAGCCTTGCAAGTTTTGCAGCAAGGGCTGCAAATTCGCTCTAGCGAAGCACTTTATGGAAACCTTGGCACCGCCTTGTTCAATAGAGGCGATTATGTGGGTGCGGTCGCATCATTTGAAGCAGCATTATCGCCCACTAAAGGCAACCCCAATAGCCACCTCGCGTGGGCCAATTTGGCAGATGCTTTACTCTGGATTCCTGGTCGCAAGGTTGAAGCTAATAAAGCGTACCGGAAAGCAGTTGAATTATTAACACCACTCTTAGAGCGCAGAAATGGCGATGTAACTCTGATGTCGCGCATGGCACTTTACTCTGCAAGGCTAGGCGATGGAGCGCGCGCAGAACCTTTGTTAGAGCGCGTAATTGCGCTCGCGCCCAATAATGCCTATGCTCATTTTCGGGTGGGTCTAGCTTATGAATTGCTAGGTAAACGTGATGCAGCCGTTGCAGCACTTTCTAAAGCAACAGAACTCGGTTTTCCGTTAAAATTTATTCAAGCAGAGCCTGATTTATTGGATCTGCGCCGTGCAAGCGGAGCATTTAATTGACGTATTTTTTTAGAAAAGCGTAACCGCCTAGAAAAACACAACTGCAAGAAAAGTCTAACCATCAAGAAGGAAAAAGAAATGGCCAATTATAGTTTTGCTGTTCTATTTAATACGCAACCCAAGAAATCAGCAGTGACCAACGCAGATTTTCAGGTGACTAACTTAACCACTAAAGAACCGCTACCTACCAACAAAATGCCGGACGAATTTATTGCCGGCGACACCATCACTTTTGTTATAGCAGACGAGACCAAGTGCGATAAAATTAACAGTTGCTTATTTACCTCTTATCCCGTCAATGAATCAATTGGCCCAAGTATGTTTGCCCCACCTTACGACAGAGCAAGCATCGATTTTATTGCAGAAGATTTATTTGATAAACCTCTGGAAGTTGCTAAAAAACGCAAAGGCACTTGGATGTTCCATCTATTAGGTCTTTATACATTCAAAGGCAAAAAAGCCGCCTATTATCTTGACCCGGAAGGCACTTGCTACTGATCCACAAAAAAAAATTGAGGTCAGAGTAAAATTAAATTGGGAGTTTCACTAAGCTGAATTACTGTCGATTTTTATTTTTACTCTGACCACAATTTTCTAAACTCTCGCTCAATCAAATCACCCGCCGCAACAATTGCAGCACTCTTGCGAACGTCTGCCGCGTAGTGCGGTAAGGCTTTTGAGGTTTTTGCTTTTTCGAGCATCGACTTCATCATAGGCGCCACTTGCTCTACTTTGAAACCCTCCGGCATTACATAAGTACCTAAACCCAATTTGTAAATTCGCTCCGCATTATCTGGCTGGTCGTATTTAATGGGGCGAATTAATTGCGGAATGCCTGCTTTAATGGCCTGCGCCGTCGTACCTATTCCACCGTGGTGAACAATGGCCAAGGCTTTTGACAAGGCGTATTCAAAATCTATGTAACCCATGTGTGCGCACAACTCAGAACCTTCCAGAAACTCTGCGCCGCTTTTGCCGCCCACAAACAAACCGGGTACATTCAACTGCTCGCAAATTTTTCGCCCTTCTTGAAAAAGCTGAGCGACATCTTTTACGCCGGTGCCGGAGGTGAAAATAATAGGCGAACCGCGCTGGGCAATAAACGCATCGAACTCGCTGCGCATGTTCGCGCTCGCGCGGTTCTGCAACGGAAAACCAACAAGCTTCAAATTCTGCGGCCAGTCTTTCGCTCGCATGCCAAACCATTCTGGGAAAAAGCCAATTTGGAGCAACGCGTTTGAATCCGTTGTAAACCTTAAGGGGCACTGCAAACGTTCACGCGTAGTACGGTAATCTGCGGTGTGTGGCATTTTGCAAAACACCTTAAAACGGGTTTTACGATTTCTGCGCAGCAGAAACCGAACAATAAAACGCGGAAGCTTTTTTGGAATTGCCCGCGACATGGGCGCTGGTGGGCTGTAGACAGAAAAAACAATATTGGGTGACATAATAAATTTAACAAAAGAAATGCCAAATTTATCGGCAGCTACACCAGCGCCATTCTCTTCACCTAAAACGACTATTAAGGTATTTTTATCGGAATGATTTTTTACGTATTCAAACGCAGGTTCAAATGCGGGGGCGTGGTAGTACTGAAAATTATCAACATGATTACGCGACTCCCACGCTTCCTCACTATTCCCTTTTTCGTATTGCTCAACAGTGCCAACCGATACAAACTCTAAACCGGCTGCAAGAATTCTTGGTTTAAAATAGTCATTACACAAAAACGTAACCGCAAAACCTCGACGCAATAATTCAATACCCAACCCAACCATAGGATCAACATCACCGCCCGTACCGAGCGCGTAAATTATTATTTTTTTCATTGGGGATTCCGCTGAGGTTGAATACGCGAAAAAAATAACACGCGTTTAGATCACTTTTCTAATTATTTTTTTATCGCCACGCAACACAGGATTAAACCGAGAGTCGTCATCCTCGCGCAGCGAGGATGACGATTCACTTCTAATTAGAATTTGAAAAATTTAAGCAGCTCTATGAGGCTTGTGAGTGATGTCGCCTTGGCCGAGCAGCAATCCATCAACTGAAATATCTTCATTTAATGAATCCCAATGAATACCGCGAGAACTTAGCTCAAATTTTTCTAGCTCCGCTTTAGGTGCATTCATTAAACGTGGAAACCAAACCAGTGGGACGCCCAAAGTGCGGCCATCGCTTAAAACTAACCACATATTGTTATCATCAAAAGTCAGGCTTTTAGGCGAAATATTCATTCCATTTCTCCACAAAAAACGTTTGGTTATCAGCCGCAATGGTTAAAATTTCACGCAAGGTGCGCGCATCAAAACCGTCATTTCTGGCCAAAGCAACTGTAGGTCAAGCCAAATCTTCGCTTCGTCCCCATCCTTTGAAACATGTATATGGGCAGGCTCTAAAGGATTTCCCTCGTTCGAATAAAAGAAAAATCTAAATCCATTGAGCCGCAAGATTACGGGCATTGATCTCTCCACACTTTAAAAGTTGCCTTGCTTCCAGTTAAGCATACTCGGGTTTTATCGCTTGATCATCCCCGCAAGGAGCTATGCCAATTCACTTCGCGCGAATACTTATCCACTTGGTCCGCTACGTTTAACACCAGCGCAAACAATGCCATGCGCACCAACACGCCGTTATCGGCTTGGCGGAAAATCGCGAGGTTTGGGTTTTGGTTGAGGTCGTTATCCAGCTCGTTAGCTTCTTCGCGGGAATCGCGCGGTAACGGGTGCATGATGACCGTGTTAGGTTGGCAATGTTCGGTGTATATGCGCTGATTCAAACGGTAGCGGCCGCGGTACATGTCGGCTTCTTGTTTGTTGCTAAAGCGCTCTTCTTGAATGCGTGTTGAGTAAGCAATATCAATGTCAGAAATGCTGTGAGTTAAATCGTCGGTAATGGTGACTTTGTTACCCGCCATGCGCAGTTCCTCAACAATATATTCCGGCATGGCTAATTCTTTGGGCGAAATTAGCGTGAGTTGAATATCGCTAAACAAGCGCACGAGTTTGCACAGGGAGTGAACCGTGCGGCCGTGTTTTAAATCGCCGATCATGGCGATGCGCAAACCATCTAACTTGCGGCCTTTTGAGCGCATTTCTTTGCGAATGGTGTACAAATCCAGCAGCGCTTGCGTGGGGTGTTCGTTGGGGCCATCGCCACCGTTAATCACAGGAACACGGCTGCCTTGCGCGAATTCCGCAACCGATCCACCCGAAGGATGGCGCATACAAATCACATCGCTATAACCCGAAAGCACTCGCGCTGTGTCGTAAAGCGATTCGCCTTTGGTGATGGATGAGCTTTCAAAGCCGGTGGTTTCGCGCACGTTTCCGCCCAGCAAGTTAAAGGCTGCGCCGAAGCTAACGCGGGTGCGCGTGCTTGGCTCAAAAAACATATTGCCCAGAATCGCCCCTTCCAGCACGCGCGTGACTTTTTTGCGCAGGGCGTAAGGCTCCATGGCGTCGGCCACGTCGAAGATTCGTTTGATATCAGCACGTTCAAATTGTTCGATGGAGAGAATGTGGGCGCCGGTAAAGTTCACAGTGAGTCCTTAATGCTGAGGGTGGACAGGGGCAAGCGGTGAAGCTTGCCGGATGGAGTGCCCGCATTTTAACGGCAGATGCGCGGCTCACCAATGATTTTTATCATGAAAGGTGGATTTTCTGGGGCGGGAATTAATGCCAGTTTACCGGCGAGAGAGGAATTCGGCTGGTATCTGCAATGCGCGTTTTCACGGGCAAGGATTTTTTGATTTTCGCCAAGGCGTGCAAGGCCGTTGCGCGGTAAGTAGTGAGCTTGCCGCCCATGATAGAAAGTACGCGTGGGCAGGCTTCGTTATCTACCTCGAATAGCACTTCGCGTGGGCGCGAGAAAGCGTTGAGATCGCTGCGCGGCAACACGCGCAAACCGGCAAAGCTATCCACTTGGTTCATATCAATGGAAAGATACGGGAAGTAATGCAGCAGTACTTGCAACAAGTAATCGCGTTCTTCTAGCGAGCATTGCGCGTCTTCCGGCGCGCCATAGTGCATCTTTTCGGTGGTGCCGACCATCAACTTGCCTTGCCAAGGTAAGACGAACACGGCGCGTTTATCTTGTGGGGCTTCAAGGTAAAAATAGTCTTTGAGCAGCGGCGGTAGTAGTAAATGGCTGCCTTTGACCAAATCGACCTTGGGTAAGTACATGTCTGGCTCAATGCCCGAAATGACGTCGCTCGTCCAAGGCCCCGCACAATTGATTAGTACGCGGCAGCTCGCCGTTTTAAAGCCGAATTCACTTTGGTACTCCACCAAGCACGATGCCGGGTTCACATGGGCTCTTACAAAATGGCCGGGAATCTCACAATCGGCGCCCAGTTCCATGGCTGAATGCAGAACCGCCCGGGTTAAAGCTGCGTCGTCAGTTTGGGCTTCTTGGTAGCGGAATACGGCTTGAAGATCATCTTGTTTAAGACCTTCCAACTCGCCCCATTGCGAGCGTGGAAGACTGCGGAAATAGGCGTTGGAATCGCAGCCAGAAAGCACGGAATAAAGACTTAGGCCTGCGCGAATGGTGAGCGGGCTGCGTTTTGAATCTTTATAAACGGGGATATGTAAGGGTTGCAGTTTAACCAGCTCAGGGGCCAGCTTAAGCAAAAGCGCGCGTTCATGCAGGCTCTCACGCACCAAACCGAATTGGGCGCTTTCCAAGTAGCGCAAACCGCCGTGGATTAATTTTGAAGATTTGCTAGACGTGCCCGCCGCCGGGGTGGATTGTTCCAACACCAACACGGTGTAGCCTGCCGCTGCCGCTGCTTGTGCGACTCCCGCACCTTGAATACCTGCTCCTATCACGACCAAATCGTATTTCATCACGTAGAGTCCAAGCGAAGATAGGTGGAGTTTAGCTGAGTTTTATATACCTTTGAGGCCTAATTCGTTTCGATTTTTGAAAATTATGCGCTAAGCCAGTCATTTAAGGCATTCTGCCACAGGCTGTAACGATTTAATAAGCGTGGATTGCTTTTGGGTTGGAATATCTGCCCCCCTACTGATTGATTCCAAACACTGGGTAACCCGGCCGCCATGTACGCAATGCCCTGCAAGCTGGCCTCGGTATTTTCGCTGCGAACCACAGGCACGCCGCTCAAATCGGCCAAGCGCTGGCAAATAGAATCGGCACGGCTAATACCGCCGCTGACGTAGAGCTTCTGTAAAGGCCCGAGCTGCTCCATTAATTTTAAATTAACAAAAATTTGGAAAAGAATGGATTCAAGCCACGCCAAAATTTTTTCATCTGCGGAGAGATTTTCGCTAAAGCGCGATTCCAAATCCGTTCGCCAATAAGGCGCACTTAATCCACCAACAGCATTCAGAAAATAGCAAGCGTGTGCAGGCTCTAGTTCGAGTACACGCTGAATGACATCGGGCGTTATCGCAACACCCGCTTCTTTTTCAACAAAACTGATTGCAGATGCCGCGCCGTTTACAGTGGCTTCCCATGCGTATAAGGCTGGCTCAAATTGATTGGCGTAACAAACTGGTGACGCCAGTTCAATATCGTTTTGCGCCGCCGTTTGTTCGGAAATCCACAAAGGGCTAACAAGCAAACCTTCCGGTGCGCTTAGGCGTTCGCTCACGCGTTGGATAAACGCGCCCGTTCCAATATTAATGTAACCCACATTTTTATCGGGCAAACCACGCGCAAATAATGATGCACCTTGATCGCGTGCGCTGACACGAAACGGAATTTTACATTCGCCAAGTAACAAGCTGCCAAAATTGCTACTGTGATATTTACACTTGGGCAAAATCTCGCGCGGGATTTTAAAAAGCTGTAGTAAATTTTCATCCCAATCTTTGGTGTGCAAATTCCACAACAAGGTTCTTTGCGCATGGCCCGGATCTACAGAAAACTCACCGCACAAATGCCACAAAATATAACTGACGATAGGGCCAATAGCTAAGGAGCCTGCATCAAACGCGTGCTTTACCTGTGAATTATTTTCCAAACACCAACGCATTTTACTCGCACCGTAATGCGGCGACACACGTAACCCCGTGCGTGATTGTGCTTGCTCATGTGTGAGCGAAATATCTTTGAAATAATGCTGACCGCGAATATCTTGCCAACTCAAAACCGGCGATAAGGCTTCGCCCGTTTTTGCATTCCAACACAACAAGGACGAACCCTGCCCCGAAAATCCTGCCGCGCTAATACGTGCGACATCTTTACCGAGGGCGACGCGAACTTGATCAAGACACGATTGAATACCCTTTAAAATCTCAACCGGATTTTGTTCGATATATTCAACATCACCTACCATTTCATGCCTAGTGGCGCAGCTTGCAGAAAAGCAATGCAGCAATTCGCCTTGCAGTGAATAAACACCAACGCGAGAACTTTGACCGCCTTGGTCGATGGCGAGGATTAGAGGTGATGTCATAAAAATTTTGTAATCTAGTTTTCTTAATTGTAGACATAAAAAAAGCGGCCTAAGCCGCTTTGATTTCTATTCACCCAAGTTTGGATTAGGGATAAATCCACCATAGGGGAACTGCGCAATTTTGTCGCCGCCGCCTTTTACTTCGCTAATTTTTGCGGGGCCTTCTTTTTCTACTTCGTCGATACGCACAATCGCATGCATGGGAATGTAGGAGCGTTTTACGCCCGCGAATTCGTTTTTCAGTTTCTCTTCCGCCGGGTCGATCAATACCTGGCTGCGCTCACCAAACACGAATTCTTCCACTTCAATAAAACCATACATTTCGCTTTGGTAAATGGCGCAGGCGAAGACTTCGTAAACTTGGTTTTGGTTGAGGAAAATTACACGGTAAACGGGTTTTACTGCCATATGACTCTCTGATGCACACTCGGGTTTCACTAAAAGGGCGCGCAGAATACCACAAAATTGCTGGTTTCTCGCGCTCCTTCCGCGCTCGCTGAGGCAACGTGAGCCTGACCGAAGCCTAGCCCGCCACCAAATTGGCACTACTGAGTTTGGACGCTCTGAGCTGCCGAATTCGGCGAATCCCCACAGGAAGCAAACACAGAGCGCACGCCAAAACAGTGGTGAACATATCCAGCCAGCTATGGTAATTCAAGATGTACATGAGAAGCCCATAGGCCACTAGCGTCGTCGCCACAAACAGCCAAGCGCTGGCATTTTTGTACCAACAAATCACCACAACCAAACAAAAGGAGGCTGCAGAATGGGTGGAATAGTCCAGCCCGATGCTTCCCCAGAAGCCCCAACGCTCATCTGCAAACATTAAGGAGTACACAATGGTTACCGCATAAACCAAGTAGACAAGATGCATGCGCTGGCCGCGTCGCCAGCTTAGGCAAATTTCTACCACCGCAATAATCAACAGTAAGGGGGTGTAGGCGTCTGCAATTTTGTCCAACCAGTAGGCTGTATTAGGAGATATGGATAGTGGGCTCACGATTATTCCTTTTAAGGTGTGGCGTTTTAGGTTAAGGGGAAGGCGCGCACAATAACAAAAATGCCCGGCGAATTGCCGGGCATTTTTCCATACAACCAAACTTTATTTACCGCCACCCATAATGGCATCCAGTATAGTTGGGAAGACCCAAGTGTTATTGTTGCGATTAAACAAACCCATGATTTCGCCCTGATTTTTGTTAGGGTCAAAGGTTGCTAGGTTTCCGTTATCCCACACAACCATGGGTACTTTGTAGGTACTGCTCTTTTGCGCGTAATACTTGGCTTGCTTGATCCGCTCAGCCAAATTGCCCTTATCGGTGGAGCCCCACTCGCCCATAATCACTGGGATGCCTTTTTGCAGAAACTTGCTATCGATACGGTTAAAAATGGCGTCGATTTCAGTTCGGTCACCATCACCAAAAGTAGTCACGCTACCCGAACCTAAATTGAGCGCGAAGTTGTATGAGGTATAAGAGTGAACCGACAAAGCGACCATCTTATCGTTGGGAATTACCACAGCACTGAGCTGGTGCTCAGCAACACCGGCGGTGTAACCCGGCATCATCACCAAGCGTTTTTTGTTATTTCCACCAGTCGCACGGATCGCGTCCAAGGCTGCTGCATTGAGGCGGTTCAGCACGGTAAAGTAGTTTGAATCGTTACCCCACCAATCATCGTCGCCCGAATCCGATTCCACCTTTTGGTCGCGTGGCTCGTTCATAGTTTCGAAAATGACGTGATGGTCATACTTTTCAAAGCGTGTGGCGATCTGTGTCCACAACTTTTGCAAGCGAGCCTTGGCGTTGGCTTCGTTGGCAAGCGTTGGATTTTCCCAGCCGGTATTGTGGTGGATGTTTACAATTACGTACATGCCGTTACCCAGAGCGTAATTGGCGATTTCTTCCACGCGGTTCATCCACGCTGCATCAATGGTGAAATCAGGCGCTGCACCTGTGTGATCATCCCAGCTCACGGGTAACCGCAAGGTTTTAAAGCCAGCGGCCTTCAAGGCAGTCATGTTAGCTTTAGTGGTTTTTGGGTTGCCCCAATAGGTTTCGTCATCCAAAGGGTTTGCCTTGTTGCCGGAAGCATCCATGGTGTTACCCAAGTTCCAGCCCATGCCCATTTCAGCGGTAATGTCGAAGCCAGTACGCATTTGGCACGACTTATCGTTCTCCAAACCAATGCCGTCGCCATCTGGATCTGACGTGAGCAAGGTACAGAAAGCCAAGCCCGATGCCGTGCTGGAGCTGGATGAAGTCGCCACCGAACTGCTGGAGCTTGATGAAGATACAGACGAGGATGAAGTTGCCGCCGAAGAGCTGGTTGTGGTCACGGGTGGCGTAGTGCTGCCACCACCACCTCCCCCACCACCGCAGCCAACAGACAGAATTGAGGTTGCACAAAAGATCAGTAATTGTTTGGACAATTGCATAGAGGTTCTCTCATTTTTGTAGGTATAAGTTTTTAGATTGGTTTTTATAGTTATAGGCACCGCTAGGTTTGAGCGGCAACAGAAACGTAATGGCCTTATTTATGGTTTTATAGGCGAACTTATTTTATCTGACGCAAACCCCCAAGCTGTTGCATAGCGCGAGCTTTTTACATTGCTTTACACAGACCAGGCGCCGACCAAAAGCTGCAAACACAGCAAACCCAATCGCCCGAGGCGCAAGCTGGTATACTGCACGCCCTTTTTTAGTTAGCGCGTTGATTATGAATTTTGCATCCCTTGGCCTTGCCCCCGAACTGCTCCACGCCATTAAAGTGTTGGGCTACAAGCAGATGACTCCTATTCAACAGCAAGCCATACCTGTTGCTCGTCGCGGCGTGGACATGCTTGCGACAGCCCAAACGGGAACCGGCAAAACAACGGCTTACGCCCTGCCCGTGCTTCAACAAATGCTCGATAAGCCAAAGTCTGCCGAACCCTTGCATCCACGTACGCTGATACTCGCCCCAACCCGCGAGCTGGTGCAGCAAGTGGCCGAAAGCATTCAGCAACTCAGCCAGTTCCTAACCTTCAAAGTGGCTACCGCTTACGGCGGTGTTAAAGCAACCAGCCAAGCCGCTAAGTTTCGCGCAGGCGTGGATATATTGGTGGCGACGCCGGGTCGTTTGCTGGAGCACGTGGAGCTTGGCAACCTTAATCTTTCCAAAGTGGAATTTGCCGTTTTGGACGAAGCCGACCGCATGTTGGATATGGGTTTCGTGAATGACATCCACAAAATCCTCACCAGTATTCCGCGCAAACACCAAACCCTATTCTTCTCTGCTACCAGCTCGCCCTTGGTTACTAACCTTTCCAAGCAGGCGATGAACAAACCTACGTTGATCGCTGTATCCAAACGCAATGCGGTGGCGGACACCATCGAGCACGTGGTCTACCCGGTGGATGACGCACGCAAATACGAGCTGTTTGTGCACCTGTTGCGCAGCCAAAACTGGTATCAGGTCATGGCGTTTAGCAGTACCCGCGAAGAAGCTGACAAGCTGATTGATGCGTTGAAAGAAGACAACGTAGACGCGGCGGTAATCCACAGCGAAAAGACGCAAGGCTCCCGCCGCCGCGCCTTACAAGATTTTAAAGATGGCAAACTGCAAGTATTGGTTGCGACCGAAGTAGCCGCACGGGGATTGGATATTCAAGGTTTGGATTTCGTCGTAAACCTTAACCTGCCGTTCTTTACGGAAGACTATGTTCACCGCATAGGCCGCACCGGCCGCGCCGGCGCAAAGGGCACAGCGATTTCGCTGGTTTCGCCCGCCGAGGAATACAAGCTCACGCTAATTGAAGATTTAATAGGCAGCAAAATCAAACGCGTACGTGTTAAAGGTTTTGACGTTACCGAAGCGCCACCACTAAACCAACGCAAGGTAAAAGCGGCTCCCGCCCCCAAAAAGCCCGCCACCCGCGCCGATGCTCCCAAGAAAATTCGTCGCGGTGGGGACAAGACTGTTAACAAAGCGGCTAAAAAAGTTTATGCGGCCAAGCCTAAAACGACCTCTGCTAAAAAGCCCAAATAAACTTAATCACCTAAAACAAAAAAGCCGCCAGATTTGCATTTGGCGGCTTTTTTTGATCGATTTATCGATGTTTACTCATCGAACATATCATCGTCATCATTCAAGTCATTCTCATCCACCGAACGCTCACGCGGCGTGCGAACAGCTGGGCGAGCTAAAATTTCTACGTAAAAACTATCACCGCCCGCTTTGGAAACCACATCCATCTGCTTTGTGATTTCCCCTAAATGCAAGACCTCAGCAGCCGCCTCGGTTGTACCGAACTTGCAGTCAAATGCCCAATAGTTGGCGCCTTGCGGCAGTGTCTTACGTTTTTCACGTTTAACGTACTTACGAACTTCATGCTTGATCGCCTCTAACAAACGATCACTGTTCTTGCCTTCCACATGGAGTTTGAATGTCTTTTTCATGGATTAACCTTTAAACCTACCGGCTTGCGCTCGAGACCAACCAGCTTGTGAATAAGTGCGCCGGACAAAATAATAGCGGGCGCGCATCTTACCACGCATATCGAGGAAGCGCCGGAAAATGCGATAAGGGAATTACACACAGATTTTTTATACAGTTGCATCCAAAACCAGAATAACCGCGTCTTAGCTGTAGCAAAACAAGAACTCAAGGAACCATTATGGGCAATGTCAGCTTCCTCAAACCAACACCAGCTCTTAGCACACAAGCACAACCGCGAATTTTAACCATTGACGTTCTGCGCGGTTTTGCACTCCTCGGCATTTTGTATGCACACATGATTTTCTGGTATCAAGGAGGTCCTCTGCCGGAATATGTTTACACCGCTTATATGGATATTCCAAACGGCATCGTCATTGCACTCAATTTTTTATTTTTTAACGCCAAGTTTTTTTCGCTGTTCTCATTTTTGTTTGGCTTGAGCTTTTACATTCAGATAAAAGGTTTAGTTGCCAAGGATGCCAACCCTAATTTACGTTTCGCCTGGCGCCTGCTGATACTGGGACTAATCGGAGTTGTGCACCATCTATTCTGGCGCGCTGATATTTTAACTATCTATGCTTCACTTGGCCTCTTGCTGTTATTTGCTCGCAACTTAAGTAACAGAGCTACCATTGTTATTGCAGCTCTTTTTATTCTTAACGTGCCCGCCAAGATTATCGAAGTTATTTCCATTTACACACAAGGCACACCGGTGTTCATCGCTGATAATATAGTGGAGAACGGCGCTAAATATTATGCAGCTGTAACGCAAGGCTCTTTTGCCGATGTAGTTGCTCACAACATCTATGCCATTCAAGAAAAAATTGACTATCAACTCACCTCTGGTCGTTTGGTTATCACCTTCGGATTCTTTATGTTGGGCATGTTGGCCGGGCGCTTAAAATGGTTTGAAGATATTGAAACATCCAAAGATTTTTTTAAGAAGGTGTGGAAAAAAGCCGGGCTCGCCAGTATTGGATTTTCAGTAGCAGGCATCGTTTTTTTGATCTGCCTGCAAGCACTCGCCATTGATGCAGAACATGCTGTGTGGAGCCGCTGGTTTGGTGGATTAATTTATGACGCACTTAATGCCAGCGTAACGCTTTTTTACATTGCATCCATACCGTTGCTTATGCTCAAGCCCAAATGGCACACGCGCTTGGCGCCACTGTCCCACATTGGAAAAATGGCACTCACTTCTTACTTAAGCCAATCGCTTTTCGGTGTGATTTTATTTTTCAACTTTGGACTCGGTTTATTCTTTTTAACATCACCCTCGCTAAACGCCGTAATCTGTGTAACGGTATTTGTTATCCAAGTTGCTTTCTGTAAATTTTGGCTCACTCGCTTTAACTACGGCCCAGTGGAATGGTTGTGGCGATCTGCAACTTATTTTAAATGGCAACCGCTTCTTAAAAAGCCTTCTTAGGGCTGCAACCTAAACGTGCGCCACCGAACGGATACAAAAATATTTCGGAGAGAGACTCAAGACAGCTCGCAGAAAAATGCCAGCTATCAGCGATCCCAGCGATATAGAAACAACCAAGAGGATTAGAAAATGAGCCAACATCCAGAAGACAAAAGTAAAAAATCCGGCGGCAAAAGCGAATTCGGAAAATCCAGCAATCTCAAAAGCGGACATGGCAATGCACGTGAGAAAAGTCCGAAGAGATGAAATTGAAATGCTTCAAGCATAAAAAAAGCGCCTTTTGGCGCTTTTTTGGTTATTCAGGTCGATTAAAGGCTCGAGCCAACACGGATTTAATTTCCGCAGTCCTCTGCGATGATGTCGGGCCCATTAATCCGCGATGTTCAGGCGCAAGGTGCTCTAAGGCGCCGCCATGTGCCTCAAAAGCAAAATACTCAAACATGCCTTGCCAAACTTTACGCTCATTCGGGGGTAAATCACGGAAAGCCATTACCGCATGCAGTAACGCGTCGTAGGGCGATGTAGGTGAAGCGACGTCATTCCACCAATAATTAACCAATATATTAAAACTCTCCAACGACTGAACTTGATGCCACCATGCGTAAGGAATGTATAAGGCATCGCCAGCCTCCAGTTCAGCGACTTCTGCAAATTCCAGAGCCTGTCGAAAACGGGGGAAGCGTTCAAAGTCGGGATTATCAAAAGGCACCATGCTAACGGGGGTTCCGGCAGGAGTGAAATCCAACGGGCCAATATACAAATTAGGTAGCTGTTCGGGTGGAAAAAGCGTGAAGCGTCGCCTGCCGGCGACAACACAGGCAACGTTTTGCTTCAAATCAAAATGAGTTTGAACTTTTACAGCATTTCCAATCCAGATGTTAGGCGCTATGTCGCTGCTCAACCAAGGAATAGAGTTCTGATCAGTGAACTGCGGTAAGTATTTGGGTAAGGGAAGAGACTCCATAAACACTGCTGGCGCATTCGAATCGCCTATTTGGTCTAAGAGTGCGTGCAAAGCCTCAGGTAAAATTACTGGGTAGCGCTCGAAGTTGAGCCCAGTCATCCCGTCTTCGTAAAAGATATGTCGCTTGCCAGGAGTGTCACCAATTAACAGAGGTACTTTAGCACCACGATAAAATTGAAGCAGGTATTTGCAGGTATCGAGAGGAGAACTTTTCCCTTGTATCACGGAAGGCCAGCTATCAACCAGGCCGCGCAAGATGACCGGGCGATTTGCAGGAATAATTTTTTCCTTAAAAATCGCCTCAGTTACACCGTAAAGCTCTTTTGTCTTCGCAAATGACTCGTACATATTCGAGATTTACTCAGGTCGCATATGCGGGAACAACAACACATCTCTAATAGATGGAGCATTTGCAAACAACATAATTAAGCGATCAATACCAATCCCTTGACCTGCAGTTGGTGGCAAACCGTATTCGAGTGCGCGTACGAAATCAGCATCATAGTGCATAGCTTCATCATCACCGGCATCTTTTTCACGCACTTGTTGCATAAAACGTTCGGCCTGATCTTCCGCGTCATTCAACTCAGAGAAGCCGTTTGCTAATTCGCGGCCGCCAATGAAAAACTCAAAGCGATCGGTAACTGCTGGGTTGTGATCGCTGCGGCGTGCTAGTGGTGAAATCTCAATTGGGTATTCGGTAATGAAGGTTGGTTGATCCAATTTGTGCTCAACGGTTTCTTCAAAAATTTCGGTTTGAATTTTACCCAATGCTGTGCCCGGCTTAATTTTTAAACCTAAGGCTTCTGCTGCTTTAGTTGCGCCTTCGACGGTGCTTAATTGCTCCGCAGTGATTTGCGGATTGTAGTGCAACACAGAATCAAACATTGTTAAGCGTACAAAAGGCTTACCAAAATCGTATTCGCTTTCTTGGTATTTCAGCGTGGTGGTGCCCATCACTTCCTGACACATTTTACGCAACATATCTTCCGTCAAATCCATCAAGTCTTTGTAGTCGGCGTAAGCTTGATAGAATTCCATCATGGTGAATTCTGGGTTGTGACGCGTTGAAACACCTTCGTTACGGAAGTTACGGTTGATTTCAAATACGCGTTCGAAACCGCCAACAACCAAGCGCTTTAAATACAACTCTGGAGCGATACGCAAATACATTTCCATATCGAGCGCATTGTGGTGCGTAATAAATGGTTTTGCAGATGCACCACCGGGAATGACGTGCAACATGGGTGTTTCTACTTCCATGAAATCACGACCAACCATATATTGTCGAATGAAGTTGATGCACTTTGAACGCAGGCGGAAAGTGTCACGCACTTCTGGATTTACAATTAAATCCACATAGCGTTGGCGATAACGAATTTCCTGATCACTTAAGCCGTGATATTTATCTGGCAACGGACGCAAACCTTTGGTAAGCAATTGGAAGCTTTCACAGTTTACGTATAAATCGCCTTTACCTGATTTGTGTAGCGCGCCTTTCACACCGACGATATCGCCAATATCCCACACGCCCCATTTATCTTTGATGACTTCTTGCGCAGTTTTATCGGCATATAATTGAATGCTGCCATGACCATCTTGCAACACAAGGAATGGGCCACGCTTGGCCATGATACGACCAGCAACGCTAACGATATGATTAAGCGCTTCTAACTCCTCTTTGGTTTTTTCACCAAACGCATTTTGCAATTCCTGGCTTTTATTTTCTGGTTTAAAGTCATTGGGAAATGCGTTGCCTTTCTCACGAATAGCATCAAGCTTGCTGCGACGTTCGGCAATTAATTTGTTTTCATCATGCGCTTGTGAAGAAGTTGTTTCGTTAGTCATAGTGGTCACTGTGATAATTGCTTAATAATTAAATTGAATTTCTCATTGCGTTGTGTGCCCCTCTCCCCAGCCCTCTCCCGCAAGGGGAGAGGGAGGAATCCCTTCTCCCCTTGCGGGAGAAGGTTAGGATGAGGGGTTATTTTTCTTACAAACCGGCTTTCAAACTTTCAACCATAAACTGGTCGAGCGCGCCGTCTAAAACAGCTTGGCAGTTGCTGGTTTGTACGCTGGTGCGCAAATCTTTAATGCGTGAATCGTCCAACACATAGGAGCGAATTTGGCTGCCCCAGCCGATGTCGGATTTGCTGTCTTCCATCGCTTGTTTTTCAGCGTTTCGTTTTTGCATTTCGTGCTCATACATTTTTGCACGAAGCATTTTATAAGCTTGATCACGGTTAGCGTGTTGCGAACGTTCGTTTTGGCATTGCACAACAATGTTGGTTGGGATGTGCGTAATACGCACCGCCGAATCGGTTTTGTTAACATGCTGGCCGCCCGCGCCACTTGCGCGATAAGTATCGATGCGCAAATCAGCTGGATTAATATCAATTTCAATATTGTCGTCAATCTCTGGCGAAACGAACACAGAACAGAAAGACGTATGGCGACGATTGCCGGAATCGAATGGCGATTTACGTACTAAACGATGGACACCTGTTTCTGTACGCAGCCAACCAAAGGCGTATTCACCTTCATAGCGAATGGTCGCACTTTTAATACCAGCCACATCGCCTGCAGAACATTCTTCTAAAGTTACTTTGAAGCCTTTAGCTTCGCCCCAGCGCAAATACATGCGCAAAACCATTTCTGCCCAATCCTGCGCTTCGGTTCCACCGGAGCCAGATTGGATATCGAGGTAGGCGTTGTTGGGGTCCATCTCGTTAGAGAACATGCGGCGGAATTCTAATGCAGCAAGTTGCTGATCGAGGCGTTCAATTTCAGCTTGTACATCCGCAACGCTAGCCTCGTCGTTTTCTTCAACCGCCATGTCCAGCAGTTCGCGGCAATCAGCCACGCCGCTGTCGAGATCATCAATAGTTTTTACGACGTTTTCGAGGCTTGAGCGCTCGCGGCCGAGGGTTTGGGCGCGCTCGGGGTTTTCCCAAACGTTGGATTCGCCAAGTTCAAGCTCTACTTCGGTTAAGCGTTCTTTTTTGGTGGCATAGTCAAAGATACCCCCGGAGCACATCGGTACGCTCGGTGAGGTCTTTGAGGGCATTTAATAGCGGATTAATTTCCATGGAAGTGACTGATAAACCTTAATTTGTGCCCAATTTTACAGGAATTAGGACGGTAAATTTCGAGGCGGGCATTCTACATGAGATAGCGGTTAAGGCCAAACGCCCCAAGGGATTAATGCTTTCCCATAAACCCAAAGGGTGCGAGTGTGAGCGTGAGAATGAAAAACACTGCAATAATGAGCGCGATAAAACGCAGTGGTGACAAGAGAAAGTTTTGCCAAAGTGTTGGCGCCTGCCCGCTCTCAAGCAACTCAGCATAAATTTTTTGCTGTTTCGCCGTGCGCTCGGTTTGGTAGTTGCGAATTAAATCCCGAGCACGCTCGAGATGGGTATCGTCCGGCAACCAAAGACCATCCACCCCCAAGCGCCAAAAACCCGCATGAGTTTCGTAAAAGTAGATGTCGCTGCTGGCAAGTAACTCTCGGATTTCTTCCGCTTCGTCGTCAGGGACATCTTTAAGTTTGAATAAGAGAATGGTCATTACTTGGAGAACACAACGGTTTTGCTGCCGTTTAACAAAACACGATGTTCCGCGTGCCAACGCACCGCACGGTTCAACACAACAGCCTCAGTATCGCGGCCAATTTCCGCCATATCTTCCGGCGAATTAATGTGAGATACGCGCTCAACGGCTTGTTCAATGATCGGCCCTTCGTCCAAATCCGCTGTCACAAAATGCGCGGTAGCGCCAATCAGTTTTACGCCGCGATCAAAGGCTTGGTGATAGGGTTTTGCGCCTTTAAAACCGGGCAAAAATGAGTGATGAATATTAATCGCACGACCGTTTAATTTTTTGCACAGATCGTCAGACAAGATTTGCATGTATCGCGCGAGCACCAAAAAATCCGCCTGTAAATCTTGCATGAGCTGCCAAAGCTGCGCCTCTTGTTCAACCTTGGTAGCAGGTGTGATCGGCAAATAATGGAACGGCAGTTGATACCATTCGGTTAAATCGCGCATCACATTATGGTTGGAAACCACCCCAACGATATCAATCGGTAAGGAGCCATTTTTCCAGCTGTTTAAAAGCGCATTCAAACAATGGCCCCACTGAGAAACGGCAATCAAGACGCGTGGTTTTACGTGACTATCGGAGATTTGCCAATCCATTTGGTATTGCTCTGCCAAGGGCTTAAACAACGAACGGATTTGACTAAGACTATAACCGCTTGGACATTCGAACACGGTACGCATAAAAAAGCGGCGCTGTTCAACGTCTTCAAATTGCGAAGACTCTTTGATGTTAAAACCCAAAGTTGCAAACAGAGTGGCGACCGCAGCAACTATGCCTTTGGAATCCTGACAACTAAAGGTTAAGACGATTTCTTGTACGCCCGACATAATGATTTCCGTTTTACTATTTAAATTAAGGGCTTGCAGCGTGATGCTCGCATTGTACGTGCAGTTGCCGGGAGCGTAAACCTGAAAGCTATTCGGCTACAAAAGTGCAGCTAACAAAAACGGTAAGCCGGCAAAGGCTACTAAGGTAGATACCAACACCATTGCCGCAACCTCTTCCGGTTGGCGGTTGTAGCGTAATGCGAGTAAGTAGTTAAACACGGCAATAGGCATTGCAGATTGGAGCAACACCACGGAACGAGAAACACCCGTTAACCCCATGAGTTCGCAGACCAAAAAGCCTAAGGCTAAACCGCCGAGTACTCGGGCGAGACTGAAAGCTATGCTTCGGGACAGAAATTGGATTTTTAGGGTTGCAAGTGATACGCCGAGGGCGATGGTCATTAAGGGAATCGCGATACCGCCGAGTAAATCTACGGTGTTAGCCATCCAACGCGGTAAAGCCGTGTGGGTCACCAGCAACCCGACGGCAATGGCCATTGCATAGATGACTGGTTGCTTCGCAATAGACGTAAAACGCTCACGCCAACCACCCTCTGTTACTAACACCAAGCCCACGGTAAAAGTGGCGATCATCATCACCATAAAAGAACCAAGTGCGAGCGCAAGCCCGGTTTGGCCGAAAGCGAACAAGCACAAGGGCAAACCCATGTTGCCGTTGTTAGGGAAAATCAGCGGTGGAAGATAGGTTGGGATCGAGAGTTTTTGAAGATGCAACCAAAGCCAGCCGAGCAAACCCATAGCAGTCATGACAATCGCCGTTGCGAGAGCAACTCTGCCCATGACTTCAGGTTTTACTTCAACTTTGGCCATTACCCCTATGATTAAACAGGGTGTACCTATGTTCATTACGATGCGAGAGATAAATGCAGTGGGGAACTCTGCCCCGCTTTTGCCCCAGAAATAGCCCATGCCGGTTGAAATCATAATGGGAGCCAAAATGGCAAAAAGTTCGTTCAGCATGGTGCGCTCAGGACTGCAAAGAAGGTACGCATTCTAGCAGGCAGAGCGTTGATTTGATAAATAAGATAATTAAAAAGAGCGCACGAAGCGCTCTTTGAGTGCTTCATTAACGAAGCTGAGTGAAGTTCACCGGCAACCAATTGTAAGAATTGCCCGTTTTCTTGAGGTGACCTAAACCGGGAAATTGAATGTGTGATGCGCCGACCAAAGCCCCCTCTTTCGCAGCTTCGGTAAAGATCTTGTCGCGCGCGGCGGCAGCTTCTTTTGCGTCGGAATCAAAGGCGATAGTCACTTCTGGGTGTTCTAGCTGAACTGCTGTTACATGGATCAAATCGCCAATCAACAACAGCTTTTGGCCTTGGCTTTCCACCACGTAGACCGTATGACCGGGTGTATGGCCGTAACCGGAATAAGACTTAATGCCAGGAACCAGCTCAGCACTGCCTTTAAACGGAACAAATTTCTTGCTTGCCACATAGGGTGCAAAAGAACTTATGGCGCCTTGGAAGCCACCTTTTTTATCGGCGGGCGCTTTATCGAGATTGGCTTGGCTCAACCAGTAATCTGCATCGCGCCTATCCGCATGAATAGTCGCATTTGGGAAAGCCGCCGCACTTGCCGCTGCCAAACCGCCAACATGGTCGCCATGCATATGGGTGATAAAAATGTCATCAACCTGTGCCGCCTCGTAACCAGACGCCTTTAAGTTAGCCAACAGCTTACCCAGAGTCGGGCCAAACAGGGTTCCGGCACCGGTGTCAATCAATACCAATTTGCCGCCAGTGTTGATAAGGAATGCGTTGACTGAGGTTTCCAACGGAGCCTTTAAAAAGGAATCTGCCAAAGCTGCTTTGGTTTGTTCCTCTGGCTCCATCAGTAATTTGTCGACCGGTAAATCCACAGTGCCATCATTTAAAGCAGTTACTTCATAGGCACCTAGCATCATTCTGAAATAGCCGGGCGCTGAAGTTTTGGCAAAGGGCGCTGACGCCATGGCAGCTGTACTCATCAAGCCACCTGAAACAAGCGCGAGGCTTACACATAATTTCTTAAGTTTTTGATTAAACATAAATTCTCCGTTTGGTCTTTTTAGGACTTGTGACGTGGGATATTTGCCGATTAACGCGGACGAAAAAAGTGTATGGTGTTGCGCAGATCGGAACAATCATCAAAAATGCAAACCATCTTTGCTTTATTTGCAAAACAACGAGAGCGCTTCCATGATTGATGCCATACGGATTTTCCTTGCTATTGCCGAACATGGGAGCCTTTCCCGAGTCGCAAGGCAAGAGACCATCGCCGTTTCCTCTGTATCGCGAAAGCTCGATACGCTGGAAGCTGACCTTGGGTTCAAATTGTTTAACCGCAGTTCCCGTCGGCTACTGCTAACAGACGCAGGCGAACAGTTCTTACCGCGCGCCCGAAACATACTGCTGGAGCTTGAGGAAGCCAAACACGATCTTTCCGCGTTGAGTTCAGACCCGAAGGGCTTGCTCACCGTCACCGCACCTTCGTCGTTTGGACGCATGTACGTTGCCCCCGCCGTCGCGCGCTTTTTAAAACGCTATCCGCAGATGCAAATTGATTTACACATCGGCGATGAGATTATCGATTTAGCCGCACGGCGAATCGACATCGCCATTCGCATCGGCGTATTACCCGACAGCGATTTAGTGGCTACGCAATTAGCGCCTAGCAAGCGTTTGGTTTGCGCAAGCCCGGAGTACATCGCAAAGCATGGCCGGCCACAAACACCGGAGGATTTACTCAACCACAATTGCCTGCTCGCCAGCCACGTAAAACCTGTTTACGGACTCTGGTGTTTTGCAAGTCTGAACAAAGGCGCGGCATTACCTGTGAAGGGCTCTTTGATCAGTAACGATACCTACTCGCTACTGAATGCTGCAGTGGAAGGCATTGGAATCATTCATTTAGCGAGCTGGTTGGTGAGAGACAAAATTCTCTCTGGCGAATTAGTTCCGCTGTTTTCTGACGAAGATTTGCCCGCAAAAATTGCCCCAGCCATTCACGCTGTTCGAATGCCCGGCCGCTCCCACGCGGCGAAAGCCCAATTATTTATTGCGCACTTAAAAAGTGAATTTGGTGAGCCCGCTTATTGGGATAAAGACATTAACGAATTTACAGCCAAACAATTCGCCACAAAAAAATAAAGCCGCTTTCGCGGCTTTATTCGGTTGAATCCCCTCACCGTTTCTTAGGCAGCGGCAGCGGAGTTCGAGCGCTTACCAATAAGCTGTTTGATGGAACGATAAATCAACCGACCAAAGGTTAAGGTCGCCAAGGTTTCCAAGGCGATTAATATCGCACTCACGAAAGTACCGCGCTCGCTTGCACGACGATGGAATTTTGCAATCAAACGATCGCGCGCAATTTCAATACTGTCATAAAAGGTTGGAATCATTAACAGCGTTAAAATTGTCGACGTAATAGTTCCACCAATAATCGCCACCGCCAGCGGTTGATAGAACTCACCGCCCTCGCCCATTCCAATAGCAACTGGCAACATGCCTGCAATTAATGCAAAGGTCGTCATCAAGATTGGGCGCAAGCGCGAGCGACCTGCATGCATCAATGCTTCCTCTCGGCTAAAGCCTTCCTTCTCTTTTGCGCGCGCGCAGTCCAACAACAATATTGCATTTTTGGCTACCAAGCCCATCAACATAATGATGCCGATAAAACTCATCAAGTTAAGCGTGTGCCCCGTTGAAACCAGCGCTATAACCACGCCGATCAAACTTAACGGCAAGCTCATCATTACCGGTACAGGAGCCAGGAACGAACCAAATTGAATCACCAAAATAAAATACATTAAGGCGATACCCGAGATAAGCGCCGTAAACATTGCACTAAACAATATTTGTTGATCTTGCCCTGCACCGCGCAACTGAATGCCGTAGCCCGGTGGGAAATCTATAGCTTTGGTGAGCTTCATAGCTTCATCAATAACTTGGCCTTGGTTAGCGCCTTCCACGTTTGCCTGTACTGTTACAGTGCGTTTACCGTCGGAGTGCGCGATACGCGATGGCGCTTTATCCATGCGGATATTTGCAATTTGTTCAAGCGGTACAACCGAATTACTTCCGCCGGGAACCAAAGGCAAACGTGCAAGCGCCAAAGCATCTGCGCGATCATCTGGATGAAGCCGAATGGCAACATCGCGTGTTTCGCCATTAGGGTCTACCCAATCGCCCACTTCTGTTCCCGCAAAGGCAAGACGCAAGGCTTGCGCTGCATCGCTCACGACAATACCCAAGCTGTTTGCCAAGCCGCGATCCAATTCAATTTGCAATTCAGGCATTGCATCCTGATCTGCAAGGCCAACGTCAACTGCGCCTTTTACTTTACGCAAACTTTCCATGTAGGCATCGGTAATTTCCATGAGCTTGCGCGAATCTTGCCCGTAGAAATTAATGCTTACAGGTTTGTTGCCGCCGTTACTCGTATCATCTTGTACGGTGTATTCCGCCCCAACTAAACGATTGGTATTTGCGCGTAATTCTTTGGCAATTTCTGCAGCGGTGCGTTTGCGTGTACTTGGTTTGTCGATATCAATATCCAAGCGGCTATTGTTGCGGCGGATATCACTAAACACCGATTTTACTTCTGGCAATTTGCGCGCAATTTCCGCAGCTTGTTCTGTTTTAATCCGCGCATATTCCAAACTCGCGCCGGAAGGTAAACGAATATTCACAACAAGTTGCCCGTTATCTGCCGCGGGCAAAAAGCTGGTACCACCTTTTACGGATTGCAAAACTAACGCACCCACAAAACTCGCAATTGCAATGGCCGCCATGGAACGTCTGTGACCCAAGGCCCAGCGAATTACATTGGTGTAACGATCTGCCTGATGATCAAACCACTCGTTAAAACGTTTTAACAAAGCGCTAAAACCGCGCTTGGGTTGTTCCTGGTAACCCACCGGGTCACCCCAGCGCGATGACAACATAGGGTCGAGTGAAAACGAAATTAACAGCGATACTAAAACC
Source organism: Cellvibrio sp. (assembly GCF_046347455.1). Classification (GTDB taxonomy): domain Bacteria; phylum Pseudomonadota; class Gammaproteobacteria; order Pseudomonadales; family Cellvibrionaceae; genus Cellvibrio. The sequence continues at coordinate 492,943 of NZ_JAXMGC010000001.1, forward strand.
GATGCCACAACGGTTAAGGCAAAAGGTTTAAACCATTGGCCTGGGCCTCCGCTCATAAAAGCAACGGGAATAAATACTGCGACTATCGAAAAGGTCGTCGCCATTACCGCCAAACCAATTTCTTTGGTGCCTTCGCGCGATGCTGTTACGCGATCTGAACCGCGCTCCATGTGTCGCACAATATTTTCACGCACCACGATCGCATCATCGATTAACACACCGATAGCGAGTGACAAACCCAGCAGCGTCATAAAGTTGAGCGAGAAACCAAACAACCACACCGCAATAAATGCAGCGAGCACAGAAGTCGGCAGCGAGAGCGCGGTAATCAGCGTTGAACGCCAGGAATTCAAAAATGCGTAAACCACAAAGATGGTTAAACCTGCTCCAAGAATCAGCGCTTCAATCACGTTGTTCAAACTTGACTCGGCCCATTCACCGCCATCGTTAGCGATTTCAATCACAGTGCCGGGTTTTAGGTTTTTACGAATTTCCGTGAGTTCTTTGCGTACAGCTTTTGAAACAGAAACCGTGCTCGCATCACGGGTACGAATAATATTAATGCCCACAGACACATGGCCGTTGTACAAGCTAATACTGTTTTGTTCGGCGTTGCCGTCCACCACATCAGCCACATCGCTTAAACGCAAAACTTCATCGCCGTTGCGCTTTAACACAATACGGCCAAAATCTTCTGGAGTAGCGAGTCGTCCTAACAAACGAATACTGCGGTCTTCAAGATCGCCCTGAATTTTTCCGCCGGGTGCGGTGAGGTTTTGGCTTTGTAAACTGCGTTGAACTTCCACAACGGAAATATTGTGCATACGCAATTTTTCACTGCGCAATAACACCGAGAGTTCACGTTTTAAATCGCCAGAAATATTCACGATGGCGACACCGGGGATTGCGCGCAACCGATCGCCAATTTCTTTTTCGGCCAAAATAGATAATTCAATATGGCTTTGGCTGGATGAGGATAAGGACAGCGACATTATCGGCCAGGAATCTGGATCAACTCGGCTGATAATCGGCTCACGCATTTCAATCGGCAATTTGTAACGCACACTCGCAATGGAGTTGCGCACTTCATCCGCCGCTTCAATCAAATTTTTGTTGAATTCAAATTCAATGCTGAAACTCGCGTTACCTTCGTTGGCCCATGCGCGCATTTGGTGTACGCCGGGAATGCCTTGCATGGCTTTTTCCAAACGATCGACAATTTCGCGCTCAACGGTTTCGGGCGAAGCACCGGGGTAAGGAATCGTGATGCGCAATACCGGTGGAGCAACGTCTGGGCGCTCGTTTACGCGCAACTTGCCCAAGGCAAGCCAACCTATCGCCATTAAACCGAGGACTAATACCACCGTCACTAGCGGCCGTTTAATACTAAAGTCAGATAAAAACATAAGTCTTAACCTTCCTTCTTGGTTGCCGCTGGCGTTTTACTTTCAACAGGAACAGCGCTTGCTGCTTTAGTCGCATTAGGCGGTGTTTTCTCCAAACTCACCGTTGCGCCTTCAATCAAAATACCGCGTGGATGACGCAAAATAGTGTCGCCTTCACTCAAACCCGTGTTCACAGCGTAATCACCTGATTGAATGTCGCGCGCGCCCAGTTGAATTTCAACTTTATTTAACTTGCCTTGCTGCACACGCCAGATGTAAGCGTGATCGCCCTGCTGAATCAAACTGGTTTCAGGAATGGTCAAACTTTGTTGCGTAAGGCTTTGCACACGACCTTCCGCAAACAAACCTACGGTTAAGTTTTTGGTGTCTTTCAAACTCACTTGAACACCCACTTGGCGAGTGTTGGTATCAGCAACCGGATTGATGCGCTCCACTTTGCCTTCATGCAGTTGGTCACGCGAACCATTCACGTAAAAATTAACGGTTTGGCCGACTTTAACTTGTTGGATTTGTTCAGAAGGTACGAAACCTTCAAAACGAATACTGCTCGGGTCGATGACTTTTAACAGCGCTTTGCCCACTTGTGCGGTATCGCCATTTGATGCCGCGCGGTTACCAACAACACCGGCGAAAGGTGCTCGTACTTGCGTGCGGGCAAGTTGCAAAGTGTCTTGCGCCAAGCGTGAGCGAGCCGCCGCCAATTCACTTTGTGCCGCGTTACGGCGAAGCTCGGCATCCTCACGCGCTTGGGTAGAAACCGCACCGCTGGTAGACAAGGCTTTCAAACGATTAAATTGACGTTCTGCCTGATCGAAACTTTGCTGCGCCGCGCGCTCGGCTTCTTGCGATGAAAGCAAGGCTTGGCGATAAATCGTATCGTCCAAACGAACCAACAAATCGCCAGCCTGAACCTTATCGCCATTATCTTTAAGCACCTGAACCACTATGGCAGAAACTTCTGCGCGCAAATCGGCTTGTTTTTTGGCTTCCAAAGAACCGGAAATAATGGGCCCAGACGCAACACGGCCAGACGAGATGGTGACCAAATCTTCCTTTACGATCAGCATGGTTTGCTTGGCATCTTTGGAAGGCGCTTCTTTGGACGCACCACAGGCAGACAAGAGCGCCGCCAGGCCCAAAGCAATTAGCGTTTTATTCGGCATAACAATTCCTTAAAAATCGATCTGAGATAGGTGAAATGGGTTGAGACAGTCGTTAGACGATAGCTGCGTGCAGTTTAGATGCACCTTGGGAAATTTTAATGTGTGAAACTGTAAAGAAATGCGCAAAGAAAACGCATCTTGCATGAAGGCCTACCCGCGCAGAGGAGACAAGCCACAAATCGAGTGGAAATTGATCGAAAAATAGCCAGCCAATTAGCTTTTAAAGCCCTTACCCACCACATAAACCTCACGCGAACGCGGGCGCGATGCGTCTGGTTTACGGATTACGACCTTATCAAAGCTGGTGCGAACCTCTTTCACGTAGTCATCAAAGCCTTCGCCCTGAAATACCTTGGCCACAAAATCGCCTTTTGGCTTGAGCACTGAGCGCGCCATATCCAATGCAAGTTCTACAAGGTACATAGACGACGCTTGGTCGGCCACGTCTACACCGCTAATGTTGGGCGCCATGTCCGAAATCACCACGTTTGCTTTGTTACCGCCAAGCAACTCCATGATCTGGTTGAATACCGACACCTCGGTGAAATCGCCCTGAATAAAATCTACGTTTTCGAGCGAATCCATCGGCAAAATATCCGAAGCAACCACCCTTCCCTTCACACCCACCAAACGCCCCGCAATTTGCGACCAACTACCCGGAGCAGAGCCCAAATCCACCACTAAATCACCGGGGCGAATCAGTTTATCTTTGTCATTGAGCTCAATTAGCTTGTAGGCCGCGCGCGCACGGTAGCCATCCACCTGAGCGCGTTTTACATAGGGGTCGTTAACATGCTCTTCGAGCCAACGGTTACTGCTTTTAGATCGGGCCATGGTGTGTTTGGGTAGAGAGAGGCTCAAGGAGCGAGGATTAATTGATAGAAGGGACGCAATTGTATGTGTTGGAACCCGCAAACACTAGTTCTATCGGGCGAAACAAGCGGTGACGCCTCAAACCAACCAGCGTAGAATTGCGGGTTTTAAAGCCACCTCTGCCGGAGTAACCGGCCAGGAACCTGCCCATGATTCGTATTACCGAACTTGCTTTACCCTTAGATCACCCCGCTGAAGACCTGCGCAAAGCTATTGTTGAACGCCTGAAAATCAAAGACGCTGACCTACTGAACTTTACCGTCTTTAAACGCAGCTACGATGCGCGTAAGAAAAATAGCGAAATCAAATTTGTTTACATCATCGACCTGAGCGCTAACAACGAAGATCGCATTTTGGCGCGCTTTGCCGATGACACCCACGTTCGCCCCGCTCCTGACACCAATTACTACCCGGTTGCCACCGCGCCTGAAGGTTTGACTGAGCGCCCCTTGGTCATTGGCTTTGGCCCCTGCGGTTTGTTCGCTGCTTTAACGCTCGCGCAAATGGGTTTTAAGCCCATCGTACTTGAGCGCGGTAAAGACGTTCGTCGTCGCACCAAAGATACCTGGGCGCTCTGGCGAAAAAAGGTGTTAACGCCCGAATCCAACGTGCAATTTGGCGAAGGCGGCGCGGGTTTATTCTCGGACGGAAAACTCTACAGCCAAATCAAAGACCCCAAATTTTACGGCCGCAAAGTGATGCACGAATTTGTGCGGGCGGGCGCGCCGGAAGAAATCATGTACGTGAGTAAACCGCACATTGGTACTTTTCGTTTAACGGGCGTGGTATCCACCATGCGTGAAGAAATTCGCGCACTCGGTGGTGAAGTGCGTTTTGAAAGCAAGGTGACTGATTTCATCATTCAAGATGGACGTATTGAAGGTGTGATCATGGCGAACGGCGAAGAAATTCGCAGCCGTTACGTGGTGCTCGCGCTGGGTCACAGCTCACGCGATACTTTCCGAAAAATTCACGAGCGCGGTGTTTACGTGGAAGCAAAACCCTTTGCGGTTGGCTTTCGTATCGAACATCCGCAATCACTAATCGACAAAGCACGTTTAGGCAAATATGCAGGCCATCCTGAATTGGGTGCAGCAGATTACAAGCTGGTTTACCACGCAAAAAATGGCCGCGCGGTTTACAGCTTTTGTATGTGCCCCGGCGGAACCGTGGTTGCGGCAACCTCTGAACCAGAACGCGTAGTGACTAACGGCATGAGCCAATATTCGCGCAACGAACGCAATGCAAACTCAGGCATTGTGGTGGGTATTAATCCAGAAGAGGATTTCCCCGGAGGCCCACTTGCAGGGGTAGAGTTTCAAGAAAAACTTGAATCGGCAGCTTATGTTTTAGGCGGCAGCGATTATTGCGCGCCCGGCCAATTGGTGGGCGATTTTATTCGCAACAAACCCTCGCGCGAATTTGGCGAAGTGGAGCCATCCTATAAACCCGGCGTGCGTCTTGGCGATTTGAATCCATCCTTACCGAACTACGTCATTGAAGCCATTCGCGAAGCTTTGCCAGAGTTCGGCAAACAAATTCGTGGGTTTGATCGTGACGATGCCATCCTCACGGGTATTGAAACTCGCACCTCATCGCCCGTACGCATCACACGCGACAACGACAGCTTACAAAGTTTAAATACACGCGGCTTGTACCCCGCCGGTGAAGGCGCCGGTTATGCGGGAGGAATTTTGTCTGCGGGTGTGGATGGCATTAAAGTGGCGGAAGCGGTGGCTAAGGCGATGCTGGAAGATTTGAAAAATTAATTAAAAAACGAAACCCCACCCTAGCCCTCCCCTTCGCAGGGGAGGGAACTGTTAGCGCCAAAACTAGTGAGTGGGACATTCAACCCCTCCCCCTTTCCAAGGGGGAGGTTGGGAGGGGGTTAAGCACTCACAGGAAAAATATGAAACTCGACGACGTAAAAAAATTACAACAAAAAAAATATCGCGAAGAGCTTGGCCATTTTTTGGTTGAGGGCGAGCATCTTATTCTTGAACTGCAGAAAGCAGCAGAGAAAATTCCCTCGCTCAAGCACAGCGAGCTTTACGTTACCGAAGCCTTTGCAGATTGGCCAAGTGAATTTCGGAAAAGCCTGATTACCGAAAAACAAATGGCACAAATTTCAGATACCAAAACACCACAAGGTATTCTTGCGGTTGTGCCTTTTTTACCTAAAAGTGATAACGCGCAAAAAGGTGAGCGAGCAATTTATCTTCACGAAGTGCAGGATCCGGGCAACCTCGGCACCATAGTGCGCACCCTCGCGTGGTTTGGAAATTTCCGTTTGTTGCTTAGCCCGAATTCGGTAGATCCCTACAATCCGAAAGTGGTTCGCTCAAGTATGGGCGCTATTTTTCATTTACCGATGGAACTTGATGTTTCACTGAATGAAATAAATAACCGCTACAACAAAATTGCTTGCCTTGATATGCACGGCAACAAACCCAGCGATGCTAGCTTTAAGGAATTTGATTGTTATTTATTTGGTAACGAAGCGCGCGGCGTACCTCATGAATTACTTACAGAGATCGATGTTCATTCATTTAGCATTCCCGGCTCTGGCGCTATTGAATCATTAAACCTCGCGTCTGCGGTGAATATGTGTGCTTACGAGCTTTTGCGCCAATAATAAACTTGTTCAACTTAGCTTAATCAAAGGATGCGAATTGTCGCCATGCAGAAATTTTTTTCCGCACGTCTTTTCCTGATGCTTATCATCTGCATCCACGCTTTTTTCACTCAAGCACAGACAGCTACCGAACCACAACAAAATACGCAAACATCTCCACGTATTGCGCTGGTGTTAGGTGGCGGTGGCGCGCGCGGCGCGGCGCATATAGGTGTGCTGGAGGTACTCGAACGTGAGCGAATTCCTTTAGCATGCGTGGTTGGCACCAGTATGGGCGGCCTTACAGCAGGCGCTTACGCGGCAGGTTTATCTTCCGCGGAAATGCGCGAGAAATTAGACAAAGCAGATTGGACAGATTTATTTCTGGATTCTGCAGACTATTCAGAACTTGGGTTTCGTAAAAAGCGTGTGACCAATAGATTTCTATCGGGCGCTGAGCTCGGGTTAACTAAACGCGGTGTTACGCTTAAATCAGGTGTTATCGCGGGCACAAAAATTAAATTGTTTTTCAATTTGCTGGTTGGCGCAGATTACGCTGCTCGCAACATTGAAGAAATGCCTATTCCGCTTGCATTGGTAGCAACTGATATAGGCACAGGCGAAAAATTTGTATTCAAAAGAGGCAGCCTCCCACTCGCGATGCGCGCAAGCATGTCAGTACCGGGGCTCATGACGCCGGTTGATTACGAAGGCCACAAATTAGTTGACGGTGGCTTGGTTGATAACTTGCCCATCAGCGTTGCGCGCGAGCTTTGCCATCCCGATGTTATTATTGCCGTAAATGTCGGCACCCCGTTAAAGCCCGCCGAAGAAATTGATTCGCTCTTAAGCGTTACCACGCAGATGATTGATATCTTGGCCAAGCAAAATGTGGCGCAATCTATTTCCACCCTGCGCTCGCAAGATATTTATATAGAGCCCGCACTCGGCGAATTTTCGGCTGCCGATTTTTTACATTACAAGACAGCTGCAGATATAGGCAAAGCCGCCGCTGAGGCGAAGATAGATAAGCTAAAACAATATTCAGTCAGTGAGGTGGCTTACACCGCATGGCGCAATGAAAAGAAAGGCCCGCAAGAACCTGTTCGCATCGACGAAATTGCGATTAGCCCGCTGAAAGACCAATCGCCCGACTACATACAGCAACATATTCGTCAAAAAGTAAACAAACCGCTGGACGTTACAAAACTGGAACAGGATTTGATTCGCCTCTACGGCGATGGCTTTTACGAAAATGTGGATTACACCATTGCATCGCAAGAATCACGGAACATTTTAAAAATCAACGCGCGCGAAGCCACATGGAGTTCAGATTATTTTACTTTTGGTTTTGATATTAATAACGAGTACCGTCAAGGCACCAACTTTGATTTGCGCGGGGCCTACCGCAGCACTTGGATTAATCATCACGGCGGCGAGCTTTTTGGCAGCGTAGATATTGGTAGCAATCCCGGTTTTGAAGCCGAACTTTATCAACCCCTGAATTATCGCCAAACTTATTTTGTGCAGCCTTCCATTTATCGCAAAAGTGAAATGGTGAATGTATTTCAAAACGATAACAAAGTTGCGGAGTACGAAGTGATTCGCGCTTGGTCTGAATTTGCTTTGGGCAGAAATTTGGGTAACTTCGGTCAGGCGAAATTTGCGTGGCGTGAATACGATATAAAAAGCATATCTGACTTAAGCTCTGTTGATTTAGGCAATTCCCACGATAAATTTGGCGGTACTTTGTTGGATATTAATATTGATCGCCGCAACCGCTTGCACTTTCCCTCACGCGGTTGGTCAACCCAGTTAAGTTATTTTGAATCCACGCATGAAGGTTATGGGAAATTCAGTAGCGAATTCAACTTTGCTTATCCGCTCGACAAATTTGTATTGGCAGGCCGCACAACTTACATTCGTTCTACCTTTGGGCAACTGCCTCCGGTTGACGCCGCTTATCTGGGAGGTTTTTTAAATCTCTCCGCCTACGCGAGCAACCAAATTATTGCTGACAATGCACTTTACACACACTTGCGCGGCGAGCGAATTATCGGGCGAATGCCACTTGGGTTTAACGGCGATTTACGGTTAGGTTTTGGTTTGGAAGCGGCGAAATTAAAACGGGCGTATACCTACGATGAAACAGATGGCTGGCTTAATTCAGCCGTTATTTATTTAGGCGGCGAAACACCTTTAGGCCCTGCCTATCTTGGTGTTGGTTTTGCGGACGATGGAAAATTAAATCTTTATATGCAAGTGGGCGCGCACTAAGCAGAGTGCGCCAGCTGCCACTAAATCGTCGTGAAAGAAAGTCTATTATTTGGGAAGCCCGTGGTGTTCATTGAGAGACTGGGCCAGCACTGCCCACTCCTTGCGTTGGCTAACGAAGATTGCATCTGTCGGAGAAAATAAAGATGAATCATCCAGACTACCAGCGTAAATGGTAACCATCTCAGGAGCGGATTCAGGCGTACCAAACAAAAGAGAACCACACTCAGAACAGAAATTGCGGACGGCCATATAGCCGCTACCGCCAACCACTTTAGACTGCTTAACAGGGCCACTGCAGGAGAATGACTCGCGGGGAACGCCAAGAACAGGAACACCTCCCGTGCCAGACGCACGCTGACAGTCTCTACAGTGGCATACTACGGAAAATAAAGCGGGACCTGTAGACATGTAATGTACCGCGCCACAAAGACAATGCCCGCTGAACATAGGTTTTTACCTCATTGCCGATCTATGTTTACCAAAATTGATTTTTGTTTTTTCGCGCCCTGTCTGCATAACCTGAAAGCGCAAAGTAATTAGTGTGTGACATCCAATATTTCCAACCGACTATTTGATCGCCGAAAATTCTGTCGCCGTTAAAAACGTTGATTCAACGCTCGCCACTATCGGCCCTTTAGCTTCGCTGTCCGCACGCACTTTTACCCATTCTGGATCAGCACCAAAAGCTTTCCAAGAAGCTTCCGCAGCTGCGCGGCTTTTGTGCTTCAAAATATAATAAAGCTTGTCGCCATCCTTCTGTTCAACCGGCAACCAATAGCCGACATTAACCATCCCGTGTCGCTCAAAGATTTTAGTGGTGTGATTTTTAAAGCGCGCTAACAAATCTGGCATTTTACCGGGGTGAGTAGTGTAAACACGCAATTCAAACACAGGAGAATCCTCAGCAGCTAGTGCGGGGGTAACCGCAAAAATGCTAATTAAAATACTTAAAGCAATCATTAACTTTTTCATAGAGATTTTTCTTGAGTTAGTGGATGGGTATGTTAGTGAATGAGTATGTTGGCAGAAAAGTAAGTGCCGAATGTTTACGGCTCCATAAAAAAATGGCTCCGAGTCTATCGGAGCCATTTCATGATCTTATCAATATGAATGCTTAAGATAAGCATCACTAGACAGATTACAACACAGTTTTACCTTTCTTGATGATCACGCTGGTTTCGCTTCCAGCAGCAGGCTCAAGACCGGCACGTTGCGCTGGTTGGCCTCCACCAACCCAAAGATTAACAGTGCCGGGGACAACTGCGCGTTGGCCTTTGGCATCTACCGTACTTAAACGACGATCATCCAATTGGAAAGTCACCTTCTGCGTTTTGCCTTTGGCAATATGAACGCGTTGGAAACCAACGAGAGTGCGAATCGGTGAGCCTTGAATATCTTTGCGAGCGGCGTACACCTGCACAACTTCGTCGGCATCCATATTGCCCGCGTTGGTTACATCTACAGTTACAGTGACATTGCCATTCGCATCCCATTGTTTAGGAGCACTGACGTTGCTGTAAGTGAACTTGCTGTAAGACAAACCGTAACCGAATGGATAAAGCACATCATTCGTATGGAATCTGTAGGTGCGGTTTTCCATGGAGTAATCGGTGAACTTTGGCAATTGATCGAGCGATTTGTAGAAGGTTACTGGTAAACGACCTGCTGGGCTGAAATCACCTGCCAACATAGATGCGACCGCTTCTCCACCTTGCCCACCGGGATACCAAGCTTCAACCAATGCAGTTGCAGATGCATCTTCTTCGTTAACTGATAAAGCACTGCCATTCATCAACACAACCACAACAGGTTTGCCGGTGGCGTAAAGTTGTTTAAGCAACGCGCGTTGCGCAGCAGGCAAATTCAAATCCGTGCGATCACCGCCGGTAAAACCGGGCATGGGTACCGGCATTTCTTCGCCTTCAACTTGGGCAGTTATACCACCAACAAACACAACCGCGTCTGCATCTTTCGCCGCAGCCACAGCAGCTTGCGCCCCTGGGTTAGATGGCAGGCTCCACAATAATTTCTCGTCGCCTTTCTCACCGCGTTGGAATGCTTCAATTTTCAAACGGTAGGTTTGACCTGCAACCATATCGACAGTACCGCTTGCAATTACGGGGCGCCAGTCAACATTCCACGCATCAATAACGATTTTGTCATTGACCCAAATGCGGTAGCCGCCATCGGCGAGGTAGCGCATAGAGTAAGTGCCCGTTTCAGGCGCTTTCACAAAACCCGTCCAACGCACGGCGCCACTCGCTACTTGATTGCTCCAGGTTACAGTTGCGTTGGCATCAACACGCTTGCTGAGAGGCTTATCTTTGTAGCTCTTGTCCACATAATATTCTGCATTCAAGCCAGATTTTTTACATTTTTCGTCGGCACACAATACGTCGTTAGGCACAGCTGATTGCACAGGGTCAACCAATCCAGTTCCTTGCGCGAATTGAATATTGTTTTCACCAAAACGTGCGCGCATACCTTTCAACACAGTGACAGGTTTTGAAGGGCTGCCGTTATAGTTTCCTTCCAGCGCAGCAACGCTATCGGCATTTGGACCAATAACCGCAAGCTTTTTAACAGACGGCTTGAATGGCAAGAAGTTGTCTTTGTTTTTCAACAACACGAGCGATTCGCTAGCAATTTTGCGAGCCAAATTGCGATGCTCGTCAGTGTCGTTATCATTCGCCGTAATTTTAGGGAAGACTTGCGTGCGCGGATCAAATTGACCGAGGCGCATTCTTGCCGTAAACAAACGTACTAAAGAAGCATCAATTTGTGCTTCAGTGATTAAACCTTTTTTAAGTGCACTGTTGATATTATTTGCTTCGTCGGCTTCGCCACAAATTAAATCCATACCACTCTCAAAGGCGGCTTTAATACCTTCTTCTGGTGTTGCGGTGAACCCATGACTGCCTTTGAAATAAATATCAAATACGGCGGCGCAGTCAGATACAACAAAGCCTTTGAAGCCCCACTTATCGCGCAAGTGATCTTTTAACAACATGGTGTTTGCGCAAGCTGGAACGCCATTGATTGCGTTGTAGGCGCACATTACGGATTCCGCTTTACCCTCAACAACCGTTGCACGGAATGCAGGCAAATAAGTTTCTTCAAGATCTTTTGCGCTTGGGTTTACGTTATCGCGATGACGACCTGCTTCTGGCCCACTGTGCACGGCGTAGTGTTTGGGAGTCGCAACGGTTTTTAAATAACGTGGATCGTCGCCTTGCAAACCTTTTACATAAGCAGTGCCAAGACGTGATGTTAAATATGGATCTTCACCATAGGTTTCTTGACCACGTCCCCAGCGCGGATCGCGAAAAATATTAATATTCGGCGCCCAAACGGTTAAACCTGCAAACCAATCTGAACCACCGAAGCGATGAAGTTTGGAGAAATGTTTTGCGCGGAATTCGGTACTCACCACATCGCCAATTTCGTGCATAAGGGGTTCGTTAAATGCGGCCGCCATGCCTACAGATTGTGGAAATACGGTTGCATCACCTAACGCGGCAACGCCGTGTAAGCCTTCGTTCCACCAGTTATATTCACGCACACCAAGACGAGGAATTGCCGGAGCGTCGTTAATTAGCTGTGGTGTTTTTTCTTCCAGCGTCATGCGTGACACCAAATCTTTGGCGCGCTCTTCAAAGCTGAGCGAGGTATCTTTGTACGGCAACACTTTTGGCCGAAATTGATCTGGCATGAGCTGCGCGCTGGCGAATGTGGAGAACAGCATTGCCGAAACAAGAGTACAGGTCGAAGCGACTGAATTAAGAGTGCCGATATGTTTTTTCAAACGCAGCTTTTTCAAAGTCAATTTGTGCATGCGCGGAAAATGATTTAACTGGGGAAGCGTAAATTTACCCATAATGATTTCCATCTTTTTATTGGAGAGATACGCAGCCTGAGGTGACTGCGCTGTGTTGCCCGCTTGTTAATCTCCGCACAACTTTCTACGTTTATGCGGAGACCAAAACTGGATTTTTTATAGACCAAATACTTCGTTTAAGAACGCGATCATGTCGTCAACCGCTGGTTTAGACATATCGTCAAAACATCCTTGGTTGTAATCGTTGCAACCGGAATCCAGGAAGCCATGCTTTTTACCAGGATAAATTTTAAGCTTGGCCTCTTGTCCCAAACTTTTAAGTTGCTCTACATATTTTTGCGAAAATTCTGGTTTGGTTGCTTGGTCGTTCTCGCCCACATGCACAAATTGTGGTGGCAACTTATATTTCTTGGCACTTACTAAATATTGGTCTGGAGACAAAGCCAAATAATATTCAGGGTTATCTTTTAGGTTGATAGCATCACCAAAAAAGCCGCGCGGTTTTGCGTGTGCCCATCCCCATATCGGACCGCCTTTCTCAAAGCCATTTTCAGCCATACCAACCAAACTAAAACCAGTGTAGCTGAGAATTGCAGCTTGTAATTTCAGGCCGTCTTTTTTCGCGACCTGTTCGGCCGTCATACCTTGCGGAAGGTAGGTAGGCTTAAATCCTAATGGCTTTTTCGCAAAACCATCGCTATCCAAATTGCGACCAGCCAGCATCACCATAGAGGCCAAGTGGCCGCCAGCGCTATCGCCCGTTACTGCAACCTTGGTTGGGTCTCCACCGTATTGTTGAATATTGTCTTTCACCCACAAAACCGCGCCCATGCCATCTTCAATAATTTCATTGATGGTTGTGGTGTTATCGAGGTCCGACAATAAACGGTAGTTAGCATTCACGGTGATTACGTCGGTACGACTTGCGATGCTGGTGGCAAGGTCAGTCATGATCGATTTGCTATTCAATAGAAAGCCGCCTCCATGGAAAATCACCAAAACGGGCTTGGGTTTTGTACTTTGGGTTTGGGGTACATGTATATCCAAGGTCAACTTGAAGTCTTTTGGGCTCGCCCAGACGATACCCACATTGTGTTTTACCGGATGATCCGCGAATGCGGCAGAACAGAAAGGAGAGAGTAAAAGTAACGCAATAATGGACCGAGTTAGCTTGTACATTCTTATTGTTTCCTCATGCAAAGGTAGTGTTCAGCTTTAAAAGGCAGCGTTTAGCTTTAAGTATTTAGCTTTATTAGCCTTCGTTTTATGGTTTTTCGCTGCTGTTAACTATTGGATTGTTAGCGCAAGCACACTCACAACCAATTAGTCATTATTACTATATGATAATAATATCGCAAGCTTTTGCGCTGACCATCACCTGAATATTACATATAAAACACACAGCCAAATTACACCAAATCCGCTTTCATTAAGACCACAATATGTAGTAATAAACACTTTGTTTACCTAGAAGAAAAAATTCTAACCTTCATCTAAAGCTAGGCTAAAGCAATAAACACCGCGGAACTACTGTATTTCTTGGGTTATGCGCATCTTTTTCACTGACTACCCACATCTTATCCACAGGGCAAGCGTCTTTTTTCAGGCTTGCATTAATCTTTTAACCGCATTATCTTGTAGCTCAATTTTGATTTACCCCTATATATAGGGTTTTGTGACAGACTTCTCCAATCGACATTTTGGGCTTTAACCATAGTAAGGCGACGCGTCTGTCAATAGGTTTTTAGCGAGACTTTTTAACCCAATTGAGTGTTTATCAGGTGTTTCAACCGTATAAACAGCCGAAACAGAGCCTAAGCGCGAGGTTTTGGAATCAGCAGTATGGGGAACCGCTTCCACTATATCTTGTGTTTACCTTCAACTCTGAGTCCTGGAGTTAAAGTTGGTCGGTAAATACGGGGCGATAGTGGTTGCAGTATGTCGGTAGGTAGCAATTAGTGAGGCCTGCCGACAAACCGTTTAGCCCTGATTTTAATAACGCAAAGATGGCACTCGTCCTCATAAGGGTTAGATGAGTTAGCGACTTAAGTTAGTGATTTTGGTACTCACATTTTAGTTAAACAGCTTGGATATCAAGAACGAGCCCAGCCTCGCTCAGTTTTTTCGATCGATTGAGTTGTCACAGCCATAAGCATTATCAATTCAATCAAGGATTTAGCCGATTTACGTTTTTACACCATAACTACGGATCAGACCTCATGCGGGAGACGTCTATGCACACCGACATTGAAAGCACCAGCACAGCACCTCAACACGACATTCACGGCACTCCAAACTTGGCCGCTACGGCACCGGGGCAGCTGCGTATCATTAAACGCAACGGTACTGTTGTTCCGTTCGATGCAAGCAAAATCGCTATTGCAATGACCAAAGCGTTCCTTGCTGTTGAAGGTGGTACTGCTGCCGCGTCTACCCGCATCCATGAAACCGTAGACAACCTTACCAAGCAAATTACCGCGACTTTTAAACGCCGCATGCCTTCTGGTGGCACTATTCACATTGAAGAGATTCAGGATCAAGTTGAGCTGACACTGATGCGCTCTGGCGAGCAAAAAGTAGCTCGCGACTATGTGCTTTATCGCGAACAGCATTCGCGTATGCGCGCTGAAAAACGCGCTGCTGAACAAGCTGCCGATAATGAATACCCAAGCATTAGCGTAACTTTGGCCAACGGCACCCGCGCGCCATTGGACATCGCCCGCATGCGCACCATAGTTGCTGAAGCTTGCGCTAATTTAAAAGGCGTAGAAGAGAAAGCGATTCTCGATGAAGCCATGCGCAATCTTTATGACGGCGTAAACGAATCTGACGTAAACACTTCTTTGGTTATCACTGCCCGCACACTGGTAGAAAAAGAGCCCAACTATTCTTTTGTAACTGCACGCTTGTTGATGGACAAATTGCGCGCTGAAGCATTGGGCTTCCTCGGCATCGCCAAAGAAGCGACCCAATCCGATATGGAGCTTTACTACGCTCGCGCCCTGCCCGCTTATTTGAAAAAAGGTGTTGAGCTGGAATTGCTTTCACCGGAATTATTAAAATTCGATCACGAAAAATTGGGTAAAGCCTTATTAGCTGATCGCGATTTGCAATTCACCTACTTAGGTTTGCAAACGCTATACGACCGCTACTTCATTCACAGCAACGATGTTCGTATTGAATTGCCACAAGTGTTCTTCATGCGTGTTGCTATGGGCTTGGCCATTGAAGAGAAAAACAAAGAAGAGCGCGCGATTGAATTCTATCGCTTGTTAAGTTCATTCGATTACATGAGCTCTACCCCAACCCTATTCAACTCAGGTACTTTACGTCCACAGTTGTCATCTTGCTATTTAACAACCGTACCCGATGACCTTCATGGCATTTACGGCGCAATGCAAGACAATGCCATGCTCAGTAAATTCGCAGGCGGTTTGGGTAACGATTGGACTCCAGTGCGTGCATTGGGTGCCTACATCAAAGGCACTAACGGCAAATCACAAGGTGTTGTTCCATTCTTAAAAGTGGCGAACGATACCGCAGTAGCTGTAAACCAAGGTGGTAAGCGTAAAGGTGCTGTTTGTGCTTACTTAGAAACTTGGCATATGGATGTCGAGGAATTCTTAGAGCTGCGCAAAAACACCGGTGACGATCGCCGCCGCACCCACGACATGAACACCGCTAACTGGGTTCCCGATTTGTTCATGAAGCGTGTGTTTGATGATAAAGAGTGGACTCTTTTTTCGCCAAACGATGTTCCAGATTTGCACGATTTATACGGCCAAGCCTTTGAAGATCGCTACAGTTTCTACGAGCAAGAAGCCGCTGCGGGCAAAATCAAAGTATTTAAAACTGTTCGCGCATTAGATTTGTGGCGAAAAATGCTCGGCATGTTGTTTGAAACTGGCCACCCATGGATCACCTTCAAAGATCCATGTAACCTGCGCAGCCCACAACAACACGCAGGCGTGGTTCACTCATCTAACCTGTGTACCGAAATTACCTTGAACACTAAAGCTAATGATGAAATTGCCGTATGTAACCTCGGTTCTATTAACCTTGCACAACACATTGTGAATGGCAAACTTGATCAAGCGAAATTAGAGCGCACAGTGCAAACTGCAATTCGTATGCTCGATAACGTTATCGACATTAACTACTACGCGGTTGCAACTTCTAAAGCATCTAATTTGCGTCACCGTCCAATCGGTTTGGGCATTATGGGCTTTCAGGATGCGCTTTATTTGCAACGCATCGCTTACAGCTCTGATGAAGCTGTGGCCTTCGCAGATACCTCAATGGAAGCAGTAAGTTACTACGCCATTAAAGCATCAAGTGAATTGGCAAAAGAGCGTGGCAAGTATTCAACCTTCGAAGGTTCTTTGTGGAGCCAAGGCATTTTGCCGATCGACTCTATTGAGAAGCTCGCACAAAACCGTGGCGAAAATTACATTAAAGTTGATCGCAGCCAAACGCTTGATTGGGATTCATTGCGCGCACAAGTTAAATCGCAAGGTATGCGCAACTCAAACGTGATGGCAATTGCACCAACGGCAACTATTTCTAACATCACCGGTGTAACACAATCCATTGAGCCGACTTACCAAAACCTCTACGTGAAATCTAACCTGTCTGGTGAATTCACCGTAGTAAATCCACACTTGGTGCACGACCTTAAAGCTCGCGGCCTGTGGGATGCGGTAATGGTTAATGATTTGAAATACTACGAAGGTTCCGTGCAAAAAATTGATCGCATTCCTGCCGATTTGAAAGCGATTTATTCCACCGCCTTTGAAGTAGAACCCAAGTGGATTGTGGAAGCTGCAAGCCGTCGCCAAAAGTGGATCGATCAAGCCCAAAGCTTGAACCTGTACATCGCTGGCGCTAATGGTAAGAAGCTCGACATCACCTACCGTATGGCATGGTACAGCGGCCTTAAAACCACTTACTACCTGCGCGCCTTAGCAGCCACTACAACCGAGAAATCCACCATCAATACAGGTGCATTGAATGCCGTATCTGCAACAGGTGCCGGTGGAATTGCTGCAGCTCCTGCGGTGGCAGCGCCTGTGGTTTCGGAAATTGAACAAGCTAGTTTCGAGAAGGCAGCGCCAGTTCCACTGGCATGCTCAATCGACAACCCGGATTGCGAGGCTTGCCAATAGGAATCACCGCAGATGAAACATATACTTTTCTGGGATAACTATTTGATAAACCTATAGTTTATTATCTTTTTTGCGTATACCTGCTCTTTCCGTTATTCTTAGTTATTGAATACTAGGGAGAGCGTATACATTATGAATTACTCAATCAGAACATTTATTGCCGCTGATAATGACAAAATGGCTGTCCTCATCAATGATGAGGGCAGCCCTTTTTTTTGGGCAAACATATTTGTCAACTCTCAATACCGAAATACAGGAAAATCACATAACACTTGCATAAAAGTTTTAAGATCATTGGGGATGCTTTACGCTTGGGCATCAATCCAAACTACCATTAAAGATTTAGATCAACGCTTAACAACGGGAGAATTTCTCAACACTGATGAAATTGAGGAATTAGCTATATTCCTTCGCTGTAATGCAGAGTCACAAAACGCATACTTAAAAAAATCAAAGAACAATCACAGGAATATTATTTCCTCTGAAAAAATTAGATATGCTAGAGAAACGAAGCACAAATCTATCACTGCAGGTAACCGCCATGAAGGCGCTAGTCGTATACGCTGGATAGCAATGTATCTGGAATATCATAAAAGAAGACGAGTCAGTAAATCTGATATCAACGCAAATTCATTGGAAATTTTTAAATCCCTTGCAGAAACAAGTATTAATTACTTACGATCATTAACACCAAGGGTACATCCTGCTGAAGACGACGAAAATCTTGAAGGACTTGACAGGAAAATAGTTACTATAATTAAGGAAGCACTACACCCAGGATCACCAAAAAATCCATTTAACTCAAATTTTATTAAACACCGTAACCTCATTGTATGGCTCCTTTTTTATGATACAGGGGCCCGTAGAGATGAAATCAGAAATATTAAAATTGATGATATTGACCGAATTACATGCCACACACGCATAAGAATATCTAAAACCATTCCTCGCACAGTACCGCACTCACAAGAACTCTCAGATAGATTTCATAGATATATTTTAGACTATTGGTCGAAATTGCCTTTATCAAGTCGCAAGAAAGGCTACTTGCTGACAACAGAAAAAGGCGCGCACTTATCTAATAATTCGATCAATAAAATATTTAAAAATATTCGAGAAAATATCTTAGAGGTGCCAAATTTTTTATCCCCTCACTCGATGCGACGTACATGGAATGACCGTTTCAGTGAAATGATTGATAATAATCCAAATAAAATTTCTTCCGAACAAGAACAACAAATGCGCAATCGACTTATGGGTTGGTCGGATAATTCTCGCGAAGCCATAAGATATGCAAAAAGGCATATTAGAAAATCTGCCGATTCACATGCAGAATATCTCGCAAACAACCCATGGCAGCAGGGAAATAATTGATGAATCGTCAACCTATTCCAATACCGGAAAGTCTTGTGATGGAGCAAGAAGTTATTCTCTTGGACGGGAGAGCAGTATTAATAAAAGCAGCGAACGAGCAAACTTTTACCACATCAGATGCAGGCAATTTTATAATCCATCTTGCATGGCTAAACACAGGATATGTTGTTCATAAAAACTGGTTTAAAGGTATCTGTAATCTAGCTGCAACTCATAGCCTGACCTATTTAGCCGTAACTTCCCGCGGATTAAAAATTTGGAATGATGAACTTAATCTGGTCTCAGATGATGAAATATCCATTAATTCGATTAACCTATTATCTAAAATCCCCTCAAGCTATCATCCCTTTATAGTTCCGTTTCTTCGTCGCCAAATTTCAACTGGCCTGAAAGGAATTGACGAAGAAACAAGAGAATTTCTCCTAAAGGACTACAAATGGGAAGAAAAAGGTAATGGTTCGTATTTTTCATTAATAACCAATGACCCTGAATGTGGCGCATTAACTGATCAAGAATTGCATAGTCTTCACACAGAGTTAAATTACGCATTCAGCACCAACAAAATTGACATTTCTGCGTTCGCACTTACATGGATGTTTATTGCTACTGGACTTCGGCCAATTCAAATCGCGCGCATGAAAGTCAAAGATGTACAAATCTTGGAAGGGCCAGAAGGCAAAGAAGTCAATCTGCGCGTGCCACTTGCAAAAGGCGAACAAACAGCAAAACAATCATATTGGTGGCGTCGTGCTCCCAGCGTATTAGCAGAAATACTGATAACCTATATTGAGCAGCTTCAGTTAAGCACCGAAAAATCACTTTTTGAAGGAGTCTCAAGCACTTTATCAAATCGAATCACGACACTGTTTGACAAACTAAATACTTGGTCAGATAGATTAGAAAGCACCATTCCCATTACACCTTATCGATTCCGCTATACATTCGCGACAAGAGCGCTTCGCCAAGGAGCGTCTGATATGGAAGTAGCTCGTTTGCTCACTCACCGCAGCACAAGCTGTATCCAATTTTACCGAGCTTCCATGCCAGAACTACAAGAACCTATTCGGGAAAAAATCGGCCAGGAAATGGATTATTTTGCGCGAGCATTTAGGGGTAAGTTAATTGCTGATATAAGTGAAGCAACTCAACAAGATAAAGGCGCGAGTTTAATAAGGGATTTTATGCATCTCACAGGACAACAATTAGGTGCGTGTGGAACCCAAGCCAAATGTTATCAAAATGCTCCAATCGCCTGCTTGACCTGCAGTTACTTTGAACCATTTCGTGAAGCCCCATGGAATCAACTATTAAGTAAGCTCGAGGAAGATCAATCCAAAGAGCGTGAAGATCGCATAAAAATGATTACCCAAAATGCAATTGATGCAACAAAAGAAATCATTAGTTTACGTGATTTAAAAGGGGAAAATACAAAATGAATATAATCACTTCTTTTCAGGGACACGCCGAATTAACAGCCCAGCAAAATCTTGAGAAATTTATTCAGCACGCCAAACAAAATTGTCCTCTAGACAACGTAGATTGGAATAGCGATATATGGGACGTAACAGAAATATGTAAAAAAGGTTACCAAGGAAAAGGGAAAGCGTATGTATATTTTAAATCAGCAACAGATACAAAAAATTCAACCAAAATTACTACACCACTTCAAGAGCCATTTAAAAGTTTTGCTAAAGCTACCTTTTCTGAATATTTGCGAAAATACAGACCGGTGGAATATAAACGTCCTTTGTATGCTCTACAAACTTTAGAGCAAGCACTTATTCATTGCAAACAAATTCCTTGCATTACGAATCTTTCTACAGATGTTCTTGATACAACCAGTATTTTTTTAAAAGAGCGCTATCAAGATCCTTGGTTACTCGGAAAACAACTTGAGAAGATTATAATAAATTTCATAGAACCTGCTCGGCTAAGCAATCAATTTCTCGATTGGAAGTCTCCTTTTAAATATAAAACACCTACCCGCAGTGATCGAGTAAACTCGAATGGCAACCACGAAAAACTTCCATCAGTACAAACAATTTTAGCACTCGCAGAAATCCATAACTCTTCACTATATACTCCAGACAAAATAACAACCAGCTGGGTATGTCTAGCAATGCACGCACCAAGCAGAGTGACTGAAATTTTATCACTTTCAGTAAAGTGTGTTGTACAAGCGCAAGGCCCTAATCAAGTGGCAATGGGATTACGATGGCACCCAATTAAGGGGGGGCAACCTATCACAAAATTTGCTCTTTCTGACAATGCCGCCGCTCTCACTCAGAGTGCAATTAACTATCTTATTGATATTGGAGCAAATGCTAGAAAGGCCGCATCGTGGTATGAATTAAATCCAGGGCAACTATATCTTCCAGAAGGATTTGAGCATCTTCGAGATCAACCATTAACTCTATGCGAAATAACTAAAATACTAGGAAGAAGAAACCTAATTAAGAGTTCTTTTGCTGCAGAGACATGTAAATTTATCAACGTAGGATTGACTACTGATAAATCCCGTTTCAATGAAGCACAAAACACAACAAGTGCAGCCATTTATTGCTTTAAATCAGTTGAACGCTGGGTTAACGCCCAACTTCCAAAATCATTTCCTATAATTTGTAAGGCTAGCAATCTTAAATACAGTGACGCTTTATTCACACTTCCTAAAAACATTTTCAGACCACGTGCCGATACACTCGAATATGTCCCAGACACTGTATCTGTCAGCCAGATAAACCATCAACTAGGCGCACATCCAGCTGGCCTCACTGTATTCTTCAGAAACAATAAAATCGACGAGGACGGCAATCCTTTAGAAATTACTTCCCATCAATTTCGGCACTTTTTAAATACTCTCGCGCAATCCAAGTACCTCAACCAATCATTGATAGCGCTGTGGTCCGGCAGAAGAGATGTTAGCCAAAACAAATGGTACAACCACGTACCTCAAGAGGCGTTTATCGAAGCCTATCGACTCCTGCAAGCAGACGTGCCTGAGCCCGCGATCGAAGGCCCATTGAATGAAAAAACTAATACTATTGCAGACATCAATTTAATTACCAAAGCCGACGCAATTAAGCATGAATTAGGAGCTATTCACGTAACTAGATATGGACTGTGCCGGCACGATTATTCTCTGACACCCTGCCCCAAAGACAAAGATTGCATTAATTGTGGTGAGCACTTGTTTACGAAAGGAGATAGAGCTCAGCTAGAAGAAGCAGAGACTCAATTGCAATTACTTCAAAATGCAGTACGGATAGCAACAGAAGCTTTAGAGAATGGTGAGCCAGGTGTAGAACGATGGTTGGAATTAAATCGACCAAAACTGGAGCGCTGGAAGCTGGCAGTCCAAAAACTAAAAGATCCAAACATTAAAGATTCAACACTTATATCACTACCTAAAGTCCCCATGAGCCAAACGAAGACTGGACTGGCTTTCGAGATAGCAATGCAGCCGTAGATTATTAACAGTTCTCAATTTTTTAAAGATAAAAATATAGGTATATTCTAATGGGCGCCCCAAAACTCAATGACAAAAATATTGAAAAAGCTGTAGAACTACTTGATGGCTGGACAGGAAAGTTAACATGGGAAAGATATCTAGCAATATTAGCTACTCAAATCAATCACAAGTACACCAAAGCTGCAATGCTTCGTCACGCTCGAATTAAAGATGCTTGGGATCATGCAAAGAATAGATTACAAAGCACACCACAAGAAGGAGGATATGGCAACGCAGCTCTCAAGCAAGCAAAAGATAGAATCCACGAACTAGAAGAGCGAACCGCTCGACTAAAACGTGAAAATGATAAATTATTGGAACAATTTGTAAGGTGGGCTAATAACGCAATTCGTAAAGGACTATCCCTGGAAGACCTTGATCAGCAAACTCCACGCCGCTGATTAAATTAATAAGTTGCATCCATTGCTAACTAATGAGAATAAGTTAGCCAGAGTAAGCAACAACTAGTTTTCCTCCCCAAGGGATTGAATTAATAGTGCTAGCCCTTCATGCGGATCTGCGCCTAACACCTGGCAGTATTTTACAAACTCCAGCAACTCAATTTTCTTTCGGCGTTGTTCTATCTTGCCCACAATCGAGTGATGGCGATTCATGATTTCGGATACTTCGCGCTGCGAGTAGCCACTCTTTCCTCGCTGTTCTTTCAGCCAAGTCTGGAGTTTTTCATAGTGAGGTGAATAAGGAGAGGATTTCATTGCCCGGATGATAGAGACCGGCTAGAATGGCGCGAAATTCGCGGCACAAATGATAATTATTCCTATGAAAGAGATTGCTTTGAAGTCTGAAATACTTGATGTATTGAAAGATATTAGTGTTACTTCATTTACGGTGGATGAGCTTACAGAGACTTACCTACAACATCCTTCAAGCTTGCATACGTCAAAAAAAGCAGCTCGGCAATTTGTATATCGTAATATGCAAAGGTTGATGAAAGTGGGTTATATGGAGCGTTTAAAAGCAGCTGGTAGATGGCCGCATTACGCGTTGACGCAGCAATTTATCCAGCTGTACAAAGCTACCCCCTCAGTCGCAATATCACCTTTTCCATCTGTAGATACAGATGCTGTGCAATTGAATACTGATCCACTGGCAAGCCTTAAAGAAAGACTAAAAGTACATCAAGCGGAAGTCTTGACTGCGATGGGCGAAATGGAGGAATACGAAGCAATTTGCCAAGAGATGCCAGATTTGCGTGAGATTGCTCAACCACGCTATAACGAGTCGCGCGAGCGTTGTTCACGATTACTGGGACGAGTAAAAGCATTGGAGAGCTTATTGGTAACAGAAGCGGGTTAATTATGCGTCTGCGCCAGTGGCAGTCAAACTGCATTCGTAAAGCCTTAGTTCAATACACCAGTGGTCATCATCACTTCCTTTGTTTAGCAACGCCTGCCGCTGGAAAAACGCGAATGGCCGCCACACTGGCGGGATTACTGCTCCAAAAAAATAAAATTGATTTGGTTCTGTGCTTTTCTCCCTCCGTTATAGTCGCGACGGATTTTCAAAGTGCACTAGAACAACAAGTCCAATTGCCGATGGATGGTCGCTTGGGATCAAAGGGACAGTCGCTGACTTACCAATCCATGTTGACTCAGGATGAAAAATTTTGGTCATTGTTCGATAGGTACCGCATATTCGCTATCTTTGATGAGATTCATCATTGTGCAGGCGATTCAGCAGACAATACCAATGCTTGGGGTCACCAAATTATTGAGCGCATTCAAGGGCGAGCCGCGTTTACTTTAGCTTTGACGGGTACACCCTGGCGTTCCGACCGTATTCCTATTTCCTTGGCAAATTACACATTAGAAGACAAAGTTCACTGCGACTTCGTATACGGGTTACGAGATGCGGTTAAGGATAATGTGTGTCGCGCTCCGGTGATTACGCTGGTGGATAATGATCGCATTCACATTCATCAAGGAAGTGAGGAGCAGATATTTACGTGCTTTGCTGACCTCCTGAAGCAGTCTGATTGTTCCTATCAGGAACTCATCAGAAACGAGGCATTAATTACCTATCTATTGGAGCAATCTTCAAAGAAGCTGCGTACGTTGCGCAAACAACACGCTGACGCTGGTGGGCTGATTGTGGCCGCCTCAGTGGAACACGCCTACAAGATTGCGGATATTTTGCAGCGTCGCTTGGGTGAAATAGCCGTGATTGCCACTTACATGGGCGAGAATCCGCAAGCCGCGATTACGACGTTCAGGGCGAGTAACGAACCCTGGATCATATCTGTTGGTATGGTGAGTGAAGGTACCAATATTCCTCGCTTGCGAGTGTGCTGTCATTTAACTCGCGTTAAAACTGAGCTGCATTTTCGACAAGTGTTGGGACGTATTTTACGCATGGATGGTATTCACCCTGGTGATAGCTACTTGTACGTTCCAGCTGAGCCCAGCTTGGCTGAATATGCCGGACGTATCATTGAAGAAATTCCAGACGCAGGCACCCTCCGTCGCGATGTTATGCCTTCGTTGTTGGTTGCAGACGATGTATCAAAACCCCAGGCTCAAAGTGAGCCGCCCAGTACTGAGATGGAACGATTGCATTTTGATTTTGATAGTGCGCCATCTCCTTCAGTTGCGTCACAGGACATCAATCCAGCTCCACAAGGCACATTACTCGCAACCTATTACGAAGCCAATATCAATATGTTTGGTCGTTTCCGGCAAGAATTGCTCACATTACAACGGCTCTGCGCCTAAGGTATTTCCATGAAAGCTCCGACTGATGCCATTCAAGAAGTGGCTGGTATGCTTTACGAAACTGGAATCTTTTGTGACTTTGGTATCGATGAATCACTTTTGCCTGCCATGATTGATATGGCAAAAACACGCTACCCCAACAGAGCTATTAGGGCTGTTAAGAGCTGGATGTGGTGGGACTTTGAAGTATCAGAGGAAACTCGTGGTCTTTTCCAAGAAAATGGAATACAGCCAGCTATCGTTTTTGCTCATTATTTGATTTGGGACAGCAGCAGGCGTTTCCAAGAAGGTTGGAATGTCAAAACCACGGCATTGGTCAGGTTTGAAGAAAACTGTTTTTTTATAACGCGTAATACCGCCTATATTCTAGTGGGCAAAGGACATCGGAAAACTGTCGATCCGCAAGCAGCAGCAAGCTTGCATTTCTAAAGCGTAATGATGCTTGTGGATGACTTAAATATCAGGACTTTATGATGGTATTACCTCCGATTCTGGATTTTGAAGCAAGCAGTTTGTCCGACACCAGTTATCCCATAAGCGCAGGATTGGTTGTCGCGGGACAGGTTTATTACTGGGTTATCAAACCACGAGCTGATTGGATTGATTGGTCACTTGAAAGTCAGGCTATTCATGGGCTAAGGCGCTCGTTTATCGAAGAGCATGGTATTCCTGCTCATCAGGTGTATGCAGAAATAACAGAAAAACTGAATGGGCATGAGGTCATCTATTCTGATGCCCCGGCGTGGGAAAGTTTATGGTTGCAGCGGCTGGGAGTATTCAATCTTCGCATCGCTGACATTGGTGAACTAATCGGCAATGACCAGCGCGCGAGCTTTTCCAGTGAGCTTACCAAGACCTTCGAAAACAATAAATTAACGCAACATCGTGCGGATCACGACGCTTGGGCCATAGCGTTAACAGTGGAAAAATTGCTCAAGAATAAATAGTTCGGACGGTTAAATATAAACACTGGACACTAAGCCAACTACAGCATCATGATGCAACAAAAGCTCAGGTGAAATCATCATTTGACACGTACCAATGAGATTTTTGCCTTTGCTTAAGTCAACCAACAACTATCACTCACTATCAGGACTACTTGCGCACTTCTTGCTGCTGCACTCACTTTGGGGGGATGGGCAACAATGTTTCCTTGCTTGGTACTTGCGATAAAGTAGATATCCAAGGCCGAATAAAAAAAGTGGCAGAACGCATTTCAGTATCTCAGTTGTAGTGCTACTCAGTAAGAGCGTCAGTCCTGCACCTCCAACGAATAAGGAGTACAGGGGGACACTACAACAACCAACACAGGCGATAATCGCAGCAATGGTTAGCCATACAGACTTGGGCTTATTCATACAAAACTCCTTTGGGTTGTGTTTTACAGGTACATTAAGGATAAAATCTGTAGTAGCTACAGATGCAAGCACTTTGCGGAGGGAAATTTAGATGACAGGAATTGGCGCACTATCACGCGAGACTGGATGCCATATTGAGACTATCCGGTATTACGAAAAACTGGGCTTACTACCTGAGCCGCAACGCACTGGCGGAGGCCATCGCCTTTACACGAAAAAGCATGAGAAGCGACTAGGATTTATTTTAAAAGCCCGTGGGTTGGGCTTTACTCTGGATAACACTAGAGAATTATTAAGCTTATCGGAAAACACCGAGCGATCATGTGCTGAGGCATTAGAGCTAGTAGAAGCCAATCTCACTACCGTAAACGAAAAACTGGCGGAACTTCAGCGCATTAAAGATTCATTATTGGCAATGGCGCAAAGCTGCAAATGCTGTTGTCCTGGCACCAAAGCTCCTGATTGCACTATTGTTGATACCCTCTACAACAAACACAACGAATAATCTGAAGGCAGATATGATCAAAACAACATTATTATTTTTCGCTACTGCGTTGGCAGAAATTATCGGCTGTTTTCTACCTTATCTTTGGCTTCGTAAAGGTGGATCAATTTGGCTACTTCTGCCCGCAGCGGCAAGCCTAGCACTATTTGTGTGGTTGCTTACGTTACACCCCGCAGCAAGTGGGCGTGTGTATGCTGCCTATGGCGGTGTGTATGTTGCAACGGCGTTAGTGTGGCTGCGATTCGTGGATGGTGTAACTCTGTCAATTTACGATTGGATCGGAGCTGGTGTTGCCTTGTTAGGAATGGCGATTATTGTTGCTGGCTGGAAAAGCGTTCAATGAAAATTATGCTGAATATATTTTTCAAACAGCTTTCATGGCGATAAGCAAAATGCACTTTTTTTCACTAACAATAATTAATTAACGGTTTTTTCAATGAAACATTATTTGCCACTTATCGTCATTGCAATTGATTGATTTTCTACAACGAATATTGCTTCGGGCGTCTTCAGTCAAAGACTAAGGTGCATGGACCAATCCTTGGCCCTTGTTGATTAGGTAGGTGCAAAAGGATTTCCGTTGAGCTCAAAGACTTCTAACTGGAGCCAGTTGTTATTTTTCAAAAGATAAATACAGCAAAAAGCCATTGTCATTTTTAGATGGTCCAAGGCCTATAGGAAAACTAAGTCCAGATACAATTTGTAATCCAGAGCTGAAATTTTTGGCGAAACGAAATCCTGGGTTTATAAATGCTGCACTTTCTGTAACTTTACCACCGTCTTCATCAAATGCATCTGAACTCGTTTTAACGTATTCGAGCATCCAATTGAAGGTATTTGATTGTAGATAAATAATACTCGCACCGTAGTTGTAACCTGACAGATTTTGTTTTGGGTGAAGGCCATCTTTTGCATTAGGTGTATAAGTTGTACCAAGGTTCCAGTGGGTTATCCATTTTTCATTAAGCAATAAACTAATCGGTA
The DNA here is from genome assembly GCF_046347455.1 of Cellvibrio sp. Taxonomy (GTDB): domain Bacteria; phylum Pseudomonadota; class Gammaproteobacteria; order Pseudomonadales; family Cellvibrionaceae; genus Cellvibrio. The sequence goes on from NZ_JAXMGC010000001.1 coordinate 520,740, forward strand.
AATTAACTTGATAACCTGTAGCGCCATTTCCCAAACCCTTTTCTTCATCACCAGTGGCAGCTATTAAAGTAATGCGAGGCGCAATAGCAAGTGTGTCATTCGCAACAAGCTGATACCGATAATTAATTAATACATCGCCGATACCTTTTTCTGAATTCGGATCACCAACACTGGCAACGGGTATTACATACGATAATTGATGCGTTTGATTTGGAACGGCAATCTCTTGAGTAAACGTGTAAATCCATTCTTTTGTGTGGCGCGAATACTGATAGGCTTGAATGTACTGAACAACACCTTCTTCTTGATTGTAAGCTTCTTCAATAAGAAATGAATTGTCTGCAATAGGACCGGCTTCCTCTGCCTGTAGTTGGAGGCTCGCCACAAGAGTGCAAAGAAAGAAAATCCGAAACATGGAATAAATAAAACGGTTCATGCAAAGCTCCTGTAAACTCTCCTAAAGTTGTTTTGAGCTTAGCACAAGATTCTAAAATCAAATTTATCCGCTCTTTACAGTGAAAACAGTTCTAAAAATACAACTATTTATCGCGATATATTTTTACCGTGAACACCATCTTTTTCTGAAAATTGCTCTTTATGGAAAGCCAATTTAACAGTTGCGCCTTGTGGAATTTCTGAGGGGAGATCTACTTTGAATTTAACGCCGGTTTGTACCCACTCATGATAAGCGTTGAGTGGTGGTCGATAAGTTCCAATAGCATCAAAAAGAAACGTTCCTGATGCATCATAAACACTGATATCAACGTGCCCTTTATCAAATTCAAGCTTACTAAATTTATGGAATAGAGAGCCTGATAAAGTTTCGTGACCATCCCGGTTAGATGCTATTAAGAACTTAAATTTAATATGATCTGTTTGTGCATTTAGTATTTCGTATTGATAGTGTTGCTGCACACTAGCACATCCACTTACCCCTAGAATTACCGCGCTCAAAAAAATTTTTAGTTTCATGTTAATTTCCTCTGCCGCTAGCGTGACGATTTATCAATCTCATGAACTTAAATACAAAGGTGTGTAAATGTAGTTCTGCCAAAAAAGAATTGGATCGGTACAGAAGTTCAAAACACTTAGCTTAAACGTAATACATTTGGGTTTTGGAAGACCAAGTATTTAGCTAGCCGTAATAATTAAATTGGCTTACCACAACCTGAACAAAACTTCGCTCCCGCTTGAACTTGAGAATTGCAGGATGCACAGATTTTTTCACCAAGACCGGTACCACATTGCTGGCAAAAGCGTGAATTGGGAGAGTTGATACTATTACACGAAGGGCAAGCGACCCCATTTGGCCCTTGAGTGGTGGGCGGATAATTGGAGGGTCCATAATTGCCGCCATGATGCCCACGCCCATGAGATCCTCCATGACCACCACCGTGATGTCCACCTAAATTATTAAAAAGATTTTTAAAAAAACTCATGAGATTGCCTCGTATTGGTTGAATGGCACATACCATCAATTTAAATAACATTTTTGTGAAAATTTAGCTCGTTAAATGGCCTTTATTCATTACACCATCAAAATGTTCTGACGCAGAAAAAATTACCCACACAGTAAGCCCAGTTTTAGCTACTTCATCCGTATATTTAATTTGAATATTTGCACGATTACGTATAACGATGTTCTTTACTATCGATAATCCCAATCCCGTACCAGTTTGCCCATTTCCAGGGATTCGGTAATAAGGTTCAAACACCTTTTCTCGTTCTGTTTCAGCGATTCCAGGACCATTATCGCTAACTTCTATAATGTATTGGCCATACCAATAAAATATAGAAAGTTTAATTTTTCCATTTTGCGGAGTAAAACGGATTGCATTATCTACCAAGTTTTTTACTAAAAGCAGAAGGTCGAGTTCAGAAACATCTATTAAAATATCATCGTATCCAATCACACTAATCTTTATATTTTTTTCCTCTGCCAACGGAATCATGTCTTCAATAACCCTGCGAAATATTGACAATACCGCAACACTTTTGCCTTTTGGTTGGTCAGAATCATGAAGGCGAGCATAGGTTATGAGTTGATTTTGAAAATCTGAAGCGCGTTTTATTCTTGCCTTTAAAGAAATTACTTTTCTTTTAGATACCTCAGACAATTCTTCAGAATCTAAATGATCTACCTGAATCATCACGGAAGCTAAAGATGATCGCAACTCATGTGCAGCATCTGCCACAAATCGCCGTTGGGCGGAAATCGTATTGGAAACTTTCACCAATACTTGATTGACTGAATACACAAAGGGTCTGACCTCTTCAGGAACCTGGGTATCTACAATAGGTTTTACTCCTTTTTCCACACTGTCTCGCACATCATTTGCCATTTGCTTTATTGTTTTAAATCTTCCCTTAATGAAGACGTATAGGAAAAAGATCGAAAATGGCAACGCAGCGAGAACTGATAAAAAAGTCCGTATGGCCTCCCTAAAGGCAATTTTATGAATGAAATTTGCTTTTTGAAAAATGGCGAGTTTTATTTCAGGCGAAAATGTTTTCACATACATTCTGAAAGGTGTTCCATGGATTGTCAGTGCTTGAAGTCCATCAGAAAGGTTTGTGGGTAGGTAAGGTTCGGCTCGTTGAAACACTCGATTAGGGTCTAGCTGCTGAACAATTATTTTGTCATCAAGCTGTTCTCTAGCAACCTTTTTTAAAACTTCAGATGAGTCTTCTGTAATGCTTTTTGGATCTAATGATTGGGCAATATGTGTTAAATGATGATTTTGAGCTTCCAAGGCATTCTCAAGTTCTGCCGAATAAGACATATAAGCAGTCACTAGCGCTATCAACAAAATAATTGCTGACAAACATATAGCCAATTGATGATGAAGTGATTGTATTAAAAAAAATCGAAAATTCATGTTTATCTCTGCATGAAAATAATTCGGTTGCTTACTGCTTAAAACGAAGGACTGTTCTTCATTGAAAATCGTTAATCGCCACGAATGGCTGTCTTTAAACTTTTAAATTCATCGTTTAAAAATTCAAAGCTCGCTTGAAGAGCCAACGCGTTTTTCATATATTCGGCGTGCTCGATTTGATCCTCAACAGTATTTCCATCAATGGATGCCTGCTGTGGTGTGCGATACAACAGCTGACTCTCTGATCCACTTTCTGTTTCAATTTCAAAATGACGTGGATTGGTTTGGGCAGCAGACATTCTGCTTTCGACTTCCTGCCTGAGAATACTTTTAAAATCCAAATCTCTTGCTTTGAAATTGGGTGTATCAATATTGGCCAAATTATCGGCTAACACTGCCGCTCGCTGACCGCGCAAACGCAACGCTCTTTCGTGCAACCCTAACGCTGATTCAAATGAAATTGTCATTTTAGTTATCCCATTAATTGGATAATTTAATCAAAGCTTGTTAATACCATCCTGAGTTTTTTGCTCTACACGTTTTGCATGGTGATGATGGTGATGAGCCTTAGGGTCAGCGGTAATCACCCTGTATAGATCAATCAAAAACATACACAATAAAACGGCGAGAACGAATAAAACGGGTTTGGTCTTAAATACGCTTTTTTCTACAGGCTTTGTAGATAATTTTTTTCGGGTGGATCTCATAAACTCAGCCTTAACGCAGCAACTTCACGCACGTTATTGAAAGTTTTGTATGAGACATATCAGCACTAACGCCTTGAACTAAAATCGCATCCGCTGAATGCGGACAGCGTTTATAATTGCCAGAAGCGCAACGCCAACATCAGCAAATACCGCTTCCCACATAGTGGCTAAACCACCTGCACCTAAAATCAGGACGATTGCTTTTACCGCAAACGCTAAAATAATGTTTTGCCACACAATTTTTTTCGTTTGTTTCCCAATATTGATGGACATTGCAATTTTGCTCGGCCTATCGTCCTGAATAACTACGTCTGCTGTTTCAATGGTGGCGTCACTACCTAAGCCACCCATTGCAATACCGACATCACTCAGCGCGACTACGGGTGCATCATTGACACCATCACCTACAAATGCGACGGTTTGGCTTTGCGATTTTGCCTCTTCAACTTTTTTAACTTTATCTTCCGGAAGCAAATCACCAAACGAATTTTCGATGCCTAATTTGTCTGCAACAAATTTCACTACCGAACTTTTGTCGCCACTCAACATGGTTACTTTCACGCCCATGCCTTTTAATGCATCAATCGTTGCCTGCGCATCTTCTTTGATGCTATCTGCAATAGTTAGATAGCCTGCAAATTTTCTGTCGAAGGCGATGGCAATAGTTGTATAAACAATGGAGTTGGGATCAACATCGTAAGCAATATTGAATTTATCAAGCAGCTTAAAATTCCCTACAAGGAGCTCTTTACCGTTAATGCTTGCTTTTAATCCGTGTCCTGATATTTCCTCAACATTTTGCAAATCGATACTGCTATCTATATCACCTACAAAATTATGAATAGCGGTCGCAACCGGGTGTGTGCTTTGGCTTTCTAATTTGTTCACCCATTTCAAAACATCGTCTTTGTTAAAGTTAGGTTTTAAATTAACGTCCTGAACTTTAAAAACACCTTCTGTCATGGTGCCGGTCTTATCCATAACCACATGCTTAATATCAGCAATAGTGTCCAGGAAATTACTGCCTTTAAATAAAATTCCATTTTTACTGGCCGCGCCTATGCCTCCGAAATATCCCAGGGGGATACTGATAACTAATGCACAAGGACAAGAGATAACGAGAAAAATGAGTGCACGATACAACCACTGACTGAAGACATACTGATCTATAAAAAAGTACGGCAGCAGGCAAATTGCAAGCGCGAGCGCTACAACAATAGGAGTATATATTTTTGCGAATTTTCGAATAAATAATTCTGTAGGCGCTTTCTGTGTGGAGGCGTTTTGTACCAGTTCAAGAATTTTAGATAGCTTACTATCTTTATAATCCGCTGTGACCTTTACGAGCGACACCATATTTAAGTTAATCATTCCTGCAAGAACAGTTTCACCTTTTGTCTTGGCATCTGGTTTACTTTCGCCCGTCAGGGCGGCAGTGTTGAAAGAAGCGGTTTCGGATAAAAGCTCTCCATCTAATCCCAGCTTTTCACCCGCCTTCAGTTGGATTTTATCGCCGATTTTTACATCTTCTGCCCGGCGTACAACTGCTTGGTTATTTTCTAAAATGGTGACTTCATCAGGACGTTGATCAAGTAAGGTTTTAATATTTAATTTTGCGCGCTTCACGGCGAGTGTTTGGAATACCTCACCCACCGAATAAAACAGCATCACCGCAACACCTTCAGGATATTGACCAATGGCAAATGCCCCTAGGGTTGCAATACTCATAAGTAGAAATTCAGAAAACACTTCTCCGTTGCGAATACTTTCAATGGCTTCCTTCAACACCGGCAAACCAACAGGCAAATAAGCGGCTAGATACCAAATAACGCGCAGCCAGCCCGTAAACCAGGATTGATTCACATAGCTATCAAGAATCAGAGCAACAATAAGTGTTATAAAACTTATTGCCGGAAATACGAACATACTTGCAGTGCTGTCATTTCCACCTGAATGATCATGTCCGTCATCATGCGAATGCTCATGATCGTGATCATGGCTATCACCCTTGGATGATTCATTTTCGTGCTTTTTTATAGACACATTTGCATGATGATTAATTTTCTCTTCTTCTGTACAACAAATCTGTTTACCGTTACGATCATAAATATGCTGATGTTCCACTTTACGCTCCTTACTTATATGCTATTTTCGTGGTAGCTAAATTGAATGTGTAACGGTTGCGGCTCTATACCATCAATTTTCACTGAGAAGAGACCTGTACGATTCTCCTTTGGCCTTAAATACAATTCACGAGGCGAGTACTCTGGGGATACAGCTTTCAAGACAACGTTTTGTTGATTAGTTATCAAAATATTAATATGGCCACTGGCCACATGTCCTGCAATTCTGGCTAACTGAATTCCACCCTCAATAAGTAAAGTGTTCTTATCAAAGCTTACTTTTGAGTAAGTCAGATTCAAATTGTGATTTTTAAAATCATCTGCGTAGATCGTGTGATACGAAGGTGTTGATGCGCATCCAGTTATCAAAATTAACAAGATGCCAATGCCCGCACTACGAATTAAGAGCTTCATAGGGGCTCCTATAGCAACGGACCGCCAATGGGTAACGCTTGCTCTATGGCGCTGACATACACCCAACCAGAAATTTCCTCACCGATTTTTCCAGCATCGCGAATAGTCGTTGTGATGCTTTCAACTTCAGCGTCATTACACGCAATGGATAGTTTCGCTTCTGAAATGACTAACCTTGCTTCTGCCGAATAAACTCTTTCGAATTCATCGAGTGGTGACAATGTGCCTCGAACGTCTTGCAGAATGAGATTTCGATAACCCGCATCGTTTAATGCGTCAACAACATTGTTGACTCTTACATGGTGTAAAAATGCTGTAATTAATTTCATGATGTATCACCTCATAAGACAGCTGTTTACGAATCGATAAACAGCTGTCGTTGCGTTAATTAAGATTTACTTACTGGTCGAAATGCCATGCGATAAAGCCCTGGCAATACAAGCAATGTCAGTAACGTTGAAGAGATGATTCCACCAATAACCACTGTGGCGAGAGGTCGTTGAACTTCCGCACCAGTACCGGTATTGAGCGCCATTGGAAGGAAGCCTAGTGCAGCAACCAATGCAACCATCAGGATGGGGCGTAAACGCATCATTGCGCCTTCACTAATAGCGACATCAATCGATTTGCCTTCCTTTAAACCATCACGGAATGCAGACACCATCATCACGCCGGTTAGTACCGCGACACCCGATAGAGTGATGAACCCAACACCTGCGGTAATGGACAATGGAATGCCACAAATCCAAAGTGATATCACGCCTCCGGTAAGTGCAAGCGGTACTCCGCTAAATACAAGGAGCGCATCTTTTGCTGAACCGAAGGTCATCATTAACAGCGCGAAGATTGCGAGTAATGTAATTGGAACCAGAACACTCAAACGTTTGGATGCAGATTGCAATTGCTCAAACGTGCCGCCGTAACGAACCCAATAACCTGGTGGAAGTTTTACTTGCTGTTCAACTTTCTGTTGAACCTCAGCAACAAAACCTCCAAGGTCACGATCTTTTACGTTCGCACTTACCACTAAGCGACGCTTGCCATTTTCACGACTGATTTGGTTTGCACCAGGAGCAATTTTTAACTTCGCGACTTCACCTAGCGGAACATAACCACCATCCGCTAATGGAATAGGAAGACGTGAAAGTGCAGTCAAATCATTGCGAAGTTTTTCAGGCAATCGAACAACGAGATCGAAACGCTTATCGCCATCAAATATTTGCCCAGCCTCTTCACCGCCAGTCGCGATGGATAACGTTTGTTGAACATCTGTCATATTCAATCCGTACCGTAAAAGCGCAGGACGAATTGCTTCAACAGAGAGAATGGGCAAGCCATCCACTTGCTCAACCTTCACACTATCGGCACCTTTAATGCCATTCAGCACACTCGCAATTTGATTACCAGAAGCGAGTAGCTGCTCAAGATCTTCACCGTAGATTTTGATACCCAGATCAGAACGTACACCTGAAATCAATTCGTTAAAGCGAAGTTGGATAGGCTGGCTAATTTCGTAAGCATTACCTGGAACCAACGCGAGTTTCGATTCGATATCCTCAAGTACTTCAGCTTTAGTACGATGAGGTGTGGGCCACTCTTTTTTATCTTTCAGCATGACATAACCGTCAGAAATGTTTGGCCCCATTGGATCGCTAGCAACTTCAGCGGTACCTACACGAGAGAAAAACGTTTTTACCTCAGGCACTTTCATAACAGCACTTTCAACTTGAAATTGCATATCAAGGGATTGCGTCAAACTTGTACCTGGAATACGTAACGCTTGAACAGCGACATCGCCTTCATCCAAATTCGGAATAAATTCTGTTCCCATGCGGGTAGCAATGAATCCCGAAATCAAAACGAAAACAACGGCGCCCGCTAAAATTGGTTTGCGTAAACGCAACGCAAAATCGAGTACGCCGGTATATCCCTGCTTGGCTTTACGAACAATAATATTTTCCTTTTCTTCGATATGACCTGATAACAAAAGAGCAACAGCAGCAGGAACAAACGTTAACGACAAAATCAGCGCTGCGATCAGTGCCATGATGACGGTCATGGCCATAGGCGAAAACATTTTTCCTTCAACACCGGTCAATGCAAGAATTGGAAGGTTCACAAGAATTACAACCAAAACACTGATTAAACTTGGCGTGAACACTTCGCGAGTTGCACTGAATACAATTTGAAAACGTTCATCCAAATTTAAATTGCGACCCAAATGATGTTGTCGTCCCGCGAGGCGAAAAATACAGTTTTCAACAATGATCACCGCACCATCGACAATCAAACCAAAATCCAATGCACCTAAACTCATCAGGTTTGCGCTGACTTTTGTTTGAACCATGCCAGTCATTAACATCAACATAGAAAGTGGGATAACCATTGCTGTGAGTAAAGCGGCACGCACATTTCCAAGCATTACCAACAACACAACTACAACCAGGATTGCACCTTCGAGCAAATTCTTTTGAACAGTTGCAATGGTTTTGTTAACCAAAATAGTTCTGTTGTAGACAGGCTCGGCAGTCACACCTTCTGGCAACGTTTTATTAATCTCAGTAATTTTGGCAGACACAGCTTCAGACACTGTTCGGCTATTTCCACCAAGCAACATCACTGCTGTACCTAGCACAGTTTCCGCACCGTCTCTGGTTGCAGCACCTGTACGTAATTGCTTACCAAAACTTACGTCCGCCACATCGCGAATAGTCACCGGTAATTTGCCGCGATGAGCAAGAATAATTTGCTCAATCGAAGGGATATCGCTGACCTGGCCTGGAGCACGTATTAAGTATTGCTCGCCATTTTTTTCGATATAGCCAGCACCAACGCTCACGTTGTTTTTCTTCAATGCTTCTACAACATTTTCAAATGTAATTCCGTAAGCCAACAACTTCGCTGGATTAGGGGTGATGTGAAATTGTTTTTCGAAGCCGCCAATCGTGTTGATTTCTGTCACGCCTGGCACTAAACGCAATTGCGGACGAATCACCCAATCTTGCAATGTACGCAACGCGGTTGCATCGTAAGGTTGACCATTCGCTTGGCGTGCTTTGCTATCGGCATGTACAGCGTAATGAAAGATCTCACCCAAGCCGGTTGCCACTGGCCCCATACCAGGCTCAATACCTTGAGGCATTTGGCTTTTCGCTTGCTGCAAACGCTCGTTGATAAGATTGCGCGCAAAATAAATATCGGTTCCGTCTTTAAACACAACCGTTACTTGCGACAATGCATAACGAGACAATGAACGTGTCTCTTCAACGTTAGGCAAACCTGCAATAGCAACTTCAACCAAATAAGTAATACGTTGCTCAACTTCCAATGGAGAATATCCAGGAGCAGCTGTATTGATTTGCACCTGCACGTTAGTGATGTCGGGAACAGCATCAATTGGAAGACGTTGGTAATTCCATACACCAACACCTGCTACAACCAACACTAAAAACAATACTAACCAACGGCGAGAAATGGAAAATTTTAGAAGTGCATCAATCATGACGTCACCTCCTTGTTAACCATATTTTTCCGGAAGGAAAGAATACTAATGCAGAAATTATTCATGTTCAGCACCGTCCTTTCCTAATTCAGCTTTGATGATGAAACTGTTTTTGCTGGCATAGGTTTCACCCGCTTTAACACCACCGAGAACTTCGCTGACCTCACCATCTGTACGGCCCACTTTTACTGGGCGCGGCTCAAAGCCTTTTTGTCCCTTAACAAATACAACTTGCTTACCTTCGTGATCTTGTAAAGCCTCATTACGAATCGTTAAAGCAGCAGTTTTTTTTGCAAGCACGACATCAGCATTCACGAAAAGACCCGGTGTCCATTCATGCTCAGCATTCGCTAATAACACGCGAGCAGTTAAGGATTGATTTGTACTGGAACCTAGGGCCGACACTGAAATAATTTCGCCTTCGCCAGTAAGGTCACTTGATGGATTGGTAACTTTTACGGTTTGTCCAACACGAATTTTTGCAGCATCGCGAGGGAAAATTGCAACATCCACCCAAACACTCGAAAGGTCTGCAATGACAAATACTGTTTTATCCGTAGTTTGCTCACCAACGTTAATATGTCGTTCTGCAATGACACCACTGATCGCTGACGTAATCGAATAGGTTTTTAAGCTCTCGTTACTTTCAACGGTTGCTAAGACTTCACCTTCTCTTACAGCGTCGCCAACTTTTTTATTCACGGTGCGCACAGTGCCAACAAAACGTGCTGCAACACGTTGAATTTTTTCACCATTAGCATCGACCGTACCGTAAAGCGAAATCGTTTCACGAATGTCGGCAGGTCCAACTTGCGCAAGACCAATTGCCGCTGTTTTCAATTGCTCATTTGTTAAGGCTGCGGCTTTTTCTTCATGTTCTTCCGCTTGTTCCTGCTTAGCAGAACCTTTTGGTTCTTCTTTGGCTGCATTTGCCAATGAAATACCAATTAACGCAACGCTCAAAAATCCTATTTGCAAAAGATTCTTTGTAGATAATTTTTTTTGTACAACTTTTAAAAATGATTTCATGGATTAACCCCGGAATTTTGTGCGGTGGTGGCAGTGCCACTGAGACGTTCAATTTCAGCGCGCAGCAAATGCGCATTTGCCGCTGCATCAATTAATGCAGATTCGGCTTCTAACAATTCACGCTGGGCAGTACTAAGTTCGAGATAGCCATAGCGACCTTTGTCGAATGCTGCTCGTGTACCGCTCACCGCTTTTTTTAATTGGGGAATAACATCGTTGCGTAAGCTTTTGATTTCAAAAAGTGCAGCCTGACGCTCCTGGTAAAGACCTGCCAATTGCGCGCGCATTTGAAGCAATGCCACTTCACGCTCGTTATCAACACTTAAACGATTTGCTCTTGCGGTCGCGACTTCGCCCGCTGCTCGACTGCTTCCAAAAAGAGGGACGGTAACGCCAACAACGACAGCTGAATCTTTGCTGGCTTGCAGGCGACGTACACCTGCATTCCATTCAAGATCTGCCTTACGCTGACTGAGAGCCAAACGAACTTCCGCGTCTCTCAAACGTGCTTCGTTTGCAAAGAGCAGAATGTCAGGACTATCCGAAAGTTGAGTCAGAAGTTCGTTAAGAGGGAGAGAATCACCAGTACTGAGAAGATCGGCATTTACCGAGGTGAAAGTTGGTTCAGTAGTACCCCACATAGCAGACAATTTGATTCGTGCAGCATCGAAATTTAACTCCGCCTGCTTTAACTCAATGGCTGTGCGAGATTGGTTGGCTTGGGCACGCGCTAGCTCCGCATCAGGAGTATTCCCTGCATCTACTCGACGCTTGATTGATGCAGTTGTCTCAGTAGCAAGCGAAAGTGTGGATTGGCGTAAACCGAGCTGCTGCTGTGCGGTGGCAACATCAATAAAACGGCGTGTTACCTCTGACAGCAAATCCAATTCGATAATGCGTTGCTGAACCGCCAAGCCTTGCTGGCGCTCAGTAACGACACCCATACGAGCTTCACGTTTATCACCCAGCTCAATAATTGATGACAAGGCAAGCGTGACTTCGGCACTTTTGGTTCCGGAGTAATCACCGGTTCCGGCAGCGTTTTCAACCGTTGCACCAACCCGTAAAGCGGGTCTCAAGGCTGCGGTTTGAAGCTCTCCCTCAAGGGCTTGTCTGCGAAATTGGAAACTACTGAGTTGAGGGTTTTGGGCGAGAGTTGCCGTGACAGCATCCCGCAAAGATAACTTACTGCCTGAGGCAGTCTTGGTATCAGCCGTTGTTTGGGCTGAAACTTGAATAGCAGACGAACAGAATAACAAGGTCGCTATCAGCGCGAACCTGATTCGAAAAAGGGACATAATGAACTCCAACTAATGCGCAGATGCGCAAACACGCTACTAGCCATGTCGCTTAGCGAGCAAAAGCCAATAACACAACAAATGGAACTTAGTGGGAGTTTTTAGGTGGAGCGCGAAGCGGCGGGCGTAAGCCTGTTACGGTCAGCCAAGCTGAGGGCGTATTGGAAAGATTGTAGTGTTGACCACGGATAACGGGCCATACAAATACAAGAAATAACGCTAGTGCCAGAAAGGGTAAATCGAGGTTGAATACCTTGATCGCGCTGGCCTGGGCAGGGTTATTATCAACATCGATATGCACTTTGCCCAAGGCATTGTGATCAACATCTGGACCATCTACAACATCAAAATGAACCGATACTGGAGGCTCACCACCGTCAAAGCAATAGTGCCCGTGCATCCCGGTCAAACTGGCGATAAACCAGATGAGCAATGCGATATAGGCATATTTTTTGTGATGGACCAGTTTTTTCAAGTCAGCGTCTCAAATGGGGTTAGTACAAAAACCAACCATATCCTTTTTAAACGATAGTCATTTTTTGTCAGAAAGACAATCCGTTTTGAGAGAAATACCTGATTTAATCTAAATTTGGGAGAAATTAGATCGATTAAAATTTATCAGCTTTACAACGCAAAACTTCTGTTAAGTAAAGTTTTACGCAGTTATCGGTTACCACCTCGCCTCCAATCTCGCCAGATTGGTGCAACCTCGGCATAAAAATCATCTTTTTTTGAACAGAACGATTGAAATTCGACCAGAAGATCCCATATGTCGTTAAACGCATCACAAAATGGATCAATTGATGAATGAAAAACAGCCTTTTCGGGTCTTATGTCTTGACGGTGGAGGAATGCGCGGTGTTTACCAGTCCGCGTATTTAAACACTTTCGCATCAAGACTTGCTGGTTTAGATGGTGGAAAAACAATAGACGTTGGCAAGAGCTTTGATCTCATTGTAGGAACAAGTACAGGAGGAATAGTTGCCTGCGCGTTGGCCGCTGGAGTGCCATTACAGCAGGTTCGTGATCTTTATTACAAAGAAGGTCATAAAATTTTCCCCCATCAATTTATTCGCCATATTCCATTACTTGGAAGCCTTGCTATAAGAGGGCTTGGCATTGGTTTATCCGCAGGTAATGACGCTCTGAAAGCTGCGCTTAATACTGCTTTTAATACTCAAACAGTTGATGAAGTCTATAAAAAACGAGGAATCGCATTTGCAATTCCTACATTAGATATCAATAGACATTCTGCCGTCGTTTTTAAAACCCACCACCTATCTCGTTTAAATGGACGTGATAACTCCCGAACATTAGTCGATGTTTGTCTTGCAACCTCAGCAGCACCAATGCTTCGCTCTATGGCCAAACTCATCGAACCTAGTAGTGCAGGAACGTCAACAACCGCTGTGTACATAGACGGCGGATTATGGGCAAACAATCCAGGCGCTCTTGGAATGATTGAAGCGTGTGAAATTCTTCAAGATAGAAACGAAGTTCGACCTATCCATTTATTTATGTTGGGATCTTTACCCTCCCAAGGAGGCGAAGAAATTTCCGATGCAAAACTACATCGAAATTCGTTTGGTTGGGGAGTAGGTATAAAAGCTATTGAAGCAAGTCTTAATGCTCAAGCTGTTGGCTATGATTATATTTCATCGAAAATTGCATCACTTCGAAACGATGGAAGCTTTGCATATCGAATGCCCGCGCAATGCCCCTCAAATGAACTTAGAAACTATTTAAAAAATTTAGATGACGCACGACATAAAGCACTGAATGCGCTGGAACGTCAAGCAATATCCGATGTGGATTGGGCTTGGGCGCAAATGAATACTACAAATCCCACGAATCGCATGCAGTCTTTCAGGGATGCATTGATGACTACACTTAATTAAACAAAGAGGACTGATGCAAATGGCAGAGATAGATTGTAATAAAGACTTACGCGCTTACCACAATGAAAAAGTTACATTGGGTAAATCCGATCAAGATACGATGCGTAGTCGTCGCGATTCTGGCCGCACACGTTTACGAAATGGTTTAACCAGACTAGAGAAACCAGTACCAGAAAAAATTGAATCTCAAGGCTCCTACAGCATGAAAACCATGGTGCAGGATGACGCATGTGAATATGACATTGATGATGGGGTTTACTTCAAACCCGAAGATCTCACGTGGCTAGTTGTTTTTGAGCTATCACCCGCAGATGCACGTGCTCGTGTTTGTGAAGCACTGTCGGATGATGAGCGTTTGAAAAGTCCCGCTGAAGTGAAACGAAATTGTGTGCGCCAAACTTATCCGCAGGGTTACCATATCGACTATCCCGTTTACCGAATCAAAACAGAAACAAACAGCGATGGAAATGAAGAAGAATATTTTGAATTAGCAAGCGGTGATGACTGGGTTCGATCAGATGCACGAGCAGTTACGAGTTGGTTTAATGGTCACGTGACCAACCTTAATTCCGGTGAGGTTAATGACGGTAGCCAACTACGTCGAGTTGTAAGATACACAAAAAAGTTTGCACGTAGCGTAGCTGACTGGAAAGAAAAAACAGCATCAGGCATAACTATTACAAAGTTAGTTGTTGATTATTTCCAGTCGAGCGATGGCAGAGATGATCTTGCTATTCGAAATACTTGGAAAGCCATAAAGAAAGCTTTAGATGCTTCCACTGAAGTAAATCATCCCGTATTAAAAGACACAAAACTATCAGGAAAAGATGATGACGCAGTAACTTTTTTCAAAGATAAATTAGCTTGGGCACTCAAAGAACTCAATGTGCTCGATGAAAAGGATTGTTCGCATAAAAATGCGTTAGAAGCCTGGGATATAGTTTTTAGTGCTTCTTTTTTTGCAGCACGAGCTACAGAAGATACCAAGTCTCAGAAGTCAGCTTTTGTGGTAACACCCTCAAAAGTTTCAGAGCGTAATGATGATGGTGGTCGATTCGGTTAATGAATCCAAGTCAATCACTGCTCGTACAAAATATTGGAGCTGTTTTAAATAGCCAATTACCGGCGCGTTGGTCATTAGTTCCTACAACCAACGCGCCCAGTATTAAACGGTCTTTAAATCTGCTTGCGGCAATATGGCGTGTCGAGTTTATTGAGGGTGATATTACATACCCAAATGTTACCCATCTTTTTGTTGCTATCGACAATCAGTATCCTAGAACTCAGCCAATAATATGGCTGCCTCAATATGTGCATGGGAAAAGTAAACGTTGGCCGCACATCGATATTTATGGAAATCTTTGTCTTCCTAAATCATCTATGGCAGACGATCCTGCTCAGCGAGTTATTCAGCATCTTGCGTGGGCACAAAGCTTGTTAAACATGGATCCCATTAATAGACGCAAGGATTTTGCGAGAGAAGCTGCTGCTTATTGGGATCAAGCTCACGATAACAAAGAAAAAATTTATAGCCTGCTCTCTCTTAATGCAGAAAGCCGTTTAATCGTTTACTCAGTAGATAATCATCAAACTTTTTTTGCTGCAGATACCCCTGAAGAGCTTACTCAATACTTAAAAAATCTTCGTAGTACCGAGAAATCAGCACAAATTTATCCAGGTTACCTATTATGGTTGGATAGTCCTTGGCTCCCGGATGAATTTCCCGTATTTGGTAGCGATCTATTAAATTTAATTCCTAAAAATATATTAGATCAAATACTGGTGGCCGGAAGAGACTGCTTAATTGTTATAGGGGCAAAAACTGACAATGGAATTATTTTTTTGGCATCGTTATTAAGAAGTCAAAAACTATCGGAAGCCATGCGAGGTTTTAGAACAACCTCAAAACTTCCTACTATGCTTGTCCATAAAGCTTTTACTACAAAAAAAATTCTTAAAGCCAATGTGTCTAGAATTGATGGAGCTTGGGTGCATGGACGAGATCATGATCCAAACTATGAAACTTTACATCACAAAAAAGTGGTGATATGCGGATGCGGTTCGTTAGGTGCATCGGTAGCCCGGTTACTAGCGCAAGCTGGGGTGGGTACAATTCATTTAATCGATAATGATACAGTTGCATCTCATAATGCATCGCGTCATATATTAGGCGTGGGAAGCTCTGGTGCGAGCAAAGTAACATCACTACGAAAACTTTTGCTTGCTGATTTTCCTCACATGTTAGAAGTTACTGCACATCATAAAAAATTTGAAACATTAACGCAGCAAGAATTGGAGCTGATACAAGGTGCCGATGTAATTGTGAGCGCCGGTATCGATATTTCAGGGGACTTATTTTTGGATGAATGGAGAAGAACTCACAGCAATGAATCAGTACATGTTTGCGCATGGGCAGAAGCTTTTGCCGTTGCAGGACACGCCGTCGCCTTATTTAATGACGATAGTGTGAGCGCTATGTTTGATGAAAATATGGAGATTATTTTTAGGTCATGCGACGTTCCCGAAAGCGCGAACCATTTAGTTGCTATGGCAGGTTGTGGTGATGTATTTCAGCCACATGGTGCTATCGAACTTCAGTCAACCGTCAATATTGCAGCTCGAATTGTTATTGATATCCTTATGAATAAAGTTGCAAATTCAACGCGACGAACTTGGTTTGGAAATCGAGATGAAGCATTGCAGCGTAATCTAATACCTAGAGCAGACTTTAATGATGATTCATGTATTAAAGACTTTCCATGGCACTAAAACTATGGAGTTAACCATTATTTATGTTGGAGCTTAAAGCGGTAAATAGTAGCTTTACACAAAGTGTGTCAATACAAGCACAAGTTATTAAGTATCTTTCACAACATCGTCAATTACATGCAAGAAGTTTGGAGGCTGGTGGGCAATTATTTGGAGTCGTAGATCCAGATTCAATTATTATTACCTGTGCTACAGGTCCTTACTCAAAAGACGACCGCGGTCCACGTCACTATAGATCTGATGCGATGAGCGCTCAGTCTGAAATTAAGCAACAAGCAAAATTTGGTAATGTGTATTTAGGTGAGTGGCATACCCATGCCGAAAAAGTACCTAGAGCTTCTGGGCACGATATTGATGCAATGAGACGATTAATGAAGAGTTCCAATCTCGCCACAAATGGTTTGTTGATGGTTATTTTAGGTCAGGGATTGGATAAGGGGGGAATAAGTGTTTACTCGTACATGGATGGAAAGCTTCTCCATTGGGATATTGAGTAATCATTGCGAAAGCTTGCATATGGCTAATTTAAAAGCTATTAGATAGCTAAGTAATCAAAATTATTTATGGCATATATCTAGTGCTTCAAAAATATTATAACACCACATGTTGTGCCCAAAGGATACTTCCAATATAGTGCCTATCAAAGCGGATACTTTAGTCAAAAATATTAATGAAAAAATATTCAATGTATACGCTATATGATTTAGAGGCAGCTTTATTACTCACATTATATTGATTTATAAGGACATTTTATAATGTATACGGATTTGCGTTAGATATAATGCCAGTAAAGTTCTTGCATAGCCCAGCAGCAAGATGATAAAGGCGACTTTCGAGTCGCCTTTTTTATTTTCGGAAGATCAAAGAATCAGGAGCGAAGCCTTTAAAATAAACGGCTTGTCCGATAAACCAACGAGCTGACGGCTTTTCAGGCGTCCACTGAAAATACCTTGGAAAAAACGAAAAATATCGTTGACGCCGCAAAACTCGTTGATATAATGCGCCCACTTTCTTTGCCAGTGTGGCGGAATTGGTAGACGCACCGGATTCAAAATCCGGCGCCCTTAAAAGCGTGTCGGTTCGAGTCCGACCACTGGTACCACATTAAACTGACAACTACCAATGTCGGTTAAACAAAAAAGCCGCTTAATTGCGGCTTTTTTGTTTTTGCCCTCTTTACTCCCACTCAGAGTTTTCCAAGTTCGCTAATCAAAATACATATCTTTTGGCACTGTGATGTTGCTTGGGTAACGTGGCTTTTGGCCGCGACCTTTGCGGTAGGTGCGCAACTGGAAGACGTAGGCGAGCACTTGGGCTACGGCTAAATAAAGGCCGGATGGAATTTCCTGATCTAATTCCGTTGTATGGAATATCGCGCGCGCCAACACGGGGGATTCGATAATCTCAACGCCTTTGGCTTTACCAATTTCGCGAATTTTAAGCGCGATATTATCGCCGCCCTTAGCCAGCAAAATCGGCGTTGCCATAGTTTCAGGATTATATTTGAGTGCAACTGCATAGTGCGTAGGGTTGGTAATAATGACATCTGCGCTGGGAACATTTGACATCATCCTGCGTTGCGCCATTTCACGCTGCAGCTGACGAATACGGCCTTTGACTTCTGGCTTACCATCTGTGTCTTTTGCTTCGTCCTTCACCTCCTGTTTAGACATTTTTAATTTTTTGTTGTATTCAAAAATCTGTAGCGGCACATCAAAGGCTGCAATAATTAATGTGCACGCGGACAATGCAATTAATGCGTAGCCGCTAATTTTTGTAGAGTGGATGATGGCGGAATTAATTGATTCATCGCTCATGCGAAACATGGGTTGCGCGTAAAACTTCAACAGAAAAACGGTTGCCCCCAAAATGATGCTGACCTTTGCAGTCGATTTGAGCAACTCAACAAGCGATTTCATCGAGAACATGCGCTTTAAGCCAGCCATAGGATCCATACGACTGAGTTTGGGCATCATGGCATCAGCACTGAATAACCACCCCCCCAGAGCGATTGGGCCGATAATGGACGCTAGTATCATAATGGCCATAAATGGGCCCATGCTGAGTAGTCCCTGAAACAAGGCCGACACAAAATGGCCAATCATGGCATTGGGATCAAAAATTGTTTCGCGCGACAGCACAAAATTCACGCGCATCATGTCTACAAATTTTCCGCCCATAAAATCGGCGTAGTAAAGCAAAGCTATAGAGCCTAATAGCAATACAACGGAAGTTGTAAGGTCACGCGAGCGAGGCACCTGCCCTTCTTCGCGCGCCTTCTCAATCTTTCGGCCACTGGCCTCTTCCGTCTTTTCCTGACTATCGTCTTCTGCCATTTAGCGTGCTCCCATCAAGGTATTAGCAGCAGCCAAACCTTCATCAATAATTTGATAGAAAAGTGGCAAGAAATTTGACAGCGAATACCACATCAAAATAAAACCGAACATTAATGTGATAGGAAAACCTACGTTCAAAATGTTGAGTTGTGGCGCGGAACGCCCCATAACTCCGAAGGATAAATTAACGATCATCATGGAGGTAAATAGCGGCAAACTTATTAGGAGCGCCGCGGCGAACATCCACGAAAACAAATGCACAATTAACAGGTAATCATCGGACGTAAGCCCGGGTCCACCGATAGGAAAAGTTGTAAAGCTATTAACGATCATATTAATAACAGCCAAATGACCGTTGATTGCTAAAAACAACAACGTGGACAACAGCAAATAAAACTGGGAAAGCACTGTCACACTCACACCGCTTGAAGGGTCGTTCTGCGCGGCAAATCCCAACCCCAGTTTTAATGCAATCAACTGACCGGCCAGTACGAATACGTGCATCACAATTTGTAATGAAAAACCTAACGCCAAGCCGATGATGATTTCTTTCGCAACCATTAGCATTCCTTGCAGCGAAAAAAATGAAACAACCGGGGCATTGGGTAAGAGCGGAACGACAAGCAAAGCGGTAAACAAGGTTAACAAGAGGCGAACACGAGCAGGAACTGTGCGAGCACCGATGATAGGAACCGCGAAATAAAACGCGCTAATACGAATTAGCGGCCATAAATATTGACCGATAAATTGATTAATTTGCGCTTCACTAACAACGAGTTCTTGCATGTTGTGATATCAACATTAGCCGATGAGCGTGGGTATATTGGTATAAAGCCGCGTAAACAAATCCATAAATTTGGTAATAATCCAAGGCCCCGCCATACCTATAGTCGCAATAGTCATTATCAACCGCGGGAGAAAACTGAGTGTTTGCTCGTTAATTTGCGTAGCCGCTTGAAACATGCTCACAATTAAACCGACAATCAGACTTGGGCCAACAATTACCAACACGAGCAAAACGGTGAGATATAAAGCCTCGGAAAATAAATCCATTGCAACTTCGGGTGTCATATAACCTCCGTTAAACCCCGTAACTGGCGGCCAGTGTCCCAACAATCATTGCCCATCCATCAACCAACACAAACAGCATGATCTTAAACGGGAGTGAAATAATGAGTGGTGACAACATCATCATACCCATGGCCATAAGCACGCTGGAAACGACAATATCAATAACCAGAAATGGAATAAAAATAATAAACCCAATTTGAAAGGCAGTTTTTAGTTCACTGATAATAAATGCAGGAATTAAAATATTAAACGGTGTTTCCTGCGGTGTCGCAATGGGAGGATGCTTAGCAATTCCTACAAATAAATTAATATCCGACTCGCGGGTTTGCGCCAACATAAAGGAATGGAAAGGCGCAGCAACACGCTCTATTGCAACATTGGCAGTAATCTGTTGGTTGATATAGGGTTGCAAACCGTCTTGATTAGCTTTGTTAAACACCGGCTGCATAATAAAAAATGTGAGGAACAAGGCCAAGCCGATTAAAATTTGGTTTGACGGCGATTGCTGTAAACCCAACGCCTGCCGCAAAATTGAAAACACAATAATGATGCGAGTGAATGAGGTGACCATCATCAGCAACGCAGGCAAAAAAGTTAGCATCGTCATGATGCCTAAAATTTGCAGCGTTACTGTGTATTCCTGAGTACCGTCTTTATTGGTTTTTACGGTAAGTGCGGGCAAGCCGGGAATTGCAGGTAGAGATCCACCAATATTCGCAACCGATGCAGGTGTAGCGGCGGGCTGATTAGTGTTTGCCTGCGCCCAGCTATTGGAGCTGATGAATACGAAAATTGTCAGTAGGAAAAATTGGGCAAAGCGCGAACAATTTCGCCATCCGTAAATAGACATAATAATTCCTTACGAATTAGATGTTGTGTTCGGGCTTTCAGTTGCAGATGAAGCTCCCGAGGCCACATTTTTCTGCTGCAACACCGCCATTAGCTTTTGACTGAAATCAGATGTTGCAGGCTGATTTTTTTCGGTTGACACCACAGGTTCATCAAAAACATGCAAGGTATTAATTTGCGTCGCGGTAACCCCCAAGAGTAGTTGCTTTCCACCAACATCTACCAGCATTAGACGCTCGCGCGTACCTAAAGGCATGGCTGACACAATTTTCATGGTGGGGTTATTTAAAAAACCACCTTGACTAAAGCGTTTTACAAACCACGACAATCCATAAATTAAAATCAAAATAAGCGCCAAGCCGCCCGCCAAACTGGTGAGCTGCGATGCGCTAGTTGTTTTGGTTGATACGGCTGGCTTTAACGGCGCAGCAGATGAAACCGATGCAGGCTCTTGACCCGATTGTATTGCACTTACGGAACTGGCTGCTGAACTTGTTATTGCAGTTGCATTTTCGCTCGCAGTGGGTGAGGTAGCAGCGAATGAAAATGACGCGGAAAAAAGCAGACAACAAACACATAAAATACCGGCAGTGGATTTAAACAATGAGCCGGTAAAATTTTGCATAGAACCACCTTTATACGAATAGAATTAGCGCAGCTTTTTAATACGTTCGGCCGGGCTTATTACATCGGTCATGCGAATACCGAATTTTTCGTTTACCACAACCACTTCACCGTGGGCGATTAATGTACCGTTCACCAGCACATCCAAAGGCTCACCCGCCAAGCGATCTAATTCAATCACAGAGCCTTGGTTGAGTTGCAATAGATTGCGAATCGTAATCGATGTGCGCCCCACTTCCATTGAAATAGTGACTGGAATATCCAGAATAACCTCCAATTCAGGATTGGGGTTCGCCTTGATAGTTTCGCTTTGTAATTCTTCAAACGAAATGGGATTTGCGAGAGCTTCATCAGCAATAGCTTGCTCAGCCATTGCGGCTGCCCAATCGTCCGCCATATCGTCTTGATTAACATCATCGCTTGCCATGATTAACTCCTGGGGTACCAGTTACATTTTGCGCATTAGAGCGGTCAATGAATTCTTTAATTTTTAAGGCTAAATTGCCGCGATGCTGACCTAATTGCGTTCTGAACATGGGTACGCCATTTGCGGTCACCACATGAAAGTCAGGGAACTCAACAGGAATAACATCGCCAGCTTTTAAATCAACAATATCGCGCAAGGTAATTTCGCGGCGCACAACATCGCACTCCAATTCTACTTTTGCCGCGAGCACATCTTCACGCAAGGCTTTAACCCAACGCTCGTCTTGCTCATCGGTATCTGATTGCAAGCCGGCATCCAAAACTTCACGAATGGGTTCAATCATGGAGTAAGGCATGGTGATATGTAACTCACCACCACCGCCATCCAATTCAACGTGAAATGTACTGACCACAACCACTTCACTTGGACTAACAATGTTTGCCAATGACGGATTTACTTCGGAATGCACATATTCAAAGTTGATGGGCATTACCGCTTTCCAGGCTTCAGCCAAATCAACGAAGCCTTGGTTTAATACCATTTGTACTACGCGCAATTCAGTGGGCGTAAATTCGCGCCCTTCAATTTTTGCGTGGCGGCCATCACCACCAAAAAAATTATCCACCAATTTAAAAACAAGCTTTGCGTCTAAAATAATTAATGCAGTACCGCGCAAAGGCCGAAACTTCACCATATTTAAACTGGTGGGCACATATAGTGTGTGAACGTATTCGCCAAACTTTTGAATTTGAATACCGCCTACAGAAACATCGGCTGTACGACGCAACATATTGAACATGCTGATGCGAGTGTAACGCGCAAAACGCTCATTAATCATTTCGAGTGTGGGCATGCGCCCACGCACGATACGATCCTGGCTGGTGAGGTCATAGTTTTTAACCGCGCCGGGCTCTACCTCCGATTCGGTTTCTATGTCGCCGTCATCAACGCCGTGTAAGAGCGCGTCAATTTCGTCTTGCGATAAAAGATCTTGCACGTCTCGCTATCCTTTGTTCACAACTATTGCATTACGAACTGGGTAAATAAAACCTGTTCAATATTAGGTGGTGTTTTTTTCGCTTTGGATTTTTCGTCATCCTTTTCAGATTCTTTATCTTTCTCAGAGCCTGCCGCTTCTTCTTTAGCGATAATTTCTTGCACTGTTTTGAGTGCAGCTGCTCGCAATTTTTCCTTACCCTCTGCTGTTTGCAACTCGTCGAATACTTGGCTGCTCAATAACATAACCAATCCATTTCTTACGGCAGGCATATGGAGCTCAAGTGTTTTCAAAATTTCTGCGTCGCGATACATCAAAGTAATTTCTGTTTGTAAAAAGCGCTGCCGGCCATTTACATCGTAGTTCACAGTAAAATTAGGCTTCAACGGATAGTAAATTGCCGGTGCCACCACCTCAGCTGCTTCGCTGGATTCACTACTGGCCTCTTCCTCGCTCGCGTGTTTGGAACCCATCATTTTAGAGACAATAAAAAATGTCGCGCCAACAGAAACGAGCACCAGCAAGACTGCGATACCAATAAACATGAACAGCTTTTTCTTTTTTTGCTTGGCCTCTGCTGCGGCAGGATCAACCTGCTGATCTGCTTTGTCGTCTTTCTCTTCTTTTTTTCCAGCGGCCATGTCAAAACTCCGTCACTTTCTTTGGTTAATAGGGTTTGAGCAATAGCTATGCCAGCTATTGCTCACTAAAGAGTAGCAGCGGATTGTTTGATTGCTAGCGAAGCAGGTGGGGGATTTTCGCTTTCTTAAATGAAATTACGAACGCTGGTTGCGATGCAGTCAAGCTGATCACTTATGCAGCGACACCTTCAGCTGAAACGAGCTGTGTGGCGTTAGTTTGCATGGGCAAGCCATTAAAAGCCTCACCCTATTTAAAAAATTAAGCGTAGTGGTCAACCAGACGCTGCTGTTTAATTAGGCTCACCGCAACAGGAGTCTCGTCTTCAACCTTGTCCTGTTTTGCGCCCTGCCCGTTTTGATGTTGTGCGTCACCTTGATGACGATTGAATGACTTATCTGATACATCCACGTTCACCAAATTTAAACCTTGCTCACTAAACATGTCTCGCAGACGCCCCAAATTTTGATCGAGCACTTCGCGCGTGACTGGGTGATGACTGGTAAAACTTACGCTGGTTTGTTCCTGGTTGACGCTGACTTTTACTTGCATCGGCCCCAAATGTTCCGGGTTGAGGTTGATTTCTGCCGAGCTTACATTTTGAGCGGCAAGCCATAAAACTTTTTCACCGACTGCTTGGCTCCACTGGGGTTGCCCCACGGGAACTGAAACCGCAGTTTGGACAACAAAGGTTCGTGCAGCGGGTATTTCTGTGTTCCCCGATTGCAACCAAGCGTGCACCCCGCCCGATGAAGGAGTGTTGGCAACTGGTGCGGGCGGTGCTTGTGTTACATCGTCTTTTGCGTGGCCATTCGTTTGAGACGCAGCCTGTAACAATTTGTCGAAGCCCGTTGGCAGCTTGGCGGACTGAGACTCCTCAGACTCGCCATCCACCACCTCCGGCAAAGCGGATGCGGAAACCTCTGCCTTAACCACTGACTTCGCCTCTGACGAGACCGCCAACAGACCGACCGGCTCCCCCTCCAATTCCGTCGTATCAGCCGGGGACGCACTCAGGCCGGATGTTGGCTTTATCATTTGCGTTTGAGCCGCGCCGGCAGCCAAGGCGACATCAGTCGCTTGTTGCGTCATTTGATCCGGACTCAGTACTGTCTGCATGGGAGAAATGGATTCAGAGGTATTCTTATCAGTCAGAGCACCTTCTGTATCATCCGCCGCTGATGGTTCATTTGCTACCGAAGATTGGGTTGCAAGCTTATCCAGCCAGTTCGCCGAAACAGGTAAATCACCTTCTGTGGAATCCCCGGAACCTGCAAGTGACAATGTGGTGTTTGCATCCGCCCCCTCGCCCTGTTCGGGCTGAGTATCTAATGTCTCTCCCGCAGGAGACGCAAACGGGAGCGCGGCCATTAGCACGCCAAGTTCTGACGAACTGTTTTCATCAGTGGGATTTTGAGGAACTTGTTCAACAGCAACTGGAATAGCGTCGGATTCGCTTGGTTTGCTCTGCGTAGCTGCCACTTTACGCGCGGTTTTGAGTTCGCGAGAATTTGTGTTTTCAGTTTGAACATCTGAACTATGGTTCGACTTAGGCTCTCTGCTATGGCGAAGAGGTTGATCGTCTTTGGTTGCGCGGGCAACTTGCTTGGCGGCAGGCTTAGCAGATTCTACAGCCGATTCTGATTTATTCGACTGCGTAGTTTTTTTAACGGGAGGCTTGGCCGCCAGCTGGCGTTCCGCACGCGCCGATGCTTGCACATCGCTTAAACTCTGCTGAAAACTGGAAGAGGCATCTTCGCGATAATCGCGCTTGAGCGCAGGATTCGGTGTTGCAGTTGCTTGCGCTGATTTAAGGAAAACCATATTCGCTGAACTGTTATTCATTGCCGCAACCTCATTCTATTGCCGCCGCACAAGGGATAAAACGGCAACACATGGCCGCTTTATCAGGAGTTAGGCTTAGTTGATGAATTTAAAATAGAAAGAGCAAGGCGGGTGCCAAAATGGCAAATAACTTGATAAATAATTAGCGCAGATAATCCTGCATTTTTTGTTTGACGATAAGAAATTCAGTTTCAACGCGCGATACATCTCCTGCGAGCGACCCAAGGCTTGCATCCAACGCATTGCGCTCTATAACAGCACAGAGCGATGCCAAATGCACAGCACCCAAATTGCTACTACTCCCTTTAAAGCTGTGTGCAGTTCTGCGGATAGCATCCAGATTTTCACCACCAATCATTTGTTGCAGGCTTAGCAAGCGGTCGGTGGAGTCACGCAGGTAGGTTTCAATTAATAAACCAAAATCGTCCTCCATAACCTCTTTAAGCGCATTTAGCGCATCGTAATCCAAATGCTGTACATCATTCATAAGCAACCCAAGCAACAAATTATGCGACAAACATCAGTCGTCATTAGCCCATTCAAAAACGACTTCCACTTTATTACCGCAACCGTAATAGCGCACCGTTTTGCATAGCTTTTCAACCAAACTAATACCGCGACCACTATAACCGGTAATGGATAATTCTTTACCCTGCCGCGAACTGAAATCAAAGCCCTTGCCGCTATCCTCTACACGAAGTGTCAGTGAACCACCGTCAAGGTTCGATGAATAAGCAAAATAAATATGGACAAACCCCGTTGTAATTTCATTCAACAGTTTTTCACGTTGCGTGTAGTAGTTTGCAAAGCCTTCCGGCGTTTTTTTAATATCGCCACCCAAGCCTAACACCCCGTGCTCAAGTGCATTTGAGTAAAGCTCGGCTAGAATCGTGTACAAGCTGCCACTAAACCCGCGCAAATCGGGTTCTTCTGTGAGTATATTGAGCAAAAAAGGTAAAGGATCAAAGGTTTTAAAACTGGTCGGTTTCACTTCAAACCGCAATTCCCATTCCACTTGCCCATGCTGTTGCAATTTACCCGAACTGGCACTTGGTATGCTCAGATTTTCCGGCGCATCCATACAAATTTCTATCATGGATAGATCATCGTCTTGCTCGCCGGAGCCGATGAAGTTTTTGACGCCTAACAAAATTTCATCAAATGCGGTTTGGTTGCATTCATTCTCTTCAAACAATTGCAGAAGACGTTCTTCGCCAAACATTTCGCCCTGTGCATTGCGTGCTTCGTGGATACCGTCCGACCACATGAATACCCTGTCGCCGGAATCAAGATTAATGACTTGTGTATCGTCCTTAAAACTTTTTTCAGCGAGCACACCCAAAGGCAAATGTGTAGAGCGCAAAGGAATAACGGAGCCGTCTTTGCGGTAGACCATGCCTGCTGGCAATCCACCATTCCACACTTTTATACGTTTTTTTCGAAAATTAAAATCAATCATGGTTGCGCAACAAAACAATCCAACAGGCAGAATGGATTTCAATTTTTTGTTGATTTCGCGCAATACATCTGACATGGAAAAACCTTTGTTGACCATGCCATAAAACGTGGATGCCAAGGGCATTGCACCAATAGCGGCCGGCAAACCGTGCCCGGTGAAATCGCCCAGCAATACCATCATGTTACCGTTCGGGCGCATACCGGCAACGAGCACATCACCGTTGAACACCGCGAGCGACGACAGAAAATAACGTACATTGTTCGCGTTCAAACAACCGCTGTGTGCAACATTGTCGAACACTTGTTTGGCAACTGTTTGTTCTTGCAATAAACGACGGTGGTGCTGCGACAATTGATCTCGCTGCATGATCATGGTGTTGTGCAAACCACGCATACGATTAAAGGATTTTATTTTTGCTTTTAAAATAACGCGGTTATAGGGCTTTGATAAAAAATCATCGCCACCGGCGTCCAGGCAACTTACAAGGGAATCTGTGTCTTGAAGGGAGGTAAGAAAAATAATGGGGACAAGTTCATCGCCCGCCAGCTGTTTAATTTGTCTTGCAGCTTCAAAACCATCCAACTCTGGCATAAGCGCATCAAGCAAGACTATATCCGGGCGCTCCTGCCGATAGATATCAACAGCTTCCAAACCATTACGTGCAGAAAAAACGTGGTGACCTTCCTTGCGCACAATGGTTTCTAAAATCAATCGGTCTGCATCGGTATCATCGGCAACCAGAATTTTTAAATTGCGCAGATCATTCATAGCAGTCAGTTCCGTTTACCGTCCGTCCAGTCTCGCTACAGCTTTGAAACAATTCCAAGCGTTTTATCCGTCAATGAATGGCAAACAGCTGCTCAAAGTTCGATATGAGTAATATTTTTTTTACGTCTTGCGAGCAATTTACTATTTCAATATCAGCACGTTCGCCACCGGCGTGATCGCGCAACAATAAGAGCATACCCAAGGCTGAACTATCCAGATAGGAGGTGCCCTGTAGGTCTACCCGAAAACGGCTGGGAGTTTTGGCAAGCTTTTCGTAAGCGTTGCGGAAATCCTGATGCGAACTGAAATCAAAACGCCCTTGGATGTAGATGGTCAATTGAGAACCATCTGCTGAAACGGTAGACGTGATCGCCATAACTTACCTCTATCACATTGTCCAAATAATCATTATTTGTTTCGTGTATGCCTAGGATTATTGCCACCCACCACCAACGCCTTTGGAATATGGATAGCACTAGGTCTCCATGTTAAGACTAGTCGATAAATGCCTTTTGTATAGGAGCAAGACCAAGGATTCCCAAAAAATATATAGGCTTTTGCAACCCACTATTGGCGTGCAAGCAAGCTAACAGGGTCAATCGACTTGCTCGCGCCTGACATAGGCCTGCCCCACAAGCTCGTCCAACTCTTTCTGCAAGCGCTTTTCCATAAGTGCATTTTCTTCGTGCTGCAAGCGAAGGATAAGCTCCTTGATAGATTCACACTTTTGATGTGCAACTCGCCATGCTTGCCGCAGGCGTTCGAGTTGTTGCTGGAACCGCTTGAGGCGTGCTTCTTGCTCTTTCCGCGCATCGCCTAATCGCTGGATAAAACCACTATAGGCAATGAGTTCATGGGGCCTAACACCGGTTTTTCGCTCGCCATATATCGCCAGATATTGTGCGGCGTACTCGTCCAACTGGCGCAACTGTTCTACTTCTGCCGCCACCTGAGCTTGGGCTTGGCTCAGCTGTTGACCGGCGGCCTCTTCTGCCCGTTCAGCCAAGGTTAGAACAACCTGCATACGCTTGGCGCGAGATTCAGCCATAAATAACTACCTATCGCTGATGTTGAGCTGCCAAAGGCCCATTACCTTTAGGCTGTTGGGTACGAATAACAGACTGCAAATTGGCAATTGATTCCGGCATGAGTACGCGTTGGTTAATGCCTTGCTGGATAAATGCGCGCAAATGAGGGAAACGTTCAATAGCCGCATCGGTTTCTGCATCCGCACCTTGGGAATAGGCACCTATCGCAATCAAATCTTTGTTTTGTTGATAGCGTGATAAAAGCTGTTTAAAGCGCTGCATTTGCTTCAAATGCTCTTCCGGCACTATGTTCTGCATGGCCCGGCTAATAGACGCTTCCACATCGATAGCGGGA
The DNA here is from genome assembly GCF_046347455.1 of Cellvibrio sp. GTDB lineage: Bacteria > Pseudomonadota > Gammaproteobacteria > Pseudomonadales > Cellvibrionaceae > Cellvibrio. The sequence goes on from NZ_JAXMGC010000001.1 coordinate 549,757, forward strand.
TAAACACCCTCTTCCGCCAAGCGACGCGATAAAACCACGTGGCCGTCCAAGATTGCACGTGCCGAGTCGGCAATAGGATCCTGCAAATCATCGCCTTCAGTTAGAACGGTGTAAAACGCTGTAATTGAACCTTGGCCTTTATCGGCATTACCTGCTCGCTCTACCAGCTGCGGGATTTTGGCGAACACAGACGGCGGATAGCCTTTGGTGGCGGGCGGCTCCCCAATGGCGAGTGCGATTTCACGTTGCGCTTGGGCGTAGCGGGTCAGCGAGTCCATCAACAGCAGAACATTCAAGCCTTTGTCCCGATAGTATTCCGCAATGCGGCTGGATAATTGCGAAGCCCGCAAACGCATCAGCGGCGCGTCATCCGCTGGTGACGCAACCACAACGGCGCGGCGCAGACCTTCTTCACCCAGAATATGGTCAATAAATTCCTTCACCTCACGGCCACGCTCGCCAATCAAACCGACCACCACAATGTCGGCGGTAGTGAATTTGGTCATCATGCCCATGAGTACACTTTTCCCCACGCCCGAGCCCGCCATTAAGCCCAAGCGTTGGCCGCGCCCCACGGTAATCAAGGCATTAATTGCGCGAACGCCCACATCCAAGGTTTCGCTAATCGGATGGCGTTGCAAGGGGTTAATTTCTGAAGGATTGAAATCGAGGAATTCGTCGCCGATGAGCGGGCCTTTGTTATCCAAAGGCTGGCCAATTCCATTGACGACACGCCCCAAGGTTTGCAAACCAATTCGCATACCTTGCTGTGCGGATACAGGTACAACGCGTGCGCCGGGTTGCAAACCTTCGACGCGTTTTATCGGCATTAAAAAAACACGGTCACCGGCAAAACCAACAACTTCCGCTTCAATTTGGCGACCATCGCTGTTGATCACTTCACATTGTTTTCCCACCGATACTTTAAGACCAACAGCCTCCAAGGTTAAACCCACGGAACGTGTAATTCGGCCCTCCGCCACTGGCTCGTTTTTCACAACGCGGCGCGGCGCGTAGTGTTGCAGGCGGGAACTTATGGATTGGCGTTCTGACATGGGAGAACCATTTTTTGGCGCTAGAATGTGAGTATGACGGCTATTTAGTGTTGAGTTCGCTATAAATCATTCAACGCTCGGAGAGCTTTCTTCTGCATCCACCTGCGCCAGTTGCCCCGTTAAAAATTGTTCGAGTACAGTTTGCAAGCGTTGGGACACAGAAAAATCTACGCGGCTTTCCGGCGTTTCTACTTTGCATCCACCAGGTTGCAATTGCGTGTCAGCAAAGAATTTCCAATCCAGTTGTTGCTCGCTGGCGTAAGTCTCAACAACCGCTAGATCTTCTGGATTCAAACTGATGCGAATGTTTTTGCTGCCGACTGGAAGCGCCTCAACAGCTGTTTTTACTAACTCTAAAATATGCGAAGAATCGGTAACTAACTCGCGTTGAATAACGCTTTGCGTGAGTGAACAGATCACGTCCAACAACATATGTTCAATGTCGTTGTCTTGCGCCGTAAGCGGATTTAATAATGAATTAGCAAGATGTTGAAAACGTTGTTGCTCAAGCGTCAAATGAGCGCGCATTTCCATTAAACCTTGTTGGCGCCCTGCTTCGTAACCTTCGTTTTTGCCCTGCTCAAAACCGGCAGCGTGACCTTGCGCGAAGCCGTCTTTTTCGGCTGCATCAAAAATATCCTGCATTTCTTGCGCGGTCATGCCCGTTTTTTGTTGCGGCGGAATTTCAACAGTTTCGATTTTTTCTTTGCCTTGTTGCAGCAATTTTTCACGACGCATGCGCGCTTCTTTTTCAGCGCTGGATAAAATCCTGCCAGTATCGTCCACAGGTGGAAGCATCCAGGATTTTACTTCTCCCAACTCTTCCGATGGAATTCGGCCTGGCATGGATTTGGTGGTCATAAACGCCCTACTGTGAACGCATTAAATTCGTTTAAACGCGAACTTAAAAATTAAATCATGGCCTCGCCACCGCCGCCCAACATAATTTCGCCGGAATCGGCCATCCGGCGTGCGGTAGTAAGAATTTCTTTTTGCGCTGCTTCCACATCGGCAAGGCGCATTGGAGGTTTGGTTTCCAAATCATCGCGCAAGAGTTCTGCAGCACGTTTTGACATGTTTTTGAAGATTTTTTCTTTGAGTTCGTCGTCTGCACCTTTGAGCGCAACAATAAGAACTTCGGAAGACACTTCGCGCAACAGTGCTTGAATGCCGCGGTCGTCCACATCTTTGAGGTTTTCAAATACGAACATAAGATCTTGGATTTGGTTACCCATGTCTTCGTCGATTTCTTTGATGGAATCCATCAAATCGGCTTCGATAGAACCATCCAAATTGTTCATAATTTCCGCAGCCACTTTGTAACCGCCCATGGCTTTGGTTTGCGAAGCAGCATTACCGGAGAATTGTTTTTCAAGAATGTCATTCAATTCTTGTAAAGCGCTGGGTTGAACCGTATCCAATGATGCAACGCGCATCATAATGTCGAGGCGAACTTTTTCGGGGAAGAAAGTCAAAATTTCGGCAGCTTGGTCTGCGTCCAAATAAGCAATCACAATGGCCTGGATTTGAGGATGTTCGTTACGAATAATGTCTGCTACTGAGCGAGCGTCCATCCATTTCAGCGTATCCAAACCTGTGGTATTTCCGCCCAAAAGAATACGGTCAATAAGGCCGTTTGCTTTATCTTCACCCAATGCGGTTACCAGCATTTTGCGAATGTAGCCGTCTGCACCTACACCCAACCCAGTTAAGGTGCGCACTTCATCCAAAAAGTTACCCATGACGGCTTGCACATCGCTTTGTTGTACGTTGCTTAATTGCGTCATAGCAGCGCCAATACGTTGTACTTCTTTTGGCCCCATGTGCTTAAGAATTTCAGCGGCATCTTGTTCGCCTAAAGACATCAACAGAATCGCAGCCTGATCAACGGGGCGCAATTTTGTTTTGGTCTTTTCACCGGCTTTTTCGGGTGGATTCGCCATCAATCTTTACCTTAATTTGTTCGTACGCAGATTTAATGATTGATCTGCTATTCGCCTTGGTTGACCCATTTTTTTACCACTTGCGCCACTCGGCCCGGGTCATCGGCAATCAAACCTTTGATCGCATTAAGTTGCTGTTCGTAACCTTGTTCTGGTCCGCCTAGTAAGAGCGCGCTGCCGCCGGAAAGTGTAACGGTTTCATCTGAAACACCTTCCATGCCACCCAAGCCTGCGGCTTCAAGTGCGGCTAACTGGCGAGCTTCTTCTTGCTCAGCAATGCTGCCGCCGTTGCGCGCCAAACTTTTAAACACAGGGCGAAGCAAACCGAAAATTAACGCCAAAATAATGATGACACTGGCAATGGATTTAATATGTGGCATCAACCATTTTTCCCACCAAGGTACTGCGGGTAATTCTGTTTCGGGGACTTCAACACCCGCAGTAAATGGCGCGTTCAATACGTTGACGCTATCACCGCGCACAGCGGAGTAGCCCACGGAATCTCTTACCAGTATAGCCAAGCGTTCGAGTTCGTTTGCCGTCCAAGGTTGATGAGTTTCTGTGCCGTCTTCATTTTTGATTATTTTATCATCCACCACTACCGCAACGGTTAGACGTTTAAGAGTACCTTGTTGGTGTTTGGTATAACTGACAGTTCGATCAAGCTCAAAATTACGTGTGGATTGCTCACGATTATTCGTCGCTGTTTTGGGCGCCGCCGCTTGACCTTCTTGCGGTGTTGCTTGCTCAGGCGCTTGGCCGGTAGCGGGCGGTTGATTGGTCAATGCACCTGGAATACCGGCAGCATCCGCACCGCCTGCTTTTGATTCAATTAATTTTTGCTCGCTGCGCACAGCAGGTAAATCAGGATTAAAGGTTTCAGCAGCTTGTTCAACTGCGGTGAAATCTATGTCTGCACTCACTTGCGTACGGAATTTTCCGTTGCCAACAACAGGCTCTAGAATTCCTGTGATACGTTTGATTAAAGAGTCTTCTACTGTTTTTGAATATTGGTGTTGTTTGGTAGCGAGCATTAAATCCTGGCTATCTTCGCCAGTGGATAGTAAATCGCCGTGTTGATCAACAACGGTTACGTCAGCCATTTTTAAATCAGGCACGCTCGAAGCCACCAAATTCATAATGGCTTTTACTTGAGCAGGTTCCACTGTACGGCCGGCGAAAACTTCTACAAAAACCGACGCTGTAGGTTTAGACGCATCACGTACAAAAACCGTTTTTTTCGGCAAGGCCAGATGCACGCGCGCACTGCGAATACTGCTAATGCTGGTAATGGTACGCGCCAATTCACCTTCTATACTGCGCTGGTAACGAGTGCTCTCAACAAATTGACTGGTGCCCAATGGTTGCTCTTTGTCCATCAATTCAAAGCCGGGTGTTGCGCTTCCTGGCAAACCGACTTCAGCGATTTTCATACGAGCTACATGGATGGAATCTGCTGCCACTAAAATCGCACCGGTATTGGTGTCGAGCTTATATTTGATTCTGTTTTGATCGAGAATTTGAGTAACGCTTGCCGCGTCCAAATTATCCATACGTCCCATCAACGGACGATAATCATCACCTTGTGTCCAAAGTACCACCGCGAAACCTATTGCAACGCTCGCTGCCAGCGCGATCATTAAACCAATTTGGCGAAATAAATTCAGGCTGCTAAAGCCTTCTGCCAAATCGCCTGCGCGGCCTTTCGTTTTTGCGGGGAGATTTGCGTCTGCTGCGGTGGCCATATCAAAAACCTTTCTTCAACACTTTTTAATGGAGTGATTCGCGTTAACTTGCCTTAAATAGGCATGCTCATGACGTCTTTATAGGCTTCAACTAATTTGTTACGGACTTGCACCATGGCTTGAAAAGACACAGACGCTTTTTGCGAGGCAATCATTACATCGGTGATATCAACACCGTCGACGCCTTTCTCGTAGGCAGTTGCCATGGCGCTGGATTTTTGTTGAACCTCATTTACGTTATTGATTGCTTTGGTCATTAAATCGCCAAAGCTTGGAACCTTGTTTTGGGTATCCATTTGTAAATTGTTAAGCCCACGGTTAATTCCCATGTCGCCGTTAATTTGCGGACGCTGGAATACCTGAGTTTGTGATTTGAGGGTACGCATTTCACCAAGAAGACGGTTGATATCGACGCGATCTGTCATGGGATTTCTCCGAAACTCTGCTTAACGTTTGTAAGTACTGCCAGCGACAATAATTTGGCACGCTGAATTGTTACAGACGATATTGCACAAAGCAGGCCAAAAATTGCCGCGCGGCAAAGCATGTCCTCTTGGTTAAAAACAAACCACCTGTTTCACAAAAATGACTTAGGTTATTCATCAAGATGTAACGCCGCCTTCGTAGCTTTTTAGCGTTCCATTTGCTGAAACACGACGAGGACGAGCGATGAAAGAATCAATGCAGCACTACGAATCAGATGTGATTGAACACGCCATGGCCGCATTTTTAAGGCAGGCCTTAAACGCTAAAAGCAAGAACTCGCGGATCAAATACAATATGGAATGCAGACGAAAGCTGGAGATAAAAATGGAGGAACAGCGTTTACAGCGGGAAATTTCCGAATTTGACTTTAACTAAACGAGTGATTAATCCACTTTAGTATTTTTGATTTCAATAAGGGTTCGGCGCGAATTTTTTAAAATCGCGTCGCCCTCTTTAAAGCTAGGCATTTCATAAAATAGCCGATCAAAGGTGCCATCGAACTGCGCCAGCTTTAAGCCGCGCTCCAAACGATCAGCTAGGGCGAGGTTATTTTTGTTGACAAAAAACGAGTAATGAACCGGCACATCGTATTTTAGTAGCAGTGTTTCTTCTTGAACTAAACCCAGATCTGTAAAAGTAGCGACATCAAAACTTATTTCATGTACGCCGCGGGATATAAATTGGAATCTGTGCGCCGCAAGCATTTTGTATAACCCCCAATAACTCGAGGTGAAGGATACGTTGAAACCGTTATCTTTAAAGATAATGCCGTCTGTCCAATGTTCACCCGAACCTACGGTAAATTTTTTTAGATCCTCCAAGGTTTTGACTTGCGCAAAATCATTCTTTGAATCTTTGTGAATCAACAACACCCTGTAGTTGTTGAGGTTTTTAAGCAGATCAATCGGCACCAAACGCATTTGCTCTTGACGCTCTTTGGTTGCAGAACCCCACATAACATCGATACCCGCGTCTGCAATAACCATGGCGCGATCTCGCGCTATACCACCGCCGTGCACATTGTACGCAATTATGAAGTCGCCATCGGTTGCGCGCGTTTTTTCCAAGGCAACCTTAAGTATTTGTTCGTAAAAATAGGCGGGAACTGATTTATCGGTATTGGGGCTTCCGCTAATCGTTACGCGCAGCGGGTCTGCATATGCGCTAAATGATTTCAAAATGCATGCGCATAAAATGAGCATGCATTTCGATAAGCGATTGATTCGGGTTGAGCGAAGCCAGGCCATAGAGGACTCGTAAGTCGCTGTAAATTATTATTGGATATTCTTTATAGCTCAAGGAGACGAATTAATCCAATTTATGTAGGATTAAACCTTACCTCAAGGCATATTCAGACCACCCAACGGCTCAAGCGACTTTTGGTAATGGCTTTTACTCGGTAATTTCAAACCCCTCTTCACGCAAACGAGCCATTTTGTAACGCAAAGTACGGGCACTTATCCCCAATCGCTCCGCCGTGTTTTTCCGGCTGCCACCTTCTTTGCGCAAGGTTTCCATAATAATTTCGTATTCACGCTGCTTTAAATCTGTTCCCAATGCAGGGTTAGGTGCGTATGGGGTTGGGCTAATCAGCGCAATATTTTCCGCGTTATGCTGTGGAACTGCTAGATCCCGCGCAAATTCACGCGCCGCGTGAACGGGTTGCAAATGGTTAGTTTGGTAGTGCATAGCCGCCTCCACTAAATTGGGTTTTTGACTATAAATGTTGCCCGCGTCTAAACCTAAATCGACCGCATCAATAGCGCTGCCGACCTGAAGAATTAACGCGCGCTGCATAATGTTATCCAGCTCGCGCACATTGCCCGGCCACGAATAAGTTAACAGCGTTTGCTGCGCAGCCAAGGTCAAACTCACACCGTGGCGATTTTGCTTTTGCGCGTGCTTTTGCAGAATTTTTTGTGCGAGCGGCACTATGTCTTCCAAACGATCGCGCAGAGGAGCCCATTGCAATGGCAAAACGCTTAAACGGTAATACAAGTCTTCACGAAATTTACCTGCTACCACTTGCTCGCGCATGTCGCGGTTAGACGTTGCAATAACTCTTACATCGAGCTTGATGGTTTTACGGCCACCCAAACGTTCTACTTCTCGCTCTTGCAATACACGTAATAATTTTGCTTGCAACCCAATATCCATTTCGGAAATTTCATCTAGCAACAATGTGCCGCCATTTGCTTGTTCAAATTTTCCGGGAGCACTTGAATGAGCGCCGGTGTAGGCACCTTTTTCGTGGCCGAACAACATGGCTTCCAACATATTTTCTGGAATAGCCGCGCAATTGATGGCAATAAAAGGCTGGTTTGCACGGGGTGAATGGTTGTGAATATAACGCGCTAAAACTTCTTTACCCGTACCGGATTCCCCAACGATTAATACTGTAGATTCTGATTTTGCGACGCGTTGCGCTAATTGCAAAAGCTGGCGGCTGGACGGTGCTTGCGCAATAGGTTCATCGCCTTGAAGTTGCGCCACGCCTAAATGACGCGCAATGGTTTCCACTAAAATATTCGGCGCGAATGGTTTAACCAAATAATCCACTGCACCGTTTTTAATCGCGTCAACAGATTGGCTAATACTCGCGTAAGCAGTAATCAGCATCATGGGAATATGTGGATAATTCGCCTTAACTTCACGCAGCAAATCGTGACCGCTCATTGCACCCATGTTCACGTCAGAAATAATCATGCGCAGATCGTCGTGCTCTGCTAATTTTTTCAAAGCATCTTCGGCACTGCGTGCCGCAATCACGGAGTAGTCCGCCAATTGCAAAGTATCGCTTAGCGCCTCGCGCAAATTAGCATCATCCTCAACTACCAAAATTTTAATTTCACTGTTGCCGTAATCGGATGATGAATTCATCGCCAATGCTGAAAGTGCCATGTGTATTTCTCCTACCGATTAACAAAAATTATTGAGCGCGAAAATTAAAGATCCGCAAAGGGCATAAAGAGGCTGGCGCAAGTGCCATGCCCTACCGTTGATTGCAAACTGAAATTGCCGTGATGCGCCCGCGCCACAGCCTTCACCACCGCCAAGCCAAGGCCAGTACCTTGCGCTTTTGTGGTAACAAACAAATCGCCTAAATTAGGTAATAATTCCGGCGCGATTCCGGGGCCTGCATCGCACACCGCAATCATTAACAGCGGTTCTTCGTCCGCATTTTTAGGTTGGGTGGATGTAAAGGTAATGCGCAATTTTGCCTTTCGTTCTACCGCTTGAATGGCATTGTTAACGAGATTGAGCAACGCGCCGATCAAGGCTTCTCGATTACATTGAATAACTTGTTCGCCACAGTCGTTTTGCCAAACGCAAGTGGATTCTGTCGTCATCAACGGAACTTCCATGGCCTCGGTTAAGGCTTGCTGCAATTCAGTCACACTGACTACATCTTTTAAGGGTAACTCGCCTTTGGCGAAAATCAGCATGTCTTGCACTTGGCGTTCGATATTGTTTAAACGATTGCAAATTTTTTCTGAAAATTGGTGACGCTTTTCTTCATCCAACTTGCTGTTGCACAAATGTCCTGCATACAACATTGCAGCAGATAAAGGCGTGCGGATTTGGTGGGCTAAAGCGCTCATCATTTTTCCAAGCGCAGACAAACGTTCGTGGCGACTCAATTGGCTTTGCAAACGGCGCGTTTCGGTTTGATCGGTCAACAAAATAATTTGACCGTCTTCACCTTGGTTGCGAGTAGAAATGCTAATACGACGACCATCGCGCAGAGACACTTCGTGGCCATCGTCCTGACGCGGAGCAAAGGAACGTACAATTACGTCGCGCCATAACTCGCCACGCAAAGGTTCGCCCAGCAAATCAATAGCGGCGGGGTTACATTCAGAAATGCGACCTGAACAATCCAGTACCACTACACCGCCGGGTAGAAAATTGAGCAGGTTCTCCAAACGGTTGGCGATCTTTTCTTTCTCAGCCAACTCTTGCATGCGTTGGTCGGCAACCGCACTAAGCTCTTGGTTAAGCTCAGCGACACGATTCTCCAACATAAAATATGAATCGGTGAGCTGCTGCGACATCTCGTTAAAGAGATCAAACGCGCTTTTTAAATCCTGACCTTTATCCAGCGCTTTATCTTGTGCTTTGGGTGATGACTCAATCATCTCCAATGGCACCAGCTTCAAAGGTGTGTTTATCGTTTGGATAGTCAGCATGCCCGGCATGGGCCAACCCTCACTTTGTGGTGGCGTCAAACAATTAACGCCTGAATGAATTCTCAAGGGAGGTTTTGCAAAGGCAATGCCAATAGATTTTTTTCTTTAAATTCAAAAGCTTAAAAAAACTGAAACATAGAAAGTCAAAAGCTTGGCACTTTTTGGAACTCCGAAAACCAAATAATCGGGGCGCCATAATTTGCACCGCTGGTGCTACACTTCGCCAAAGTCTACAAAGCACGCCCACCACCCAAGGAGAACAACAGTGGCCGACTACAAATTTGGTAAACACGAACCCCCGCATATGCGTTGGCCGGTGGCTTGGTATCACCCTTTTGTCTTGTTTCGCTCAGCACGGGAAATGGTGGCTACGGGCGATTTCATCCGTAACTTTGACCGCAGGGAATTGTTCACCGGTGAATTTAAGGTCATTGATCAAGCTAAAGACTACGAAGGCGGTGATTACTGGTGGGATTTCATTTCCGATAGCGGCGATGGCGGCAATTCCAGTTACACGGTCGCGCGGGCGATGCAAACCCCGAAACTGCCCGTAGGAATAGATGACGGGGTCGTCGCCCCGGAAATCTCAAACCAGTTGCCCGCCAGCAATCTTTTGGTCTTGGGCGGCGACTTGGCATATCCCGGCGCGAGCAACGAGGAATATCAATACCGGTTTATCGAAATGTGGGAGGCAGCTAAACCGCGTGTCGCTAGCGGGGCTAAGGCCGATAACAAGCTGCATGTTGTTTCTATTCCGCAAAACCATGATTGGTTTGACAACATCTCCAGCTTTAACCGTCACTTTATCGGTGACTACGACAACCATTTCCTACAGGCGCACACCCCGCAAAATCGCAGCTATTTCGCCACCCGTCTGCCCCACAACTGGTGGATTTTCGGGTTGGATTTCGCTTTGGTTGGCGACCTTGACCGCACGCAATATGAGTCCTTTCTACACCTGATCGCGGAAGTCGGCGATACTTCGGATCAGAAAATTCAGGCAGGTCACAACCTAATACTGCTTTACCCCGAACCCTACTGGACGCGGCCGCTGGGTGATGGCGCCGGTGAAGGTTACCCACGCCGCTACCAAAGACTGGAAGCCGCCCTTCTCAATGCAGGGATCAAAATCCGTATGCGGCTCGCGGGGGATTTACATCATTACGTACGCGAATCTGCCACCACCGGAGCTCAACTGGATTATGAGGACATGCTCGTAACCTGCGGATCTGGCGGGGCTTTCTTGCATCCCACACATGCCAAACGCGTTACCGCAACAAAGGTATTAGATCGTATTGACGATGAGAACGCTATGACTCCCGATATTAGCGAACGCGTTTGCGTGGGCATTCAGGCAGGCAAAGAAACGCAAAACCAACGCCGGTATAACCACCAGAAGAGTTACCCAAGTAGAAAAACGAGTAAGGGGTTGTCCTGGTGGAATTTGGTTGCACTATTTAAGCCCACCTCCATTTTTGGGCTATTCGCGGATGAAGTAAAAGGCAGTGTATTTCAGCGCACTTGGCAGCGGCTAGGGGAACTCAAAAAAGGCTTGCTGGGCGGAAACTTTATGTTTCCCATCTTATTGGGCCTGCTCTACTTTCTTGCGGTCTATTGCAACAGTTTCGTCTTCACCCATTCGTTTGAAGCTGATGGTTTTATTCACGCCAGCGAAATTGGCGACTTGCATCTACTGGCTTTTTTAGGCCTGTGGTTCAAGGCACTATTTTTCAGCCCCCTCGCCTTTTTGATTCATGCTGTCTTACTCTGCCTATGCGGTGCTATTGCAAAGGAAGATGGAGGCTATGCCTTTTTCTTTAGCGTGATCTATAGCGTTTTACATATTCTCGCGGCAGCAACCCTGTTTTGGATTGGCAGTGCGTACCACTGGGGGCCTTATTTAAAAGGTTGGTTCATTTTTGGTGGCGGTGTAGTGGTGGGAGGTTTACTTTTCGGTATTTACTTCACATTAATGGCACGCGTTGGTCGGCTCGCCAACAACGCCTTTTCTGCCATTGCACACCAAGGATACAAAGGCTTTTTGCGCTTTCGTATTGATAGCCAAGGCACACTGCATGGCTACATGATTGGAACAGACCAAGTGCCGCAGCGCTGGGTTATCAATGATCACAAAGACAATCGCCCACTTTGGATTGAACGCGATGACCAGAAAAATCCAGATTGGAAAATACGAGATGCCTTTAGTTTGGAAAAATAATTTATAAGCCCGCTTTTACGCGGGCTTTTTTTCAACCCTAAGCGAATGCAGCGCGAATTTTTGCGGCGGTATTTTTCAAAGCATCTTGATCCGCATTTTTAGCAAATGCGAAATTCAAATCGTCCATGGAATCAATCGGGACTAAATGAATATGCGTGTGCGGAACTTCCAAACCCGCAATCATCAGGCCAATCCGTGTGCACGGGAAAATACCTTTCATGGCATTCGCAATTTTGTGGCTAACAATCATGAGATGCGCGGCCAAACCAACAGGGAGGTCACTCCATTGGTCGATTTCTTCGCGAGGGATAACTAACACATGGCCTTCGCGGATAGGCTGTATGGTTAATATAGCAACGGCTTTCTCATCCTCATAAACAAAGTGCCCTGGGATTTTTCCTTCCATAATTAATGTAAATACACTTGCCATTATTTTCTCCTAATCTTTATCTCGGTCATTTCACTCGCAGGTTGAAAATGACCTTTGCATTAATAAATTGCCAAACCAAAACTCAACAATCGTTTTGCTAAAAGCTCATCAATTTGGCTGATGTTTTCATCGTGAATTTCAATAAAGTCGTAAGCGTGTTTCTCATAGAACTCTTGCTTCGCCAACTTATTTGCTAAAGCTGCGGCATTATCTTTTGCACCCCAAAGATCGATACACACTTGCACGTCCGGAATAAAAAAATCGACCGTCACTGTGTCACCACCGAGAGCTAGCGGGTAATTACAAGCGTGGTTCACGCCGGCCAGATACAACCAGTTTTCAACAATTAATGCCTCCGCAGAACTCATCAGTTGGCCGCTCAATGCTTCGATCGGTTGGTTACCGGAAGATGGAAAAGCTGCCCCTGTAATTTGTGCAATGGATTCGTTGAAAAGGGAATTGTCCAAAATCGTTTCTGGCCAGGTCACGTAAGGCACCCCAGACTGTTCGCTAAAATGCTGCTCACCGCCCAGCGCCTTTCCGCGCGCACTTAACATCCAACCGCGAATATGTTTTTTTAGCCAACCGCGCTCAGCAAGAAGATGGTTGATTAACCGCGCGGGTATATGCCATTTTGATCCAAGGTCTGTAGCCGTTAAAGGTGCCGGCGGTAAGAGTGCTAATAACGGATGATGTTGAATCGATTCAGGCCAGGCAATATAGGGCCCAAATTTAGGATGGTTGATATAGGTTCCACCTTCAAATCGCCCTTTTTCCGTGAGCGTCCACTGGCTTTCCTGAAATACGATCCAACCCGCGCGCGCCAAAAGCGTAAACAGGTCGTTATTTTTTTTGTTTAATATTCTGGCCAACACCGTGGTGGAAATTTTCCGCTCTGTCATAAAAACACCTTCCTTAATCAGTTTGCCCAAGAGTCTAACCCATGGCTATAGCAAAATGTATAATCGCGCCAAACCATTTAAGAGACGAACGCCATGCAGATTTGGGTCGATGCAGACGCCTGCCCAAAGCCGGTAAAAGAAATTCTTTATCGCGCTGCACATAAGCGCCAAATCACCATGACCTTAGTAGCCAACCAGTTTTTATCGGCTCCCGCTTCACCGTGGATAAAATCAGCTCAGGTCGCGGGCGGGTTTGACGTGGCAGATAATTACATAGTTCAACAACTCGTTGCGGGTGATCTCGTCATTACCGCCGACATTCCCCTCGCTGCAGAAGCCATTGCTAAAGGTGCCGCCGTGATTAATCCGCGCGGTGAGCGCTATACCAAAGATTCTATCGGCGCGCGTTTGAACATGCGCGATTTTATGGAAACCATGCGTTCCAGCGGCGTTGTACATGATGGGCCGCCGCCTTACAACGACCGCGACAAGCAAGCTTTTGCCAACGCCCTCGACTCCCTACTCGCAAAGCCAACGCCTAAAATGTGAACCAAGCGCTATTTTGCTGGCTTTATGGGTCGCAAATCCCTATACTGCGCGCACTTTCAGTAACGCCCCTCCTTTTTGAGTTTATGTTGTGGGGATATGCTGAGCAGGCAGGATGCCTGAGGGCTGCCCAAATATCGGTTTCCAAAACCGATCAACAACATGAAGTTCAAATTTTCAGCCTGCTATAAAGTGCGCAATTTTAGAAAACACGATGTTTTCAATTGCACTGTGCTCCAGTTAGCCAATTATTTTTTGGTTAGGGCACGCGGGAATCCGTTGATTTAATCGCCTTATATTGCTTCAGCAACGCTGTTGCTAATTTCTTTTGTGGGAAAATTTTTACTTTCTCACCCATAGCGACCCGATCATCGCTCCCACATGAGCTGCGCTTTCACGCAGCAAATTTATTTATTCGATCAATAAAAACAAAAACGAATCCTTAACTGACGCGCTTTACTGAATGTCAGCGACGGCTTTGCTTTATTGTTTTTCAATCGAACTTTTTGTGATCAACCCAAAGGTTTAAAAATGACTGACCAAATTCTGTTTACCGATTTAGCCCTCTCCGAGCCCGTACTCAAAGCCATTCAAAATGTTGGCTACGAAGTACCCTCCCCGATTCAAGCAGCCGCTATTCCTGTGCTGCTCAACGGTGGCGACATTCTCGGCATGGCGCAAACCGGTACAGGTAAGACCGCAGCTTTCGCATTGCCACTGCTGTCAAAATTAGATGTAAAACAAGCTGACCCACAAATCCTCGTGTTGGCACCAACTCGCGAACTTGCAATTCAAGTAGCAGAAGCTTTCCAAAAATACGCCGCCGAAATTCCCGGCTTCCACGTATTACCGATTTACGGCGGTCAGGATATGACTAGTCAATTGCGCCAATTGAAACGCGGTGTGCACGTCGTAGTCGGCACACCTGGTCGCGTAATGGATCACTTGCGTCGCGGCAGTTTGAATTTAAATAATTTGAAAAGCCTGGTGCTCGACGAAGCCGACGAAATGTTGCGCATGGGCTTTATCGATGACGTTGAATGGATTTTGGAACATACTCCTGAGACTCGCCAAACCGCATTGTTCTCTGCAACCATGCCGCGCGAAATTCGCAAAGTGTGCGATAACTATTTACGCGATGCCAAAGAAATTAAACTCGCCAGCACTCAATCCACCGGCGACAATATTGAACAGGTTTACTGGATGGTTAGCGGCACCAATAAATTGGATGCACTGACCCGTATTCTTGAAGTTGAACCTTTCGACGGCATGATTATTTTCGTGCGCACTAAAACTGCAACCGTTGAACTCGCCGAAAAATTGGAAGCACGTGGTTTCTCGGCTGCTGCCTTGAACGGCGACATGAACCAACAATTGCGCGAGCGCACCATTGAGCGTTTAAAAAGCGGTTCATTGGATATAGTTATCGCCACTGACGTTGCTGCGCGTGGCATTGACGTTGAACGTGTAAGCCACGTAGTCAACTACGACATTCCTTACGACAGCGAAGCTTACGTTCACCGTATTGGTCGTACTGGTCGTGCGGGTCGTAGCGGTAAGGCAATTCTATTTGTTGCTCCGCGTGAAAAGCGTTTGCTTTACACCATCGAAAAAGCGACTCGCAAACCCATTACTTTAATGGAATTGCCAAGCGGCGCCACTGTAACCAAACACCGTATTGATCAATTCACACAACAAATTACCAACACATTTGCTGAGCAAACTGATTTAAGTTTCTTCAATGATTTGCTGGCCGAATACAGCCACAAAAATGATGTGTCTCCAGAAGACATTGCGTCTGCATTGGCTTATCTGTTGCAAAAAGAGCGCCCACTGCAAGTTAAATTTACCGATGTAAAACCAGAGCGCGAATCTCGCGACCGTGGTGACCGTAATGATCGTGGTGGTCGTGAAGACCGTGGCTCGCGCGATCGTGGTGGTCGTGACGGTGGCCGCGAGCGCTCACGTGAAGATCGTCCACGCCGTGAACACAATGATGAAAACATGGTTCGCTACCGCATTGAAGTAGGTCGCAACCACGAAGCTCGTCCCGGTGACATCGTTGGCGCTATCGCCAATGAAGCAGGTATTTCCAGCGCAAATATCGGTCACATTAAATTGCACGATGAATTCTCAACGGTAGATTTACCAAAAGGTTTGTCTGGCGATGTATTGAGCCAACTGAAAAAAGTTCGTGTACGCAATCGTCCATTGGAAATCAGTGTTGATCAAGGTGGCGGCGGTAACAGCCGTGACCGCGACTTCGGCGACCGCGGTCCACGCACACGTGAATACAATGAAAAGCCACGCGGTGAAAAACGTAGCTATTCAGACAAACCACGTGATGGTGCGCCACGCGGAAAGTTAGGTTTGGGTGAAAAACCGAGAAGCGAAAAAAGCAAAAGCTTTCGTCCAAAGAAGTTTGATTAATCCATAACAATCAAACTTATACAAAAGCCAGCATTGAGCTGGCTTTTTTATTTCTATTACCGCGAAATTTAGGGATTAGATTTCGGTTTCCCAAGCGGGGCTTTACGCGATTCAAAATCTGCCATAACTCTATCCATAGCTTTTTCACTGTCGTTTTTTCCGCAAGTGGTATAACCCCAATTATTTGCGCGATCACGTGAATCCATTTTAGCCATAGATACCATACACATCCCATCGCCCATCTCAATAAATGTTCTGCCATCAATTGCCGTCCATGTTTTAGATTTTTCCTGCACGCGTGGTCGATTTACTCCTTGCGAGTCCAATAATTTCTGCCGCATTTTTGGATCAAATACATTCTCATACTGCCCAGACGTTTTTGAGGGGAGTTCAGAAGACGAGTCGTTAATCTGAATATCCAAAGGTGATATAACCGGCTCAGCGATCTGAATATTGGGAGGATTCCAGTGCGACAGCTGGAGCGGCTTCACAATGAGCTCTGGAAGCACTGAGTTTGTTTCCTCAGGCTTCGACAACACATTAATCAAACGCAGAATTTTTTCAGGACGGGTCTTTTCCGGCCTTTCTCTATCATTAAATACCAGCACGATAACTAAGGCATGCAACAACAGAATAACGCCCAACACAATTGATGAGCGAATCCTTAATCGGTCTTTTGAGGAAGAA
The DNA here is from genome assembly GCF_046347455.1 of Cellvibrio sp. Taxonomy (GTDB): domain Bacteria; phylum Pseudomonadota; class Gammaproteobacteria; order Pseudomonadales; family Cellvibrionaceae; genus Cellvibrio. Next base: position 566,389 of record NZ_JAXMGC010000001.1, read on the forward strand.
TAAAAATGACTACCTTGTAATTGGAAAAATCCCATACGACCGAGCCCTATATTATTAACCGGACTCTAGACGTTGCACCATCTTGAAAGTTCCATCTTAACCTTTAAGATAAGTCCCTGAACTTTGAGTGATTTATTTAATTTCCCTTGGGGTAATCAAAAAATCATGTTTACGCTGAGTTAATTTCTGAGACTTCGTTGTTCCCGAAGATTCTAATAAAGGCAGGTAAATAATAGGGGTTCGTTCAATACTGAGCTTTTGCATCTCGCTATTATAGGGAACTCGAATAACCACGGTAGTCTTTTCCAACCGTGACTGACCGCGTGAAAACTTGTCAGCTTCCGCAAAATGAGCGCGAATAACTTGTGGGTCCGCAATAATACCTTTTGCGAGAATTACACCTGACGAGGAAGAAATATCCCAATTAAGCGCCCCTTCACTTGGCTTTTGCAAAGTTGCGGTAGCAGGAAAAGCACGAGGTATTAGCCAGGCATCAACCAGACGATATGTGGTATCGGAAACCTCTAACTTAAGCATCAAGGTTTTCACCTCTTGCGCATAAGTAGTGTTCGCCAGCAAACACACTAACAACACAATAGATTTAATTAAATTCATGTTATTGAATGCTCCACGAGTGTTGAAATTTGCTAACGCCTTTAAGATCGCGACGAATAAATTGCGTATCATCTTCAACCGTTACTTTAACACTACGAATAGTTTCATCCACAGCCGTCAAAATCAAAAATGGAGCTGAGTTCGCAGCCTCAACTTTTACATCATTTACCCACCAGTTCACGCGCATATAGGCAGGGTCAATTATCAGAGGAACAGAAAAAACTTGTGAATTTGAGGATCGTGAAACTGTAGCGCCTGAGGGTAAAAATTTATCCGTTGCTGAATAGTAATTCCATATCGTTAGCGCCCAAGCTTCGCGATTTACGCTCCCGTAGGGCGCGTTTAGCGAGCGCATAATAGAATCATTTGTTGCTCGCCAAATTCCTGTAGCTCTGTAACCCCCGCCCAAAAAATACCCCACCTCGGAGTCCGAATAATTGCTTTTGTTATAACCCGCGATGGAATTTTTATCTTCGAACCAATAGTTCCATTTAACGTCTAGCACAGCTGGATTAATAGTAATGTTTGCGGCGAACGGCTCCTCGTTAAAATAAATCCCTACATTGCTATCTACATATTCATCAGCCAGCAAGACAAGCGAATGGCCCAACTCATGAAGCACAACATTTTTCACTTCGCTATTTAGTGAGGCCGTTGCAACGTGACCACCTGCTCCACCGTAAATTCCGCTATTAACGAGCACCAATATCTGATCATATTGCGGAACATGTTGCGCAATATGATCGATAACTTTTTGGTCATTCACGCAAAGCAAGCGAGCAATACCCGCACAACCGAAATAGGCACCCAACAAAGTATTGCCCCCCGAATTACTTTGCGGAACATCTCGCGACGATGATATAGATTCCACCAACCACACATTGATCAATGACTGGTAGTGCATTAAGGCGTAATCGTCATAATCAAATATATAGCCCAGCAAATCGCGCGCAGCCTCCTCTAACTTTGCCTGATCTTCAGCCAAAAACGCGTCGCCGACAATGACCAAATCGACGCCCCGACCATTGCTATTACCTTGTAACAATTTCGCCTTTGAGGAAAAAGGTTGCGCAACTGTGAAAGCGACTTGCTTTGACACGCTTTTACCTTTGTTATCCGTCACCTTGCCTTCCAAGACAACGTCACCAGGATCACCAGCACTTACCTTCAGCTGGTTAGCACTTTCAGCAGATGACACTGTAGGCCCAGAAACTTGCGTCCAGTTAATATTTTTTATCTCGCCTTCCTCAGAAAAGGCTACCGTTTGTAAAGTGAAAACCTCACCTGTTTGTACGCGTTCAGGCGCAGGCGTTATTTGGATAACCGGCTCAACCAAAGTGCTGCTACCAACTTGAAACACTTTAGCAATATTAGGGAGTGATCGTGAACTTCGTGACACCGAGGATTGTATTGAGGAAGAAATGGATGAGTTTGCGATAGAGGATGACGCATTTAGACTACTTTCCGCGGAACTACTTGAAAAGCTAATACTCGAGGAAGCGATTTGAGTAACATTCGTTAATGAATTAGAGTCTGATGACCCGCCACCACCACCGCCACAAGCCGTTAGCAGGCACACTAACATGCCCACATAAAAACATTGGTTTTTTAACACGTTGACTTACTCCCTTATTTTTAGCACGTTCGATCGCTTACAGAGCGGCTTTGGAGAAACCTGTTATTCGTCAAACATTTGAATCATATAGCCAGACTTAATAGCCTCTGCCATAGCTTTATCTGCCGCCACAACTCGCGGGTCATCCGTTAAGCTGCTCGGCACAAGTTTACGCTTTTCTATTTCAATTTCCGTGAAACCAGCACGCATTAAGTAAACTTTGCAAAGCTGCTCTGCTCCGAACAGATCTATAAAATTGATATAAACAATGAAAGGAACTAATTGTCCTTCTTTGATTCCGTCGTCGCGATCTTTTTTTGCCTTGGCATTTACAGAAAAAATATACATAAGAAAACTCACATTAATTAAACAGTCATGATCACACGCAAGGAATCCAAACGTAGTTTAGCTTGCGAGAGGTAATGTTGGCTCGCCGCCAAACGCTCCTGCAAATAATCAATTTCTGATTGACGAACGTTCGGGTTAACTTGTGCCAAAGCTTTCATACGATCTAGCTCAGCACTTATTTCTTCTTTTACTTTGTGTTGCGCGGCGGCAATAAGTTCAGCTTGCTGTGGTTTGGCTTTGTCTTCCGCTTTCTGCAACATGTCCACCAATGCGGGGCGTGCATGACGAACGAGTTCCTGCGCGTTATTGCGCGGTACTTTTTGTAATAGTTTACCGAGCTGATCAATGCCCAACACCGCATTGAGATCTTTACCATTATGATCCAAGAGCACACGCAACATTGACTGCGGCATATGGCGGAACAATTGCAATTCTGCGGGCGCCGGGCAATGCAGAACATACAAAGCCTCCAACATTAAATTGCCAGGCTTCAAAGGCGGTAACTTCAATGTACAGAATGCGGTGTTCCCAAATTCAGTTAATGAAATAAGCTCTTGGGCGCCGCGCACTAGCGGGTGTTCCCAGCTTATAAACTGCATATCTTCGCGAGACAAGGCTTGCTGACGTTGATAAGTAATGGTCAAACCGGATTCTGGCAACCCGGGGAATTGCTCAACGCGCATATGATCGCTTGGGTGAATAACCTGACTATGCTCGCTGTGTTTTTCTGAATCGATTCCAAATGCATCGAACACCGCATCCAAATAATTGATGAGGTTTTCATCTTCATCTTTCTCCGCCAATGCGGTTACCAGTTCATCAGCTTGCGCGGGCTTGCATGAATTCAATTCCAATAAACGATCACGTCCCTTTTGCAACTGTGCCACCAAATCGGCCGCATAGGTTTGGGTGTCTTTTAATAAATTGGTGAAGACCATTTCGTCATTATTCACCAACGATGGCAAAAGATGATCCGCATATTTAATGTAAACGTTTTGGCCTATGGCACAGGTTTTCTCAAAAGCATTTAAACCTTGGTGATACCATTGGATTAATTTCTCTTGCGCCGTACCCGCGTAGAAAGGCGTGTGAATGTTGACAGTTGCAGTCTGGCCAATCCGATCCAAGCGACCAATTCGCTGCTCTAATAAATCCGGGTTAAGCGGCAAATCAAATAACACCAGATCTTGTGCAAACTGGAAGTTACGGCCTTCACTACCAATTTCAGAACAAATCAACACTTGCGCGCCCTCTTCCATATCGGCGAAGTAAGCGGCAGCGCGATCGCGCTCGATAAGACTCAAACCTTCGTGGAAAACAGCGGTCAACAAGCCTTTACGCAAGCGCAAATAATCTTCAAGCGTTTGCGCCGTATCTGCATTCGCACAAATCACTAATACTTTTTTACGGCGATTTTGTTTTAACCAATCGCTTAACCAAGTGACACGAGGATCTTGCAGCCACCATTCATTTTCAGTTTGTTGCCAATAGGTTTCCGCACGAAGTTGTTTTTCAAGCGGTAATTTGCAAAATTCAGCCGCTTGATCCTGCGAAAGCTCAACTGCATGTTGATGTAATTTTCGTTCCGGAAAACCCGCTACCGAATTGCGCGTGTTTCTAAACAATACGCGGCCTGTACCATGTCGATCTAACAAGTAACCGATAGCCTTATCAATAGCCGTACCTAGGTCCGTTTCTACAGCAAGTGAATCCAGTTCTTTTAGCGTTTCAGCGGGCAGATAATTTACTAATTGGTTAGCCAAGTTTTCTGGAATCGCCTTAGCATCATCACTGTGCGCCGCTAAAAGCGATTGAACTAAATCATTTAGTGGTTGGTAAGATTTTTGTTCTGCAATAAATTTTTCCAAATCGTAATAACGATCCGGATCAAGCAAACGCAAACGCGCAAAGTGGCTTTCCAATCCAAGTTGCTCTGGCGTGGCGGTTAGCAATAGCAAACCTTTCGCCACTTTGGCCAACCCTTCGATATATTGGTAAGCGACACTGGCCTTGCCGTCACTCCACTGGAGGTGATGGGCTTCGTCTACCAATAACAAATCCCAAGTCGCTTGCAAGGCTTGCGCGTAACGCTGCGGATTTTTTGTGAGAAAATCGAGCGAGCATAGAATTAATTGCGCGGATTCAAATGGATTATCACTGGTCGCTTCACGCTCAATGTCATCGGTAAAATCATCAACATAGTCGATTGATTCCTCAAAGCTATCCAAACCTTCAATAGCTTGGCAGCGTTTTTCGTCTAACAAAGTAAACGCCAGATTGAATCGGCGTAACATTTCCACCAGCCATTGGTGTTGCAAACTATTGGGCACAACAATTAATGCGCGGCTTACTCGACCACTAATTAACTGTTGATGCAAAATCAAACCCGCTTCAATAGTTTTACCCAAGCCTACTTCGTCTGCTAAAAGAACCCGTGGTGCATGGCGTTGTGCAACTTCGTTTGCGATATAAAGTTGATGCGGCAACAGCTGCACGCGCGGCCCCGCGAGACCAAAAATAGCTGATTGGCGGTGCTTGTTGAGATAATCGAGTGTTTTGTAGCGCAAGGTAAAATGCGTGTGCTTATCAATTTGGCCCGCGAACAGGCGGTCACGCGGAGTGCTGAATTGAACAAAACTGTCCAATTCGAATTCTGGAATCGCAACTTCTTCTTTTGTCAGGTTTTTGTCTTTATCAAATGCTAATCCGTAATAAAGCAAACAGCCCTGTTGTTCAACAACACGCGTAATTTTTACGCTGGTACCATCTTGATGACGAACCTTTTCGCCTACTTGATACACAACACGGCTCACTGGCGCATTTTCCATCGCGTAGGTACGGCGCTCTCCTGCCGCGGGAAAACTTAGTGTCAAACGACGGTTTGCAATATCCAACACTATGCCTAAGCCCAACTCAGCTTCTGCTTCACTAATCCAGCGTTGGCCAATAGTAAAGGCCTGACTACCTACTTGCGATTTACTCACTCAACACACCTATATCTGCAAAAAATCTGATACTTAAAAAGGGCGTGCATCATACTGTTTTTAACGCGCCAAAACCAAAAAAATCATGATCTATAAGATGATTACAACTAATGACTTGTATAAAATTGGCCGACTGAAATTTGCTATGGTCTATCTTATGTCCACCTCAGGTACTACCTCTCTCACCCGCGAAAGTTTATTGGGCACAGTCGCCAACCGCGATTTTATTGACCTAGTGTCCAGCCAGATGGCTTTTCCTGGCAGCAGAGGCAAAGGACTACCGATATTGCGAGTATCCACCCCACTATTTACGGCGCATATAGCACTTCAGGGAGCGCAATTACTGAGCTTTCAGGCCAAAGGTGGGAAGCCACTTTTATGGACCAGTCCCAATTGCGACTTCAGCCCCGGGGTCGCTTTACGCGGCGGCATTCCGGTGTGCCTGCCTTGGTTTGGCCCTCATCCAACGAACCCGAAATTGCCAAAGCATGGATTTGCACGCAACCGGGACTGGCAATTAACCAACGCGCACTGCTCTCCCTCTGGGGAAGCGGAGTTAGTATTTGATTTTGATAGCCCTGCAGATGAGTTATTCGCGTACAGCTTCAGCGCCAGACTCACCATGACTTTAGGTTCCAGCATCAAGCTGAATTTGAGCATCACAAACACCGACACCCATTCGTTCGATTGCAGCTGGGCATTACATAGTTATTACCCGGTCAGCTCGCTGAACGAGGTTCGCGTACTCGGACTCTCAGGAAAAATCTATCTAGACAACTTGGAACAGCACGCGGTTAAAAATCAGTACGGCGATGTAGACTTCCACGCTGAGGTTGACCGCGTTTTCCCAGACATCAATAACGACATCCGTATTTCGGGCTCACCCCAAATTCAGATTGAGCACCATAACTGCCCGAGCGTAATTGTTTGGAATCCGGGCCACATCAATGCCGCAAAAATTGTAGATATAGGTGCCGGCCACGAACAAGAATACATATGCGTAGAGCGTGGTGCGGTTCTGTCCGAAAAATGGACCTTAACAGCGAATGAAACCAGAAGTGCGTGGATGAAGATTAAAGCAATTTAATACAACCAAGCTCTGATATAAATCATCACGCGCGAGCAGCACTTCTCGCTTTAAGGCAAGATCAATTTAACGCAAACCCAGCTCGGCCGCATGCGCACGCAAAAATTCAAGTTGCGCATTTCGCGTCGCCGCGCCTTTATATTCAACCAACGTCCAAGTTTCCTCCGCAATCATAAACTCCTTGGGTGCAAGCTTTTTGTAGGGAGCATGAACTTCAAGCTCCATTATTCCAGCCTGCAAATTTTCCGGATTATATTCGTTGTACAACTCAACCTGCCCTTGCTCAGGATGAATTGCAGATTGTGGTTGTAATGGAAATTGAATAATAAAAAGTTGCTTACCGGAAAAACTTGCAATCCAACCTTGCGATGGCTGAATCATGAGTTTGCCTTTACGCATCGCTTTCCCTTGAGTGGGCGGCAAAAAATCCAGAGCAAAAATTCCATCGTTTAGGCTGTAAGTTAAGGGATCAACTGCGTCTGAAGTCATTAGCTGCTGACGAATATCGGCAGCGTTTGCAACAGGGACATAAACGTTTGTATTGGATGCTACACGGGTATTAAACCAAAGATCCCAAGCAATATCCTCTTTACGAATATTGGTAGCACGCACTTGCAGTTTTAAACTATTTTTACGATCAGGGATAAATGCATAAGCCTTCACCAACTGCACACCAGAGATGCTGCTCTCCGCACTTTTCAGCAGCACTTTTTCCGCACTCTGCTCAAGCACCGTATTCCTGGCAATCGCTAAATAAGGGTCTGGCGGCCACACAGCTTTTTTGGCGGCACGCTCTGCATTTAGGTTTTGATGAACCCACCATTCACTTTGTGGCCCTAACCAAACTTCATGCCCCATGTAGCTTATATGTGGCGATGTTGGACTTGGTTGTGCGCGCGTATCCAATGCAGCAAGATCGCCCACCAGCAAAAAATTAGGCTGATCTTTCAACGAAAAAGATAACAAGCGCCCGCCTATATCCGGTGTTATTTCTGCGTTAATGGTGCCGTTGCTTAAATTAAATTTTTGCACTTGGGCCATAGCGAGGGAAGAACCTATGGAAAAAGCCAAAACCAATACAGCAGACAAAAGCGCTTTTAGCGAAAGGTTAAACATATTTTTATCCAGATTTATTGTTAAACGTAAAACCACTCACCACTCAATATCGAGCCCACTCAAATCCATTTTGAACAGCTCATCCACTTCTTTGGTTAAATGGGAATAGCGTGCGTACTGTGGATCTTGCGGATCAATATTGGAAATACGTGACAATGAATTTCTACACAGAGTTTCGTATCCGGTTTGTTCGCCGTGAATTTTGACCTCGGCAATAACAGCCTGTACAAGGTTTAAGTTGAGGCCGATATGCCCCGGGAAGATACCAATGGCATTTCTAAATGTCTCGACGGCTTTTTTGTATTCTTTGCTTTCGTAATAGTCGATACCCGCCTTGGTCATATCCGCCACTTTTTTGCGGCCCTCTTTACTCTTCGGTGTATCAGACATGGAATCCGCTTTGGCAACAACCGCTTCGTGGGTCGGGAATTTCTCGACCAACTCATGCAATACTTCATCTGCCGCCGCTTTATCCCCTTTAACAATGAGTGTTTGCGCAACATCCAAACCGACTTCAGGTTTTAGCTCCTCTTTGCGGTCGTTGTACAAGTTCTTGGCCTTTTCTAAAAAAGGATCTGCCGCTTCTGCTTTATTGTTGTTTAACAATGAGCGTGATTTCAACGCATTACTTTGCACATCGGCACTCACATCAAAATAAGGGCGTTTCTCAAGCTTTTGCAAAACCTCAAATGTTTCTTTCACATATTTATCAGCGTTTGGCTCACCTTCTTTACTCATGTCTGCGAGATTGCGCGCTAAATTAAAATAGTCGTCAGGTGATTCATACACAGAGTTACGCGCAGTTTTTATGACCCGCCTGCTGGCTTCCAAGCACGCTTGCATATCGGCATTTAATTTGGATAGCTCTGCGAGCCTGCGTTGGCGCATGACGGATTTTGGCGAAACTTCTGCTGCATCTTGCATGGCTTGCTGCGCGAGAATTGTATCGCCTTGGCCTAAATAGGCATCGGCAAGAAGATCGTGCGCTTCTACTACGCGCCGGTCGTCGCGAATCACCTCTTTTAAGTTACCTTCCGCTTGCGCATATTCTTTTTTCAACACTTGGGTTTTACCCAATCCCAATTTCGCCCATAGCACTGGGCGCTCGTTCAGTACACCACGATATATGTCTTCAGCGCGTTTAAAATTGAGCAGACGTAAATTCATTTCCGCCTGAATTTGCAAGCAGGCACCACGATAACTCGTATTGGCGTTCAGGCGATCTGCGCAGCGCTGTTCTGCGGCGGCATAATCTTTTTCGTCCATTGCCTGCTTGATGCTGTACAGCTCGCGATGGCGAAGTAAGACGCGATCTAACCGCTGCCGCAACAAAGCTTGCGTAATAGGTTTTGCAACATAGTCGTCCGGCTGGTATTCCAATGCGCCGAGCACCATCTCACGCGAGGTCTCCGCAGTTACCATCACAAATATACTGGTGTTATTGAGACGATTTCGGTAACGCAACTCCTCAAGAACCTGCTGGCCATCTCGACCCGGCCCCAAATTGTAGTCGCACAACACCATGTGGTAGTGATTGCCGAAACAGGCGTCCATAGCTTGTTCGCCGTTGGCGACCACGTCTACATGTTGGACACCAAATACTCGCAGCATCCCGGAAATAGCGACTCGCACATCGGGCATATCGTCTACAACGAGACATTTCATCTGGCTGTAGAGTCTTATTAAATCAATTTGACGCATGCAGGTTTAATTCACCTAATGACAATTTTTATACAAATTCGGGAGGGGAAATCCGTTATAACTGGAGTTTAGCAGCCCGCTACAAATCTGCCTTCGTTAGTTATGGCTAAGTGATTGATTTGTCGGTCGGAACCTCCGCTCAAGCCGAGTGTCCTAAGCCAGCCTTTAAGCCTTGCCCCCGCACGAAATCGAATTGCGCAAGCATTGAAGATAATGAAGGGTTTAGATTGACACCGAGCGCCGCGCCACACAGAATCGCCGGCTATGTTGAAACATCAGGAAATTAGCTGAATGAATATTGTTAGAATCTCTCGTTTGCTGAAGCAGAGCACACTTTTATTGACCGTTTTAGGCTCAGGCTTGCTACTGACCGCATGTGGCGGTGGCGGCGGTAGTAAAAGCAGCAGTAGCAGCTCCGTCAGCAGCTCATCCAGCTCCCATGTTTTTAGTTCAACACCAGTCACACCACCCGGCAGCGGTACGTGGCCAGATGTAAAGGTTTCTGCAAGCGGCACCAAAAACCTCAAGTTTGATTGGACGCCTGTTTCCGGCGCAACCCATTACAAGTTATTAAAAAAAGCAGATAACAACAGCACCTTTACTCAGGTTGGGGCTGATTTCACGACCAACTCTGCTATTGACCCTGTGAGCGTCCATCTGACCGATTGGGTAAACAGCCGCTACAAAGTTCAAGCCTGTAACGACAGTGGCTGCCAAGATTCAAACCCGATCATTGCAGACAGCGCCATGAACTCCGCTATTACCTACCTCAAAGCGTCTAACACTGAGGCTAACGATTGGTTTGGGTGGAGCGTGACGATTTCCGGTGATGGCAAAACCATGGCGATTGGTGCTCCCACAGAAGCCAGTAACGCCACAGGAGTGAATGGTGACCAAACCAGCAACACCAGCACAACCTCGGGCGCCGTTTATGTTTTCGCCAAGGTGAACGGTAACTGGCAACAAGAGGCTTACTTAAAAGCATCCAACACTGAACAACCCGGCGATGGTGTTTCCGCCCCGATTCCCAACCCTAATGCACGTTTTGGCTATCAGGTCGCACTGAGCACAGACGGCAATACACTCGCGGTAAGCGCCATTAACGAAGACAGCGTGTCCATTGGGGTAAATTGTGAGCCACACTACCTGACTATTTCTTCAGCCGCATCCAACTCTCAAGGCTATGTAACCGAAACCCGCAACACTGACATAGGTGCCGTTTACGTGTTCAAGCGTGTTAGCGCGTCCTGGACCCAACAGGCTTATATCAAGCCGATCTTTGGTTACTATAACGGCAATACAAATTTGGCGTTCGGCAGCACAATTGCCCTCTCAGGCGACGGGAAAACCTTAGCTGTGGGCACAACTGCAGACAAACTTAAGCAATCAGGAATTATTCCCGCAGTTGGTGAAGGTAGCAGCTCGGTTGCATTCAAATGTCTGGATTTCTCATCCAGCAGAAGCTCAAGCACATCATCAAGTTCATCGTCATCATCAATAAGCTCATCATCAAGCAAAACCAGCTCGACAAGCTCAAGCACTCCTGGTGGAGCAGATTCTGGCGCTGTTTACGTCTACACACTGAAAGAAACGGGCTGGATTGAAGAAGCTTTTGTAAAAGCGTCTGATGCGGGAGAGAGCGATGCTTTTGGCGCAGCTGTAACTCTTTCTTACGATGGAAATTTACTGGCAGTAGGCGCCCCGTTTGAAGACAGTAAAGACAGCAGCGCTAATAATGATACGGTTCTGGTCAACAAGGTAGATTTTAACTCCGATTTCGGGGGCGTGTATGTGTTCAGCCGCGAAGGAACCAAGTGGTCAGAGAAGGCGAAGCTTAAGCCGTCTAACCCGCATTGGGCACAAAGATTCGGCGCATCAATTAAGATTTCAGATGATGGATTGACATTGGCGGTTGGCTCACCAACAGATAAAGTCAAAACTGGCGGGATTAATCCCACTGGCACCGACTATGATGTCGATGACGACACAACACACAACTCCGGAGCTGTGTATATTTTTGCGAAATCTGACACAACATGGGCACAACAAGCCTACATAAAAACCGCAAACATTATTCCGGGCTACCTGTTCGGCAGTGCAGTTTCCTTATCGGCTAACGGCAATATACTCGCGGTGGGAACTTGGGTAGACTCAAGCCAAGCCACAGGAATAAATGGAGATCAGCTGGATACAGGCGCAGTCACTGCTGGTGCCGCATATATATTCACCCGTACAGGAAGCACTTGGGCGCAGAAAAGCTATGTGAAAGCCCCCAATACTAACGCACTAGACCGCTTCGCGCGCACATTAGAGCTCGATGATTCGGGGGAAAACCTAGCAGTTGGAGCCTACCGTGAAGAGAGTAACGCAACCGGTATCAATGGAGACAGGAACAACAACTCCGCCCAAGCAGCAGGCGCAGCCTATCTTTACTAAAACAACTATACCAAGCTCTAAAAGCCCGCATACGCGGGCTTTTTTTTGGTCTGCAAGAAATAAGGATATGATGCAGTCATCCACAGCAAAATCACAGACATAAAAAAACCGCAACAAGTGCGGTTTTTTCAGCCGAATCCTAAAGGATTAGAGACCGGTTACGTTTTCAGCTTGTGGGCCTTTTTGGCCTGGCTTAACGTCGAACTCAACACGTTGACCTTCAGCCAAGGTTTTGAAACCTGAACCGCTGATTGCGCTGTAGTGTACAAAAACGTCTTGGCCAGCTTCGCTAGCGATAAAACCAAAACCTTTTGACTCGTTGAACCATTTAACTGTGCCAGTGCTTCTAGCCATTTTAAACCTCGATGATCTTAAAAATAAAAATGTAATGCTGACAGATCGGTGTTACTTATGAAGAAGCATCGAGTTACTATTAACCTAACACTGGAAACCAGTGAGATGCACTGCTAGAACAACGGATGTGACTTACCATAAATAATTGTGAACATAGCCTAAGCAAATGTTCACGCTGCAATTTGGCCAGCGAAGGAACTATATGCCCCATATTCCGGTAAGTAAAGATTTAATTGCGCAAGCCGAGAATTAGCCAGCAAATAGTTCTTCCAGTAGCCCGCAATAAAGTATGGTGTTCGAGGAAGAACTAACACAGGCCCCATTTCACCCCAACCAACGAACCAAGCGTATAAGTAAGGCATCGAGTGGAAACAACGCCACTCTACTATTTACCGCCTGCACTAAAGCTGCAACAATCCACTTTTTAAACCACACTGGCTAGCAACGAGTTGCCCATGAACGACTTTCAACCTCCCTTCATAAAAACTCACGACGTCCACTGCGCTCACGACAAGCGTATCAGCTGCACTAACTGTCGATTGAACGCCATTTGTCTTCCTATCACCCTGCATATTGAGGATATAGATCGCCTGAATAGCATTGTGCAACGTGGTAAGCCATTACAAAAAGGTGAATACCTCTACCGCGCGCAGGATCCTTTTGACTCGGTATTTGCGATTCGATCAGGCGCTGTAAAAGCCGTTAGCATTAGCGAAACCGGCGATGAGCAGGTAACGGGTTTTTATCTGCCCGGAGAGGTTGTTGGACTTGATGGCCTCGCAGCCGATACTTATACCAACTCCGTGATTGCGCTTGAAACCTCATCGGTTTGCGAAATTCCCTTCAATAGACTTGAAGAGCTGAGCTTGCAGATTCCGACCTTGCAGCGCCACTTTTTCCAGCTTATGAGTCGTGAGATTACGCAAGAACAACAAGTTATCACGCTGTTAAGTAAAAGTAGCGCCGAAGCACGTATCGCCAGTTTGCTGCTGAGTATTTCTGCTCGAAACGGCCGCCGAAACTTATCAACCAACAATTTCATTTTGCCGATGTCACGCACAGACATCGGAAATTTTCTAGGACTCACTATTGAAACCGTGAGCCGGGTTTTCACGCGCTTGCAAAAAAATAACGTGATTGTTGTCGACAAAAAAGAAATCTCTATCGTCGACATGGAAAACCTTCAAATAATTGCCAAGGGCACAGACTAAGCATGAATCAGCTTGAACAAACGCTGGCAGATTTCGATGAGCTTAACGCCCAAGATCCCAATACCGAAATATCAAATGGTGAGACAGTTGCGAAGGAGTTGCTCTACAGCCAACGCATGACGACTCAGCTCCACAAATTTGTGAACCAACCTTCCGAAGAACTCCAATTAGCAGCGCGTAGTCAGCATATTTGCCGTTGGAAAATTCCACGCAGCGACTACCCAATGGATCGCCAAGGCTACAAAAAATGGCGTTTGGATCTTGCAGTGTTCCATGGCGAAACTGCGGGCAATGTAATGATTAAAAATGGCTACGGGGACGATAAAGTACAACGTGTAAAAGACTTGCTATTGAAACGCAGCTTAAAACGTGACGCAGAAGTTCAAGCTCTGGAAGATGTTGTTTGCCTGGTTTTTCTGGAATTTTACTTGGAAGATTTTGCAAGCAAACACGATGAGGTCAAACTTATCGATATCATCCAGAAAACTTGGAATAAAATGTCTGATGCTGGCCATGCGGCGGCATTAAAACTTACTTTCTCCAATCAAATGCTTTCGTTAGTTACCAAAGCACTGCAAGCCTAGGATTCATATGTACGAGATTTTAAAGCACATTCACTTAACTGCCTTAGCTGTTTCATTTTTGCTTTTTTTCGCTCGCGGTATTCTGATGATGCGCGAATCTCCAAACGCGATAAATAAGCTCTTTTTGATCGCACCTCACATCGTTAATTTGATTTTAATTGCCAGCGGTATCTGGCTAGCAGTAACCTTGCACCTAACCCCGTCGACTCAACCGTGGCTAGCAGCAAAACTCATTGCTTTGGTCGTTTATATCGCATTAGGCATTGCTACCTTCAAGCATCCGAAACTCTTCATTAGAAAAATACTGTGGATTACAGCGCTGATCGTTTTCGCGTTTATCGTCAGCGTCGCAAAAAGCAAAAGCCCGCTAGGCTTCTTCGCAGGCTAAGGCAAATCCAATTAAAACGCGCTTTAAAGCGCGTTTTTTACTTACCCAAAACCAAAGCAATTTAACTCAATTGCGGAAGCAGGTTTTGGAGGACACAATTACAGGCTATTGCCTTAAAACAACCTTGGGCTCTGGCGGAGTGGCGACGTGTATCTTGCAATGCAAGAGTCGTTAGATCGTCAAGTTGCCATAAAAGTTTTCGACGCATCTCTTATTGATGATGCTTTCATCAAATCTCAATTCGAACAAGAGTCAAAATTAATTGCGAGCCTTAATCACCCCAACATAGTTCAAGTCATCGATCAGGGTATTAGTGATCAAGGACGCCCCTATTTTTGTAATGCCCTTTAAAATCAGTTCCACTCAGCGCTATTCTGAAAAGAAATGACATTAGCACAACGCGTAAAATTGATATTGCTATACAAATTTGCAAAGCATTAGCCTATGCGCATCGAAACGGCGTGATTCATCGCGACATTAAGCCGGGCAACATTTTAGTTGATTATGACGGACATGTACGCCTGGTTGATTTCGGTATAGCAGGTTATTTCACGAAAAACGACTGTTTGCGGAAAACAACTTTATAAAGATTACAGACTTTGGATTCCCGGCTCACACCTATCTTGAACAAGATAATTGGTCTAGACAAAAAGGTATAAATCGAATCAGCAAGCTTAGATATTTATGCCTCGGGCGCTGTGCATAGAGAGACGGAGCGACTATTGGAGGCTGCCTTCCCAGGTAGGTTCGATTACAATGCTACACGCAAGTTTGATTTTATTGATAAATTTACTGGTGAAATTATTGAATTAACAACAACCAAACAAGCTGGTAATCATGCCGCTCGTTTGGGTGGTTGGGAATCAATAGTTACCTATACACCTTTTCCTTGATGGAGTTAAAAGTGAGCGAGATTCCTGAGTTTCAAGTTAGGCTAAAAAAACCTGGCCTCCGCATTGTTAAAGAAGAGTTGTCTTTTTCAAATCAAAAGCTTACTTCCATGACATATGAAAATTTAAAAATTGGCTCGCTTTCTGTTGAAAATTGCGAATTTATTAATTGTACTTTTCGAGATATTAAAGCTGATAAAGCTTGCTTTGGTGGAGGTTATAAACAAAGCAAGTACAGATCATGTTTGTTTGAGAATTTTGATTTTCGTTCAACAGCTTCAGGAGATGCATTGTTTGAAAATTGCACTTTTAAAAATATTTTTGCGCGGGAATTTTATTGCTACCAAATAGAGTTTATTAATTGTAGTTTTTCCGGAAAAATTAAAAAGGGATATTTTAATAAGTTTCTCCCGTACAACCTAGAAACCAGTAATAGAACGGAAAACCGGCTTATAGGCAATGACTTTAGTGAAATTATATTTGATGATTTTGGGTTTAGGGGGGGGGGTAGATTTAGAAAATCAAAAATTACCTATGGCGAATGATGATTTTGTTTTTGTAAAAAATGGACGTATTTTTTTGGAGTCAAAGAAAAACGAAGCAGATAGTATTCCCAATCTTCAATTAAGAAATGACGTAAAAAAACTTATTGATGTTTTTATGTATGATGTCGATGAGGGGCAGGATCAACTTTACTTTTCAATTAATAGCGTCCCTAAAAAACTTACCATGGCATTCATATGGATATTTGAGGAAATGCCATTTAAAGGAGCAAGGGCGGACTGAATGGATTTTAACTTAGCAAGACCAAAAAAACCTTAAACACAAAGGAAAGCCTTGTAAAAAATCGCGAGCGATTATCCATCTTAAATTACCAGGCACCGCTTCGCTGATAAATTCCCAACTAAACAATCGCAATATAAATTTCGATTTTAAGGGCGCACTCTATCGAAAAATATTTTTAGTCACCGCATTAAAAAATGTTCTTTAAAAAATAAAGAAGCCACATAGTTACGTCACCATCAACTGCTATAACACTATAGTCCTTTCAACACCCCTACTAGCATTACCCAAGGCTCGGCTTTCTCCACAATGGCTTACGGCCCTAATCAGGATCGTATCCAGTACAGCAAGTTTTACCAAATACGTAGGTGGCTTGTACGAAGAAGTAACACGTGGCGGCATCACGCAAAAGATTCATTACGTAGGCGACTTCGGGTTGTTTATTCAAGCCGGTGGTATCACACCCACCAAAACCCACAAATACTTGCACCGCAACCATGTAGGCCCCATAGTCGCCACATCAAATGAAACGCTCAACAGCGCTGCAGACGTCGTGTGAGAAACCAACGGTGCTTGGGCGAGCGCCGTTACCAGCAGTGTAACGGCCCTGCCAACCCAAGCTATATACCTGCCGATACAAAAATCGAGGCCATGTTTTATAAAATGGAAGGTTCCACTAAGCTTGAACAAGAAGTATATGAACAATATAAAATCATAACGAATGATGGCATTGAAAATCTTCTCAATAAAGTCAATCCCATGGGTGGAAGAATGGATAAGTTTTCGATATGGTCGACGATGCAATTACAAAATATAATTTGCCGAGATAAAAAAATGAACAAAGAGATTAAATTATCTTACGACAATACTGTATTGGACTACAAAAAAGGTTATACGCCAGAATTTGTAAAATCAGTAATCGAACAAAAAAAATTAAAGGGGATGAGGTTATTTGCAGTCTTAAATGAAGATCGAGTTGAGAGTTTTGACTTTTTAAAAGATTTTAATTTTCTTAAGTTTTTGAGCATTGCTTCCAGAGATGACCATGATTACGATTTTTTAAATTTTTTTGGCGGTTTGCATGAATTCTCTGTCATAACTGAAGGAAAAAAAATAATTGATTTGAAACCGCTTAAAGAGCTAAGAAAATTGGTTCTTGAATGGCGGAAAAATAAAATACTCGGCATTGAGCATTGTTTAAATTTAGAGTATTTGGCCGCAATAGATTTTGATCAGGTGGATTTTTCTTTGCTTGAAAAAGCTCCACAATTAAAAACATTTAGGGTAAAAACATCCAAAATAAAATCTGTTCATGGGCTTGAGTTTGTTCCTTATCTGGAAGATTTATTGATCGCAAATTGCCGCTCACTTGAAAGCGTTAAATCCATAAGCAATCATAAAAATCTACGTACGTTGCACGTAGAGGCGTGTAAAAAAATAATGGATTTTGAGTATCTAGAGGGGTTGCCGAATCTAGAAAAGATTTTGATTATGGATTGCGGGGATATAGCTTCTTTGGGTTTCCTGCGCAATTTTCCATCACTTAATGAATTTAGGTTAATAGGAAGGTCAAAAATAATTGATGGGGATTTAAGTCCGCTGGAAAATATTAAGACAGTAGTGTTGCCATAAGGAAAAATCTGGCACAGAGGCAGGTTAAGGCAATTTAAAACAATGATATTTGCATTACTTTTGTCAAGTTGTTTGGTCGGGTGCAGTCAAAAAGATAAAGCTCAGCAAAAACCGCTCGTAGTACAAACTCTGGAACAAAAAGCGCAATATGCTATAGCTCGCGGCCTAGCCTTGAACCTGCAAAAAGATGGCGCATCACTGGATGCAGAGGTACTAGCCGCAGCCTTTAAAGATGTACTATTAGGTCAACCTTCAAGGCTTACCGAGCAAGAGATGAACCAAGCAATGGCCGAGCTGCAAACAAAATTAGAGAAAAAAATCCGAAGAGCAAAAAAATTCCAGCAACAAAAACCAATTATCTGAAAAGAAGTTCCTCGAAGAAAACCAGAAGCAAGACGGTGTGCTAACAACACCGAACGGCTTACGGTACAAGATTATTCAAAAAGGAACGGGCGAGAAACCTAAAGCAGACGACATTCTGAATTTAAATTATGTTGGCAAATTGATTGATGGAACTGAGTTCGATAGCTCCAAAAAATTAGGTCAGCCGCTATCAATTCAAGCAAAAGCCGGATTACCTGGTTGGGGCGAAATAATTCCAATGATGCCAAAAGGCTCCAAGTGGGAAGTTTATGTTCCCGCTAAACTAGCCTTCGGCCCAGAGGGAAATTCAAAAGTACCACCCTCTGCTTTGGTTATTTACGAACTCGAGTTGTTGGATACCAAATAACTTGCCTGTATCGACTCGTAATTGGTTCTGGAAAGCGGCAAATATTGTCGAGGAATTTAAGGACGAGCAGCAAGCGGATCTGAAACAAAAAAGGCCTAGCGATTACGCTAGGCCTTTATCTTGTATGGCGCACTCAGGAGGATTCGAACCTCCGACCGCTCGGTTCGTAGCCGAGTACTCTATCCAGCTGAGCTATGAGTGCAGTGTCGAGGCGCGCATTCTATTGACCCAAGCCAACATCGTCAAGCATTTATTTGCTTTTCTACTATGTCTTTTTGAAAATTATTCTCTTAAAAATCAATTGAATACACAAAACAGACAATCTGAATAAATTGCAGGCTATTTCTCAAGACCCAACCCGCTCCGCTAACCGAAAAAATCCATTTGCTCGTCCCCCCGCTTCTTGGCCGGAATAACGAGAGGTTTCCGGAATACGGAGGTGTCGAGTTGCTGGAACCGGTTGTGCTTACCAATCCCAACCCCCAACAAGGCCTTGCGGAAGCGCTGGGAAATCATATCAGCCCATAAACCTTCCCCGTGCATCCGCGAGCCAAAGCTGGCATCGTAGTCTTTGCCGCCCTGCATATCTCTTACCCTGTTCATAACCCTTTCTGCACGGTCAGGAAAATGAGCTTGCAGCCACTCCTGAAACAACGGATTTACCTCCCAAGGCAACCGCAATATGGTGTAGCCAGCAGAAGTGGCCCCCGCGTCGAAGGCGGCACAGATTATTTTCTCAATATCTTGATCAGTCACAAAGGGGATAATTGGGGCAACACTTACCGCTACGGGAATTCCGGCAGCAGCTAACCTGCGGATAGTCTCCAATCGTCGCGCAGGAGAGGCTGCGCGAGGCTCCAGGGTGCGGGCTGTTTCGTGATCCAATGTAGTGATAGTCACCGCTACCATAGCAAGATTTTGACTTGCCATATCCGAGAGCAAATCTATATCCCGCTCAATAAGTGAGGATTTGGAAATCAAACCAACCGGATGTCTGGATTCCTTCAAAACCTCAAGCACGCCCCGCGTAAGCCTCAACTTTCGTTCGCACGGTTGGTATGCATCAGTATTGACACCCAATGCTATGGCACCAGGAACGTATGAATCGGCCGCGAGCTCACTGCGCAAAAGCTCGGCAGCATTCAGCTTTGCAAATAAACGAGTTTCAAAATCCAACCCTGGCGATAATCCCAAATAAGCATGTGATGGACGAGCAAAACAGTAAATACAACCATGTTCACATCCGCGATATGGGTTCAACGACACACTGAAAGGTAAATCCGGTGATTGGTTTCGAGACAAGATAGTTTTCGCGTACTCGGGCGTAACTTGCGTCTTTAATACAGATTGAGGCTCATCACCCTGCCACCACCCGTCATCCACCCACTCACTGGTTTGTATCTCGAAACGACCAGATAAATTACTAACGGCGCCCCTGCCCTTTTTGGCGTTAGTCGGCGCCAAGATCCAGCGGGATTCATCAAACTCATCCGGAACCATCATGCGCCACCAATACTGTATAAATATACAGAATATAGGGTTAGCGATTTAGGAAGTCAAGGATGCTTGAGCAGAATGTCTTCAACAAAATCGAAACAAATCGACAAAAAATGAAGCACTCCTCCGTTGAAATAATTTTTCAAAGAAATTAGTTAAACGCCAGCAAATTTATTCCTGTGCGTTCCCGTACAGATTTAGGAATCAAATAATTATTAGATGCATATGTAGTAAACATACTGCAAGCAAAAAATTCACTTAGGTTAAAAATTCGGAGATAGATATGAACTACGAAACTCGAGATACCTATGGCATGTACAAACACAAATATCATTCCGGCCCCGGCCCACGCTTAATGGGCGCAGACACACTCAATGGAAATGATGTTTATAACAACAACGATGAAGATCTGGGTGACATCAAAGAAATTATGCTTGATGTAGCAAGTGGAAAAATCGCTTATGCAGTACTTTCTTTCGGCGGCATTATGGGCTTGGGTGAAAAGCTATTCGCAGTGCCTTGGAAGGCCTTAAGACTTGATACAGAAAACAAGCGCTTCATTTTAGATGTAAGCAAAGAACGCTTACAAAACGCACCCGGATTCGACAAAGATGACTGGCCTGATATGGCTGACACCTCTTGGTCCGAAAACATTCACAACTTTTACGAAACTGAACCTTTTAGTAGCCGCCAACATTAATAACAGCCGCTACTCTGCTCGACTAAAGCCATATCTTCGGATATGGCTTTTTTATTCGGCGCCGGATAATTCAAAAGTTAATCGTTAAAGCAGGCTCGCAAACTGTATCTATAACCAGTACAATATAAATATAAAAACTTTTGGTTTGAATTCAATGAATAGCGCGCCCGATCTCGCCCCCTACTATTATCTATCCAATTTTCAGTTTTTAGTGAGCTGGGTTGTTAATCGCTATACAGATTTGCTAACACAAGACGAACTAAACTTTGTGAGGATTTTTGAAAGCTTACCCCAGGGTAGCCAATGCCTTTATGTTCGCTTGGCAAGTCGCGCTGGCAACCTTTTTCGTGCAGATAAAATTAAATACGCGGAAATTGAATGTATTGAGAGCTCCGCGCTTCATTTAGTTCATGCTGGTTTGATAGATATTCATGTGAGCTTGAACGTGAGCGATCTCTCACGAGTCTTAACCAAACCAGAGCTCCAACATCTATTCGGACAAAATCACAAGAGTGAACGTAGATGTGACCTGATTGATCGCGTAGCTCAACAATATCCCGAAACCAAAGACTGGCACGAATGGACTTCGGGAATATTCGGTCATCTTTATCGCTTAAAGTGGCAAGAATTACTTAACACTTTTACGTTGCTTTTTTTTGGTAACACCCATCAAAATTTAACAGAGTTTGTGTTGCAAGATTTGGGTATTTTTCGATACGAAAACTATCAAATTGATCATCAGTATCGCATTTTCAAGACTCGCGATGAACTTAGCCTATTCCAGAAGTTGAGTAATCTTCGTGAACAATGCGAGCTTGCCACATTAAACGAAGAGCTAGTCTGCATTGCAATGCAAATTCCCGCTTCGGTGTCATCTGAGATCCTGTTACGCAGGAAATCAAAACTGTGTAATAAGCTAGCAAATGCTTTAGTGCGACATAACAATCACTCGCTGGCAATAGAATTGTATCGTCAAAGCCATTTGGCTCCTGCTCGCGAATGCCGGATACGCTTATTAGAAAAACAGGGAATGTACGCAGAAGCTTGGGAGTTATTAGAAGCTGTTTCCAAAAATCCAATTGATGAACAAGAACTACAGATCTTCGGGCGTCTCTCTTCAAGAATTTCTAAAAAGCTTGGAAGACCAGTAATTCCTATCATCAATCCGCAACTTAACGAAAAATCCATTTTTCTAAATAAGTTTAATGGTGAATCACGCGTTGAAGAAATAGTACGCCAACATATTAATTGCGATTCCTCTCCTTGTATATATGTTGAAAACCAATTATTTCTTGGGCTGTTCGGTTTATGGTTATGGCCCGAAATGTTTAGAGGCGTAGATGGCGCATTTGCCAACCCTTTTCAATCAGCGCCTTTAGACATGTATGAGCAAAACTTTACCGATAAACGACTAAAGATCACTGAGTTATTCGAGTTGTTTGAAAGCGACATCTATAAAGACCACATCAAACATATTTGGAAGACGAAACTCGGGCTTGCAAACCATTTTGTAAACTGGAATTTTTTGAACGAAAACCTTATCGATCTTGCCTTGGAGTCGATACCTGCAAATCATTTAAAACTTATTTTTAAACGCATCTTATTCGATATCCGAAATAACCGCAGCGGCCTCCCTGACCTTATTCAATTTTTCCCCGAAAGCAGGAGTTATTTGTTGATTGAAGTAAAGGGGCCGGGAGACAGGATTCAAGACAATCAGCGACGCTGGTTCAATTATTTCTCCGAACACAATATTCCGGCTGAGGTTTTATATGTTAGCTGGCAATAAAACTACGGTTGTGGCCATAAAAACACTCGTTGAGTTCGCAGCAAAAACTGGCAGTCTGGATCGTAAATTCAACCCATCACCCAGTGGACAAGAGGGTATCGAGGGTCACAAGCGCGTCACTACGAATCGCCCCGATGATTACCAGACCGAAGTCAGTTTAAGCACAGAGCTTGAGGGAGTCACTTTTCGCGGTCGCGCAGATGGATACGAGCCCGCTAGCCATTGTGTTGAAGAAATCAAAACATTTTACGGCGATATTGAAAACATCCCAACGAATCACACCTACTTACATTGGGCGCAAATAAAATGTTATGCATGGATGCTATGTGAAAAGCTTGGTTGCGAATCGATTAAGGTGGCACTTATTTATTTTAATTTGACGGACCAAAAAGAACATCGTTTTGAAAACACCTGTACCGCACAAGAGCTACAACTTTTTTTTCGAGAACTAGCCGAACATTATTTAGCTTGGCACACTAAAATTAATCAGCGTCTTGTTCAGCTCGGCAGCTGGATCGAAAAACTTGCGTTTCCCTACGGCACCATGCGCTCATCCCAGCGCCTTATGGCGGAAGCCGTTTACAAATCTGCAGCAACCGGTCGCGTGTTGTTGGCAGAAGCACCAACCGGCACAGGCAAAACCTTGGCTGGGCTGTTTCCCGCGTTAAAAGCAATGACGCGTACAGAGATCAATAAAGTTTTTTACCTCACAGCCAAAACCACGGGTAAACATTTAGCTCTGGAAAACATCGCTTTAATAGCAAGCGATAATGGCACGGTTCCGTTGCGAGCCTTGGAATTAACGGCGCAAGAAAAATCCTGTTTACAGGCTGGAAGCCAATGCAGAGGTGATACATGCGTCTATGCTCTCGATTTTTATACAAAGTTAAAGCGCGCAAGAGAGGCCGCTTATGAATACCCGATCCTAGACAAAACTACGCTTGCTCAACTTGCTCATACGTACGAGATATGCCCGTTTTATCTGAGCATGGAGATGTGCCGTTGGGTGGATATAGTGGTTGCCGATGTCAATTATTATTTCGACGGAACTCCACTGCTTCTAGGACTCACCCAAGAGTTTAACTGGCGCCCCTATTTACTTGTGGATGAATGCCACAATCTAATTGATCGCGGGCGCCAAATGTACTCTGCCGAACTAAATCGCAAACAACTTTTAAGCGCAAAAAAAGCTGCTGTCAAATCTATAAAAAAACCTTTGGGTGCGATTAATAAATTATGGTCAAAAATGATTGATGATGTGGGGCGATATGAATTTTCAGTCATTCCTAATCTGCCTGAAAAATTCATTCTGTCATTACTTGAGTTTACAAATAAATATGTCGAGTTGCTGCAACAACATCCGGATCACCCAATTCAACATACACCAGCGCACGAATTCTTTTTTTCTGCTTTGCGATTTCAAAATGTATTTGAATCTATTGACGATGATTTCTGTATAGATTTGCAATCGCAGCATAAAAACGCCGAAATACTTACGCTGCGCAATTTAATTCCAGCGCGTTTACTTTCTCAGCGAACGGAACTAGCCAGTGGATCCTGCTTCTTTTCAGCAACATTAAGTCCCCCGGAGTATTATCGAACATTATTAGGTTTACCCGATGATAGCGTGCAGCTAAATGTGCCCTCGCCTTTTCAGGAGAATCAGCTCACCGTTAAGATCGCAAATAACTTATCCATGCGCTTTAAAGATCGTAACGCAGCTGTAGATACCGTGTGCCATTTAATTTGCCAACAATTGCGAGAACAACCAGGAAACGCCATTGTGTTTCTCCCAAGCTACGACTTTTTGCAAAAAGTAAACGAGCATCTGCGTTACACGTTCGCTGATATGGATATTAAGCTTCTTCAGCAGGCGAGACGAATGAGCGAGCAAGAACGGCAATTATTTATTCAGGAATTCAACACACACAACAACATTTTAGGGCTCGCTGTACTGGGAGGAGTGTTTGGTGAGGGAATTGATCTTGTTGGAGATTCGCTGAAGGGGGTATTTATCACAACGCTTGGTCTCCCCCAAATTAACCCGATTAACGAATACATTCGCAGCCTAATGCAATCTCGATTTCAGCGGGGTTATGACTTCACTTATACATTTCCAGGAATTCAGAAAGTTATTCAAGCTGCCGGCCGTGTAATAAGAACCCAAGATGATACCGGGTACCTATGGCTACTAGATGAACGATTTTTGCAAAAAGACATAAGAAATTTACTACCCAGCTGGTGGGCAATAAAAAGTGAAGCCTTGGATTCAGGCAATAAAAAACCCCGGGCGCTTTAAAACACTCCGGGGTTTATTTAGATGGCGGTGAGAGAGGGAGTCGAACCCTCGATACCTTGCGATATACACACTTTCCAGGCGTGCTCCTTCGGCCACTCGGACATCTCACCAATAAAACTTTCAACTAAACTTAAATCTGCGTTCTAAACTGCACGCCTGCGTGCTCGTTACCAGCCTTCGGCTGTTGTCTCCATGAAACTCCGACTCGGCCACTCGGACATCTCACCAATAAAACTTTCAACTAAACTTAAAATCTGCGTTTTAAACTGCACGCCTGCATGCTCGTTACCAGCCTTCGGCTGTTGTCTCCGTGAAACTCCAACTCAACCACTCGGAACATTTAACGAATAAAACTTACGGGGCCACAGGTTATCTTCTGACCCTGCCTAAGGGGGCGCAAATGTACACAAGGACACACCAAAAGGCAATATTAAATCGGAGGCCAAGTAGCAAAAATAGCTTGGGTGTCCGCTTCTGGCGCTGAGGGGATGGCGCCAACTGGCGTTCCAACATAGATAAAGCCAATGATTTCTTCCATAGGTTTTAACCCCAGCGATTGTTTAACATCCCGATTGTAAGCGAGCTCGCCTGTTCTCCATACAGCGCCAAAGTTAAGCGCAAAACAGGCGTTGAGAAGATTCTGGGTAGCACAGGCGCAGGCCAGCAATTGCTCCTGCTTGGGCACCTTAGGATGATCCTCACATTTCGCGATGGCAACTATGATCATCGGGGCGCGAAATGGCATGTTTTTGGTTTTCTCCAAAACCGTTGGCGATATCTCAGCATCGTACGAGCTTAAGGCATCAACAAATACCTGACTTAAGCGGTTGAGGCCCTCGCCCTCTATGACCCAAAAACGCCATGGCTGCAACTTACCGTGATCCGGGGCGCGATTAGCGGCCTTGAAGATCTCCAATAGCTGGCGCTCGTTAGGGCCAGGAGCCATCAGCTTGGTTATAGACACTCTATTTTGCAAAACTTCTATTGCGTTCAACTTTACCTCACATACTTATCGCCAGATTTAATAAATGTGGAAATTAGTATATCCCCTAACTCTGTACCATAATTACGGAATGTAGAAATAGGCATTAATTAAAGCCCATCCCCAATAACGAGTCCATGACATGCTGGTACCCAACGCTCTTATTATTGTCGCCGCGGAAATCATCATAGTGCTTTTAATAGGCTTGGTGTTTTTCTTTATACATGCCCGCAAATTGAAATCTCTTGTTCGTCGCCAACAGGAAAAGTTGTTAGAACTGTTAAAAAACCAAAAGCCCGCACCTGCTCCCGCACCAGAGCCTGTAAAACAGCCTTCTCCGGCAATTGAAGCCAAAAGCTATAAGACTTTTTTAAACGAAGAGTTGGATGCTACCGCCGCTGAATTTGCAGTGCATTCTCCGGATGGTGATATTGCCTTGGAATTACCCTCAGACAGCTCATTAATCCAACGCATTCTTGCTTTACGATATGCTTTCTTGCGATCTGAAGAATTAGGTACTACAGAGCACAGGGGAAGTCCTGAATACTGGAGTATTTTCCTTCAAGCTTTAGAGCCTCTACTTTCAGGCCAAGTAAGTAATGAATCGGATGAAGAACTCGAGACTGCCAAAAAACGAATTGAAAACCTCGAAAAATTTAAGCGATTGTTTTTTGATATGGAAAAGCAGTGGGAAACAGCCCAAGCAAACGCACAGGATTACTACGCACAATTGCTCGCCTTATCAGACGGCGTCCATGATCGAGCAGCATTTAATAATGTTCTTCAAAGCTATCACGGCGTATACGACGGTATTCATCATAACTTCACACAAATCCTTGAAAATCCTGACTCAATCTCTCACAAAACAATCAATATTACTCGCCAGGATCCGCGAGCTGCCGAAGAAATTATAAAATTACGGAACGTGGCAGCCGACCAGCACCGAATCATTAACAATCTGCAAAGAAAGCTAATGGACGCCACCACTAGCGAGGAGAAGGAACTTATTATTCAGGAACTTCAACAACAGTTACAGCGCCAAATCAGGTTCGTCCAAGAGTCAGAAACCTGTATACAATTGCTGGAAGACGAGTTGGCCAAGGCGCATGAAGAGATTTCATTGAAAGAAAAAACACTCGATGAAACCAGCGCAATCAGCGAAGAAAATCGCCAGATAAAAGAAGCTCTTCATAACTTCACACTGGAAAGCAAAGATCTAATTAATAGCATTAACAATCTCGAAATGGAAAACGACTCGCTAAAACAATCAGGCTTTACGTATCCCCCTGCACAAGCAGTTTCCGAATCAAGCTCCATAAACCAAGAATTAATACAATCGGAACTAAACGATCTCAAAAAGCAATATGCCGAACTTGAAGAAAAATATCTGGAGTTAAAAATGGGGGGTTAGTTGCGTGTTTAACCCTATTGATAACTGAAAGCATCTGAATAGACAGGGCTAATATAATTTAGGCCTGATCAGTTGATAGACATTCAACACAAAAAACCGTTTAATACCCATAACAACAGCGCTTTATATAAATTTTAAATAATTATTACGCGTCCCTACCAGGCCTTGGAAATGACAGAAAAGAATGAACCATCCTCTATCCAAGTAGAATCCCCCCAGCAGCAGTACTATTTTCGTACACTTATTTGCTTTGCCGCTGCGGGAACGCTCGCATCCTACATAAACTGGTCTAATATCAGCTTGCTCTACAGCGCAACCATTGTTCTGCTACTGATATATGCTTTCGCCACTTTCCATTTTACCCACAAACAAGATGCAGAAACGCTAGTAAAGAGCGTGCGTTGGCTGTCGTATGTGGACGCGGCACTCATCGGTATCGTTCTCGGTTTTACCAATTTTAGTGTTTTACCCTGCGTTTTATTTTTAACCATGATTCAGTTTAATGCGCTGATCAGTGGTGGGCTCAAGAAACTGATGGAAGACAATACAGCATTTGCTGTTGGAGTATTGATCAGCTTTGTTTTCCACGCCCCTAGCTTCGTGTTATCCACAAGTATTGAAATCAGCCTTTCGAGCCTAATTGGTATAGCAGCCTATTTTTTGGTATACGCCGTTTACATGCATAACCGGTTTCATAAGCTTTCGATTGCTCAAAAGCAACTGGAGAACGAACAAAAATGGCATAAAATCCGCGCCTATAAGCTTTCACGCTACCTACCGCCGACAGTATGGAAAGCAATCAATCAAGGCAAGGACGAAACCCTGCAAGCCGAACGTAAAAAAATCAGTATTTTCTTTTCAGATATTAAAGATTTCAGTCAACTCGCAGAAGAGATTGAAGCCGAAGCATTGAATGAGCTCCTCAATCATTATCTTACTGAAATGTCCAAGATCGTGACCCAGTATGGCGGCACTATCGATAAATTTATGGGCGACGCCATCATGGTTCTCTTTGGCGATAGCAACAGCCAAGGAGTGAAAGCGGATTGCGTACGCTGCGTGTCCATGGCGGTAGCCATGAAAAAGAAAATGCGCTCTTTGCAACTGGAATGGTTTAACCAAGGGATCAAAAAACCATTGCAAATACGCATGGGAATTAACACTGGCTACTGCACCGTAGGTACGTTCGGTACATCCAGCCATTTGGATTACACCGTACTCGGTACTCAAGTAAATTTGGCGAGTCGCTTGGAATCGGCCGCAGAGCCGGATGAAATTTTGATCTCTCACGAAACCTGGTCGTTATGCAAAGACACCATTATGTGTCGCGACAAAGGCGAAATTCAGGTTAAGGGTTTTGCACAACCGATTAAGGTTTACCAAGTCGCCGATTTGCGGAAAGACTTGGGTAAAAACCAAAGTTACTTTGAGGATCGCGCAGAAGGCTTTTCCATGTATCTCGATATGGACAAAATCCGCAATTACGATAAAGAAAAAGTTATCGAGTCTTTAGAAAAAGCCGCAAGCAGATTGCGCGACAAGGTTATTGTCTAATCAATCTGCCGACTTTTGGTGCCGCATTCTTTTCAGTTGATCTAAACGGATTTATATCTAAACCACCGCGTCGCGTGTAGCGCGCATAAACACTCAAAGAATGCGGCTTACACTGGCGCAAAATATCTGTAAACATTCGCTCCACACAATGCTCGTGAAAATCCTGATGTTCACGAAATGAAATCACATAACGCAGCAGATTTTCGTGATCTATTTGTGGCCCCGCATATTCGATGAACACGCTCGCCCAATCTGGTTGACCAGTTACCGGACAATTACTTTTTAACAAGTGGCTAGACAGCACCTCAGTAATAATAACGTCCGCGTTTGCCGTCAAATAATCAGGGTGCGGGTGATATTCATTAACATCAATGTCAAGCTCATCGATACAAACAGCAGAATAAGCACAATCCACCAGCAGGCTCGAATCCTTGAGAGAACATAAATTAACAACCACATCCGCATTCGCCACTGCGGACAAATCCTTAATCAAGATATTTTTTACCTCACTAAAAGAGGCAAACTTTGTTTGATTTAAAGAGTTCAAATACAGCTTGAAAGACTTTGATTCAATAATGTTAATGCTATGTGCAGGAATTAAAAATTCAGCAACCGCAACCTCTGGTTTTCCTTTTAGATTGAGCCAAGATAATTCGTAACCTGTCCAAACATCGACCCCATAGAACGAAGGATCGCCGTCAATCCCTAGATGTTTACGCGACTCCGCACGCGGAATAGGGAAAAGCAAACTCGCGTCATAGGAAGAAACATAAGCGGTTTTTTGTCCCAGAGGACTATGATCAACTGATGGTTTCATGAATAGCTCATCAAGCGCGCAAACGCTTTCCTGTTCTTAAGAGATGCAAACTCACAGCAAATAACACTATAACGCCCGCAACCAAGCCAAGCATAGCGTTCACTATGTTGACATCGCTAACACCAAGAATGCCGTAACGGAACGCATTTACCATGTGTAATATAGGGTTCAATCGCGAGACATGCTGCCAAACTTCGGGCAACAGACTAATTGAATAGAAAACGCCACCCAAATAAGTCAACGGCGTCAAAATAAAAGTTGGCACAATGGAAACATCATCAAATGTATTCGCATAAACAGCATTGATAAAACCTGCCAACGAAAACAAGGTGGAAGTAAGCAATACTATGGCGAAAGTAACAAACCAGCTATGAATATGTAGATCGGTAAAAATTAACGACATCACTGTAACTAAAAACCCAACGCAAAGACCTCGCGCAACACCGCCCATGGTATAACCGAGAAGAATTACATAATTAGGTGTGGGCGACACCAAAACCTCTTCTACACTGCGCTGAAATTTCGCGCTAAAAAAAGACGATACGACATTTGAATATGCATTGGTCAACACCGCCATCATAATCAAACCCGGCGCCACGAACTGGATATAACTAAATCCACCCATATCACCAATTCGGCTACCAATGAGCTTACCAAAAATAACAAAATACAAAGCCATCGTAATAACTGGCGGCAACAAGGTTTGTACCCATATGCGAGTAAAACGTTTTATTTCTTTGCGCAAGATTGTCGTAAAAGCGATCCACTGTTCTTTTGCTTCCATTTTATTGCGCCTCACTCTTAGTAACCGTTGATTGAGCAATCATAGACACAAACATTTCTTCCAGACGATTTGCTTTATTTCGCATACTAATAATCGAAACCTGTTGTTCACTTAAGAGCGCAAACACCTGGTTTAAGGATTGCCCTTTCGCCACCTCAACTTCGAAAGAATGATTGTCAATCTTTTCCACAGAAAAACCATCAATTGAAAACGGCTCAGGCAAATCAGAGCTGGTATCAAAGATGAACACTTCTTTATTTAAACCTTGCAGTAGACTTTTAACGCTTGTATTTTTTACCAATAGACCTTTATCAATAATGGCCACATTACGACAAAGGCTTTCAGCCTCTTCCAAATAATGGGTTGTTAGAATAATAGTCGTGCCCGCTTCATTAATTTCGCGCAAAAAATCCCACATAGAACGACGCAATTCAATATCCACGCCAGCGGTTGGCTCATCCAGAATTAATAACTTTGGCTCGTGCACCAGAGCGCGAGCAATCATGAGCCTACGCTTCATTCCACCAGATAACATGCGCGCCGGTGTACTACGTTTATCCCACAAGTTAAGTTTTTTCAAATATTTTTCTGTTTGGCTTTTTGCATAAGCACGCGGTAAACCATAATAGCCCGCTTGCTGCAAAACGATATCTTCCACCTTTTCAAACATGCTGAAATTAAATTCTTGCGGAACAACACCCAGGAACTTTTTCGCTTCGGAAAAATTGGTATCTATATTCACACCAAAGATTTCTACATCACCGGATGTTTTTCGTACGAGCGAACTGATAATACCAATTGTGGTAGACTTGCCAGCACCGTTAGGACCCAGCACCGCGAAGAAATCACCCGGCATTACATCAAGAGAAATACCTTTCAAAGCTTCAAATTTGTTGTTGTAGGTTTTGGTGAGATTTCGAATTGAAAGTGCAGCAGACATAGCGCCTCTTTTTCAACAATGGAATATTACGAGTTCAATAACCATGACAATGAACGATTACGACAAAGCATATTACGATTTTCACATGCGTCTTTTACAGGCCTTCATAACGCAAGCGAAAGAGCAGCCACCCTTTTTCCTAGAAGACTGCACGCAAGAAGACAAAGATTTTTTTCTGGAACTTAGCGAGCTTCCCCATAGTGGGGGCTCAAATCTGTTAATACAAGGGCAGCATCTGTTTTGCAGAATTGTAGCAGTCTATCCACACCTGATGCCCTTAGTCCCGCGAGACTTGCTATGGTTTTTTGGGGGCGATTGCTTGCACTACATGCCGGACGAAGAGATAAGCGTTTTCCAAACACTAGATGAGCTACGCCAGCAAGCCAACGAAACAGGTGAGCCATTTTCATACGAAAATGAACGATTAAAATCAATGGGACTGCACTGAGGGAGATGGAGAACTGGGAGGAAAGAAACTGGAGCGGGAAACGAGACTCGAACTCGCGACCCTAACCTTGGCAAGGTTATGCTCTACCAACTGAGCTATTCCCGCTTAAAAATGGCGTCCCCTAGGGGGTTCGAACCCCTGTTACCGCCGTGAAAGGGCAGTGTCCTAGGCCACTAGACGAAGGGGACAATCTGAAACTTTGTCTTGGTAAACAAAGCTGATGCAACACTTCAAAAAAATTGGAGCGGGAAACGAGACTCGAACTCGCGACCCTAACCTTGGCAAGGTTATGCTCTACCAACTGAGCTATTCCCGCAATTGGCATCCCCAAGGGGAGTCGAACCCCTGTTACCGCCGTGAAAGGGCAGTGTCCTAGGCCACTAGACGATGGGGACCCAGAATCCTTCTGCTTTAACGTTTGTGACGTCGTCTGCAGAAGTGGGGCGCATTCTAAGGAGCAGACCCTACTCTGTCAACACTTTTTATTTTTAATTTTATAACTTTGGAAACAAGCACTTAGCGCCTGTGGAGTCTTTGAGTATTAGCTAATCTATTTGATTAATTAACGGTGCTATACTTGCTGATATTATTATTTTTAGAAACATATCTATGGCTATATTCCTCGCCGCAATCGTCATACTACTCAGTGCTTTGGCTTGTTATGCATTCATCAGCCAGTCCATTGAGAAGAAAATGATTCAGAAGCAGCGTATCCTCATGACGCTCAAAACCAAGCAGCGGAATCTCGTTCACTTGATCAATGGATTTCCCCCAAACTTCCTTACCACGGAATTATTAAGCTTGATTTATCGAGCCTTAATAGACGCCTGCGAACAACTTAGCAAAATTGAACCTAAAGACCCTCGCCACCTTGATGATATTACGCTGTACACCAACCAATTGGGGACTCTGCCAAAAACCAATAGCGCGCAACGGCCGAGGGTCGATAATCCGCAGCAAATGAAGGAAATACGCCAGCACCTGCAAGAACTCCAGCATTTTCTTGCGCAGCAGGAAGCATTAAAAATAATTAATAAAGTTCAACTTGGTGCTTACACAGATCAGGTCAAACGCCTAAGCCTACAAATGGCTGTCGATGCCTACCTTTACCACGCCAAATTGGCGCAACAAGCAGGCAAACTTCGTTTGGCTATTCACTACTTTACCTTAGCGAAAAAATTGCTGATTGCTGAAAATACGACTCGCGCCTATGACAAACAAATTGCACAACTTGACGACATCACCGCAAAGCTGGAAGAGAAGGCGCGGCTTGCGAACGAAGCTCCTGCAGAAATAGAAACTGCGCCCGACACCGAGAACAAACGGAAAGATGTTATTGCAGCTGACGATATGGACAGCTGGAAGAAAAAGCAAATTTACGATTAAGCTGCAAACGTCCTACTCTTTCTTCAGCTGAATCGATGCCGAATTAATGCAGTAACGCAGTCCGGTAGGTGCTGGGCCATCGGTAAACACATGCCCTAAATGACAACCGCACTTACGGCAAACGACTTCTGTGCGATGCATACCGTGGCTACTATCGTAAACCTCCTTGATAACACTTTTGGATGCAGGCTGATAAAAACTTGGCCAACCACATCCCGCATCAAATTTTGTGTCTGACATAAACAGTGGCTCAGCGCAGCCGCGGCACAAATAAGTCCCATCACTAAACTCGTTCCAATATTCGCCCGTAAAGGCTCGCTCTGTACCTTTCTGACGGCAGATTCGGTACTGCTCTGGAGTCAGCTTTTCGAGCCAATAAGCATCATCGTTAAATTGTGATTCAGACATAATGATTCCCTTGACATGAGACGCCGCAAACACCGATTATTCGCGCTTGCAATTTAGTTTCGCTACCCACCTAAGGCATATTACTGCAAATGAATATCATAAAGAAATCCGACAAGTTAAACGGTGTTTGTTACGACATTCGCGGCCCCGTACTTGAACACGCTTACCGCCTTGAAGAGGAAGGCCATCGCATCCTCAAGCTGAATATCGGCAACCCTGCCCCTTTCGGATTTGCTGCACCTGACGAAATTATTCAAGACGTTATTCACAACCTACCTAACGCTGAAGGCTACACCGCATCACGCGGTCTATTTGTGGCCCGCAAAGCTATTATGCAAGAGTGCCAGCGCCTGCAAATTCCCAACGTGGAAATTGATGATATTTTTCTTGGCAACGGCGCCAGCGAATTAATTGTTATGGCCATGCAGGCTTTATTGAACAACGGCGATGAAGTTTTGGTACCCGCTCCAGATTATCCTTTGTGGACAGCAGCCGTAAATCTTGCTGGCGGTAAAGCTCGCCATTATTTATGCGATGAGCAGTCAGATTGGTATCCCGATATCGCTGACATCAAAAGTAAAATTACCGACAAAACACGCGGCATAGTTGTTATTAACCCTAACAACCCAACTGGCGCTGTTTACAGCAAAGATGTGCTTGAACAAATCGTTCAATTAGCGCGCGACCACAACCTGATTATTTTTGCCGATGAAATCTACAGCAAAATTTTATATGACGATGCGGAATTCATCCCAATGGGGCGTTTGGCTCAGGACGTTGTATGCGTTAGTTTTAACGGTCTTTCCAAATCCTATCGCCTCGCAGGCTTCCGCTCAGGCTGGATGGTCATCAGCGGCGCCAAGCATCGCGCAAAAGGCTACATTGAAGGATTGGAAATGCTTTCGTCTATGCGTTTGTGTGCAAACGTACCTGCTATGTATGCTGTTCAAACCGCATTAGGCGGGTATCAAAGCATCAACGAATTAATCGTTCCCGGCGGCCGCCTCCGCGACCAACGCGATGCAGCAATGAAAGCGCTCGCAGCGGTGCCGGGCATTTCGTGTGTAAAACCGAAAGGCGCTTTGTACCTGTTCCCTAAAATTGACCTGAACATGTACAAAATTAAAGACGATCAACAAATGGTGCTTGATTTCCTGATTCAGGAGAAAATTCTGCTCGTACAAGGCACCGCGTTTAACTGGCCAAACACAGATCATTTCCGTATCGTTTTCTTACCACGTGAAGACGATTTAACCAGAGCTATTAATCGCTTTGGCGAGTTTTTGTCACGTTATACGCAATGAGTTTTATAGACTGAATAATCAAAGGCCCGCAGATGCGGGCTTTTTGTTTTGGAGGGTTTAATCGAAAATGTGTGCAGGGATTTTATAAGCCAAGAGTTTGAGTTGCTGCGCCGGATTCACGTCGGGAAAATCTTTGTGCGGCTGCACCCGCTCCAGAAGCTCTGCTTGAGGAAGATGTTCGGAAAATTGTTCGACCAAAAACGCATCACTCAACTCCGGTGCATTCAAACAAGCAAGAACCAACCCACCCTGCGGCATTAACTCTGGCAAACGCCGAATCACTTTTGCGTAATCTTTCTCCGCAACAAAACTACCTTTCTGATACGAAGGTGGATCAATAATAACCAAGTCGTAAGGACCGGGCTTTTTAACACGACTCCAGGATTTCAGAATATTTTCAGCCACATATTCTGATTTTTCTTTTGGTAATTGATTAAGCTGATGATTCGCTCGCCCAAGATTTAACGCGGGGCTACTCATGTCAACGTTCACTACCTTTTCTGCACCCGCTGCAACAGCCACTACAGAAAACGCACAGGTATATGCAAAAAGATTAAGCACTCTCTTACCGGCCGCATGCTTTTCAACCCATTGCCGACCTGATTCCATATCCAAAAAGTAACCGGAGTTCTGTTGTGCATTCAAATGAAGGTTAAATAACAAACGTCCACGACGCGCAAATACTTTCTCCGGCAATTCCCCCAAGACAATCTCCGAGGGCGAATTCGCTAAATAACGCCGCTGCACCAAAACACAGGAGAGCCGATCACACAAAGAGCCATTTAAAAATTGCGTTAAATCCTCAAGCCAATTCTCTGGTGGCTCTTTATAAAAAACGACGACTAATACGGGCTGAAAAAAATCGATATTAACGAATTCCAATCCATCAAAGCACCGCCCTCGCCCATGCAAAAGTCGGTAACTATCAAGCGTGAATTTTGATTGAATATTTTTGAGCAGATTGGAAATACTGAGAAAAAGTTGATTCATGAACTGATTATTTTTCTTCACTGAATACCAATGGGGTATAAGATAAATTCATCGTAGCCAACCAAGACTGACTGGTAACCAGAGAAAGATTTATCCAGTTCGGGATCATTTGAGTCCACAAGCAAAGGGCGGCCTGAAAGCGAAAGAATTTTATCTTTGGTCGCTATGACTTGAATATTGTCACGCCCAAGACGCTTTATAATTGACGCAGATAGCTGCTGATTTCCTCGCCCAATAATATGACCCTGACCACCGATAGCAGTGATGATAAGTTTAATTTCACCCCTATGTTCAGCAACGAGATTAGCTAAATGTGTTGCTGTTACATCAGCCGCCACCAGCTCGCGATTAAGAACTACATCAACACCTAACAAGCTGCCTTCAATACCCAACTGTTCCAGAAATACCTGAGTAGTTGAGCCTGGACCGACAATATAGAGCGCATCATCTATTAGGTTATCAATTAAATAGTTGGCTATGTCGAGCTTTACCAATTCATCTTGAGTGGCGCCACTATTTTTAACTTGCTGTAAAAACTGCGGGAGCACTGGCGCAAACATGGATGCATAAAAACGCGTTTTCACTTTTCCTTCGCGGAATACAACCTCATCAATATCACGCACATCACAAGCTTGTAGGTTGACCAATTGTTTTTTAAGCAAGCACAACAAAATTTCACCTGCTGCTTCAGGCGTAACTGCGTACACACCCGAATGCATTTTCACACCCGACGGAACACCTAGCACCGCCTGATTGGGCGCACCTATTTGTTGCAGCGCATCAGCGACGTTACGGGCAGTTCCATCACCACCGGCAAACAAAACAATATCGACAGATTCACTGACCAAAGATTTAACTGCACTAATGGTATCTTCCGCACCCGATGGAGTTGCTTGGGCACAACCCACTATACGGTAATTCAAGTTCGCATCGCGTGCCGGCAACTCGCCCATATCTCCAGCAAAACAAAATACTTCTATAGAATTTTTAAAATCTTTCAACAGTGAAAGACAGCGCTGCATACGTGTTAGCGCACGAGTTTCCGCGCCGCGAGCAAAGGCTTCCGCGCGGATATCATCACCATCGCTACCTTTTAATCCCACGCTACCGCCAACACCGGCGAAGGGGTTAACAATGACGCCTAACTTAAACTTATTCATTTGCAGAGCTTGCTAAACCGAAACCTAAAACACTGAGCCATTCGGCTGTTTTTTTGTCTGCGCCGAACACTTGATAATTGTGAAATTCTCGACGAACCGGATAATACTTACGCAACTTATCAAACCCAAGGCCAAAGTTCTCATGACCAGAACGTGCGGCTGTTGCGAGCGCACGCAAATCCCGATCATCGGATGAAATAGAATAAACTTCTGCGATCAATCGTTTGATTTGTTCCCACGTCGACAATTGTGAATCCGCCACTAACTGATTATTTTTCAACGGTGGGACCAATTTTTTCACGCTAAGCTCAGGAGATCTGTTTAAATGTTTGCACAGAGCTTGGTAAATCATTTCTGTACCTTTCAGCTTACCGTCATAGCTATAGCCCGCAATATGTGGCGAACCCAAGGCTACCTTATCCAATAGTTCCAGTGAAATATCTGGCTCTGGCTCCCACACATCTAAGACCACGCGTACATCTTTGCGTTCATCCAAGAATTGCAAAAGATCCGCATTATTAATAACCGGGCCGCGCCCACAATTTAATAAAACTGCACCTTGTTTTAATTGGCGTAATTCAGGTAGCTCAATTAAATGAAAACTTGGATGCGATCCAGCTTTCGTTAAAGGCGTGTGCATGCTAATAATGTCACAACTCAACACCTCCTCTAACGAACATAAATCAGGATTGGATTCGCTCGAACGCAAAGGATCGTAGCAATAGCAATCCACACCTTGCAGTTTTAAACGTCGGTACAACAAACCACCAACATTACCGCAACCGATAATGCCGAATTTTTTATCAAGCCAATTCACATCAAGATGACAAAGTGCGGCATAAACATATTCGACAACTGAATTCGCGTTACAACCCGGCGCACTCGAGAAAGTGATGTGATTATTTTGCAACCATTGTTGATCTAAATGATCCACGCCAATCGTACAAGTCCCTACAAAGCTAACTTGACTGGATTCCAATAAGTTTTGATTAACATTAGTGACCGAACGCACCAACAAAGCAGATGCGGAACGCGCATCATCGTTTGACATGTTTCTACCGGGACGAGTAACCACATCACCCATTGACTCAAAAAACTCGTGCACTAAAGGGATATTTTCATCCGCCAAAATTTTCATAAATCATCTCTTCAAAGCTATGGGCTTTTTGTCAATAAAAGGGTGTTGTACCGGAAATCTTTAGCATATACTTAGTTCAAGGGTCGCGTTTACGACAGCACCCTTACCGCCAGCCAGCGTCCAGCAGGCTATCACCAACCGCTTGTATTAAGGGGGTGGCATTATGAAGACCTCGAACCCAACCCACAATATGGACAATGTGGTGGATTTCTTCACCGGCAAAACTTTCTCAACCCTGCATGATGAGCGCTTTATACGCCTTGCCCCCGAACTGGATGGCTTGGAAATGCTCTACTCGAACGACACAAGCTCCGAAAAACTGTTTAGCCTTAAAATCCTGTGCTGGGGTTTGCGCGCTAACGGCGAAGTGGTGGGGTTGGTGCCTTGGTTAAACGATATTGTGCCCTGCCCCGATTTGTGCGATCCACTAAACGGTCATTTTGAAGGTTATTATGACCAAGGGATTGACGAAGTGTTTTTCGAAGCGCCGATTCATAAGGTTGTGGAACTGGAAACAGCAGCCGAATACTACGAAATTGAGTGCGAGAACGATGATGACGTGGTTCAGGAAGTGCCGGATATGATTGGCACACATGCCGTCTTGGCAACACCCGGCCAAAAGCACCTGTCTTTGGTTGAGGTGGTGAGCTGGCGTCTGCTGCACAACGGGACGATTTACGGCATGCTGACCGACCACACCAAGGTTGTCAGTACACCCGTTTTACCCGGTGATGACTGCTTATACGCAGCACAGACCAACGATAACTTCCGGTATTTTTTCCAGCACCAAATCGCCAACAAGATCAAAGCGCAGGACCCGGAAGCCTTAGCTGCAATATCCTTATTGGTTGACGACGTTTAAACCAAAAACCGCCCTAGGG
The DNA here is from genome assembly GCF_046347455.1 of Cellvibrio sp. Taxonomy (GTDB): domain Bacteria; phylum Pseudomonadota; class Gammaproteobacteria; order Pseudomonadales; family Cellvibrionaceae; genus Cellvibrio. The sequence continues at coordinate 605,351 of NZ_JAXMGC010000001.1, forward strand.
CGGTTTTTTTGATTGCGGCTTTATTCACCGGCAACTTTGATATTGTGTACTTTGTCACTTTTGAAGCTGATAGCTACGCGTTTATCAGCTCCTGGAACCTTCACACCTACGGCTTCAGCGATCGCCGCCTTTTCACCCAAAGATGCATTAACTGCGCTTACGTCGTAAAACCACACTTCAGACTCACCGCCATTAGATACGTCCACGGGTTCACCAAGTTCTTTTCTAACTTGCTCTTTGGTTGAACCGGTTTTCAATTTTGCTTTAACCAAACCCAACGCCGCTTGCTCCGGGGAGGAAACAGCATCTTTCGCAGACGCTTTTGTCTCATTTACTTTGGTTTGGGTTTCCTCAACTTTCGAAGTCGCTTTCTTCATTGAACCCAAAAGATCAGCGGCACTTGCTTGCATGCTCAATAAAGCAACGGAGGATAAAACTAACAACAACTTTTTCACAAAAAATACTCCACAATTATTCAAAAAGACCTCGCCAATCGTTGGCGCGGGCGAAACTAATGAAGAGTTATTGATGTGTCAATTTATATAAATAAATACAAGCGATATTGAGAACTAGCGCACTTAGCAATGTCCAAATTTCAGTCAGTTTTTTTTCGGATGAAATAAAGATATTCCTTTTCGTCAGCTTCTTGGCGAATTAATTCATAACCTAAAAAATGGCAAAATTTGGGAATATCACGCGTGGTAGAGGGATCTGTTGCAATAACTTTAATCACTCCATTTTCTGGAAGATCTTTTACGGCTTTATGCAGCATCATTACGGGCTCCGGGCAAAGCAAACCCGTGGTATCTAAAACTTTATCGATTTCACTATTCATAGTATTTCTTCGTCTAAAAACACCCGGCAAAACAACAATCAATTGCTAAACTCAAACTGAGGATATTAAAAAACAATGGACTTCCATTCATAACCGGGGAACAAGGTTCGATGTCTCGGATTCATATTGAAAACCATCAGCCGGATGATTTTTTTAGCCATCAAACCTTAGAGCTTACGTTTAGGTTGTTGCGTAACAATAATCCCGGTTTGGCTAACGCAATCAACAACGCCTTGACACACATTCATGTTGCACCTTACGAAAACCTGCACGGTGCATACACTGGGGAAATGTATTTCAACGCGGAAATTTACCAATCACTTTCAGCTTATACGATAGGCAAAGTTGTCTCTGCATTAACTGAAATCGGCGAGCAAGCCTTAAATAATCACGACATGCCTAGCGAGCATGTAAACCAATTAAAACATCTGATCGAAGACTGGGCCAAATTAACGGAATGGGTGTTAAACCGCACAGCGTCAGACAAAACAGCCTGACCGGGTGATTTAATAGACTCGTAAATGCCCCGTGACCTCTTCGCGATCGTGGTACAACTGTTTAAATTGAATGCTCGCATCAAACCCCAAACTCGATAACTCCTTAAGAATTCGCTCTTCGCACTTTTTAACTTCCAAGTAGCGCTGCTTCATGGGCAACTTCAAATTAAACACAGCTTCTCGACAATAACCTTTGCCAAACCAGCGAATAATCATGCTAGTTACGCGTGCAGGCTTATCGACAATATCACACACCAACCAATCAACTTTCTTTTTAGGTTCATACAAAAAGCCGTCAGTTAATATATGCAGAACCTGACCAGTTTCTAACAGGTTTTTGTCCATGGGGCCATTATCCACAGCCTCCACGTACATTCCTCGCTGAACAAGTTGCCAGGTCCATCCGCCGGGTGCGGCACCAAGGTCTACTGCACGCATCCCCGACGCCAAACGCGTATCCCAATCCGCAGCGGGAATAAAGTGATGCCAGGCCTCTTCCAATTTCAAGGTTGCACGGCTCGGCGCTTCTTTGGGTAAACGCAAACGTGCAATGCCCATGGGCCACTGCGAACTGTTCGAGTAAAGGCTCACACCAATATAAGCTTCAGTTCCCGTGATAAAAACCAAATGCAATCGCCATGGGCTTTTGGGATTTAATAACTGGCTTTTCTTCAGCGCGTTACTAAAAGGCGCTGCAAACTTTTTGCTAAGACCTGACAATTCTTTTCCATCATTAGTATCGACGGTTTCAATAAGTAGCTCACGCGCGACTGGAAAAGTTTCTGCTGCAGCAACCAAGGGTGTTACACGATCATTCACCGGCAAGTTGCTAATAGGTGCTTGAGTGACGAACCACTGACGAGCAAAAATTAATTTACGAAAACGAATTTGTTCGTGGACTTGCATCGCGCCTTTCGGATCATGACTAATAAATACAACATAGGCGGAATTATCTTTGGTTTTGCTGTAGCCATAAACGCCCGCCTCTGCCGCCAAATCGGTAATCTCGGCGGCGCATTCTTTTTCAAAACCGGCGCGACAATGTAAAAACAAATGGTTCATAGAATCTTATTCGTTAGATGTCATTAATTTGGCATCATGTTTAGTTAATATGGAAACGCTTTCAGAAGCAGGATCAAACACAATGACGACATTGCCACGGTCCAGCTGACGTTTTACTTGATCGAGTTTTTGCGCAAGCGAAACCTCAACTGCGCCGTAATCCGTACCCTCACGGGTAATAAATTCTTCAATTAAGCCTTGCAAGGCCTCGGAAGAAAGTTGTTGATGGGGAATAATCATAGGTTCATATTTTACTTGTTCATAAGCTTGGAGAAAGTTAACCTTGGACTCATTGCCAAGCCATCATAAAAAGGAAACAACTGTGCAAACACAATTAGTGCTTACTATTCTCAGCGACGACAAACCCGGTGTTGTCGAACTTTTAGCTCAAACTATTTCCAAACACCAAGGTAACTGGCTCGAAAGCCGCATGGCACATTTGGCGGGAAAATTTGCGGGTATTTTGCAAGTCGCGATTGATAGTGAAAACGAAGCAGCATTACGCGAAGCTTTAGGTAATTTGGCCGATCAAGGTTTAAAAATCGTGGTTGAATCAGCCACTGATTCAATCAAGCCTGCCGGCAAAGAATTTCAGTTCAGTGTGGTTGGAGCTGACCGCCCCGGTATCATCTTTGAAATCGCGCAAGCTTTCGCCGGGCGCCATATTAACATGAGTGAGCTTGAAACCGCTTGCTCAAGTATGCCGTGGTCTGGCGAACCTATGTTTGAAGCGACGGGCCTTATTCAAGTGCCCAAATCAGTCAATATGGATGAGCTTTACGATCAGCTGGACACTATTGCAGATGAACTCGCCGTTGATATTCGCCTTGAAGCGCCCACTGAAGACGTCCACCATTAAGAAGAGCCAGCCGAAAAAGCACTAACCGTCTTTTTCGGCGGATTTTTCCCCTGCGTTAACGCGCGCGTCGAATTTCTCCAATTCAATGTTGATTGCTTCGGTAGAGATATTTACTTCGTAAAACGAAAACATCAGTGAAATAACCAGCAATATAAGACTATTAGCAAATAACAATTGACCGGCGACTGGCCATTTCATTAAGAGCGCAAACATGGAGAGCGTGCACATCACGAAGGACAAAACGCCAAAGGCCTGCATGCGGCGAATGACCTGAATACGCAGACGCAAGTTATCTATTTGTCGACGAACCAAATCCATAGCCGCGGCATTCTCCACGCTGCTTAACTGGCGAATTACGTTCGTCAGCACCACAAATCGGTTCGTGTAAGCCAATAACAGCAAAGAAATTGCTGGGAACAACAGGCTCGGTGTAGTCATTTCCATACATTTAGATCCAACAATCAATAAGGTTCTGAGCTTAACAAAGAATCCAACTACTGCAATCTTTCTCGCCAGTAAATGATGCGGTCGTGGCCGCGATAAGAACCGAATGAAAAAGTTGCGTTTGGTAATTTATCATCGGGCCCCGTTGTTTTACCTTGGTCCCAATCGAAGCTTAGCCAAGGCAAGGGACTTGTATCCACCGAGACAACGAACGTACCTGTGCCACCCGCAGAGGGTTTAGTGAATTTTTGGCCTGCTGTGCCCGCATTAAATCCAACATAGGCGGAGGTTAAATTTGCATATATCCCTTGCGTTGAACCGCTCGATAAGGCAACAGTTCGCTTGACATCGGTAGAAATAGCACCCGCGGGGTAAGTTATGGCCGAGCGCGGAACCTGTGTGCAGGAATCTGCCGTGTTCAACACAAAACGATTTCCCGCCCAATATTCGGTGACGAAATTAACATCTAATGGATAGGTCTCGGGGCCGAAGGCATCATCCAAACGAAGACGTCCGTAGCGTAAATCCAAGGCTGCCCCGATTGATTTTGCGGTGCATGTGCTGGCAGTGCACGCACCTGAAGTTGATGCATCCATATCCAAACTCTGGACGTTTCTTAAATCCAATTTATCGTCCATAAACAAACCAATTTTCAGGTCCGTTTGGGGTCCATCTGGCAAAGAAACCCGGTCAAATTGGGTTTTTATTGCTGCAGTAACATCATAGACGCCCGACACCCATGTTGGCGTAGTGTCGAGCGAAAGCCGCGCTCCAAGATCTGTGCCGTTGTTAGCGCTTTCCGCAACATAGGTAGGTAAAACGGTTTTGTAATTACCACCGTAATTAGTCAGGACAGTTCCATCAACTGCTTCAGCTTGCAGCTTATAGCTCATGTTTAAGGGTTGGCCCATGTAAGTAAAAGCGCCGCATTGGTTAGCCAAGGTAGAACTTACCAAGCGAAAATGGTCAGGAAAAATTCTGCCCACGGTCGCACTAGTCGCCAAGCTAGCCAAGTCACCTGCACCGAGATAATTGTCGTCGGATAAGCGCGCCTGAACCGTAAAACTGCCCACTTGTTTCCAGCTCACCTTATTGTTAACGAATGTTCCCGTGGGTGTGGTTGCGGCAAAATTTTCCCCCAAGGTTAAAGCGCTGGCTGTGCCGCCAGCAGCGGGGTAGACAAGAGTAAGATTTTTAAGTGTGATGTCCTCAGGAATACTTTCTTTACCAAAATTTGGGGTTAAGGAGCCAGCGCCATTTCGCGCTTCAACCTTTACCTGAAACTCTGTTCCAGCCGATACAAAACGCGAGCCAGTATCGCTTGTGCCAGGGTTTGATGTGATGGGCAGAACCACTAAGGAGTGCGGCTTAACAACAAACAAATTGCTGTCGCCAGTCAAGGTAATTGCGGGATCGGTCGCTGTCTGCGTTTTTATAATTTGCGCAAACAGCTGGATTTGCCCTACATCCGAATAATTGATGGGAATGCTGGCGGAACCGTTAGCATCAAAATTCAAATTAACATCGCCATAAACAATCGAGTTAAGCGCTACGCTGTTTGCATTGGCGGGCACTCCAGTGCCATTTAAGGTCAATGTTTGTCCAGAAATGCAGGTTCCGGGGTTAACACATTTATAAGCCATTTTCACTGTCTGAGGAGTGGTGAAACGTGCGGTACAAGCACCGGTTGTTGTGTTGGTTTGTAAGGCTCTTACATATGCGGTACCCGTTGCACTCGTCACACCAGCGACTTGGTTGGCGATATTATCGCTAGTACCCGTAGCGCTATCGGGAAAAATAAGACCCGCAGTTTTAAAGGTGGTGGTACAACTATTACTGGTGGTGCAAGTGCCCCCCAGACAGCACCTACGAGGATTAATTGCAGCAGTGACTTCACCCGAAAGCGTAACTGTCGCCGTGGCATTTTCTGCCGCTGCGGGATAAAACAATTTGGTTGTTGCACTTCCAGAAACCAAGGGAAAAGTGGTGGCTGTAAGCGAACCGGCGTTGGTAGCGACAGTGACGTTGCTGTTAATGCTGTAATCAATATTGGTACAGGGCGATACACTTTCAGCGCAAGCTCGCACCGTCACATCCGCGCCTAAACAACTTAAATTATTGGCCGACATCACCAATTCATAGTGATCTGGCGCGGGACATGTTCTTACGGTTGTTCGCAACGTGTTGATATTGGTTTGGGTTAACGCGCCCGAATAAATATTAACCTCATCTATATTGCCTAAAAAATGAAACGAGGTTTGCGTCCCTTCACTGGAGGCAGAAGTCTCTCCACCTATAGCAGCCGTGCCGGTTCCGTCTGTCCAGGTTCCAGAGTATGCGCCGGTGGCTTTAGCCAAGAGAGTTCCCGCTGTGTTGTAAACATAGAGGGTGACAGTTTTTGCTGAGGTATCAACAACAGAAGCGACGTAATACCAGGTGTCATTAGCTATAACCGGATCAGTATCCACACAGAAAACACCGCAATTGGGGTTTGTGCCCTGCCCTGTTACGGCGCCATTATTCGTAATATTTCGCGCAAAAAAACGCAATTTTGGTTGACTGGTACCGCCCGCCAAACTCAAGCCCCAGCCATTTTGGTTATCATCTCGCACCAATATTCGCTGATGCTGCGCGCTGGCATTGCTCGAACGAATCCATGCAGCAAAGGTAAAACCGTTTGGTAATGATGGAAAACCCGATAACTCGACATAGCCATAAGTACGTGTCACACCATTTGTCGTACCATCGAATACCCCGTAGCGACAGGTACTCTGCGCACCGTTGGTATAAGCAGGTGAACCCGAAGTTGTTGATGGCAGAGCGGTAGAACCCGCTGCAATTCGCGCCCTACCGTGGTTCCCACTGCCGCTAGAATCTCTCACTTCGGCGGCAGTTCCGTTCCAAGACAATTCGTCCATACGCCAAGACCCCAACAGCACAGGCGAGGAATTACACGCATTCGCAGGTGTGGAATTGGGGATACAACTTCCAGAAACCGTACTGCCGGAATTCACATAAACGGTGGACCAGGACGGCGCCGTAAACGTGCCATAACCAGTTGTGGACGTGTTCAGCGTAATAGCGCCACTTGTCGTAGTGACGCTCACCGGCGATGAGGACGAGCCAATGGTACTGTTCGTAAAGGTAATGTCTGTATTGGCCGATATAGAGCCACTGATTACGGTATTGGTTGCGGTAACCGTACAACACCCGGAGGTGACAGAACCGCCTACGCTGCCCCCGGTTATGCTGATGGCTCCACTCGGAGCTGAAATTGAGCCTCCAATAACCGTACCATTGGTTGTAATAGCACAACACGCACTGGTGACCGAACCGCTTACGCTGCCACCCGTTAAACTTAAGGCTCTACCATTGGATGCGATAGAACCAAATACGCTTGAACTACCCGTCGTTGTAATAGTGTTATTCGTGCTCGTTAAATTAATGGTGTTAGTCGCGGAGCCTATAACGTTGTTATTCAACGCAATAGCGGTAGTAGCAGTAATGCTACCCGGCGCAGAAATGGTAACCGTATCGCCGCTGCCCAAGGTAATACCGCCGCTACAAGTGAAATTTGCGCCCGATACACTCCAAGTCCCGTTACTACACACCGGGCATGTGCTACCACTACCACAACTCGCACCGCTCACTAACGAATAATTAACAGCCTTAGCCGTTAGCGGAAACATCAACAACACACTCAGCAAAAATAAAAATTTTTTAAAATGATTCATCATTTATTCCTGCATTAAAAACGCACCTGCGTCAATTGTTCGCACCGCGCGCAAATTACCAGACCCACACCTAGCAACACTTGTAACCGTATAGTAGCTCGTTGCTTTTGCTGGCAGAGCGGCGACGGTGTAATTTGCCGCAGTAATCGGTGAGCAACTGGAGTCGTCTTGAAATTTGCAGCTGCAAGTTACTTCAGCAGAACACTTATTTAAGCCGGGAACCGTAAAAGTATGCGTTGTATTTAAACCCACACATCGCCCATCAACTTGCTGACGCGTGTTATTCGCAGGTGCAGTAGGAAAAAACAACGTTTGCATGCCCCGCTGAGCACCGCTTTCCGCTGCGTAAAAAGCTTGAGTGGATACAAACTCCAAAGTCACGGATGTTGCAGATTGAATGGAGTTACGTGAAATCACCAATGCAAACAAGCCCATCACCACCACGATAAAAATCGCCAGTGGCATGAGAAAGCCTTGCTGCTTTGTTAGATTTTTACGGAACATTTCGTATCATCACCGAGTGATTCATGTTTACGGATTCGGTGCCACCTTTAAGAGTATTGGCCTGCGCAAAAGTGATATTAAATTGCACGATTGTATTGCGGTTTTCACTGCCCAGCGTCAGCGCAAAGGGCACCGTAGGGCTCGTAACATTTTCTGCCAACAAACTAAATGCAGAATTTGTATTCACCTCGCCCGCTGTTACATCTTGATCTGCATAAAATCGCAACTGATTGTTCACAATGCAAAAAGCCTGAGGCCTATCAAGTAGATAAAAACGTTTATTAATCGAGTTTTGTTTCCAGCCTTTTTCTGGTGAAAAATTAATAACATTGACAGAACGAGATGTTAAGGTTGCTAAAGAACTTGGACTCGCACCGTAAAGTTCTCCCGGAGCCATAGCTCCAATACTTACGTAAATAGCCGTTCCAAAACCTATGCTGTGCGGAGAAACGTCCAGAGTCGTTTTCTTGGCTGCGCTATTAACGGAATCCGGAACATAATCCGGGTAATTTCCGCCGCTAGCAATTGGTAAAAACTCAAGGCACGCACTGTTATTGGTTATTCGCAAACTATAAGGCAATGCTATGCGCAACTGCCGTGACATTCGCTCAAGCGCTTGTCGGCTAGTATTAATTAAACGTGATTTTGTTTGAGTTGATTGATAGGCTTGGGTGGACTCAACAACAAATTTTCCACCTAAAACCGCCAAAATGGATAAGACAACAATCACTGCAATAATTTCTATTAAGGTGAATCCGCGTGAAAATTTTGGCGAAGATAAGGGCAACATTAAAAGTTCGCCTTATAAGCTGCAAGCGTATAAGTCATGGCTCGAGGAGCAGTAACGGTCACGCTTACCGTTATTAGCTTTTGATTATTTGCCACAGCTGTAACGCTTACACTGCGTGTGTAGCCCGCGTAAGGCGTGTCTGTAACATTGTTATAGTCGTCGACGTCATTCATGTCAGCATCAGGAAGATTATCACAGGTTGCCGCGCCAACAGCCGAACTATCACACGCGGGAATTCCGCCCGTTGGTGTATTGGCATCGTATTTAAGCGCGAGAATTTCATCGAGCCTCGCTTGCGCCAATTCAAGCGCCCGTATAGCAATAATCGGATCTGCACTTTTCCTAACACTGTTGATATAAGTGGCCATTAATGCACTACTGGCAATACTTACAATCACCAGAAAAACAATAAGCTCAATGAGACTAATGCCTTGCTGCATGTTGAGCTTAGCACTGGCATTAATGTGCATAACCGCTCGCCTCTACCACGATACTCGCGCTCGCTCCGGAGGTTGAAGACAAACCAATTGTAGTTGCCGTTGTTCTGCCAAGCTTATCGTAAGATAAAGTAGCAGGTGTTGCTGTTACGCCCGAAGCGAGTGTTAGCGGGTAGCCCTTATTGTGAACAACAATAGGGGCGCCGTTCTCTGTAACACTTACGGAATTGGATGTGATGATAAGTTGAATATTGCTACGAGCCATTGCGGTTTGTTGCGCAAAAAATAAAGCCGCGATCACGTCATCGCGGCTTGCATTTACAGCAGTGCTGGAGAAATTACCTATACGAGAAAATAACGTAACCGACAAAATAGCAATTAGAACGGTAACAGTGACCAACTCGATAATAGTAAACCCCTGCTCACCTTTGTGCATTTAACCTCACCGGAATCACACGTCAAAACTACGGAGCACCAATTGCAGTGAAGGTAGCTGTTTTGCGAGGAGAGCCCTTGCCCGATAATGTGCAATTTGCTTCATCACCCAGCGCTGCCACTGCTGTGTCTGTACCGGTCACATTGTAGCCTGAAGGTAGTGCTCCACCCTGCAAAGTTTTGGCAACATCACTACACTTTGCAACGGTGACCTTTGGAGTTCCGCTGATTACACCGGAGCTAATTGCAACCGCGTTTGCATAGTTCATGGCAGCCCCACTCGTTAAACTAGCGGCTACTCCATCAACAGCCGATTGTTCAGCAGCGCCAGACATATCCACAAATTTTGGTAAAGCTGTCGCCGCCAAAATACCTAAAATAACAATTACCGCGATGAGTTCAATCAGTGTAAAACCAGATTGTTGAGTTTTCATAGCAAGACTCCAAACCAAGTGTGTGTTAACGACTAATAATTAAAGTTAAATCCAATCTTAAAACATCAAAACAAGAGCAAGGTCGACAGTGCCATCCCTGTCTCGTCAAGACATTTATGTGAGAACGGCTTGATTAACCAAAATATAGTTCAATCACGGGAACTTGCCAGTTCTTATTCAGAAATTGGTTGTTTATTCGTGCGCCTGCAAATTATTAATCTTGACCACCCCGGTTACCGGCGAATAATCGAAGTGGAGTTCCTGTTCAGCTAGCGTCCAGATATAACGACACTGTCCATCGTTCGAAAGCGCTAGTCTGTAAGACTCTTTAGGCGGAGGATTAGCGCCCCTCACGGAAATCGCGGGTGCGTTCTGCAAAAACGCTACCCACAGGCTAAAGCAACCAGAAAGGGTTATTTGTGCAGAACCATAATCTGCGAGATCTACCCCTATGGGCCAACCATCCGGTGAAAACTGTACTCGCCTGTTTTCCACATCAAGCAATGAATCTGAACCGATTCTTTGCTGCGATATAATCCAGTGGGCGTGCTGACTTTGAACCGCCGCACTAAAATTTTGCGCGAGCACCTCAAAGCTCAAACGTCTTGTTTCGTCGGCAAGCCGGTTGTACCTGTGAAATCCAACGAGCAATATCACACCAATAATCGACATCACAAAATAAAATTCAAAGCTGGAAAAGCCTAAACTTTTTTTCATGACAGACGTTCTGCAGCAGATTTAGTGTTTTTGAATGGCGTACATGTCCCACATTGGCAAGAAAATACCCAGCGCCAATACCGTAACAAAACCCGCCATAATGATAATCATAAGCGGCTCAATTCGGTCGCCCAATAATTTCGTGTCGTATTCAACCTCTCGCTCATAAAACTCTGCGACTTCAGTGAGCAAACTGTCGACTTGACCGCTCTCTTCGCCCACCGAAATCATTTGCAAAATGAGCGGGGTGAACATACCGCTAACCAAATGTGTTTGGTATAAGCCTTCGCCGCGCTCTATACCTGCTCGAATGCCGCGAATTTTATCGCCCAAATAATTATTGTCGATTGCGCGAGCGCAAAGCTCCAAGGCATTTGAAATGGGCAAGCCTGCGCTCAACATTAAACTGAACGAACGCGCGTAACGTGCAAGCGATGCACGTTCAATAATATCGCCCACCACAATCAACCCTAATTTTTTTTGTCCCCACCAACGGCTACCCTCTGGTGTTTTTATATAGTGGAAAAACCAGGCGACCGCACCAACTACGGCCACTAACATATACAGCCAGAAGTCGACAAAGAAATCTGATATACCAATTAAGATTCGCGTGGGTAAGGGTAACTGCGCCCCAAAGTTTGCAAACATTCCTGCAAATGCAGGGATAACCTTAACGTTAATAATGGTCATTGCGATGCTAATGGCAATTAGCACAAACATGGGGTAGCGCAACGCCGTTTTAATACTTTTATTGGTGTTTAGGTCGCGCTCCATATATTCACTTAACTGCTTGAATATTAAATCCAGACGGCCGGAATTTTCCCCAACACTCACCATACTGACGAAAAGATTGTTAAAAATTTTGGGGTGAAAGCGCATAGCCGTTGAAAGCTCAACGCCTGTCTCTAAACGCGCAACTATATCTTCCAACGCACGTTGAAACATGTAATTCCGCAACGACATTGATAATCCACGCAAACCTTTTACCAACGGAATACCCGATTTTGAAATGGTATACATTTGGCGACAAAACATAATCAGTTCAACGGTTTCAACTTTGCCAAGATTGGTAGAGCGCTCAAACCGCTCACGCAAACTCAGTTGAATGATTTGCTCATCCATGGAAACCGGGGTAATGCCGCGCCCCAATAGTTGGCTTGCCGCTGCATCAGTATTTGCAGCCTCCACCTGACCATTCACCAATCGGCCATCGGCGTTGCGCCCTTTAAAAAGGAATACAGCCATATCAATTCAACTCTTCGATTTGCGCGGTAATATTCATAACTTCATCGAGCGTTGTAATGCCCTGTTCAGCATATTCCAGAGCCGCTTGGCTTAGCGTTTTGAAGTTGGGGCTTTCACTGGCGGTTTTTGCGAAACCGTTAATATCAGACGTCCGCAAGGCTTCGGCCATGGGCGCCGTGAGTTCCAGCATTTCAAATACACCTATACGGCCGCGGTAACCTGTGTTGTTACAGTGCGGGCAACCGGCACCTTGCTTAAATCCAACTGAGCTGAAATCTCTATTTTTTGAAATTGTTGCGAGCAGCTGTAATTCATTTGCATCAGGGGTGTGATTTTGAATACAGCTGGAACAAATGCGACGAACAAGTCGCTGCGCGACAACAGCTTTTAAGGCTGTCGCAACCAAATAGCCATCAACACCTATATCCAATAAACGCAACGCCGAGCTAATAGCATCATTAGTGTGAAGTGTTGATAACACCAAGTGCCCTGTCATTGACGCTCGCAAAGCAATCTCTGCAGATTCGGCATCACGGATTTCGCCCACCAATAAAATATCCGGGTCTTGTCGCAAGGTTGCGCGCAACACACTACTAAAAGTCAAACCAATTTTTTCGTGCAACTGCACCTGGCTAATACGTGGCAAGCGATATTCAACCGGGTCTTCAACCGTAATAATTTTCTTCTGCGGTTTATTTAATTCAGAGAGCGCGCCATAAAGCGTCGTGGTTTTACCGCTACCTGTAGGCCCAGTCACAAGTACCAAGCCATGAGGTCGCGTAATAATTTTTCTAAAGCGAGAAACCAAATGTGTAGGCATGCCTACATTATCTAAACTGCGCACGCCGTCGGTATGATCTAACAAACGCATTACCACAGATTCGCCGAATTGTACCGGCATGGTGGATAAGCGCACGTCGATGTTGTGATGTTTAACTTTTAAGTTAAAGCGACCATCTTGCGGCAAACGCTTTTCGGAAATATCCAAACCAGCCATTAATTTGATACGAACGACCAACGCTGACGCGATGCGCTTTTCATTCATCACCTGCTCAATAAGTTCACCATCGATACGATTACGAATGCGCAATACCTTTTCGTCAGGCTCAATATGAATATCCGAGGCCTTGTTGGTTAGCGCTTCTTCAAATATTTTTTGCAGCAATTTAACAACAGGCGCGTCGCTATCAACCGAGTCGGCGATAAAACTATCCAAATCCACGGCGGACTCTTGTAGCTCTTCATCCAACTCACCCGCCAAAGAGGCAATTTCGCTGGCATGGCTGTAGGCAATATCCAGAATATCCAGCAACTCAGACTCACGCACTACAGCGGGTTTGAGATTTTTTTGCAAAATACGTTGCAACTCATCCAAACAAAAAATATCGGTAGGGTCAGCCATACCCAACAACAAACCATCGAAATCCTCGCGCAACACGATAACGCGATAACGGCGCGCACTGGTTTCGGGCAAGGTTTGAACTAAATCTTTATCAAATCGAAACTGCTTTAGCTGTACAAAAGGAATTTCTAATTGCGTAGAAAGCAAGTTTAGCAATTCGTTTTCATCAACATAACCTAACTCGACAAGCTGATTGCCGAGCTTACGCCCCGTCAGCTTTTGCTCTTGCAGCGCATGAGCCAGCTGGGTCTCGGTGATCATATTTTTTTCGACGAGCAAATCGCCAATACGAATACGTTTTGATGAACTAAACATGCTTATCTCACTCGCCACCTAAAGCAGCAATTCGTTGATCTGTGTATTTTTTTACTTGCTCTTGCAGTTGCGGGAATTCACCCAAACGCTTGTAAGCCTGAAGGGCATTTTTAGTTTGGCCCAAACCATCATAAGCAAGCGCAAGCCCTAACCAATAGGCAGGCTTTTCACCAAAATGATTGAGTAGCCCTCGGTAACTAAGAATAGACTGCTGATAGTTCGCAGTTTTGTGGTATAGGCTCGCAAGTAAAGCACCATAGGATTCATTTGCCTGCGCGGAGCCAATATTTTTTTCCAGCAAGGAAATAGCTTCACTCTCCTCGCCTTGCTGAACCAGTATTTGAGCGTGTAATTTTGTACTTATATCTATTGGCAAATAAGTTGCTTTTTGCAACACAATTGTTGCTGCCTGGGTATTGGCTTGCTGAATATACAAATCCGCTAAGAGTGCGGCGGACAATATTGGCTTTTGCTCCGCTGCAACAAAACTTTTTAACAGCGCCAGCGCCTCGGTTTGCTTTCCTTGTTGCGCAAGTTCTTGTGCATGCTTAGCCAGTTGTTCATCTTTCCACGCTGCGTTGGGTGTAACAGAAAGACTTTGCGCTTCTGCTTCAGGAATTGACTTGATGGTTTCTGAAATTACAGGCTCGGCGTTAATTTTTTCACTCGCAACAGCGCCTAGGTTTTGTGCCGCAACCTCGCCAATAGAAATCTCATGCGCCTGCACATAACGCTCAGACACAAAGCGAGCTCGCTGAATAAGGGCTTGCGCTTGCTGTAAGTTACCTGCATTTATTTGATCTTGCGCCATAGCCATATAGCGGCTTGCAATTTTGTCCAAGCCTTCTTTGGCTTGGTTGTTATTAGGGCTTAATACAAGAATTTTTTGGTAGTAGTTGTAAGCGTTATCTTCAATCGGTACCGTTAAACGATCCATACTGATCGCACGCTCAGCTTGATTTAACAAATCATTGATATGATCCTGATTTTCAGAAGCCGATGCAGCATCAAGATTTACGGCATTAGCTTGCACTACCGCCGGTGTTACTACCGAATTATTCGATGCAACCGATGACGCTTCTTGCAAAATATTTGTGCCTTGATGAGCCAGTGTTGATTGCGTTAGTGACTGACTCGAAGAAAGATAGCGTTTAGCCATTAAGACAATGCAAAAAATCACCACAAAAAAAACAACAAAGGGCACCCAGGAGGGCTGCTTTCTAGGAGCTAGGGACGATGTTTCCAGCAAGGCGTTATCGTAAGCTTCAACACCATCACCAACCGGTTTTTGGCGAGACAAATCTCTCAGCATGTCGTTGAGCAAACTCATAAGTTCACCCCAAACAAGCTCGGGAGAATTAAGGCTGATGCTGCAGCTGCCGCGGCAACACCAGGCCACAGCCAAATATTGCGCTGCGCAAGAATACGGCCAATAGATTTACTTTCTTTGGTATCTGCAATGGCACGAGCCATGTGGCTACGCGTGACCTTTTCACTTTTTTCGCCATAGGCCGCAAGCATGGCTTTATGCGATATCACATTGATCAAGCGCGGAACACCACCCGATGCGCGGTAAAGCAAATTAATTGCACCTGCGGAAAATAAATGCGCACCGCGATAACCAGCGGAACTCAACCTATAACTGATGTAATCCGCCAAACTTTTACGCGGAATTCCATGTAAATATTCGGAAAAAACGATGCGCTGCTTGAGCTGACGAAGATCGGGTCTATTTAAAAGATCATCTAACTCCGGTTGACCTATCAAGACTACTTGTAAGAGTTTATTTTTTTCTGTTTCTAAATTTGTTAACAATCGCAGTGCTTCAATTGTCTCGCGCGGCATGGCTTGAGCTTCGTCTACTACTAACACCACTTGCTTTTTCTGTTGTGCAAGCTCTACCAAGCGTTGGTTAATTTCACGCAACAGCTGATAAGAAGGTATTTCCGGTGAATAGGTAATGCCAATTTCTTCTGCCAGAAACCACTTGAGTTCTTCTGGCGTAAGATAAGGATTTGGAATGTAAGCGGTGAGAAAATTATCGCCAAGGCTCGCCAACAACTTGCGGCTCAATAAGGTCTTACCCGTACCCACCTCGCCGACAATTTTAATAAAGCCTTCGCTATGACGAAGCGCCAGCAGAAGCGTACTCAACACTTCACGATGACTTTGACTGTTGAAGAAAAATTGTGTATCGGGCGTCAGCGAAAACGGATGCTCCACTAATCCAAAGTGCTGGCGGTACATAGTGACCTCGACTAACGATTATCTTGCAAGCAAAAGGAGTTTATTGGTTCCTAAATTCATCGCCCATTTTTTGAATACGCACCTCACTGTCTTGCAACTGGCTTTGCCATGTGTCGCCATCAACAACTACGGGACGCAACAAAATAACGAGTTCGGTTTTAGAACTGGCTTTATTTTGCGTGCGAAACAAACCATTCACCAAAGGAACATCACCCAAGACCGGCCGTTTGCCATTGGTTTTACGTTTGTTTTCCTGCATTAAACCGCCGAGTACAATCACCTGCCCGTTTTTGGCTTTTACAATGCTATCTGATTCGCGAATACCACGAAGTGCGAGTGGTAAAGAAAAATCCTGATTTCCTACAGTGAAGTTTTTTTGTTGATCTGTCACTGTGCTAACCACAGGATGTATATGGAGAACAACTTCGCCATCTTCCCCAATTTGCGGCGTAACATCCAACGCTATTCCGCTAAAAAATGGTGACAACTCAATATTAGGTGTGCTTGAAACAGAGGTCGCGTTTGAAGTCGTGTTGTTGGAAATACCTGTTACAAAATACTCGTCGGATCCAACACGAATAACAGCTTTTTGGTTGTTAACTGTTGAGACTCGTGGGCTTGAGAGCACTTGCACGGAACCTTGGGTTTGCAATAAAGATAAAACTTGGGTGATATCCTCGATTGCTAATACCGATGAAAAAGATTTACTCGCGCTAATCGAAGTAGGCAAATCTATATTACCCGTTGATCCATAAGTTGTATCTTTTGAATAGGCTTGCTGCAGACCACCCGAAATCGCCCCCCAGTTAACACCCGCTTCAAAACCTTCGTTCAAATTAACTTCTAAAATTTTGGCTTCCAAAATAACCTGACGTTTTACGCTCAACTCAGAGCGCTCCAAAAACTCCCGCACCGCGCTTAATTCGCTTGGCAATGCTTTAACAACAATCATGCCTGCTTGCGGGGAAATAGTTACAGAACGGTTACCGCCTTCGCCACCAATAATGGACGCAACTGTACGCTGTAAACCAGACCAGAAATCCGTGTGGTTTAGTGTTTGAACGCGCGACCCAGGTGTAATGCCCTGACCACTATTGCTGGATGATTTATTTTTTTCTGCTGACTCGAGCATGCCCAATAAATTAGCGGTGTCGCCTCCGTTATTAGATCCGCCGGAATTGTTGCCGCTATTGCTATTGCCCTGGCCGCTGGATTGTGCCCGACCAACAAGCACTGCGGTATCAGACACACCTACGCGTTGAACATCCAAATAATTAATACGGAAAACTTCGGTGCGCATGGCATTCGCGTAAATCGTGTATATACCGCGTTCTTGCTTGTATTCATACCCATATATGTCGCGTGTTACGCGCAAGACTTCATCCATAGTTACATTTTTTAAATCGAGCGAAATAGTTCCCGTCACGTCTGGATGAACCACAACATTAACGCCGGTTCCGTTTACCAAGCCCAGAAAAAAATCCCGTGCAGGAACCGCTCGCACAGAAACATCAAAATGATCGGCAAATTTTTTGCCGCTGGCGGTTTTGATGGTGTTGTTATCTAACAGTGCTTGAGTTACCTCGGGAGGAACCTCTGCTACTTTTTTATTGCGCTCAAGCTGCTCAGCAACAACTGCGCTCATTTCATTTTCGGCGGTAATTTTTTTGTTGCCGTTATTCGAGCACCCGTTCGCCAACGTAAAGGCCGCGATTAAAAGCAGCACCAGCGGGCGATGAAGAATAAGATTATTTTTTTTGAGTGGCATAGCCATAACTCCAAAAGCTTTATTTGCGAATAGCCGCGTTGTTTAAAGCCACGCGCCAGACTTTACCGTTTTGTTGCAGTGTTACCGCATCTGCATCTATTTTTTTCACTGTAGCGCCAACACCCTTCAAGGTTTGATTTTCACGGAGTGCTTGGCCATTAATGATGACCACCTTTCTATCTTCGGCAATTAAAATGCTCGTCAACTGAATGGTTTGTTGCGCGCTCACACCAACCACACCTGCCCCACCGGAAAAACCTAAGGGCTTAGTTGGATCAATAACGGATTCCTGAGCCTCAACACTGGCGAAAAAAGCCGGAAACATAACCAATGCGCATAGTAAATTTTTAAACACCGAACAAGCCCTCTTCTGAGCTCAGGGTATATACACGTAAAACGGCTTCCGCGTTTGGATATTTATCCACACTGTAGTCCAAACTTTGCCAGTAAAAACGCCATGGCAATTGTTCCAACTCCATCAAAAAATGCAGCATTTGGCTGTAACTACCGGAAACGCGCAATTCAACTACATGTTGGTAAACACCCACTGTAGGCTCGCCTTCAGTTGGCGCTTGCGCAGCAGACGGACTCGCCGATGCCGCATCGACTAGCTGCAGTTCTTTCGCAGGTAAAGTTTTGACTTCCAATAAGGTGAGGCTTTGAGATTTCTGCAAAACTTCTTGCAAAGCCTGTGGCAACTGCTCCGCTCTAATTAAATTTTGCGAAACGCTTTGCAACTGGGTTTCAAGACCTTGAACATCTTTTTCGAGTTGTTCAATTTGTTCTTTTTTAGGCTTGTCTGGATCATTGAGCAAACTTTGCGTTGCTGCTGCAATCTGACTTTGCAATGCTGCGCGTTGGCTAACTAGATTTGCCAAACTCTCAGCCGCTTCGTGTGATTTTTTGTCGATAGAAGACTGAACGGCAAAATTCCACAACATAAAAATAAGTGCGAGAAGTGTTAGCAATATAAGCACTCGTTCACGCATAATACGCGCGTCAATTTTTTCCTGTAACGACAGCAGAAAGTCTAATTTGAGAGACTCAAACATTAGCGCTTACCTCCCGCTACATCTTTCTCATCTTTTGCTTTGGCAAGGCTGAATTTTAACAAGCCTGTTTGTATGTCGCGTTCCATCGTGAGCACCCCAAAACCAACTTCGCTAAATGCGGGGTCTTTACGCAAACGCTGCAAATAGAGCGGAATCTGATCTGCTGTGCGCGTAAGGCCTTTTAGTTCGGCGTACTTACCACCTTTTTGCAAAGAAAAACTCTCCAAAGACATGGTATTTAATGATGCTTGCCCAAGCGCACCAACTTGAGCAGAAAAGCCCTTATCGTTCCCAAGATCTTGATGCGAGATCATGCTCAGAATTTGGTTATGACGCTGCAAGTTTTTTTGCAACTGTGCAATTTTCGCATCTAATTGCGCACTGGTTTGAGCGGGTTTCCTGGCTGCAATCGCTTGCAATTGAGCAAGCATATTGTGCTGCGCAGCTTTTTCATCAGTGAGTTGCTGCTCCAACAATTTATATTGATGGTTGGAATAAATTGAAAATGCGATTAACAAAACGATAAACGCCAAACCAGCCCACAACATGTGGATCGCGCGTACAGGTTCACGATTAGGACGAAACTCGGGCAGGTATAAGTTGATCTGTTGCATCACGCCGCCCCCACTTCGTCTTCACGTAAGGCTGCGCCTAAAGCTAATAAGCATAAGGACAAGCTGTGCTCTTGCACCCCTTCTCCAAACTGTAAACCTGCTTCGAGATTAAATAGCTCGATTTTTACCGCGAGACTGTTACGAATTTCCGGTGTGAGCTTATCGCTTGTGACGTTTTCACCACACAAATAAACATGACTCGGTGGCGTTTGCCGCATTTGGCGCTCGAAGTAATCGAGTGAGCGCTGCAACTCCAATACAAGTGCTTCGCCAGGTAAATCGTCGAGCAGACCTGCGTTATAAGCAAGTGAGAATTGGCGGCTTAAGTAAACATTGCCATCGCGAATAATTTGTAAGCTGCCACCGCCCTGTCCCAATCTCACCAAGGCGATACCACGTTTAGTGTCGCAACAGGCTTGGGCTAAATTTCGTAAGGCTAACTCCGCAATATCAATGGATTGCAGATCCAAACCAGCAGCTTTTGCTTGGCCGATCAACTGCACAACGTTGTTGCGCTGGGCAACCACGGCATATGCCATACGGCTGGTTCCGCGCGCGCTATCTTCGGGCAATAGGAAAGCTTCCAGAACGGCATCAGCGATGGGAAATTGAATTAAATCTTTAACTCGCCAACGCAAGGCTTCTGCAAGTTCTTCTGGCGGTACTTTAGGGGCTTCACCCAGCAACATTTGATAGGTGCCCGGGCTCATGACGATGTTGCATGGGACCTTTAGCAGGCCTAGCTTGCCTAGCCGCGCGCGCAGCAAATCTGCCGCATTGAGACCCGCGTCAACCGGAATAAATTCACAATGACTGAGTAAAGGTTGCTGTGTTGCTGGGCGCTTTATATAAGCGAATGCGACGCCTTCGGCTGTAAATTCAACACCGATAACTTCGTTTTTCCGCGATTTTGCACCGAACCAGTTCAACCAAGGGCCTCTTGATGCTGAATGTTTATAGGATGAGGTAAATTTGCGCGGTGGATTTGATGAGACTTTTCCCAACCACTTAAAAACTCTTCTTTATAATTGCCTAATAACTCTTCTCTATAATTGAGAACACAAACATAACCTTTATCATGACCTTAGACCATAAAAGGTAAAAATGCCAAATGTTTCATATTGTTTTGTTTGAACCCGAAATCCCGCCAAATACGGGCAATATTATTCGGTTAGCCGCTAACACCGGCTGCCAACTTCACCTGATTGAACCTCTGGGTTTTAAGCTGGATGAGAAGAGCGTAAACCGCGCAGGAATGGACTATGCAGAACTGCAAGATGTGAAAACCTACAAAGGATGGAATGAGTTTTTAGCCAAACAGCAACCTGTTCGTATTTTTGCGCTCAGTACCAAAGGCACTCGTTGCCACAGTGAGCCGCAGTTTCAACCCGGCGACTATTTGCTGTTCGGCCCGGAGACGCGCGGCCTGCCCGCAAGCTTGCGCGAATCACTTCCGCACGAACAGGTCTTACGCATTCCCATGGTAGCCAACAGCCGCAGTATGAATTTGTCTAACTCGGTGGCGGTGATGGTATTTGAAGCTTGGCGACAACAAGGCTATCAAGGCGCTTTGGATGTATCAAGCAAATGAGGAACCGCTGACAGTACACACACTGTCAACTTTTATATGTAGCTCACCAAAAATCGGAATAAGGTACCTCTCGAATTGAATGATGCAATGTCACAACTCCAACAGCTCAAAAATCCGCAACGACAAAAAGGTGCAGGATAAAAATCTATCGGATTTGAATCTTAGAGATATCTTTTTTGGCGACAAACTCAAAAAAAAGCACACCATTAAGATTTCTTTTCACTAAAATTTTTTAAATCAATAACCTCGCACCGACAAATGTTTATTTAAGCGACAGAAATTATATTCATTCAGCGCTAACGTGATTATTTTCTCAAAAACGCTATAGCACTCCCGATTAAAAATATTTTTCATTGACAACCCCGTCTTTCGTTATTAACGTACAAGTCAAATTAACTATAAGCTGCTTAATCATAGTTAAAAAATGGATTTCTATAATAAATAACATAAAAAAATTATGAAAATAGAACAGGATTTATTTCGGAAGCAAGTCATAGATGAGCTTAACAACAAGCTCAATGGTGAAATACTATTAAACCCTAATATTTCTTCCAAAGTCTTTTTGTTATGTGGTGCAGCATGGTTAGCTTTAATGTTTTCCATATACCAGCTCATTGAAATAAATTCCCCTAAAATAATTACTGGCAAATTGGTTTTGCAAGAAAACAACAACCTTGTCGCCAGATTTATGCTGCCAATTGATTTCGCAAATCAAGTTCGAGTTGGCGAGATAATCCCCATTCAATTAATAGGACTTTCAGAGACCCAACACCTTAATACCAATATAAAAATTTCTCATATAGATCAAACCCTCTCAGTATCAATCCCGCCCCACTCTAGTGAGGCGAATATTGCAAACCTAAAAGTTGACGCATCATTAATAGGCTCTGCAGTCCTCTTTCAAAATCAGAAATTTTTGCTTTCTGAAGGAATCATATTTTCGTTTACATTGAATAGCAAACCCGAAAAATTGCTCCCATGGCTGCAGAAATATCTTGCAGGGGCGAATAAATGACACACGCCGAAAACAATATGATGCATATTGATCCTGAACCGAAAGCTGACAGAGAGAAACCTCAGATTTTACCGATAGAAAATTTTTTGAATTTTGAGTTTCACAGTAAGTTACCTGTTATTTTGCAATCTGAAAGTGCTGAGTGTGGTTTGGCTTGCCTTGCCATGGTTTCTAGTTTTTATGGGTATTCTATTGACTTAATTAGCCTACGCAGAAATCACCCCATCTCCCAACAAGGAATGGATTTATCTCAGCTGGCAGACATTGCGGGACGCATGAATTTTGCCAGCCGCGCTATTCGCATCGAGATAAGCGAACTATCTCAGATTAAGCTGCCCTGTATCATTCATTGGAACGTAAATCATTTTGTTGTGATTAAATCAATCCACGCAAACCACGTGATCATTCACGACCCTGCGTACGGCAAACGAAAAATTTCACGGGCTCAATTTGAAAAGCAATTCACTGGTGTTGCACTTGAACTATTCACAACAAAAGATTTTGAAAAAAAGGACAACACCAGACGCTTAAAAATTTCTGATTTATGGAGCGAAATAATTGGCTTAAGAAAGAGTCTAATTCAAATAATAGTTATTTCGCTTTTGATTGAATGCCTGACAATCATTGCCCCACTTTATTCACAAATTATTATTGATTTAATCCCCAAACAGCACTCCCTAGATGCGTTTTATACAATTGCGCTCGGGTTCACTCTAATAATGTTTACTCAGATTGCTGTTTCAGCCGCGAGAGATTTAGCACTTTTGCGTCTATCAAGCCAACTAAATATTCAAATGGCTGCAAATTTGTTTTACCACTTAGTTCGTTTGCCTTTAAGTTTTTTTATGAAGCGACATGTAGGCGACATTTTATCTCGGTTCGGCTCGCTATCACACATTCGCCAAATGATAACTACAGGCATTCTAAGTGCGGTGTTAGATGGCCTCATGGCAATTATAACCCTCGCAGTATTGTGGTATTACAACACACAGTTAACCATAGTCGTTTTGGCGGTGGTTGCGATTTATATTTTCATGCGAATTGCGTTCTATGAACCCTTTAAGCAACTCAACCTGGAAAATCTGATTGCGAGCGCCAAAGAAAACTCACACTTCATGGAAACATTGAGGGCAATTCAAACCTTAAAAATATTTCAACAAGAAAATGATCGCCAATTACAATGGTTAAATCGTTTGGCTGCCACCATTAATAAGGAAATTAAAATCGCCCAATGGGGTATTGGATTTAGTGCAGCTCAAGGCACTATTTTCGGACTAGAAAATATCATTGTTGTTTTACTTGCTGCAAAACTGGTGATGACAGGTAGCTTTACCATAGGAATGCTGTTCGCGTTTATGAGCTTTAAAATTAGCTTTATCTCTGCAGTGAACAATCTCATTACTCAGGCCATTAATTTTAAAATGCTAGACATTCACTTAGAGCGCATCAGCGATATTGCTTTCACGGAAAAGGAAAACATTAACGAACACTTACCCAAAGTTGGCAACGCGATTAATGCCCCTGTGATTTCGGGAAAAATTGAAGCTTTCGATCTGGCTTACCGTTTTGATGGCAAGGATGAAGATTTATTTTCAAACCTTTCATTCACCATTGAATCAGGTGAATCAGTCGCGATAGTTGGGCCGAGTGGCTGCGGAAAAACAACGCTCATGAAATGTTTGATGGGGTTACTGGAGCCAACGCAAGGAAAAATATTGATTGATGGGAAACCGATCAAATCACTCAAACAATATCGCAGCCAAATCGCTGGAGTAATGCAAGACGATCAATTGGTTTCCGGCTCCATTAAAGACAACATCACATTATTTTCATCGACCACTGATTGGCATCGCATTTATCTCGCCACATCGAAGGCCTGTGTGCATGATGAAATTTTAAATTTCACTATGGATTACGAAACGCTTGTGGGGGATATGGGCTCCAGCTTAAGCGGGGGACAGAAACAGCGCATTGTGTTGGCGAGAGCCTTATATCGCGAACCTCGTATTTTATTTTTGGATGAAGCAACAAGCCATCTTGATATCGCTAACGAATCTTTAGTTAACCAACATATAAAAGACTTAGCCATTACGAAAGTGCTCATTGCTCACAGACCAGAAACGATTAAATCAGCAGATAAAAAAATTTTAATGGGGGGCGCACTAGCGAGTTTTTAGGACGAAAAGGAAAATGTTATTTTAACAAACAATGATAAGCATATCGCTGTTTAAGTAAAAAGCATTTTTCGTAAGGTAGCTTGTAAAAGTTGTCTTTGCTGGATGCAAAAAACACGTGCAGTTTCGACTGCATATTTAATATATTTTTATATGGAATACATAAAAATGCGTACTTTATCAAAAAAAGAAATGAAAGCTGTTAGCGGTGGACAACAACAATGCGGCTACAACCAATACTTCAGCACAACTACCTATAGCTGCACTTACTACCCTGCACCGCCAGAACCAAAACAATGTGCTCTAAGATGGGTTAGCACTGGATATAACCAAGGCTACTGGACAACTAATTGTTTATAAGCATTTGTGAGACTAACGCAGCCGGTCACTAGACCGGCTGCGTTTTCAAATTCGATGACCGCTGAATTCACATGAGCACACCATGAAAAATATAGAAGTTCTATTTGTTGGATTTGGATCTTTAGGCGACATATTCCCTTTACTCGCCGTTGCAAAACGAATGCAGCAAACCCGAACAGTTACTTTTTTAACAAACGAATATTTTCGTGAACACATAGAAGCGGCAGAAGTTAACTTCTTTCCTATTGGAACAGTTGAAGATCAAGTGGCAGCACGTGAAACCAATTCACTTTCAGGTGAAAGCACCGAAGGCCGAAAACGCAGGTACGAACACGTTATCGGAAAAAGCTATAAAAAAACTTATGATTTTATAGCTAAAAAAGTTGCCCAAGGTATTCAACTCGTTGTTGTCACCCACGGCAATCTGAGCCCTGCAGTTTTGGCCTGTGAGGCGTTTGATATTCCTATTATTTATACCCATTATGCCCCATCCCAGATATTGAACAATTTTGAAGATGCAATTCTTTGCGCAAGCTTCTACAGTGATAATGAGTGGTGGATTCGCTATATAAAAACACCTCTACATATCATGAAATTGAAGCTCAATTTTGAAGTAAAAGATCAATTTAATGCGTATAGAAAAGAGTTGGGATTAAAGCCGGTGGCCTCCAACTGGCAAATTCTTCTGAAAAGCCTAAACTTTTTAAAATCAAAAAAAACTCATTCGAAGTTTAACTCCCCACGGGAAATAGTTCTTGCACCATTTTGGTTCTGTGAACCTATAGACAAAAGCATAAAGGATTTTTATTTTGCGGGATTCCCCTTTATTGAAGAAACAATCGGCGAACAGGAAATTGCTATTGATCGTTTTATTGACGCATATGGCAGCCCAATAGTATTCACTCCTGGTACAGCAGTAGAGGATGTGCAGGCCTTTGTTAATGAAATAATCCCGATTTGTCGTAAATTAGGTTCGCCAGGGATTTTTTGCTCAAAACATGGAAAACGTGCTTTTGATCTATTGCAAAAGGTGGATGATGTTCCTTTACTTTATATCGAACACGCAAAATTTTCACATCTACTCCCCAAAGCAAGATGTTTAATTCACCACGGTGGTATAGGAACAGTTGCACAAGCAATTCGTGCAGGTATTCCTCAAATCCTTCGGCCCCGCATGTATGACCAGCCTGCAAACGGTGTCCGAGTAATGATGTTTGGGTTAGGCGGCTCAATCTTTCCAGAAGCATTTCATGCAGATACCGTGGCTAATATTTTGCTGCACGTCGAAAGTAATCCAAAGAGTCAAGAACTTCTTGCCTACTACTCTGACTTGGTGCGCAATGAAAATGGTGTTGAAAATTGTTGCAAAATAATTAACCAATTTTTAAAAAATCAAGAGAATAAAAATGCAGAAATTATTGAGAGTTGCGCAGCATGCTAGATACCATGCAATAGCTACAAACAAGAAAACCCCTATCCAAAAATATATACAAATGATAAAGGGTATTGTTGATGCAAGAAGTGCTTATAAGCATGCTAAAAACAAGGTGTCCTGTAATCTTTGTGGTTGGTCAGGAAAGCATTTTGTGGATTTTCATGTGGGCTATGATTTTGTATTTAAAAAAACTTTGTGCCCTGAATGCTTTTCACATCCACGACATAGATCATATAAATATACGATGGATCGAATATTAAATGAATTTCAACAGGATAAGATAAAAGTTTTACATTTTGCACCAGAGCGTATTATTGCTGAATTATTGAAGATTAACCCAAAAGTAGATTATCTAAGCGTTGACATTGATCACCGTAGAGCGATGAGAAAAGAGGATATTACACAACTTTCATTTAAAGATAACCAATTTGATCTTATTGTTTGCATGCATGTCCTTGAGCATATAGACGATGACAAAAAGGCAATGCAGGAACTTCTTCGTGTATTAAAACCAGGCGGA
Organism: Cellvibrio sp.; assembly: GCF_046347455.1. Taxonomy (GTDB): domain Bacteria; phylum Pseudomonadota; class Gammaproteobacteria; order Pseudomonadales; family Cellvibrionaceae; genus Cellvibrio. The sequence continues at coordinate 631,837 of NZ_JAXMGC010000001.1, forward strand.
AAAGCCCTGCTTGACGTACCAATCGACACTAAACGAAATACCACTTACGAAGACAGCTCTATCATCAGCCCGGAGGCAAGAACCAAAGCTTTTTGGCAGTGGGATCATGTAAGACTCTATGGGCTGGATTTTGCAGATAAGCTTCGCAACATTGGCTTTCATGTGATCGAAGATAATCATATTAAAGATAAAGGAAAAGAGGTAATTGAGCAGCAGGGATTAGAAGATACCGTTAACTACATTGGAATAAAAAGCGTCTGACACGGCTACTATTACCCTATGTTTCGCTTGAGCCACTTAACTAGCGTTTTTTTGGAAAAAATTAAATCAAATAAAGTAAGATATCTGATGATTGCGCCCAACAATTTTAACAATAACGGTAAAACTTAATCTCTATAGATCTTAACTCATATAAATTACGAGCCATGTTTGTTTGATTATTGTTACCAACTTGTAGCAAAAACTCCTAAGTATTTAGATTCGTTTGTTCAAGCAAATGGAGTTTCTCCAACCTATTATTATCTCTATGAATTACACCAACCAAACACGAATAGGTATGCCGATGGATGAATTGTTTCTGATACTTCTTCAGCTATTTTTATCTAAGTCGGATTTAGAACTAGCTAGTTTTGTTTCGCTTTGAAAACCTCTATGATGCGCGCCATCTCCGAAAGTAGGTTTCTGTCATGGCTTCTATTCAAATACTCGTCGGCAGCGTTTACGGCCGCGCCGAACAAATCGCGGAGGTTGCCGCCGCGAGCCTGCGTGGGCTCGGGCATGAGGTAAGCCTCAACACCTACGCTCGCCCCGAAGACTTGGTGCGCAATGCCGATGAAATTTTGTTGCTCTGCCACTCCAACACGGGCGCAGGCGAGCTGCCGGACAACATTGAACCCATCTACCTTCATTTAACACGCGACTATCCGCGCATTGCGGGTAAGCGGTATGGCGTTATCAATCTAGCCGATAGTAGCTACAACACCTTTAATGAAGCAGGTCGTATGTTAGATGCTGCCTTCGCTAATCTTGGCGCGGTGCGTATCGGTGAACCATTGGTGTTAGATGCTTGTAGCGGTGACAACCCCGAAGCGCAGACTCGCGATTGGATTCATGCGTGGGGGCAATCGCTATGACCCAACAAGCACCTATTGCTCTCTTTTACGGAAGCTCCACTTGTTACACGGAAATGGTCGGCGAAAAAATTCGCACTGAACTGGGCGAAGAACTGGTGGATTTTTTCAACATCAACGAAACCCCCATCATTACCGCGCAGTTTTATGACTTCATTATTTTAGGGATTCCCACATGGGATTACGGCGAGCTACAGGAAGATTGGGAAGAAATTTGGGACGATATTAATGAAGTAGACTTCACCGGCAAAAAGGTTGCGCTCTACGGCCTTGGCGACCAAATTGGCTACCCCGAATGGTTTTTGGATGCTATGGGCTATTTGCACAGTAAGGTTGTAGCGCGCGGAGCCATTCCATGTGGCTACTGGCCCAATGAAGGCTACACCTATGAGGAATCCAAAGCGCTAACGCCAGATGGAACTCATTTTGTCGGCTTGGCCTTGGACGAAGAAAACGAATTCGCCAAAACGGCCGAACGCATTTCTTTGTGGTGCGCCCAAATCCGCGATGAGTTTGGGCTTTAATTTTTGAGCAGCTCAGCGCTAGCCTGAGCTGCTCAAAAAATTTATCGCCGTGAGCGGCCGCCACCTAAAATTGACCCTAAAACACCGCGAATAATTTGGCGACCCACTTCGCTCGCAATGGTTCGCGCAACTGTTTTAGCAGCAATTTGCGCAACACCATCGCGGTGACCTCCACGAGGGCCGGTTGTGCCGAATAAAATATCATTCAAGCCGCCCAGCATTGAATCGCCTGAAGCAGTAGGCGCAGCACCACCACTGGGTGCCGCTGCCGGGGACTCTACTTGCGTGGCCTTAGCTTGCAAAAGTTCAAATGCTGATTGACGATCTTCAACCGCTTCGTAAATACCTGCCACCAAAGAATTAGCAATGTGTGCACTGCGCTCTTCTGCCGTGAGCGGGCCAATACGCGAACCCGGAACATTAATAAACGCACGCTCAACTACGGTGGGGCGACCTTTCTCGTCTAACATCGAAATTAACGCTTCACCAACACCCAATTCGGTGATGACTTTTTCCGAATCAAACGCTGGATTTGCGCGCAGGGTTTGCGCTGCCGTCTTTACCGCTTTTTGATCACGCGGAGTAAAGGCACGCAACGCGTGCTGCACACGGTTACCAAGTTGCCCCAGAATTGTGTCGGGAATATCCAATGGATTTTGCGTAACAAAATAAATGCCCACACCTTTTGAACGAATCAAGCGCACAACTTGTTCAACTTTTTCAACCAGCGCAGGTGGTGCATCGTTGAATAACAAATGTGCCTCATCAAAAAAGAACACCAGTTTGGGCTTTTCCAAGTCGCCCACCTCGGGTAACTGCTCAAATAGTTCCGATAAGAGCCACAGCAAGAAAGTCGCATAAACTTTTGGCGCTAACATTAATTTATCAGCGGCCAAAATATTAATAACGCCTCTGCCCCGTGTATCGGTTTGCAACAAATCCTGAATATTGAGCATGGGCTCGCCAAAAAAATTGTCGCCACCCTCCTGCTCAAGCGCCATAAGCGCACGCTGAATTGCACCTATTGATGCCGCCGAAATGTTTCCGTAAGACGTTGTAAATTGTTTAGCGTTTTCGCCCACAAAATTGAGCATGGAGCGCAAATCTTTTAAATCCAGCAACAGTAATCCGTTGTCATCAGCAATTTTAAACACCAACTGCAAAACGCCCGCTTGCGTATCATTTAAATTAAACAAGCGCCCCAATAAAATCGGCCCCATATCCGAAACGGTTGCACGCACCGGGTGCCCAGCCTTGCCCCACAAATCCCAAAACACGGGGGTGTTTGCCACCGGCTCAGGCACCAAAGTTCCGCGCTCGGCAATGGCGGCGCTCAGCTTCTCTGACAAAACACCTTTTGCACCAATACCCGACAAGTCGCCTTTCACATCGGCCATAAAAACCGGCACACCAATGGCTGCAAACGACTCTGCCATTTTTTGCAGGGTTAGGGTTTTTCCGGTGCCCGTAGCGCCCGTTATCAAACCATGACGATTGGCCAAGGCAGGCAGTAAAACCAAATCTTGAGTGCCGCTGCGGGCTAAATAAATAGGTTCGATCATTGTGAGTCTCCCGAGGATTTACGCGAATCATAACAGGCCGTTTTATAACCGGCACCCGCTTTCATCCCACTTAACAGCCACTCGTGAATGATTTGTGGCAAAATCGCGGTTCCTTTAATAGTGTACCTGCCTGCTAATGAAATTATCCCCATCTAACCCCAGTCTTGAGCTTGCAACCTTGGAATGGGATGCAGAAGGCCAACCCCTGTCGAGCACATTCGGCGATATTTATTTCTCTAAAGCCAACGGACTGGAAGAAACACGTCACGTATTTCTAAAGCACAACCATTTATCCGAGCGCTGGGCCGCATTAACACAAAACGAAAGCTTTACGATCGCCGAAACCGGCTTCGGTTCGGGCTTGAATTTTTTAGCTGCGTGGGATTTATGGATTAAAGTTGCGCCCGCCACTGCGCAATTGCATTTCATTAGCGTGGAAAAATTTCCGCTGCGTAAAGATGACTTACAGCGCGCGCTTGCCCTATGGCAAGAGCTTAAACATATCGCCGATGAACTCATTGCCGCCTACCCGGTGTTTGTGAGTACGGGTTTTCATCGACTCAATTTCAATAACGGTCGCATAAAATTAACGCTCATTATTGATGACGCGGCGCAAGGTTTTGCAAAATTACTTGCCACAACACACCCGCTTTATTGTGCAACAGGTATAAAAGTAGATGCTTGGTTTTTAGATGGCTTTGCGCCGTCAAAAAATCCGCAAATGTGGAGTACCGACTTATTTTCTTGCGTACGAAACCTAAGTAAACCGGGCACAACAGCCGCAACTTTTAGCGCGGCAGCCATTGTAAAAAACGGATTAAAATCGGCCGGTTTTGCAATACAAAAGGTTGCCGGTTTTGGCCGCAAACGCGAAATGGTCAAAGCTGAATTTACCGAAGAATTTTTACCGCTCGACCCCGCCGATTTTACCTACCGCGGAAGCTTTTCTCCTTACCCCGTTCCGTGGACCATCGACACGCAAAAACTACGCGTCAACGAAAAACACGTGCTTATTATCGGTGGCGGTTTAGCGGGTTGCCATACGGCGCGCGCGCTCGCAGAACGCGGCTGGAAGGTTAATATTCTTGAGAAACATAGCGCGCTTGCGCAGGAAGGTTCTGGCAATCCACAAGGTGTGCTTTACGCCAAGCTGTCGCCGATGGAAGAAGTGCAAGCTGCGTTTAATTTAGCGAGCTTGCAATACGCCTTGAATTTTTATCGGCCTCTGTGGAGTGAAATTGGAGATGACTGCGGCGTTTTACAGCTCGCGCACAAACCATCAGAAGTAGATTTGCAGATGCTACTGCGCGAAAAATTTGCACAAGCGGAAGAGTTGGTTCGCTTCGTTGATCAAGATGAAGCAAGTAAGATCGCTGGTATTGCGCTCACTCAGAGTGGCATCTTTTTCCCGAAAGCGGGCTGGATAGATCCGCGTCGTTTGTGCGCTCATTTGGTTGATCATCCCAACATCGACGTGACTTACGATTTTGCGGTTGATTCCATCACGCGAACTGAACACGGCTGGACTTTATCATCACCAACGGGTGAACCATTGAATGCGCCAGCTGTGGTTATTGCCAACGCAAAAGACGCTGCAAATTTTTCTTTGTCTGATCATCTCCCCCTCAAAAAAATTCGCGGCCAAGTCACTTATGTTCCAGCGAATAGCACAGGTGCGTCATTGAACACGGTTGTATGCGCGGAGGGCTACATTAGTCCCGCGCAGCAAGGCATTTTTTGTACGGGCGCGACATTCAATCTTAAAGATGATGAAACGGCGCTGCGCGTTTCCGACCATCAAACCAATCTAGACAACTTGCATGAGCACTTGCCTGCGTTTGACGCAAAGGTAGATGCAAACGAGTTGCAAGGCCGCGTTGCTTTTAGGTGTTCTTTGCCGGATTACCTGCCAGCGGTGGGGCCTCTACCTATCGTGGATAAAATGGTGGCTGATTTTGCGCCCTTGCGAAAAAACGCCAGAGCTGGCGTCACCTGCGGAGGGAGTTATTGGCCGGGGCTATATATTAATCTAGGCCACGGCGCCCGCGGCTTGGCTTACACACCACTATGCGCGGAATTGCTGGCATCGCATATTTGTGAGGAACCAGCACCCCTTCCCCGCGAACTGGTGAATGCCCTACATCCGGCGCGCTTTGTGATAAGAGATTTAACCCGCAACAAGCGTTAAGCCATTTGCCCCTTGCACCAGCAAAACACACCACAAGCCAAAACCCGGTCTATACTCTTTTGAAATCTGCCCAAGTTTAATAAGAGAACTACGCCATGCTGACCAATTCCCGCAATTACAATCTTGTTGCTTACGACGAAATTGACTTTATCCACAATTATTACGAGCGACTTGTACTCGAAGAGATTTTTGCGCAAAGCAAACGCGCGGAGGAAGGCGATAGAGATTTTTTGGCCGATGTTGCCTGCGTAGCGCTCAATAGAATGCCGCCTCGCTACATTCGTCACGACGTGGATATGACTTTCTTCATGTCCCCGCAGGACATTCAGGAAATACACAACAAAGTGGTTAACGCGGTGAAAGATGCCATTAACTATGTGGAAAGCCGCGAGCGCGGTGAAGATCCTGCACTGCCTTCGGTAAACGTGTCGCTTTCAGGCACACGCGCCAGCAAGCCAGCTAAATCTGATGCAAAAATAACGTCCGACGATACAACCCCAAAGAAATCGGCAAAACCAAAATCACCCGCAAAAAAGTAAACATCAACCCAATAAAAAAGGCCGCCTTGTTTTGCAAGTGCGGCCTTTTTAATTCACTCATTATTCTTCCGGTGGGGGTTGTATCAACACTTGTGACCCACTGCCGCAAGCAATGATAGTACGCATTACTGCTTCCACCGAGATATGCGGCAACAACACAACACTGTCTGCCCCCAAATGATAAACCATCCCCGAGGTTAAAAACGGCGCTGTCGGAACGTAAACCGTAAAATCACCGTTCGCATGCTTGGCTGTGACAATGCCGGTTACGGACGTAGGTACATTAGGCCCCATGATGTAAGCGCGGCAGGCTTCACCTTTTAACAAGGATGTATTGCCCTCGCCGCCTAGTAATTGAGACACAAGCTTATTAATAGTTTGGTAACCGGGCAAAACTTTGCCCAGAAAATCGTCAATCAAATCGTGAAGCCACTGGCCAATGTTTGTTTTTACCAAAAGGCCGATTAAGAAACAGCCCACAAGCAAAACGGCAACTCCCGTAAAATCCGCCATATAGCTCGTAAGGGGCGTCCAACTCGCCACCCATTCATTAAAGGGTTGCACCAATCGGCTAATCACACCAAACAGCCATTCAGCAAACAAAACCAGAATAGCTCCGGGCAAAACCACCATAAACCCGCCAAGCAAAGTGATACTGACAAATGACCGCAAACGCTTCATGATACTCGCCCTAAAATTGAATAAATAAATGAGTGATTCGCTCGGAAAGCTTGAAACTATGAAAGATATTATTCGCCTATTTTGCCTTAGCCTGACATTGATTGCGAACTTCTCCGCAGCACAAGCCGACTCGCTCGCAAAGGCAACACAAATTCCTTACAGCATAATTGCCGAGCGCTCCCACAAAACCAATCTATTTACGCAAGGCTTTTTATTCAAAGATGGCAGCTTTTTCGAGAGCAGTGGGCTCTACTCAAAATCCAATATAGTTTCCTATCCACTCGCCGAACCTGCCAGCGCTTGGGAAAAAATGACTGCGCCCTTTAGCCAAAAACAAAAATTGCCCGACCGATTCTTTGCAGAAGGCTTAACCCTGCTCAACGACAAACTCTACTTAGTTACTTGGCAAGAAGGCACCGCATTTGTTTACAAGGCTGCAGATTTTTCGTTCGTGAAAACATTCAACTACACCGGACAAGGCTGGGGCTTGGCGACCGATGGAAAATATATTATTCGCAGCGATGGAAGCCAGACATTATTTTTCCACAACCCTGATACCTTTGCCGTTGAAAAAACCATTTCAGTAAAATATAAACAAGAAGCCATTTTGAATCTAAATGAATTGGAATACGCCGAGGGTTTTATTTGGGCAAACATTTGGCATGACAACCGAATCATTAAGATTAACCCCACGACTGGCGATGTGGTCGGCGCACTGGATATGTCAGACCTAGCCAAGAACCTCAAAGTTAAGGATGAAGAAAGTGTCTTAAATGGAATTGCTTACGATGCTGAAAAAAAGGCATTCTGGATCACCGGTAAACAATGGCCCAAAATGTTTTTGATAAAAATGACACACTGATTATCAACGCGGGCTAGCCCAATAAAGCTAACCCGCATTCACTCACGATTCCAACCAAACATCGCGAACCCATTGCCAAATTGAAGGCCAGGTTTCATCGGTTAAATCGCCATCCTTCCACAACACAATTTCGCCATCAGGATCAGCGCAGTAATAAGCACCTTTGTCTTCACAAATGGGCAACAAATAACGCGGCACACCTTCTGACCAAGCTACTGCGGTCACTTCCGGCAAGTAAGTGTGCGAATTTGGATCTGCAGCTGTCACAGGCTCAAGTGAACCGTAAATCACGTCACTTGCCTCCAACAAAAACGTTCGTACATCGCGAGGAATTGGCAACAACAACTCCTCTTCAATCATTACCAATTGATCTTCGTCGGGCAAATCCAGAGGCACGGGAACAGTGACATTGTGGTCGCGCAGTAGTTCTAGTATTTCTTCCATTTCATTTACTCTATTTTTTAGCAGCATTTATTCAAAGCAATCTTATTTGGGTCTAGCTCGTTCGTTCAGTAACCTTTATCGATCTTCTTGGTATTTATTGTATTCCGGTGGAATATCGGCCAAACACTCGTTACGCTGCGGTATTGGCAAGCCTTGGCATTTAAGCTTCATAGTATTCCGCGCTGATTCATTAAGTGGTTGACCAACACAAGAACTAAGAAATATCACTAAAAAAAACACAATTTTGAGTTTCATAAAAAATTCCCGTTTAATCTCAATCGACAAACAATGACATTTGCGTGTCCACCAGCTCAGTCATATTTTGTTCCATAAAATGCAAAATGCTATCGGCTACCGGCATAAGTTGTTTATCCACATAATGCTGGTAATCCAGCGGGCTTTGCTGAGCGGCTACAGGTTCAGCACCATTGGTGGTGATGACGTAGGCAATCCAATCGCCGCGTTTTATTGGCTTACCCGTTAGCTGAACATATTTGCGCGCAGCTTGAACCTGAGGCGGAACATTCTTTTCGTATTCATGCAAATGGCGACGCAAACGCTTGTTATACACTAAATCTTCATTGCGTTTGCCAGCAAGTACATCGGCAACCGTTTCGCGCAGAAAGTCGAGATAATCCTCTCCCGCAAAAACCTTGGAGTAAAGTTGCTCCTGAAAATTTTTGGCGAGCCGAGTCCAATCGGTGCGAACATTTTCCAAACCTTTAAATACAACTTCTGTCTGTCCATCATTTTCCACTACTCCTGCGTAACGCTTTTTGGTTCCCAAATCACTGCCTCGAATGGTAGGCATTAAGAAACGAAGGTAGAGAGTTTCAAATTGAATTTCCAAGTGACTTTTGATGTTGTACTCGGTGTTTAAGGTTTTCTTCCACCATTCGTTGAGCTCTCTTGCTAAACGGCCACCAATTTTTTGGCATTGCTCTTTATTTTTAGGTGGCTTGCCAACGCAATTATTTTCTAACCATACAAACAGCGAATCTGTGTCGCCGTAAATAACGGAGTAGCCTTGTTGCTCAATCCAATCACGGCTGCGCTGAATGATTTCGTGCCCTCGCAAGGTAATTGAACTACACACTCGCGGATCAAAAAATCGACAACCTGTGGAGCCCAACACTCCATAAAAAGAATTCATAATAATCTTAATGGCATGGGAAAGCGGAGCATTTTTTTCCCGTTTTGCAATGTCGCGTGCCGACCAAAGGTGTTCAATGATTTGCGGCAGTATGTGCCCTTCGCGAGCAAAACGAGCTCCGTTAAAACCGTCTAACACTTGTTCATCTGCCAGACGCTCATGCTCGGCAATCCAAAACGCGCATGGATCAATTAAAAAGGTGCGAATAATACTTGGATAAAGGCTTTTGAAATCCAGCACGAGAATGTTGTCATAAATTCCGGGCCTTGAATTCATCACGTAACCACCGGGGCTAGTCACGTCTGATTCAAGTTCACCCAAATTCGGCGCCACATAACCCTTGCGATGCAAGCGAGGCAAATATAAATACTCAAACGCAGCGACAGAGCCGCCAATTCTATCGAGCAGCAGTCCCGTTAATTGGCTTCGCTCGACTGCGAAGTGCAGCAGTTTTTTCTGCGCAAAAATATCCCACACCAACTCGCAATCACGAAGGTTGTAGTCAGCCAAGGCGAGTTTATCTTCTGTAAATAATCGTGCTATATCGTGACCACGGCCGGAACCCTGAAGGAGCTTTCCTTTATCCAGCAACTGCTCAGACACGAACTGCAATGAATAGCTTTCAAAGCGATAGTTAGCTGCCTTTAATAATTCAATCCCGTCCAGCGCAACACGACCCGGGATGACCGCGTAACGTCGGCCATCGCTTTCGTCTTGCCGCCAATGCACCGTTTGTTTTGCTCGCCCCAACTCAAATGCTATGTTTTCGTTTTGGCACAAGGTTTCCAAAACCCACAAGTCAAACTGAACAACGCTCCAGCCAATTAAAATATCGGGATCGTAGGTGTGCAGCCAATTCAGAAAAGCTTGCAAACATTCGCGCTGTGTCGGATAAAAAAATACGGAATTAGACGAAGATGAAGACTGAGAGTATTCGCCCTCACCAATCATAAACACTTTTCGATCATGCTCTGCCCACACCGCGATGGAAAATAAATTTTTTGCGTCCATGGAGGTTTCAATATCCAGCGAAACCATTTTTAGCGGGACACGTGTATCGCTTGGGCTCAAGCGTGGATTCAGAACAGGCGTTAATGCATTTGGTATCTGCGGTAAATCAATATTTGCGCATGCCGTAATAAATCGCTCCATCAAGTATCGTTCATGGGGGCGGATATCGGCCTCCCAGTGACCGATAAACTCTCGTTTAAGCAATTCCACTGCCTCGCGCGCGGTACGCTGGCTGGAAAAATACAAGGCGCTAACCGGCAAATTCAAAAAGGTTTTTAACTCAACGTCTGCCATTCGCCATTTGCGTAAACCTGCCAGAGCTTTGTGAATTTTTTGCGCATCTTCACGCAGCACAAACAACACAACTTCTTGAGCGCCTACTTGCGTCCACAGCGGACCCTGCTCAGTTGCCCACCAAAAATCCAGCACTATACCCTCGCGAGTATCGCGCCATTGGCGAGTCAATAAAAAAGCATTAAGCATAAGCGGGACTTACCGGGATGTAGGAACTAAAAGCTGGCGGCGACAATCGGAGATGGCTGTTTGTGCGCGTGCCAAATAGGAGGCCATGGTGAGCGAATGATTGGCAACCAAACCAAAACCGTCGCCATTTAAAATAACCGGGCTAAATACCGATTCTTGTGTTGGATTTAATTCGCGAATAATTTGCTCGTAACTCGCCCGCGCGTTTTTGTTTTGCAAGGCATCTGCAAAATCAATCTCAACTGCTTGCAGCAATGCAATAAGCGCCCAAGAGGATCCGCGTGCTTCATAAAAAACATCATCCACTTTGTACCAAGGTGTTTTTGTGTAGAGGGAACTCACAATTTTTTTTGTTTCCCTCGAATCTACCTCTACCAACGAAGAGTTGGTTGTAGGCCCTACACTGGCAGTTAGTCGCTGAGACAATACTTTTAAGCGTTGCTCAACACCAGCCAAATAATCGTTTAAGTGTTCGGCATCCGCGTGAAACTGCGCATTACCCAGACCAGATTTTAACAAACGGAAATTGTATGCCTGCAGATGCTCAATGCCAGATCGGTATTGCGATTCGGTAGCGGGAAAGCCCCAAGAGTTATTTGAAAAATTAAACCGCACTTCCGCCTTTTGCAAATCCAGATCCAAATCGTGATTTAAATTAGATTGGCTGAGTGAGCTACGCAAAATTTGGGTCGTATCACGCAATTGCATAACAACACCCAGCTCCCAATGGGGCATGTTGTCTAGCCAAATTCCCGGAGGAAATACATCGTTTGAAATATAGCCGCCATTTTTATCTATCAGGGTTTCAGCAATGGCAATCAATGCAGATGTTGTGGCAACACCCTTGACCAAAGGTGTGCTCGCGGTGGTTTTTGAGTAATTGATTTGACGTTGAATTTCTGCCTGAACATTCACTGGTGCGGGCGCGGTACTCCAATAAATACCAACACATAGCGCACATAAAAAATAAAGCAGAACCGCATAGATCGCCCAACGATAAAACGGGCGGGCATGTTCTATATCACTCTGGGCGTCTTCATATTCATCGCGGGCTCGGCGCATTCCGCGCACCCATAATGCTTTAACACCCAAAGACTTTAATAGGCTCATGATGCCAACCTTTAATGGCCATGCATTTGGTCGTAAGCACTTTTCGCGAGAGCGATAACGTCAATACTGCGCCCGTTACTGAGACTTACTATTAAGTGTAGCTCGTCGCCGGTACTTAGCTTGCCTTTGAGACCATTAATTTGGAGATAACGCCCACTGGATTTCAACGCAACAGATTGGTGAGCTGGAACCAGTAAGACTGGCTCAGGCATGACAACTATTTGGTTGGCCGAACTAGATTTCACACCAGTAATACGAACGTCACTATTTGTATTATTGGTGATGGTAAAAAACGCCATGGTGGTTTTGCTCGTACCTAAAGGCACGTAAAAAAATGCATTACTTACACTAAAATCAGACACAGAGGTGGTAGCTGCGAATGCACTACTTGTACCGATAAAAAAAGTAAGAAGCAACGCAATATTTTTAATTAAGTTTCCCATGGCGCACCTTGTTGTTATCAGTCGAGGGATTTAACCAATTTAACGCGCGCAGGCGCGCCGATTTTAATATCACCGCGCACCAAGTAACCCGGAACCGCATTGCGCAATAATTGGTAGATATAACGGCCATCGGCGTCGGTGCGGGCAGTAATCAATACAAACTGATCAGTCTGTTTTGCTTTTTGAGCAACACCAACCAATTGTGCAGTGAGTTGTGGATCTTTCGCTTGTAATAATTTCGCATCTAGTACAACTTCGCCTTCGCTTGGTGTGTAAGCTCTTTCCACCGGAGCGCCGCCGCTAGCAATTTGTTTACGCAATGTTTCAGCTGCATCTTGTACGACAGGATTGTTATCAACTCCACGTGCGTATCTGATCATGGTTTGCGCTTCGGTCAGGTTACCGCGCTTGGCAGCATTACGGGCAAGGTCTACCAAACGCAGGGAGATAGTCTGCAATCCCGTTTTTGCACGCTCATTTTCGGGGTCCATCAACAGCACTGAGCGATAACGATCGTGCGCGTTATCCGAGATGGGGTTAAGTAATTTGTTTTGTGACAAACAGTAATCAGCTTCAGAAAGAAGAGAATTGATTACCTTTTGCTGCGCAGTCAATTCAACCGGAGCTTGTACACTTTGAGCTACAGGCGCAGGCTCTTCCTGCTTCGGAGTTGATTGGCAAGCACTTAATGTTGCTGCCAACCCAATAATGCCAATCACATTGAAACTTTTGGACGCTTTTATACTGGAAATACTTAACAGGCTGAACATGACTACCTTCTCTACTAAACAAAACATAATTTGATGATGCAAAACAGTGATGGAAGCTGTGACATAGGGCGCGCGCAAAAGCCTCACCAAATCCCATTCCAACAAGACGACTAGCGGCTGGACTCCCGACTCGACTACACTTGCAGCACTTTACGCCACTTCGTTCAATCGGCTGGTTTGTCAGCTCACTTTTGCAGTAAGGCGCTCATTATGCCAAGTTCTTTCCGCTTGCCCGAATTTAATTTGTTACAGATGCGAATTAAGCACTTCGCCTGCGCAATTCTGTGCTCAATTCTCTTGCCAGCATCCTTTACCTCTGCTGAAGGATTTAAAGCGGCGGGCGATACCGGCGCTTCTACGACAACGGCAGGCTTCACCACTCACGATGAGTTTTTACCGGTTACCGAAGCCTATAAATTTGCGGCAGACATAAAGGATGTAGATGCCAACAGCAAGAAACTCAGCCTTACATGGACCATCGCTGACAAGTATTACCTTTACGAAGAGCGCTTCAAATTCAAAGCCACGCCTGAGGTGACGCTCACTCCAAGCTTTAGTCCGAAAGGAAAACCCAAATTCGACGAATTTGCAGGCAAAGATATGACACTTCACTACCATGAGGTGACAGCAGACTTTGTTCTCCCCAGCTCAACACCCGCTTTTGATCTAAAAGTCACCTCGCAAGGCTGCGCGGAAGCGGGATTGTGTTACCCCCCCTATTCAGAAACGCTTCATGTCGATCCCACTCAAAATCAAATAGAAAAGGCCGCGAACAAGCCTGCGACAAATGCCCAATCAGCCGCAGAACCCGCTCAACAAGCAGCACCCGTTTCAGAGCAACCGAAAGACGAACTTTGGGTATGGCAAGCCTTGCTTTTTGCGTTCCTCGGCGGCGTTATCTTGAACCTTATGCCTTGCGTGTTTCCCGTGCTCTCCATCAAAGTGCTTAGCCTTGTACAAAGCCATGAGCAAACCATCAAGCTGCACGGGCTTATGTACACTCTTGGAATTGTTGCTTCGTTTTTAGGATTCTCTGGCCTGTTATTGGCCGCCAAAGCAGGTGGACAAGCGGTTGGCTGGGGCTTCCAACTGCAGTCACCTGGGCTGATTACGGCGCTAGCTTACCTGTTCTTTGTGATGGGTTTGGCCATGAGTGGGTACATCCAACTTGGTGGATCGCTCATGGGAGTCGGCCAACATCTAACGGAAAAATCGGGCTTGCAGGGTTCGTTTTTCACTGGCGTTTTAGCTGCTGTTGTTGCCAGCCCCTGTACAGCTCCTTTTATGGGCGCAGCCCTAGGCTTCGCGTTGACCCAGCCTGCTTATATTTGTCTCGCCGTCTTCACGGCACTTGGCTTGGGCATGGCCGCGCCGCTGTTACTGCTGTGCTTCTTGCCGCAACTGGCGGAGCGCCTACCAAAACCCGGTATGTGGATGGAAACACTCAAAGAGTTCCTTGCCTTCCCCCTTTATATCAGCGCCATCTGGCTGCTGTGGGTGCTCACTAATCAAGCCGGTTCGGGAATGATGCTCGCGGCTTGCCTCGGTGCTGTATCCATCGCCTTTGCCTTTTGGATTTACCGTCGCCCCGCTGTAGGTCTGGCGAGCAAAATCTATAAAGCGATTGGCCTCGTTGCACTGCTTTTGGCGATATACATCCCTTATCAAGCAATGAAAACACAAGAAAGCAGCAAGCGCTGGACGCCTTATACTCCAGCCGTTTTGGCGGATTTGCGTGCGCAGGGTAAACCCGTTTTTATCGATGTAACCGCAGATTGGTGTATTACCTGTAAGGTCAACGAGCGCACAACCCTGACACATCCGGAAGTAGAAGCTGTCTTCGACGAGCTAAAAGTAACAACCTTGATAGCAGATTGGACGAATTCAGACGAAGATATTAAGCAGTTACTGCAAGAATATGGTCGAATTGGCGTTCCTTTGTATATATGGTTCCCTGCCGGTCAAAACAGCAAAGGCGTCGTTTTGCCACAACTCCTAACCCCATCCATTGTCATAAACGCACTCAAAGAACCCAAATAGCCGAAATTTACTGCATTTAGGCACCAATTAAGCGAAGTTGCCGCATCTTGCCTCTAAAAAGCGTAAAAGATGCGGTAACAAGTCACTAAAATTCCTGTTCTGACCGCCTTCAACATCACCTTCCGTAACAATTTCTGCAAACTTGCAGCGATTTTCAGCAATTTAAATTAATTTCACCCTCATCGTGGACATAAGTAACAAATTGCGGCAAACTCCCGCCACTTTTTTGATATCCGATGAAACTTGTGACGACCTTTCGCGGTCAAACCGCCCGATCGCAGCCGTTCACAACAATAGGACTCACTATGGCTACAATTTTGGTTCTTCACGGCCCCAATCTAAACATGCTTGGCTTACGTGAACCCGGCATCTACGGTGCCGCCACTCTTGAGACCATAAACCAGCAGTTAGCCCAAATGTGTGGAGAAGCTGGTCATCATTTTCAAACGCTGCAAAGCAATGCGGAATATGAATTGATCGACCGTATTCACGATGCGCGCAAAGAAGGCGTAGATTTTATTCTGATCAACCCCGCTGCCTTCACCCATACCAGCGTTGCCCTGCGCGATGCAATTTTGTCGGTGAACATTCCGTTTATTGAAGTGCACTTATCCAACGTGCACAAACGCGAAGCCTTCCGCCACCACTCTTACTTTTCTGATATCGCCCAAGGCGTGATCTGCGGTTTTGGCCCTGACTCCTACCGCTTGGCGATGCAAGCCGCTTTTTCATTACTCAAGAATTAATCGTTAATTACTATTTTTAAAATCAACAACTGTTGCAAAGAGGATCCTATGGATATTCGCAAAATTAAAAAACTCATCGAATTGCTTGAAGAATCAAACATCGGTGAATTAGAAATCAAAGAAGGCGAAGAGTCTGTGCGCATTGCCCGCAACAGCGGCACCGTTCAATACGTAACTGCACCCAACTATGCTCCAGCACCTGCGCAAGCAGCTGCCCCAGCTCCAGCCGCCGCAACTGCAGCTGCTCCAGCACCTGCTGCCGCTGCCGCACCAGCTGCTATTAGCGGCCACAGCATTAAGTCTCCCATGGTGGGCACCTACTACAGCGCGCCAAGCCCCGGTTCAGCGCCCTTCATTGAAGTAGGAAAATCCGTAAAAGTTGGCGACGTAATTTGTATTATCGAAGCCATGAAAATGATGAACCAAATCCAAGCTGACAAAGCCGGCGTTATTGAAGCCATTCTGGTACAAGACGGTAGCCCCGTTGAATTCGATCAGCCATTAGTGATTATTGCCTAACAATAACAGCTAACTGCTGAGGACTTGGTTTATGTTTAAAAAAATTCTCATTGCAAACCGCGGCGAAATTGCACTCCGCATTTTGCGTGCCTGTAAAGAAATGGGCATTCAAACGGTTGCTGTTCACTCTGTAGTAGACCGCAACTTAAAACACGTTCGCCTTGCCGATGAAGCCGTTTGTATTGGCCCCAATCCATCGCCAAAAAGTTATTTGAACGTTCCTTCTATCATCGCCGCCATGGAAATCACTGACGCTGAAGCCGTTCACCCCGGCTACGGTTTCCTTGCAGAAAATGCTGACTTTGCCGAGCGCGTGCAAAAAAGCGGCTTCACCTTTATTGGCCCAGATCCAGATGTAATTCGCATGATGGGCGATAAAGTTGAAGCGATTAAGGCGATGAAAAAAGCCGGCGTTCCAACCGTACCCGGTTCCGACGGCGCGTTGCCAAACCCAAGCGAAGAGCCCGAAAAATGTATGGAAATCGCCGAGCGCATCGGCTACCCAATCATTATCAAAGCTGCTGCTGGTGGTGGCGGTCGCGGCATGCGTGTTGTGCATGAAGCAGAGAACTTGATCAGCTCAATTCAAATCACCATGGGCGAAGCAAAAGCCGCTTTTGGTGACGACACGGTTTACATGGAAAAATTCCTGCAAAACCCACGTCACGTTGAAGTGCAAATTTTGTCAGACGGCCAAGGTAATGCGATTCATTTGGGCGACCGCGATTGCTCTTTGCAACGCCGTCACCAGAAAGTGTTGGAAGAAGCTCCGGCACCGGGAATTCCACAAGATGTTCGGGAAGCCACTTACAAGGCCTGCGTGCAAGCCTGTATCGATATTAAGTACAAAGGCGCAGGCACCTTTGAATTTTTATACGAAAATGGTCGCTTCTACTTTATCGAAATGAATACTCGTATTCAGGTAGAACACCCGGTTTCTGAAATGGTGACCGGCATTGATTTGATCAAAGAACAAATCCGCGTCTGCTCGGGCTTGCCGCTTTCCATCAAACAATCTGATGTTGTGATTCGTGGCCACTCTTTCGAGTGCCGTATCAACGCCGAAGATCCACAAACCTTTATGCCTTGCCCCGGCTTAGTAAAAGGTTTCCACGCTCCTGGCGGTTTGGGTGTTCGTGTGGATTCGCATTTGTACAACGGCTACACAGTTCCGCCGAATTACGATTCAATGATCGCGAAAATCATTACCTATGGTGATACGCGCGAGATTGCATTGGATCGTATGCGTCAGGCGTTGGATGAAGCCATTGTTGACGGAATCAAAACCAACATTCCGCTACAACAAATGCTGGTTCGCGATGAAGAATTCCGCAAAGGCGGCGTGAACATCCATTACCTTGAAAAGAAATTGGGTATGGATCACTAATAAACACATTTTGTTTATTAGAAATACCCCAGTGTTTTTGCACTGGGGTATTTTTATTTTGATGGAGCAAGAATGAAAAAGTTTATAACCCGCAGAGCAACCCTCGCAGACCTAGACAAAGTTGCACCTCTCTTTAATGATTATCGCCAGTTCTACGAACAAGCACCAAATTTGGAGTTTGCCAAAGAGTTTCTTTACGCGCGACTAAACAACAACGAATCAATTATTTTTATTGCTGAAGATGATTCGCAAACAGCGCTAGGCTTCTGCCAGATTTACCCCAGTTTTTGCTCTGTTATAGGTGCACCGATTTATGTGCTTTATGACTTATTTGTATCGCCCAATGTACGCAAATCAGGTTTGGGGAAAATGCTGCTAGAACAAGCACACGAACACGCCCAAGCAAATAAAATTGCACGCATGGATTTAACGACTGCCAAAACGAATTTAACCGCTCAGTCTTTGTATGAATCTTTAGACTGGGTGAGAGATGACATTTTTTATGCTTACAATAAAAGCGTCTAATACGAAATCACCTTTTATTTACACAAGATTTTTCTGAGTAACTAACCATGCCCTGGCTTCAATTAAAAATTGCATCTCCCCGCACCGAGGTAAAAAAACTCGAAAGCGCTTTACTCAAAACGGGCGCCGCATCCGTCACACTTGAGGACAATGCCGATCAACCTATTTTTGAGCCAGCATTGGGCGAAACACCGCTATGGGATCAAGTACGCGTTACCGGCCTTTATGATGCAGAAGTAAATACCGCAGAAATCACCACTAAAATTGCCAACAAGTTGCGCGGTCAAATCCCCCATCACAAATGGGAACAATTGGAAGATAAAGATTGGGAACGCGAATGGATGAACAACTACCACGCCATTCGCTGCGGCGAGCGCCTGTGGATTTGCCCGAGCTGGCAACAACCGCCTGAGCCGGACAAAATCAATTTAATGCTAGACCCCGGCCTCGCTTTCGGCACGGGCACACACCCCACCACCTTTATGTGCATGCAGTGGATCGACCAGCAAAATTTCGATGGCTTAGATATTGTGGATTACGGCTGCGGCTCAGGTATTCTCGGTATAGCCACACTCTTGATGGGCGCGAAAAAAGTGATTGGTGTTGATATAGACCCCCAAGCACTCCTCGCCACCACCGAAAACGCTAAGCGTAATAATCTCCCCGAAGATGCAATGCCCGTATTCCTGCCCAAAGATTGCCCGAACTTCCAATCGGATATGATGCTAGCCAATATTCTCGCCGGCCCCTTGGCCGAACTTGCGCCCGCACTTAACGCCATGACCAAAGTTGGGGGTAAAATTTGTTTGTCGGGCATTTTGGCAATTCAAGCAGATGCCGTTAAAGCCGCCTACGCGCAGTGGTTTGATTTCGACCCTATCGCCACTCAAGAAGAGTGGGTGCGCATAACGGGAACCAAAGTTCGCGCCTAAAGGTTTGAACTCCAGAATCAAGACACTTCCGAACCAAAAAGCTAGAAACCTAAAAACCTAGAAATTAAGAAACTGAAGAATTAGGGTGAATAAGTTGCTTTAAGTCCCGTATTTGTTTACAAATGCGGGAGGTTTAACACTCCATGATAAGAACAATTTACCCCGCCAAAGTGAGCCGCTACACTCACAGGTAATTCAACAAGGAATCTCCGCTACCATGACCCAAATGGCTACCCGCTGCCCGAAATGCGCAACTGCTTTCCGCATCACCAGCACCCAACTTGAGTCAGCTAAGGGCGCAGTGCGCTGCGGTTCGTGCCTGCACATTTTCAAAGCCCAAGATTACCTTGTAAAAACAACTAATCCGCAAGAGCCAGCAGCCCTCAAAAAGCCTGAGCCACAAGCTACTAAACCTGCCGCGAAAGCCGAGCAACCAAAACCAGAACAATTTAAAACCGAACAACTTCCTCTTGAACAACCGACTGTAGCTGCGCCAACCAAAGTAGTTACCAAACCTTTGGCCGATACCACCGCCGTTTCGAGCGTGCAAACACCCTCGGCCACAAAAGCAGCCCCGATACAGGCACACCCCTCTACTTTCGAAGCCGAAACACCCATCACCAAACCTGTCATCGATAAAGCTAAAGTGCTTGAAGACGAAGATGATGTGCTTATTAGCGATGACATGGATCAGGAAACTGAGAAAAACTCGACTTACGAGTTCGATGGCTTTCTAGATATTGATCTACGCCCCAAGCAAACTGTTTCTCTGTTCGAACGCGAAATTCGTTACGAGCAACCAACTGACGAAAAAGAGGAGCCTGAAGACGAATCTTGGGCAGAGGAGTTACTGGACGACAACGAAGAGGTTTTACATCAACTTAAAAAGCCTGCGCCGCCCATCGTAAAAACGGAAGAAGAGGAGTTTGCAGAGTCTTACGGTCAACCAGAAGAAGTCGTATCGAAAGAACTCAAACCCGAGGCCCCGAAACCCTACTCCGGCCTTGTGTTCAGCTTGGTTGATGAAAGCCCTAACCCGCAAACAGAAGAATCAAAAGGCGAACCCAAACAGGAACAGCAGGAAGAGACTGTATTCAGCCAAGAATTCTTGAATGCAACAAATTCCCCGCAAGCGAAAGAGGAACGCGCCGCCGAAGCAGCCTCTTTCGCCGCAGCACTTTTCAGCGGCGGAGCCAATTCAAGCCCTCTCGACTCTGAACCCGAATCAGAAAAAGCGAGCTCGAAACGTCCAGTCAAGTCATCCAAGATCCGCGCCTTCGATACATCTCGTGCCGCCTTGCTTATGAATATTATGCCGGCCCCCGTGGAGTTTACGGCCAAGCGCATGCGCCGCTGGTACCAACGCAAGCTCTGGTCAACACTCAGCTTTTTAATGGCGTTTTTACTGTTTTTCCAAGTAGCCTATTTCAAGTTCGATTACTTCAGCCGCGTAGAACCCTACAGAACAGCCTACTTATTTGTTTGCCCCATTTTTGGTTGTGAGGTTCCTACGCTCATCGACACCAGTCAAATTTTGGCGACCAACCTCATCGTACGGAATCACCCACAGGCCGCGAACGCCTTGATGGTTGACGCTATATTGATTAACAACGCACCGTTCGAGCAGCCCTTTCCGGATCTGACCCTATCCTTCAGCAAACTGGATGAAACACCTGTCGCCACCCGCCGCTTTACACCTGCCGAATACTTAGCGGGAGAGTTAGCTGGCATGAAACACATTCCGGTGCGCCAGCCTGTACACATCACGATTGAAATCGCAGACCCGGGTCCAGACGCCGTAAATTACAGCCTTCTTACTCACTAAAATGCTTTGAGCTACGCACGCATCTAGCCCACAAAAATGCAACCCCTTAAAGCAAATTTTTAGCTCAAAAAAACGCCAATTTTTGGCGTTTTTTCGTTTTCAATCCGCCCCTGAACGGTTATGATGGCGCCCCTTTTACGCAGGTGCAGAACCTTTAAGCCAGCGCGGTATTTGCTGGCGCGTGCATTCAGCAGGAGCATTAATGTTCCGTATCGGACCCTACCAATTTGACAGCAAAGTTATTCTCGCGCCCATGGCCGGAGTGACAGACCGCCCCTTTCGCCAGCTTTGCCGGCAATTGGGCGCTGGTTTGGTGGTATCTGAAATGGTTACCTCAAACTCGGAGCTTTGGGGTACACGCAAAAGTAGTCTGCGCCTGGATCACACCGGCGAAGTTGAACCCATTGCGGTACAAATCGCCGGTGGTGACCCGGAAATGATGGCAGAGGCAGCACGTTTAAACGTCGCCAATGGCGCCCAAATTATTGATATCAATATGGGTTGCCCCGCCAAAAAAGTGTGTAAAAAAGCCGCTGGCTCAGCTTTGTTAAAAGATGAACAGTTGGTCGCCGAAATTCTGCAAGCAGTCGTCGCCGCAGTCGATGTGCCGGTAACCCTCAAGTTCCGCACCGGCTGGAGCACCGAAGAACGCAACGCGTTACGCATTGCGCGCATCGCAGAAGATTCCGGCATAAGTGCCCTCGCTTTACATGGCCGAACCCGCGCATGCGCGTTCACCGGCGAGGCCGAGTACGACACTATCGCAGCGGTTGTGCAAGCCGTCAGTATCCCGGTGTTTAGCAACGGTGATATAGATTCAGCACGCAAAGCCAAAGCGGTATTGGATCACACCCAAGCGGCAGCGGTGATGATCGGTCGTGCAGCTCAAGGACGCCCGTGGATTTTCCGCGAAATTGAGCACTTCCTGGTTACAGGAAACGAATTACCCGAACCTTCTCTTCACGAAGTAAGAGAAATTTTAAGCAGCCATCTGCGCGAACTGTACTGTTTCTACGGGGAATTTATGGGGCCACGAATCGCTCGCAAACATGCGGGTTGGTATTTGCAAACAGTGCCCGATAGCGAATTATTTCGCCGAGAATTCAACAAACTGGAAACGGCTCAAGCGCAACAAGATAGCGTACAACGTTTTTTTGAGCAGCTGATAAAGAAAGAGGAAAAAGCCGCATGAACACTGCAACTTTTATTACCCAACCCGTCAACACCAACAACGCGCAGAATCTGAACCAACCTGCACAACAGCAATCATTGCGCGCCTGTGTTGAGCAAGCGATGGAAAATTATTTCAAACATTTAGATGGCCAATCGGTAAGCGATGTTTACGAAATGGTAATGGCCGAAGTCGAAGCTCCAATGCTCGAAATCGTTTTGAAATACACTCGTCACAACCAAACTCGCGCAGCGCAAGTATTGGGTTTGAACCGCGGCACTTTGCGCAAAAAGTTAAAGCAATACGGCTTATTGTAATTAACGCGGGCGACTCATTTCGCCACGCAGAAAAAAGGGGTGGCAATTCGTTTCCACCCCTTTTTATTTTCCACCTTTGTTTATATCCAGCATGACATAGAGCTAAGTACCCAATATTTTAGATATAGATATCCTGTTCAGAATATTGCGTACTTATCTTTATCTTTTACTATCCAGGAGACTCAACCATGAGTAACACAGCTGATCTTGTAGCGGTAAAACGCGCACTTATTAGTGTTTCAGATAAAACCGGTATTGTTGAGTTTGCGCAAGCGCTCAACGCGAAAGGCGTAGAAATTCTGTCCACTGGCGGCACCTTTAAATTACTCACTGAAAACAAAATCCCTGCGATTGAAGTCTCTGACTACACTGGCTTTCCAGAAATGATGGACGGCCGTGTAAAAACACTTCACCCCAAAATTCACGGCGGCATTCTGGCGCGTCGCGGTGTTGATAATGCGGTGATGCAAAAACACGGCATCAACAATATCGATATGGTGGTTGTAAACCTCTACCCCTTCGAAAAAACTGTTGCTAATAAAGATTGCTCATTGGAAGACGCGGTAGAAAATATCGACATCGGCGGCCCAACCATGGTTCGCGCAGCTGCGAAAAATCACGCACATGTAAATATTGTTGTTAATGCGTCTGACTACACAAAAATTTTGGCTGAACTATCAGCAAACAATGGCTGCACGTCTTATAAAACCCGTTTTGATTTAGCGATAAAAGCTTACGAACACACAGCTGCTTATGATGGTGCTATCGCCAATTACTTTGGCCGTATGGTTGAAGGCGGCAGCGCTGATTTCCCACGCACCTTCAACACCCAATTTATCAAAGCGCAAGAAATGCGTTACGGTGAAAACCCACACCAAAAAGCCGCTTTCTATGTAGAAAAAAATCCACAAGAAGTGGGCATTGCCTCTGCAAAACAATTGCAAGGTAAAGAGCTTTCTTACAACAACGTTGCCGATACTGACGCAGCATTGGAAACCGTTAAATCATTTGATGAGCCAGCATGTGTAATTGTTAAACACGCAAACCCATGTGGCGTTGCTGTAGCAGAATCTATTAAACACGCTTATGACTTGGCCTATTCAACTGATAGCGAATCTGCATTCGGTGGCATCATTGCGTTCAACCGCGAATTGGATGCAGAAACAGCAAAAGCCATTGTTGAGCGCCAATTCGTTGAAGTGATCATCGCTCCAAGTGTTTCCCCAGAGGCAATTGAAGTGGTTAAAGCTAAACAAAATGTTCGTTTGCTCGCTACTGGTGAGTGGAGCAAAGTGCGTGTGAAAGGTTTGGATTACAAACGCGTCAACGGCGGCTTGTTAGTACAAGATCGCGATGACGGCATCATTACTGAAAGCGATTTAAAAATCGTTACCAAGCGTGCGCCGACTCCTGCAGAAATTCAAGACTTGTTGTTCGCATGGAAAGTCGCTAAGTTTGTTAAATCAAACGCAATCATTTACGCAAAACACAAACACACCATCGGCGTTGGCGCTGGCCAAATGAGTCGCGTAAATTCTGCGCGTATCGCTGCCATTAAAGCTGAGCACGCTGGTTTGCAGGTTGCTGGCTCTGTGATGGCCTCTGATGCATTCTTCCCTTTCCGCGACGGTATTGATAACGCGGCGAAAGTTGGTATTGCTGCTGTAATTCAACCAGGTGGTTCAATGCGCGATGAAGAGGTTATCGCTGCAGCCGATGAACATGGCATGGCAATGGTGTTTACGGGTATGCGTCACTTCCGTCATTAATTTGTACGCCATAGTAGACACACTGCAACTTAATTTTGCTAACAAGAGTTGTAATTAAGAAGGGAATCGTCATCCTCGCGCAGTGGGGATGACGATTCCCTATTAAATGGCTGTTTATATCAGAGGCCAACATAGAGATTGAAATTTATGAACATATTAATTATTGGCAGCGGCGGCCGTGAACACGCCCTCGCGTGGAAAGCCGCACAAAGCAAACACGTCGAAAAAGTATTTGTTGCGCCCGGTAATGCAGGCACCGCGCTGGAAAATAATATCGAGAACGTTGCGATTGATATTCTGGATTTTCCAAAGCTTGCTGAATTCGTAAAAAATAATGGCGTAGGTTTAACTATCGTTGGACCAGAAGTTCCTCTGGTTGCTGGTGTTGTTGATTATTTCCGTTCTCAAAATCTGTTGTGCTTTGGCCCGACCAAAGGCGCTGCGCAATTGGAAGGCTCTAAAGCGTTCACTAAAGATTTTCTTGCGCGTCACAAAATCCCAACCGCTGATTACCAAAATTTCACCGAAGTTGAACCCGCCCTCGCCTATTTAAAAGAAAAAGGCGCACCTATTGTGATTAAGGCCGACGGCCTCGCTGCAGGTAAAGGCGTAATCGTCGCAGAAACCTTGCAACAAGCTGAAGACGCCGTGCGCGATATGCTTTCAGGTAATGCGTTTGGTGACGCAGGTTGCCGTGTAGTGATCGAAGAGTTTTTAGCCGGTGAAGAAGCCAGCTTTATTGTGATGGTTGACGGCAAAAACGTATTGCCAATGGCAACCAGCCAAGACCATAAACGCGTTGGTGACGGCGATACAGGCCCGAACACCGGCGGTATGGGCGCATACTCTCCCGCTCCCGTTGTGACGCAAGCTGTTCACGATCGTGTAATGAAAGAAATCATTTACCCAACCGTTAACGGTATGGCTGCTGAAGGCAATGTTTACACTGGCTTCCTATACGCCGGTTTGATGATTGACGCCGCAGGCACACCAAAAGTGATTGAATACAATTGCCGTTTTGGCGACCCGGAAACCCAACCGATTATGTTGCGTTTGCAATCTGACTTGGTAGAACTTTGTTTAGCCGCTTTGAAGGGTGATTTGGATAAGGCGACTGCTGACTGGGATCCACGCGCTTCAATCGGAGTTGTGTTAGCCGCAGGCGGTTATCCCGATGCTTACAACAAGGGCGATGTGATTTCAGGCTTACCCACAACGGAAGTTGCAGGCCAAAAAGTTTTCCACGCGGGTACAGCATCGAAAGATGGCAATACTGTAACCAATGGTGGACGCGTTCTTTGCGCAACAGCCTTGGGTAATACTGTATTAGAAGCCCAACAAACCGCTTACGCGCTGGCTAAAAAAATTAGCTGGAACGGCATGTTTTATCGCAATGACATTGCTTACCGCGCCATTGCTCGGGAACAAGCGAAGTAATTACTCCTAAAACATTACGCAACCAATTAGCCCGTAAAGAGCTTCGCACTTTACGGGCTTTTTGCTTTTCTGTGGCCATGATATTACGTTTATCACCTTTTAATATTTTTATAGTATAAAAGTATTAATAGCCTCCATTCTGTGTAATTATCCGCTCGGCTGATGCACTTGCCTAAGTCGCGGTGCCAGCTGAAAATCGGCAAACACACCGGCTACCTCCGGTAGATCAGGATTTCAGGAGACTAATAACGATGATCAAAACACTTCGCAAACCCCGTTTTAATCAATTGGCTAGTGCGTTGGCACTCAGCCTCGCCGCGTTCGGCCTTAGCTTATCGGCAGCTTCTTTCGCTGCAGATGACAAAATGACGCCCATTGCCATTCCAGCGCAACCAAGCGCTATTGAACTTGGCACCGGCCCACTGCCCGGTGCAAAAGCCAAAGAGTCTTGGCACAGCCAATACGGCAGCGTTTTCGCTCGTAACGTAACAGTGGCTACATTGACGCCATTTTTTCCTGCGACGGGTAAAGCATCAGGCGCAGCAGTCATAGTTGCTCCAGGTGGCGGCTTCCGCACGCTTTCAATGAGCAATGAAGGTTGGGATGTAGCAAAGGCACTGGCCGATAAAGGTATCGCGGCCTTTGTTCTTAAATACCGCTTGAAACAAACGCCTGCGGACATGGCTGACTTTGAGAAAGCCATGGCTGAAATGTTTTCCGGTGCAGCTCGCGCTAATCGTCCACTTGCTCAGCAAGACCCTGCTGTTGAATTTGCAGAACAGATTGCTGACGCACGAGCGGCTTTTGCATTAATTCGTAAACGCTCCAAAGAATGGCAAATTGATGCTGACCGCATTGGTATGGTCGGTTTCTCTGCCGGTGCAATGCTCACCATTTCAACCACGCTTTATGGCAAAGATGCCAAACCAGCGTTTATTGGCGATATCTACGGCCCATTAACCAAAGTGGATGTTCCTGCCGATGCACCGCCTCTTTTCATTGGCTTGGCTGCAGATGATCCATTCTTTGCAAATGCAGGATTCGGTTTGATTGATAGCTGGCGCGAAGCAAAACGCCCAGTGGAATTCCATTTGTTTGAGCAAGGCGGCCACGGTTTTGGTATGTATCCAAAAACAACAACAAGCACTGGCTGGTTTGATAGTTTTGTTCGTTGGTTGGACATGCATGGCTTCTTGAAACCCAAAAGCTAAGCGTTAATTCCGAAAATAAAAAAGGCGATACAGAAATGTATCGCCTTTTTTTGTTGTGCTAAAAAAATTTTAAACTACCAGTTCCAACTTAAACCCAATTTTACCGTGCGAGTTGGGCCAGCAAGACTGTCATTGTGCTTCCCGAAATTGTCCGGCAAGTTTTCTCCAGCACCGCCAAACCAGGTCTCATAGCCGTCATAGTTAAAGCTATTAAACAAATTCAACACGTCTAAACGCAAGGTCATGCTGCTATCGGTTACCCAACCGCCGGTTTGAATATTTTTACTGAAAGCAATATCAACTTGTTTATAGGTAAAGCGGCTATCGGGTGTAAATGTATTGAACTTACAGTCGCTCCAGCCTGCGCGACAATCTGTCCCGTAGAAATAGCGATCCGTTTGCAAATTCAATTTGGCTGAAAAATCCACATCCATTGGCAAACCGACAATTGATGTTAAAACCAATCTATGATTTGGAACTTTATTGGCTGGATGCATTCCGTAATCATCCAAGGTTGGATAATCCAACGCAAAGGTTTCACCCGATTCGCGATTCGTTTTTGGGTCTGTATAGGTATAAGCCAAAGCCATTCCCCAATTCGAATCTGCTTTAGGTTTTTCTACTTTTACGTATAGCGAATTTGCTTTTGTCTCAATTCCGTTGTCGCCAATGATAGTTGCACCAAAGGTTGGAATACCAAAGCCCCAAGGCGCACCCCAAGTTGTACCCGGTGCAAAAAAGCTACCGTCATCGCGACGATTTGCCAAACGCCAAGCAAAACCATCTTTACTGACGATACGCGAGACACTCACTTCACCATTCCAGCCTTCGCTGATACTGCCGCGTAACCCCAAACTAAATTGATCGGAGTAAGGTGTTTTTAAATTATTGTTCACCATAAACACTTCGCGACCAGCGCCTTTGTTGCCACTTTGCAATTGGGTCAAACCATCTCGCGTTAAGTATTTTGGATCCCACACTACACACGCACCGGGTGCACAAGGATGCGATGGATCGCCAGTGATAAATAAAGCTTCATAGGCAGGGAAAGTGGCTTTGGTAGATTCCAGTTGTAAATTGTCGAATAGATTTCTATCAAAAGCACGACCAACACCACCAAACAACGTCATATCGTGTTCATCATTAAATTTATAACTGAAACCAACACGTGGTTGCCATGCATCTTTAAACGCATTGCGGTTGCTGCCTGTACTGACGTAATCGTTAATGTTGATATCAGATTTGCCTATACCTACCCAGTTAGCAATTTGGGCACGAACATCCGCTGGCGTTTTGTAATCAAGGAAGCTATCAGATTCCTCGTAATCCCACCGCAAACCCGCATTGATGGTTAAATTATCGGTAGCTGTCCATTCGTCTTGCAAATAAATGCCAAGCTGCATGTTGTCTGCTTTTGCAGTGCCATTTCCAATACCTGCCAAGGGCGCACCCCAACGAACTTTAAAAGGCACAGTTGCATTCTTATCGTATTGCACGTTGTATTCGTACTGCGGATTGTATGGTTGCTGTTCCTTCGCATGTAGCTCAATAGATTTATATTTCACTCCAGCTTTAATGCTGTGATCTTGAATGGCGAGATAAGTGAAGTCTTCTTGAAACCCCCAACCTGATTGCCCTTTGTCTTGAAAATCTGGGCCTCCACCAACATTTAATATGGCGCTGCCACCACCGTTGCTATATTTAAAACCATTACCCAATGAATGCGGGCGTGGATTCCAACTATTGTCTTCGTACAGCAAGTGTGCATCGTTAATCCAATTATCGGTGCGCCAGTTGTGGCTTAGATCAATTCGCGTTTCGTCGTTCTTTTTGTCGGTACCATAAGAAAGCGTATTTACATCACCAATGCCTGTTAGTTCAGTTTCCTTGCGAACTTTTGCAGTCAATTCGAGCTTTTGTTCATCTGAAATGACATAGCTCAACTTTCCAAAATATAAATCTTCTTTAAAGTCGGCAGAGCGGCCGCCCGTTTGTGCTTGTAGCGCAGGTGGTAGATCAGCAACAGTAGCACCACCACCTGGAATAACATCTTTGGGGTCTGCATTATTTTTGCCTTCATAGGCAAAGAAGAAATGCATCTTGTCTTGAATAATAGGGCCGCCCACACTAAAGCCAAATTGCTTTTGTGTACTTTCTACTTTTTCATTGTTATTTTTTTCTTCGGTAGGACGAGGCTTACGCATGCCTTCGTCGGTGTAGTCAACGAAAACACCGCCGTGAAATTCATTAGTTCCCGATTTAGTAACAGCGACAATAGCTGCGCTACTCAATTGGTCATATTCAGCCGAATAGTTTTGCGTAATGACTTTGTATTCGCCGATAGCTGATTGTGGGAACGGATTTCCGCGACTGGAATCTTGCCCGGTTATGCCCCCGCGTAAAACGTAATTTTTTTGACCCACACCATCAATAAAAACGTTAATCGCATCTGGACTCTGTGCACCACCTTTGATACTAGTACTGCCGTCTGTGCCTTGGGTGAATTGAACACCCGGGGCAAGGTCAGCAAAGGCGAGAAAGTTACGCGTGTTTTGTGGAAGCTTATTAATTTGCTCGAGCGATACGTTTGTGCCGATTTCTCCGCCACTGCTTTTAATTTTTAATTGCGAGCCAATAATAAAAATTTCATCGACTTTATCGGTGTTTGTAATTGGCTTATCGATTTCGAAATCGAGAGCCATGGCTTGACCTACTTTTAAAGCAACAACTTTTGGGGATTTTTCCCCTGTAGCACCAAGCGATATTTGGTAATTTCCTGGTGCCAAACCTTTAAAAGAATAGGTGCCGTCTTTTTGAGTAACTGCGCGAAAGGTGTATCCGTTATCTACGTTCTTCGCGATAACCTCAACGCCCGGTTGTGGCTGAAGATGCGATGCAATCATACCTTGCACACTGGCACTGCCAATTTGCGCGAAGCTTACTTGCGATAGTAAAGACATGCTAAGCGCACCTATAATTGATGCCAGAGCCCTTTTTGAAAAATGCGCGCAAAGTTTTGTGCTGTTCATAGCTTTTCCTTTTTAGTTTTGTTATCAAATTAAATCAGCCACTTATTCGCCTAGTAAAAACTAGTGTTAGTAATTCTAGCGGATTCTTCGAGAGATAAGAAATTTACGGGGAAAGGATTTCTTTTAGTAACAAAAGAGCAACAGTTATGGGGATAATGGCACGAAAATTATCGATTCAGTCAACTAACCTCTGTGGTTTCTAACGCAACCACAATTTTTTCACCATCCCATATATATTCGTAATGGGTTGTTTGAACTACATCTTTTATTAGAATGGGTGAAAAAAGCGCGTAGCAGGTTTTATTTTCGAGCCGCACAGAAAGATAAGCCAAACCATCCATGCCCTCTCGCTTTATTAAAGAGCCCAATTGCTGCCCAGCGGTATAGTCATCTTTGAGATACCAATTTTCGTTTTTAAATTCGTCGCCTCGAATATCATGCAAGCCTGCCGTAAATTGTGTTTTCAAGCAGCGCATGGTTAATCGATCAAACTTCAAGCCCACCACACCTGAAAAATAAATTTGCTGGTGATGACGGGTTTCCGCTATGGCCGTTTGCACATCTTCCGCAGCGTAATAAACACCGAAGTCACCGTTAGAAAAACGCGACCCTGCAGGATTTAAATGAACGAAAGGTCCAAGTGCATAATTACAGCCGCGAATGCCATAAGGGCGCTGCTCGGCAGGTACTCGGTTTAAATTGCCAAGCTCGTTACGAATACGTGGGTTGGTGAGTTCTTGTATGGCGAAGAGAATTTCAAATTCATCGTGATTTGCAACGTCATCAAATAATGAACGCGGTGGATATTTACTGGGAATTAACCTATAGGCAATTTGGTTAAGTAAGTTAACCAGAGGGATAGTAGCCAAATCCATTAAGCGAATTGCCCATCACGTATAGCATCCAAATGACGATGCACTTCATAAAGCGCACTCATCAATCCAGAGCTGAGAATTTCCATAGGCGCTTTGCCGTTAAAAAAACTGTTTTTATTGGGCATACGCAAAAAACCATATTGGTTTTCTGGATTTTCAAACAGGATTCGCAACACTGCGTGGATATTAAGCAGGTAGCTAATACGCTCCAGCAAATCGGGAGATAAACGAGCACTTGCCGGTGCGGCTTGATACTTATGCAGGGTTGAGCGCCCTACCCCGAGCAATGCCATTTTCTCTTTCTCTGAACACTCCCACTTGTCCATGATATTCAAGGCAGTAGCAACCGCAGCTTGGGCAGCGTTAGCGGGTAAGGCTTGGGCTAGAGCGATCATTTTGAACCTCAACATTTACCTGTTAAGTTCATAATAGAACATAAAATCAATATTTGTCTATAAAAAGACAACTTTATGAGCTTAATACCTTGGTAACTATCTCTGCTCCGGGAACTTGAGCCTCTACCAAGAGCACAATAATCAGGATAAATGCCACAGCTACGCCCAAGTACCATAGCAACGAGAACCAAATACCGTAGGTTTTGAGCGGCACTAAATCTTCGGCTACCGGCACCGACCAGTTGGCAATGATGTCCACCACTCCAATAACGATAAAAAAGCACAAAAAGTAAAAGCCCAACGCCCAAGCACCGTACAAACACAAGGCCGAAGACACCAACAAAGCCATAAAGGCTATGCGATTGCGACGGGAAAACACCAAGGCCTTTACCACCTGACCGCCATCCAAGGGCAATATAGGGAAAAGATTAACGAGGTTAAGGAAGGCGCTGATAGCCGCAACCAAGCCACAGAAATGACTATGGGTGATGAGGTAGGCCAGGTAAAACGCCACCGTCATAATCAGCCCATAAACAGGCCCCATCATGGCAATATAAAGGGACTCCCACTGGGTACGCGCCCTATCACCAATCGCAATACCGCCCATAAACGGAATTAAGTAAAAGCCCTTTGTCGGTATGCCAAACTTCTTCATCGCACGCACGTGGCCATACTCATGGAACATAAGCACCGCAACCAACGCCAATGCGAACTCCACCGTAAACATCACGCTGTAGACGGCGACCGATGCACCTAACAAAGCGACTTTGATTACCTTAAAGCTCTTAAACAACTTAAGCGCAATCCCCACCAGTACAAACCCGCTCGCTTTGTTGGGAGCGGGTTGCGCGTTAGGGGTCATATCCACCAACAATGCTTTCGCCTGTTCATTCAACTCAACCTCACCTTGCAGGGTTTCGGCATTTTTAAAGTCCAACTCATAACGCGCGGCATGGGGACTCAAAGCAAAGCGCAACTCAAACTCACCTAAACGCTCGTCTTCAGCACGATGAATGCCAGTCCCATCATCCATAGGTTTTACGGACATAACCGCGCCATCGATTAACAAACGCTGCAGTCGCAAATCTAGATCAAGGTCTACCGCGAAACGCCTTTCACGAACTTCAAACGCAAACAATTCCATAAGTGATCTACTCTAATTAAATCGCATTAAACTCGGCACAAGCCTTACAATAGCCGCCATTATGCCCTGTAAACAAAAGGTTAAACATGCTTAAAATTGGTGAAATGAATCGCTTGCGCGTACTCAAACAAGTGGACTTCGGTCTGTTTTTGGATGGTGAAAAATACGGCAATATTTTGCTACCCAAGCGCTACGTGCCCGCTACCGCAAAAATTGGGGACGAGCTGGATGTATTTATTTATTTGGATTCTGACGATTGCATTATCGCCACAACATTAACGCCCAAAGTTATGGTTGGGCAATGCGCACATTTGGAAGTAAAAGATGTAAACGCCGTGGGCGCATTTTTAGATTGGGGTTTACCAAAAGATTTATTGGTGCCCTACAACGAACAATTAAAACCCATGGAAGTGGGCCGAAGCTACGTAGTCTACGTTTATTTGGATGCACATACATCGCGCATTACCGCCTCATCACGCTTAAGCCACCACTTGGAAGAACGTGCCAATGGTTTAAAAGTACAGCAAGAAGTAGAGTTGTTGATATGCGGTCGCTCAGATTTAGGATTTAAAGCCGTTATCAATAATTCACACCTGGGATTAATCTTTCGCGACAACGCACCACGTACGCTTCTCTACGGCGAAAAATTAAAAGGCTACATTAAAGAAATTCGACCTGACCGCAAAATTGGTTTAAGTCTGCAACCTGTGAACAGCAAAGTGCGCGATGAGCTTACCGAAGTTATTTTAAATTTCTTAAAAGAAAACGACGGCGTATCCACACTTACCGACAAAAGCGACCCCGAAGATATTTACGCGCAATACAAAGTGAGCAAAGGCATTTATAAAAATGCGCTGAGCAAGCTTTATAAAGAAAGAAAAATTTTGATTACGAAAGAGAAGATTACCTTAGTGTAATTGAAAACCCGCAACGAAAAATATGGCGTACCGTGCTTTACGTAGGTACGCCCTTCCCCCTCCATTAACACCCAACACAATCTTTACACACCCAAAACTTGCAACTACGTAAACCTTCGTATATCTTTTTACGAAGACTTACGTAGAAAGCCTATCAATGGAGGCACCATGTCAAACCCGACACCCGCAGAACTGGAAATATTGCGCATTATCTGGAGCCTTGGCGAAGCCAAAGTTCAGGCCGTAAACGACGAACAATGTAAAACCAAGCCCGTGGGCTACACCACCACACTTAAAACCATGCAAATCATGGAGCAAAAAGGACTGCTCGGGCGCAGAAAAGATGGAAAAAGCCACATCTACTACCCCGCCGCAGAACAACAAGATACCCAAACCACTATGCTTCAGCGCTTACTCCACTCTGCGTTCGGTGGCTCAAAATCAAAATTGGTAATGCAGCTGCTAGGAAGCGAAAAAATATCCAAGCAGGAATTGAAAGACATCCGGGAATTTCTCAATGAAATGGAGAGTAAAAAATGAAACTTTTATCTCAGCTATTCAGTCACGAGTTCAACTACGCAATCACATGGACAATCATTCATTCGCTATGGCAATGCACACTTATCGCCCTGCTCATTGCCATTAGCTACGCCTTCACCAAAAAGTCGTCTGCATCACTACGTTATTGGATTAACTGCGCAGGCCTTTTAAGTTGTGCTCTGACAAGTGGCGTGACTTTTTACTTAAATTATTATGATTCGGTCGCCATTGAAATAGTTAGTACCGACTATATAGCTACAATGAGCCCAAACCTTAGCCCCGTACATTTTCAAAGCATATCAGACCTTATTAACCAGTATATTAATCAGATAGCATTTATTTGGTTGGTTGGGTTTGTGTTATATATAAGCAAATATATGGCCGAATATTTCTACTGCCAGCACATCAAAAACAATCGCGTTACAGAACCCAAACAAAACCTACTCAAGCTTTTTGACGATTTAAAAGACGCGCTAAATTTGCATAAAAATATTCAGCTTCGAATCTCAGATATTGTTGATATCCCCTGCGTTATAGGTCACTTCAAACCCGTTATTCTTTTGCCAGCTAGCCTTGTGCTTGGCCTCTCCGCCAAACAGCTAGAAGTTATTTTACTGCACGAACTCGGCCACGTACGCCGCAACGATTACCTTATCAGCGGCCTGCAAACTCTCATAAACGTGTTTTATTTCTTCAACCCATTTGCCCGTTGGATTTCCTCCAAGATTGACGAAGAACGTGAAAATGCATGCGACGATATAGCTGTATCGCAATGCAAAGACCCATTATTTTATGCCAATACTCTAAAGGAGTTTGCGGAAATGAATAACAACTATTCCCCAGCAGTTGCTATGACCGGCAGACAAAATTTACTGTTCAACCGCATTAAACGCTTGTTTATTAGCGATACAAGTTTTGCCAAAACCTACGGAAAACTACTCACCCTAATGGTGTTCTTTTTGGCCAGCATTGGCTACTCAGTAACAGGATACTCAGAAGAGAAAAAATCTGAAGCAGATACCTTCAGCATACAAATAGAGAAGGAACCCCTATCCACGCTATTAAAACTAACCGAAGGCTATTGCGCGGATATCAAAGGGAAAATTTCTCTGAAACACCCCGATCAACCAATTTCAGGAAATTTTCCAGATTTGGAATGTCGGTCTGTAGAGCGCATGATAAAAGGCTTAGACGATAGTCTTAATCAAAGCCTAACTGGCATAGTAGTCGATGAAAAAAATATACCTTTGAAAACCTTAGCTAATAAGATTGAAAGCTACTGCCCAGAACTAAAAGGAAAAATAACAATAAACAACCCGGACACATTGGTAAGCTTTAAGGCAGAAAACCTTCCATGTGGGGGCATTCAAGACGCTATCAAACACATGGATACCAGCGAAGGCGGTCAATCGGTTCGTGTAGGGAAAATAGAAAAAATTGAGATTAAAGAACCAAGCGAATACGAAAAAGCATTTTATAAGGAACTTAATTTTCCCAAAGAAATTGTAGACAAGGGCTACACTGGGGATTGTACAGTGACATTCACGGTGGACCTGAAAGGATTGGGCAAAGATATAGTGCCAACATGCGTAAGCCCCAACGATGAACAAAAGCGCTATTTTGAAAATTTAATCAGTAACACCGCTAAAAAAGCTAAGTTCCCCATAAAAATGGAGGATGGACACGCAGTGACTGCAAAGGGAATTAGCATTCGAATCAAGTGGCGCAATGAGACTAAAGCCACGACATCCAACGCAAGCGACACTTCACACATCGCAACCACGCAATACAATCAAAGCAACTCAACTACAAACAACAACGAAGACCATCAAACCGAAGATGGGGATTTCAAATCCGGACTATCAATCAATAGCCAAGCAAATATAGCCAGCTACAAAGACATTGAATTCGCGCCTCTATTTTTGGGAAAAAAATTAATTGATACCACGGACGCCAAAAGTTACAGATATGCCCAACGCGAATTCGGCGGTTTTGATCGTGAATTTATTTCAGCAACTAATAACAGTCTACTCAAGGCCATTAATAGCGATAAAAGTTCGGTGCTCAACCCCAATGGCACAAAAAGCCTTATCGGTGAAATTTATATCTTTAAAATTAAACCCTATTGGGAACGTGAACTTATTCCCTATACAGAAAATGGAAACGGAGCCAATGCGGCGATCACACAGGGCACAAAGAAATTTCCATTCAGAGCAAAAGTTTTTCTTGGTGTTGTGCTAAAAGACGCTGAATCAAAAGAAATTGTTGCGGTATTGAAAGACCAGTTCACTCACGAAGAGTCCAAAACATGGTTTAACAACATGTCGGATCAGCAGAAGTCTCGCTTTATTAACGAAAAAATAATTGCGAATATCCGGGAAAGCGTTAATAAAGCAACCAGCGGACTTATTGCTTTCAGCCAACATCGTGCTCCGCTTAGCGAAACCCAAAACACTATTCACCTTATTAGCTTTGACGCACAGAATATTGAACCAAGAGCAGGAAACTATGACGCAATGGTTGTAAAAAATAGCAACTTATAGATACCAAAAAAGCAATTTACTGAAGTAAAACAGCACCAACCACTAACACTTAATTTAACAGGAAGGAAAAATATGTTACGTAATCGTATCAAGCGTCTTTTCATCAAAGAAGCAAGTTTCGGAAAAACCTATGGAAAAACAGTGGCAATTATGGCGTTATTTCTTGCGGGTGCTGGTTTCTCGATTACCGGCTATTCGACGGAAGATAAATCAGCGAATGATAGTTTTAGCGTAAAGTTGGATAAAGAACCACTTTCTACATTTTTAAAACTTGCTCAAGATTTTTGCCCGACCATGCCGAAAACCATCCAACTCAAGAATGCTGACAAAACCTTGTCTGGAAATTTTCCTGATCTAAGTTGCAAAAATGCCGAGCAAGTTATCAAGAAACTGGATGATGGCCTTAGCAAAAACACATCGCCTGCAACAACAGCTGAAGACACATTCAATGTTAAGCTAGACAAGGAGCCTTTATCAAGCTTCCTTAAACTAACCCAGGACTTCTGCCCTGAAATCCCCAAAAATATGAAGTTGAAAAATGCAAACAAAGTTGTATCAGGAAATTATTCAGGCATTAAATGCTCGGACGCTGAAAGAATTATAAAAGGTTTAGACGAAAGTAAATAATCATAAAGTTAGTGCCCCTTCACGAAAAGGAAGGCGCACTAACTTTTCAAAGATTTTTAGAAGTTATCAGTCACCTTCTACAGTCGCCCGATGCACTTCTAACCACAATCTACACCAAACTCTTACTCACCACTTCAAACACGTCTTTAGACAAATCAGGTTCCGCCATAATGCGTTCAAGCTGGGCTTTCATAAGCAGTTGACGAGCAGGTGCGTATTTTTTCCATTTGGTCAGTGGCGTGAGCAAACGAGATGCAATCTGCGGGTTTTGTGCATTTAACACAATGATTTTATCAGCAAGGAATTTGTATCCATCTCCGGCTTTGTCGTGGAAGTTGATCGCATTGTTATTGCAGAAACTCGAAATGAGTGCGCGAATTTTGTTGGGGTTTTTGCTGTCGTAGGCGTTGTGGACTTCCAGTGCCTTTACGCGTGCCAGTGTATTGGACAGACTGCATGTTGCTTGAACGGTGAGCCATTGATTCACAACCAAGGATTCATCTTTCCATTTTTCGTAGAAGTCAGCCAAGGCATTGCCAGACAGTTGTTGCGCAAAAGCCGATTCTGCATTGACCAATTGCGTTAAGGCAGCCATGACATCGGTCATATTATTCGCTGTTAAATATTGTTGCTCGCAAGCACGCACAATGTCGTCATCGTTCAATAACATCAGGTACGCAAGGGCAACATTCTTTAAGCTGCGTTTTGCGATTGCATCTGCCGTGGCGGCGTAGACTTGTTGGTGATCGTAAGCGCTATAAATCCTAGCGAATTCGTTGCGTAACTCCACCGCAATTTTTTTACGTACCGCAGCGCGGCTGTAATGAATTGCTTCTACGTCAACCATATCCGCCAATTCGCTGATATAAGCTTCGGACGGCAAAGTCAGCATATAGGCGACCATGGCTTGATCGAGGCTTTCGTCTTGCAACACATTGCGGAAAGCTTGAATCAAACGACTATCAATTTCCACTGCATTAATATTTTCGCCACGTTGATAAGCGGCGATCACGTCACTGATCACTTGCAACGCAAGCTGTTGGCTCGCATCCCAACGGTTGAATCCGTCGCTATCTCGACTCATCAACAACATTAAATCTTCGCGTGAATAACCGTATTGCAATTTCACCGGCGCAGAGAAACCACGCAACAAGGATGGAACAGGCTTTTCTTGTACACGCGAGAATACAAAAGTTTGCTCTGCCTGGGTCAGCTCAATCACTTTATGGGTATTATCGTCTGTTTCAAAATCTGGCTCAGCATCTTTTAAATAAAGCGGCAAATCACCTGCACTCCCCAACAACCCCATCGCAATAGGTATATGGAATGGTAATTTTTGCTGGCACTCGGGTGTGGGTGGGCAAGATTGTTTGATATGCAATGCGTATTCTTGTGTTTCTTCGTTGTATTCATCTGTTACTCGTAAACGCGGTGTGCCAGCTTGTGAATACCAACGCTTGAATTGGGTTAAATCTTTACCTGAAGCATCTGCAAGCGCTGCCACAAAATCTTCTGTAGTGACAGCTTGTCCATCGTGACGCTCAAAGTATAAATCGGTTCCTTTGCGGAAATTTTCTTTACCCAACAAATTTGCCAACATACGAACAATTTCTGCACCTTTTTCGTAAATCGTCATGGTGTAAAAATTCGAAATCTCGATGTAAGACTCAGGGCGAATCGGATGCGCCATTGGCCCAGCATCTTCAGCAAATTGAAGTGTACGCAACAAACTCACATCTTCCACACGTTTAACGGTGCGCGAGCCCATATCCGCAGAGAATTCTGAATCGCGGTAAACCGTAAAACCTTCTTTCAAACTTAATTGGAACCAATCACGACAGGTTACTCGGTTGCCCGTCCAATTATGAAAATATTCGTGTGCCACTACGCCTTCAACGCGCTGAAAGCCCGCGTCAGTTGTTGTTTCTGGTTTTGCTAAGACGCAAGAGGTGTTGAAAATATTCAATCCTTTGTTTTCCATAGCACCCATATTGAAATCATCAACTGCTACAATCATAAAGATATCAAGATCGTATTCACGCCCATAAACCTCCTCATCCCAACGCATGGAATTTTTTAGGGATGTCATGGCGTGATCGCATTTATCTAAATCTTTCGGTTCAACGTAGATTTTTAATGCAACTTCGCGATTGGAGCAGGTGGTGAATTTATCTTCTATGTGAGCGAGGTCGCCCGCCACCAACGCGAATAAATAAGCGGGTTTCTTAAAAGGGTCATGCCAAGTCGCAAAATGACGATTATTATCCAACTGCCCTTTTTCAATCAAATTCCCATTGGATAAAAGCACGGGGAATTTTTTATCTGAAACCACTGTTGTAGTGAACTCACTCATCACATCGGGTCGATCAAGATAATAGGTAATCTTCCTAAAACCTTCTGCCTCACACTGGGTGCAGTACATGGTGCGAGATTTGTATAACCCCTCGAGCGAGGTGTTTTTTTCCGGATAGATTTTGGTGACGCAGCTTAGCAGGAATTCAGATGGCGTATTTTTAACAATTAGGGTTTCTTCGCCGAACTCATAGGTATCTGAAGATAGTGCTTTACCGTCAATCGCGATAGATACCAATTCCAAATCAGTACCGTGTAATGTTAACTGTGAAACCTTATTTGCAGCCGGGTTTTTGTAAAGCGTTAAATTCGCTGTGACCAGCGTATACCCGTCATAAATATCAACATGCAATTCCGTTTTGCTAATTAAATAATTGGGAACACTATAGTCTTTTAAGTAAATCGCTTTTGGCGTTTGTTCAATCGCAGTCATAAAGATTCCTTAAATATTACTCAACCCATTTAATGGGTTTTTCAGTTTCGGCGTGATCGTGGTCGTCATCACCGCAGAATGTGTGTGGTTCTGGTGGGATAAAACCCGTGTGCTGCTCTGGAGGTAAATGTTTATGTTCATAAGCAATGACTGCCTGCATACACAACTGGCGTTGCTCGCTGGATAATTTATTTCCGTCAGCCCATTTACCCAACTCCACCGCTGTTTTTAAATTTTCATATATCTCAGGCGTAATGGCGTTTAACAATTGTTTTAAATCCATAGCTCACTCTCTTTAGTAATCTGTAGACGTTTTCTTAACCGTTATGGCTGCGTAGACAGCACCGGCAAGTAAGCCGCCAACATGGGCAGCGTTTGCAACACCGCCACCAATAAAATAATCAACCACGCCAGACATACACAGCACTAACCAAAACAGCATAAAGCCCAACACAGATGCAGGCACTGCGGTTAACCTATGCGGAGCAAGCCGGTGACTCACAATAATAAATCCAATCAGTGCGTAAACAACGCCAGACATTCCACCAAACAAAGTATCCGCCGCCCAGCGGTACTGCGCGATGTTGGATACTGACGCGGTGAAAATAAAAAACAACATATAATTTTTTTTGCCCATGAGCAGTTCAAGGCGGCGCCCTAAATCCCACACCCACAAACTATTAAATAGCACATGTAAAAAACCGAAATGCAAAAATGCGGGAGTGATAAGACGCCAAATTTCACCCGCTTTTAAAGAGTCGCTAAAGGATAAAAATCCATAGGTATCCATATTCTGAAAACTAATCCAACGCACAAAAGCGCGATCAGGATCGAGCGCCTCCAGCAATGCGCCCAAGGCGCTGAGCACAATCAAAACAACGCTAACCGGCGCCGTTTTCATTTGCGCAATGATTGGTAAAGAATCGTTGTTAACATCAGTGGGCTGTGCAGTTTCTTCTGCAGAGATAATTAGCCGGCCTTGCACTACATCTTCTAAAAATTGTGCAATAGGCGCAGCCATACGCGGATCGTTTACCGCAAGAACTTGTTCGCCGGCTTCTTCGTAAATACGGTGCACAATAGCGCGCTCACGCAAAAAGCCCGTTACCGCGGTTAAATCTGCTGTCAGTGGAAATTTTTTTACTACAATCCAGTCCACAATAATCTCGAAAGTTTGCAAGCGACAGTGCGCTAAGGATCAACATATTCCCAAACAAATTTTTTGGGGTGAAGTTGTTGCTCGCCGTCCATTCTGTAGGCAACCAAGCGCCCGTATTTTACCGCACTATAATCGAGGCAGGCGATATTATTCGTGACTGGTGCTGGGTGGCCCTTTAACCAGTAGTGGCCAACAAACAACGGGGGCTCATGCAAGCCGTAACGCACCATACTATCGCGGTGGTGCTTGGCAATGGGAAGCGAGGCTATTTCTTGCGGAATTGGATCTGGCTGAAACAACAAGTCGCCGTATGTTTGTGCGTTTTCCGCCCAAAATTTTGTGCGAAATGTATGTCTGACA
Source organism: Cellvibrio sp. (assembly GCF_046347455.1). GTDB lineage: Bacteria > Pseudomonadota > Gammaproteobacteria > Pseudomonadales > Cellvibrionaceae > Cellvibrio. Next base: position 672,990 of record NZ_JAXMGC010000001.1, read on the forward strand.
TAGCCATCATGCGTAACAACTTTTGCGCCATCAGGCAGGGGAAATGCTACGCCTCGCGTAAGCAATTGCGTAGCCTGTGATTCAGGCGTGTTATTGAGTGCGCTTTGGTGTAAAAAATTTTCGTCAAAGCGACCATCGCCAAACATAGCTTTGTGTTCAGCAACCACATCATGATCCCAACAGGCGTGAACAACTCTGAACAAATTGGCAAGCTCAGGCCGACCAAACTCCATGAATAAAGGAACGGACCTTAACCAGCGCAATATTTCTTTCCATTCTTCGGGATAATGAGCGTATTGCTCCAGAGTTTCGGCAATTAATCGAATATTGGCAGCTGTGTGTGGGCGCAAATATTCAAACTCGCCGCTCTGTAAATTTAACGCTTTTGTAAAATAGGTGATCGCGTTGTATTCATGGTTACCCAAAACCATGTGCGCGCTTCCCCTTTGCACCATGCCATGAACAATTAACATGGCTTCCCGAATACGCGGGCCGCGATCAAGAATGTCACCAAGAAAAATTACGCGGCGCTTTGGGTGCTCATAAATGCCCCGAATTTTTCGATAGCCTAATTTTTCCAACAAGCGCTCAAGCGTTTTTGCACACCCGTGAACATCACCAATCAGGTCATAACCTTCAACTGGCGGCAGTATTTCGTGGGTGTACCGGTTGCGCATGGCTAATTATCAAGAAGATGACCACCCCACCCTAACTTTGTACGGCAGCGCTCGTAAAAATTATATTCGGCGGGATGCAAAAGTTTTAATACGTCAGGTTTTTTGGAAATATGAATTTCATCGCCCATGGTCATTTCAAAATGGTTATGACCATCACACGAAATCATGGGAATTGCACGGCTGTGCTCGCCCACGCGAATCATAATGTGACTATCTCCAGCAACTACCATTGGGCGACTGCTTAGCGTGTGCGGATTCATGGGTACCAAGGCAATTGCATCCAGTTTAGGATGCAACAGCGGCCCACCACCACTTAATGAATAGGCGGTTGAGCCCGTTGGAGTTGACACAATAATTCCATCTGACGATTGGGTTGTTACGAAATAACCATCTACATAGATTTCATATTGCAGCATGTGAACAAATTGGCCGGGGTGCAAAACCACTTCGTTTAATGCTTCGCCCGACGCAATAGTTTCACCCAGATGTTGAATGGACATATCCAACAAGAAGCGTTCTTCCAGCACAAATTTTCCCGATAAAACTTCATCTACTTTTATTTCAATTTCTTCGGGCATGATGTCTGTTAAAAAACCCAAGCGACCGCGGTTCACTCCCAACAAAGGAACATTATGTTTAGCTAACGCGCGTGCACCGCGTAGCAGGCTTCCATCACCACCAACAACAATCACCAAATCGCACAACCCACCCAAGGCATCCACATCTACTATTTTGTGAGCGGCTTGAAATAGAGGATCATCAGCTAGCAAACCGGCTGTTTCTTGCTCCAGAACAAACTCCACCTTGCGCTTTTGTAGAAAACTGATCAAACGTTTAAGCGAATAGGTTGCGCGCTCATTATGGAGATGACCAATAAGGCCTATTACAGAGAAGGAAGTCATTGTTTGTCACACAGAGTTGATTGTTAGAATCGCCAAATTACGGCAGAATTGAGATTATTATAGCCACAAGTACGGCATTAAACCCAACAAACACAACGGAAACCTCCATGAACAAAACTCCGGGCTTAATTATCCTTTTTATTCTACTCAGCGCGTGTAGCGATAAGGGCACATATCAGGCACTCGGAACATTGGAACGCGACCGCATTGTGCTTAAGGCAACAGCAGCCGAAATTATTACAGAAGCTCCCGTGCGTGAGGGCACTTGGGTAAAGCAAGGCGATTTATTGGTAAAACTGGATGACACACAAGCCAAAAATAACCTTATGAAGGCAAAAGCTGCGCAAGCAATGGCGACCGCAAATCAAACCAAGCTGCAACACGGAGCCCGCTCGGAAGAAATAGCGGCTAGCCGCGCCCAACTTGAACAAGCCAACGCGCAAGCAAGTGACGCCAGAGCAAACTTTCAACGAATTAAATTGTTAGCGGAACAAAAAATGGTTGGCCAAGCTGAGTTGGATAAAGCGAGAAGCTCTCGCGACGCGGCAGATGCCAACGTTAAACGCACCACACAAAACCTGCTCGCTCTCACTAACGGAACCCGCATTGAAGATTTAAATCAAGCCGATGCACAGGTAGCCGAAGCGGAAGCCAATTTACGCATAGCGCAGCACCAGCTCGATCAACTTAGTATTAAAGCCACGCGCGACGGCGTGTTGGATCGTCTACCCAAATATGTTGGCGAGCGTGCAAATCTTAACGATCCGCTCGCTGTAGTTCTGGCAGGAAAAACACCTTATGCGCGGGTGTATGTTCTGGAACCAGCACGAGTACATTTACGCGTTGGCGATTCGTTGAAAGTTCATGTTGATGGTTACCCAAATAGCTTTGACGGAAAATTGCGTTGGGTTTCACACGACCCCGCGTTTACGCCTTACTACGCACTTAACTCCCACGACCGCGCATTACTTATGTATTCGGCAGAGATTGACTTGCCAGAATCAGCTATTGATTTGCCCAGCGGCATCCCTGTGCAAGTTGATATTCCGTCATCAACCGAAAATGCGCGGAATAAAAACTAATGTCAAAAATCGCGATAGAAACGCATGGTTTAACGCATTTCTTTGGCAATTTTAAAGCCGTGGATAATTTAAACCTAAGCATTCCAAGCCAAACAATTTATGGATTTCTCGGCCCAAACGGCTGCGGGAAATCTACGTGCATGCGCTTAATTACCGGCCTGCTTACACCCTCGCAAGGAAATATACACGTACTCGGCATGGAGATTCCTGCACAAGCCGAAGCCTTGCGTTTACGTATAGGCTATATGACACAAAAATTTTCGCTGTACGATGATTTGAGCGTGATTGAAAACTTAGGTTTTATTGCACAAATTTATGGTTTGGATTTTCACACCGCTAAACAGCGAATAGACGAACAACTCTCTTCTTACGGTTTAAACGAGCGCGCTTCTCGTCTCGCGGGGAGCTTGAGTGGTGGGCAACGTCAACGTCTGGCGCTCGCCTGCGCAACACTTCATAAACCGGAGTTATTAGTATTGGATGAACCCACGTCTGCGGTTGACCCAGAAAACCGCCGCGACTTCTGGGAAAAACTATTTGATTTATGCGATCAAGGCACCACCATTTTAGTTTCAACGCACTACATGGACGAAGCCGAAAGGTGCCACGGTATTGCAATTTTGGAGAGTGGAATCAAACGTGCAGACGGATCACCTGCACAACTTATGAAGGAATTAGGTGCCCAAGTTGTAGAGATTGATGGCGAAAATCTTCGTCAATTAAAGCAATTACTCGTTGCGCATTCCCATGTTATTTCCGCCGCGCAGCAAGGTACGCATTTGCGTGTACTCATTAAAAATACCATTTCAAATCCCATCGATTGGCTACGGCAAGAGTTTTCTAGTGAACTCAACGCGCGCGACATTATTTTGGTTCGTCCTAGCCTTGAAGATGTGTTTGTGCATTGCACCGGCCAAGGACGTCAGTGAGGCACGCATGACAACGCCATCATCAACTTATAAAAATTCCCTTCTGCGAATTTACGCTATTGTCGCAAAAGAGTTGCGGCAATTATCGCGCGATCGCCCCACCTTCGGCATGATTGTCATGATTCCGCTTATTCAACTTTTGCTTTTTGGATTTGCGATCAATACCAACGTTCGCCATCTACCCGTTGCCCTTGTTGATAACAGCCACAGTGAAATTGCGCGTGCATTAACCGCCGATCTAGCAGCAACTCAAGTGGTGGATTTTATTCAAGCCTACCCTACCGCCGAAGAAGGCGCGCAGGCCATTACAAGCGGTCAAGTTCGCGCAACGCTGGTGATTCCTAAAGATATAGCTCAACGCCTGAGCGACGAGCGCCCTATTGCGCAATGGATTATTGATGGTTCAGACAACATGGTTGGGAATGCCGTTTTAAATTTACGAAATATGCCACAGCCAGATTTAAATTCGCGCACACCTGCCAATGCTAGCAAGCCTACTTTTGAAATGACATTGCTGTACAACCCAGAGCGGCGATCTGCGATCAACATAGTACCGGGATTAGTGGGAATTATTTTAACCATGACTATGGTGCTGTTTACGTCTGCCGCATTGGTGCGCGAACGCGAACGCGGCAATCTGGAATTACTGATTACCACTCCGATTAAGCCCATGGAATTAATTATTGGAAAAATTGTTCCTTATGTGTTTGTTGGCTTGTTACAAATGGTCATTATTTTGGGACTTGGCAATCTCATTTTCGACGTTCCTATTAACGGGCAAATCAGTCATCTCCTTATTGCCAGTTTATTTTTTATTAGCGCGAGCCTTACGCTCGGCATGTTGATTTCCACTGTCGCCAAAACCCAACTGCAGGCCATGCAGTTGACGGTATTTTTGCTAATACCTTCCATACTTTTATCGGGCTTTATGTTTCCTTACGAAGGTATGCCTGCGGTTGCACAATGGATTGCGGAAGCGCTACCTGCGACACATTTCATTCGCTTGATTCGCGGAATTGTTTTACGCGCGGCGGACCTCGCCGATTTGTGGCGAGACCTTCTATGGCTACTTTGCTTTACGCTCTTAGGCTTGCTTGTCGCGGCAAAACGGTTTAAAAAGCGCTTGGACTAATCTTTCTCATCAGGATATCACCATGAAAGCCGATAACATTCTACAAACCATTGGTAACACGCCTCACGTACGCATCAACAATTTATTTCGCAACGATATTGAGGTGTGGATGAAGGTTGAACGTTTTAATCCCGGCAGCAGCATTAAAGACCGCATCGCCTTGGCGATGGTTGAAGATGCTGAAGCAAAAGGTCTCATCAACAAGGATTCAGTCATCATCGAGCCAACTTCTGGCAATACAGGCATAGGTTTGGCGCTGGTATGCGCTGTAAAAGGTTATCGTTTGATTTTAACCATGCCCGAATCCATGTCCATTGAGCGCCGCAAATTAATGAAAGCCTATGGCGCGGAATTAGTATTGACCGCTAAAGAGTTGGGCATGGGTGGCGCTATCGCAAAAGCCAACGAACTCGCTGCTGAACACAATAACTCGTGGATTCCGCAACAATTTATGAACGAAGCTAACGCAGAAGTTCACCGCAACACTACTGCACAAGAAATTCTGTCAGATTTTCCAGAGGGTATTGATTATTTAATTACTGGCGTCGGTACCGGCGGACACATCACCGGTTGCAGCGAAGTATTGAAGCGTAAATTCCCCAACCTGAAAACCTTTGCCGTTGAGCCAGAGAAATCACCCGTCATTAGCGGCGGCGAAAAAGGTCCGCACCGATTACAAGGTATTGGGGCGGGCTTTATTCCGCAAGTACTTAACCGCGCCACTTTGGATGGAACCATTTTAGTAAGCGAAGAAAGCTCATTTGAAATGGCGCGACAAAGTGCGCTCAAAGAAGGTATTTTTGTAGGCATTTCTTCTGGTGCAAGCTTGGCCGCTCTGGCTCAAAAACAAGATGAGATTCCCGCAGGAAGCCGGGTTTTGATTTTCAGCTACGATACCGGCGAACGCTATTTATCCATCGAAGACCTGTTCTAAAGTTTATTGCAGTGGCTCCCTGAGCCACTGCCCCTCCCTCTTCAACTCTTTGGCCAAAAGCCATCTATACTTGTCCTTACACGCGATAAATAAGGATGAGTTTGCCATGCCCTCGCACCCGAATTACTCAAATCAGGGAAACAAATTCGCACCCGCTAAAACTTCATTGCGGGAGGCTGGCGATCTCTATGGCCAAAAGGAATTCCATATCTACCAAAACGCCATAGAGAAAATGCGAGCTCATGACGACCAGCTACCGAGCCTACCTATTATCACATTGGAAATTCGCAAAGCGACTTCTAACCCTAACGTAAACCTTAATCATTTAAGTTCGCTAATTGCAAAAGACCCAAGCCTGACCGCCATTTTAATGAAGCACGCGAGCAGCGTTTTTTATCGCACTGCCGATAAGCCCAAAAACTTGCAGGATGTGATTAAACGCTTGGGTATGGGGGCAATAGAAAGTTTGACACTTTCACACAGCATTAAAAGCTTGTTTGTTTTACGTAACCACCAATTAAAAGCACTGTACAAACAGGCATGGCAAAGACAAACATTAAAAGCTTGCATGAGTTACCACCTCGCAAAAACGCTGCACTTTCCCAATCCAGAAGACGCCATAGTAGCAAGCTTATTAAGTGAGGTAGGTACACTAGCCTTGCTATCATCGTTGCAAGATTACGCTGCGCCCGCAGCGCCAACTTATAAAATACTTTGCCAACATTACAGCAAACATTTGGGTGCAATTTTGTTAGCCAAGTGGGGAGTGTCGCCTGTTTTTGTAGATGTATTACGTAAGACAGGTGCATGGACATTGGATACTGGGCGGCTTCTCCAATTGGTTGACGTTATTAACTTAGGGCTATTTCATACCATCCATTATTTGCAACCACAAAATGATTTAATCCCTCTGCAAGAGATCGCTGCTTTTAAAAAATTAAATCCGCAATACGCAATGATTAAACAGCAGAAGCTTTTGATTATCGAAGAAAACATCAGTCATATATTACAGCTGCAAAAAAATTTTGAATAAACACCAAAATTCAGGCAATAAAAAAGGGGGCTTTTCAACCCCCCTTTTTTATTTAACCTTTATCCGATCTTATTCTGCTGCAACAACCACAACAGATTTAGCCGGCAACTTCACGCTCAACTTACCGTCTTTAGCAGATGCGCTAAACGGAGCAGGTTTAATTGCGTCAGGTTTTTCAAAGGTGTTATGCGCATCCATCAATTGCGATGTCAAAATACGACCTTTCGCACTTGATACTTTTGCACCATCCAAATTAACGGACACATCAACCGATTCTTTTGGATTGGTATTTACCAAAGCAACATAAATCTTACCGTCTTTACCGCGCGCAGCAGATGCGTTAACACCTGGAACACTAACATCGCCCAAGGTGTAGGTGGTGTTGCGAGTAATGTTGGTTGGCAATGATGTTGCGTCCTGGAATGGTTTGTACAAATCAAACGCATAGTAAGTAGGAGTCAAAATCATTTTGTCGTCTTTGGTTAAAATCATCGCCTGCAACACGTTAACCATTTGCGCAATATTGGTCATATGTACGCGATCTGCATACTTATGGAAAATATTGAAGTTAGTTGCCGCAACCAGCGCATCACGCAAGCTGTTTTGTTGGTACAAGAAGCCTTCGTTGGTGCCTGCCTCTACATCGTACCAAGTACCCCATTCGTCAACATAGAAACCTACTTTCTTCGCAGGATCGTTTTTATCCAATGTCTTTTTCGCATCGGAAATAAATCCATCCATTTTCAATGTTTCTTTGAAAGTAGAAATCCACTCTTTTTCCGGGAAGTTTAAGGCGGCGCCTTTTACTTTCCAGTCGTTGGTTGGCAAGGTGTAATAGTGGAAACTGATTGCATCCATACGCAAGCTCCAAGTGGGCGTCACGTGAGAACTTAAGTATTCAGTCCACTCTTCATGACCCGTAGTACCACCACTCGCAATCAGCTTTGGCGTATTGTTTTTTGGGGTTTTCAGGAAGGCAGCAGTTTGCTTATAGAGGTTGGTGTAATGCTCTGGCGTCATATTGCCGCCGCAACCCCATGCCTCGTTACCAATGGTGAAGTAATCAACTTTGAATGGCTTTTCACGTCCGTTTTTACGGCGCATTTCAGCCAAAGTAGACTTGCTCTCGCCAGTCATGTACTCCAACCATTCAGCCATTTCTTGTGGCGAACCTGTACCCAAATTGCCGTTGATGTAAGTATCCGCACCCAACATTTCAGCCAAGTCGAAGAATTCGTGGGTACCCACCGCGTTGCTTTCTTCTACACCACCCCAGTTAGTATTCACTTTTACAGGGCGCTGGTCGCGTGGGCCAATACCTTCACGCCAGTGGTATTCGTCAGCAAAACAACCACCGGGCCAACGAACCAATGGTACTTTCAAGTTCTTCAATGCGCCGACGACGTCGTTACGCCAACCGCGGGTATTCGGGATTTTCGAATCTGGGCCAACCCAAAGGCCGCCGTAAATACCTGCACCAAGATGCTCAGCAAATTGGCCGTATACGTTTTTGTTAATAACAGGACCCGGCTTCTGGGCGTCTACCGTTATTTCAACTTTATCGGCAGCAAAGGCGCTGGCCGCAACTAAACCGATGCTTGCGACTGCCAAGCGCAAATTGAGTTTTACCATGGGAAATACCTCTTAAGATTCTTGTTATTGCCTCGTGACCCGCTCGATAGCAGCGCTAATGATACCTGCTACAATATTATTGTCATACAAGTTAACAGAAATTTACGACATAAAAAAAGGCCAAATCCCAAATGGACTTGGCCTTTTTAGTTAAGCAGAGAACGCTTATTTCACAAGTTTGCCGTGCATATCCACAGTGGCAGCCGACAAATGGACGGTTACGCTGGTGGCTTTTGCATCCATAGCATGGGAAGCAAGAATTACCTTGTAATCGCCTTCGGCGATTTTCCACGTTTTGGATGCGCTGTCATACATGCCCAGCAAACGTGGGTCTACAGTAACGCTCGCGGTTGTGCTTGCACCTGGTTTCAAGTCTACTTTTTGGAAGCCGCCCAAGCGCTTGGGCGATTCCCATTTAGCAGTAACAGGAGCAACGTACACTTGCGCTACTTCTTTACCAGCGACAGCACCCGTGTTTTTAACGGAGAAACTTGCGTTCACTAAACCGTTTTTCACTTCCGCTTTCAAATCACCTAAGGCAAAGTCTGAATAGGACAAGCCGTAGCCGAATGGGAACAATGGCTTATGACCTTTCAAATCGAACCACTTGTAACCCACAGCAGCGCCTTCGTGATAATTCACGGTGATGCGAGCATCTTTCACTTCTGGGTAGCCATCCAAGACAGGGCGTGGCAATTGCGATTCCGACGCCGGGAAGGTAGCTGGCAAATGGCCTGATGGGTTTACTTCACCAAACAATACGCGAGCTATAGCTTCGCCGCCGTTAGAGCCGGGATACCAAGCTTCGAGCACAGCGCCTACGCTTGAAAGCCAAGGCATAAGCACTGGGCCGCCAGTTTGCATGACTACGACGGTTTTTGAATTTGCTTTGGCGACAGCACTCACCAAATCGTCTTGGTTATCGGGCAGGGAGAGATTTGGTACGTCCATCGATTCCGCAGTCCATTGGTTTACAAACACCAACACGATGTCACTCTCGGCAGCCAACGCGGCGGCGGCTTTCGGGTCGGTACCATCGTTATAGGTAACTTTAGATTCAAGCGCGCGCGCCTGAATTGCTTTCATTGGAGATGATGGGTAATAGAGCATTGGGCCAGGGAATACCGCTGGGCCACCACGATAACCTGCAACGCCACCAACGGGGTAAACCTGCGATGAGCCACCACCAGACAATACGCCAACATCCGCATGTGAACCAATCACTGCGATCTTTTTGTAGAACTTAGCCATAGGCAATAAATTGGCATCGTTCTTCAACAGAACAATACTTTCTTCGGCATCTTTCTGGGAAATAAGACCGTTGGCTTTAAAGTTAATGGATTTGACGTTGGGTGAAACTGGATTGTCCACCAAACCGAACTCAAACATTGGGTGCAATACGCGGCGAGCCATATCGTCCAAGCGCGCTTCGCTTACCCAACCATTTTGAACCGCTTCTTTTAAAGCAGCGCCGAAATATTCTGAATGGTCAAAAGGAATACCTGATTGTTGATCCAAGCCGTTATTCGCAGCTGGAACTGTACTGTGGGTCGCACCCCAGTCAGACATTACCCAACCTTTGAAGCCCCAGTCTTTCTTCAACACTTGATTCAATAAGTAATCGCTCTCACAGGCGTAGAAACCATTAACGCGGTTGTAAGAGCACATTACCGAGCCTGGGTTACCCTCTTCTTTAGCAATTTGCAACGCGAGCAAATCAGACATTCTTGCAGACGCATCGTCAATTTTTGCATCCAAACTGAAACGGTTGGTTTCTTGGTTGTTGAATGCGTAGTGCTTCAGGGTTGAGACAATATTGTTCGATTGAATACCCGCGATTTGTGCTCCCACAATTTTACCCGCGAGCAATGGATCTTCACCGCCGTATTCAAAGTTACGACCGTTGCGCGGTTCGCGCATGATGTTTACACCACCTGCCAACTGCACGTTAAAGCCAAATGCACGAGATTCCGAACCAATCATGGCTCCACCGGCATAGGCAGTTTTCAAATCCCAGGTTGCCGCTGTCGCAATACCAGAAGGCAATGCGGTTGCACCGCGAACATCCGGGCCAGCTTGGCTGGCAACACCTACACCCGCATCAGCTTCCCACAGGTTGGGAATACCTAAACGCGGAACACCGTATACGAAACCAGCTGATTGGGTAATAGACTCAACGGGGCGTTTGAAATTTTTCCAAGGCGCATCTGTACCAAAATAGCCAAAGACCAATTTGAGTTTTTCATCCATGGTCATTTGCTTTAACACTAAATCTGCACGTTGCTCCGGGGCGAGCTTTTTATTCATCCAGGCTTTTGGTGCTTCAGCTTTTTTTGCGCCATTTGTATCGGCCGCATATGAATAAGTGGTTGATACCAAAGCAACAGCCATCGCCAAAAGGCTGATTTTTTTGGGGAATCCCATATTATTTTCCTCAATAAGTTTGAGTGACTATGACAAAGTGAATTGCGACTTATGGAGAGCGGTAAGTCACAACACGCCAATCTTCAATAATAACGTGATGACATCATTAAGCTGATTTTCTTAACTAATATTTACGAACAGTAACAACACTGTAATCGTTCTTGTAAATGCTGGTTACGAACGCAGCGGGTGCTTGCAAAGGGTTAGGGCACCGCGGTGAAGAGGGTTTTTACCGCTTAACAACGCGAACCACTGTTCTATATCTAACCCGTATACCTAAATCAAATGACAGGCGAATTTCATCTGCACTCAATTCTTTTGGAAAGAAACAGCCTGAGATATGCGCCTGGCAAAAACTGGCACCTTCAAGATTCGTATTACGAAAATCTATTCCACGCAAGTCAGCTCCGCGAAAATAGGCATCTCGCAAATCGAGCCCGTTTGCATCAAGCCCGCGCAAATCAAGGCCGCGAAAATCACCCCCGCGCAGCTGCCCTTCATTGAGCTCGCCGGCCGCTTTTCGTTGATTAAACTCCTCAACCTGCTCGGAGCGCAACAAATCATATAACGGGTTTTGATGAACAACTGGCTTAGTCATAGCAGCTCCTCAGAGGTTATCGTTTGTTCATTCGAATGATCGAATAACGAACAGATTATCTACCCTTGACTATAGCTCAGAGTCCTAATTTTGCTCACTGATTTCAGGGGTCGACGCCATCAACAAATTTGTTGAGCGCAATGGCATTTTAAGGGGGCAGGCGTTAAACTGGTGTACCAGCTGCAAAATAGCAGTAGCACAACATTAAAAATGAACCTCAAAAGTTCGCCCTCGGTCAAATACCTCAATGTAATTAAACGTTCACCTGCATCTCAGCCCTTGAGTCATGCTTGTGGATAATGGCTATGTTTAATTAATGTCCTGTTTGCGCGATCTAAATAGCGCAGCTCCATGAACTAAACGTACCTCAATAACAAATTTTCGGGCTAACTTCCCTTGAAAACCCGCTGAGGAATTGTGAGAAATGAATTTTATTCATGACGATTTTTTACTCGATACTGAGCAAGCCAAAGAGCTGTACCACAACTACGCCAAACAAATGCCCATTATCGATTACCACTGCCATTTGCCACCGGAGCAAGTTGGCGACAACAAGCAATTCCGCAATTTGACCGAAGTGTGGCTTGCCGGTGACCACTACAAATGGCGCGCCATGCGCTCCAACGGTGTTAACGAGCGCTTTTGTACCGGTGATGCAAGTGATTACGAGAAGTTCGAACAATGGTGCGCAACCGTTCCCTACACCTTGCGCAACCCACTCTATCATTGGACACATTTAGAACTGCGCAAACCTTTCGGTATTACCGATCGCTTGTTAGACAGCACTAACGCCAAAAAAACGTGGGATCAATGTAACGAGCTACTCGCAACACCGGAGTTCAGTGCGCGCGGTTTAATGACACAAGCCAACGTAAAAATGGTTTGCACCACAGACGATCCAATCCACGATTTGGCTCATCACAAAAAAGTTGCTCAAGACTCTGCGTTCAAATCTGCAATGCTTCCAACCTGGCGACCCGACCGCGCCATGGCAGTTGAAAGCGCGGAAGCTTACAACAAATATATTGATCGATTGGCGGCTGTTGCCGATATCAATATCAGCACCTTTGACGATTTAATGGCGGCACTTAACAAGCGCCACGATTATTTTCATGAAAATGGCTGCCGCTTATCTGACCACGGTTTGGAAACTGTTTACGCTGCAGATTACACCGAAGCAGAAATCAAAAGCATCTTCGCAAAAATTCGCGGTGGCAATGAACTCGATGCGCTAGAAATTGAGAAATTCCAATCTGCCATGATGGTTGAATTTGCCTTTCAAGATCACGCCAAAGGTTGGGTACAACAATTTCATATAGGTGCAATTCGTAACAACAACCCTCGCCTCTTCCGCACCATCGGCGCGGATACTGGTTTTGATTCTATTGGTGATCACAACTACGCGAAACCACTCGCCAAATTTTTAGGCAGATTGGATAGTGAAAACCGTTTAGCTAAAACGATTCTCTACAATTTGAACCCACGCGATAACGAAATGATTGGCACCATGATTGGTAATTTCCAAGACGGATCGTCTGCGGGCAAAATTCAATTCGGTAGCGGCTGGTGGTTCCTGGATCAAATGGATGGCATGACTCGCCAAATCGAAGCCTTGAGTCAACTAGGCTTGCTGAGCCGTTTTGTGGGAATGCTTACTGACAGCCGCAGCTTTTTAAGCTATTCACGCCATGAATATTTCCGTCGTATTTTGTGCGGAATATTCGGTCGTGATATGGCGAAAGGTCTGGTTCCCAACGATACAAAAATGGTTGGCAAAATGATTCAGGATATTAGCTTTAACAACGCGAAGAATTATTTTCCGTTTAAGGTACCTGAATAAAGAGAAACCTGGATGAGCAAATCGATTCTGAAACAACACACCCTGTAATGTGACCAATAAGCCCAGCAATGCTGGGCTTATTTTTATCAAAGAGACCACCGTGATTATTGACTCACCTTTCGCCACACTCAGCTTTGCCTTTTCAGTCACAGCACCGATTTTCGTGATGTTGGTGCTTGGCATAGCACTGAAACGTGTGCACATGATTAATGAGGACTTTATTAAAGTTGCATCGCAATTGGTTTATAACATTGGCCTTCCCGTTATGTTATTTACTACATGCGCCACTGCACACTTTGGTGAAATGGCCGATATGAAAGTGCTAGTTGCGTTTAGCGTGATGACGCTTATGGTTTTTCTTGGCAGTTTACTCACCGCTCATTGGCATTGCGAAGATGCACGCGACCATGGCGTTTTTATTCAAGGTGCTTTTCGCGGGAATCTCGTCATCTTAGGTTTAGCTTTTTGCGCTAACGCTTATGGCGAACGGGGATTAGCAATTGCCGCTTTACCTGTGGCTATGACGGTTGTGTTTTACAACGTGTTTTCTGTGTATGTACTTAACCGTAGTTTGCATCCCGCAAATAGTTCGCTCAAACCAACGATTATTGGGATTGCAAAAAACCCGTTAATTATTGCGATCCTTCTGGGTCTGATTGTGAACGCAGCAAGCCTGACCTCACCAAAAGTTTTAATGGATAGTGGGAAGTATTTAAGCCAGATGGTGTTGCCGCTTGCGTTGATTTGCATTGGCGGCGCTTTAGATGTGTCGCGCTTTGCGAAATTTGATTCGGCAACCTTAAGTGCCAGTGTGTGGAAGCTTTTCTTATCGCCCATTATCGCTTGCGCAATTGCGATTATGCTCGGTGTACGCGGTCAAAACCTTGCGATTTTATTTTTACTCGCTGCATCACCCACAGCGACAATCAGTTTTGTAATGGTACAAGCGGTAAATGGCAACACCAAACTCGCTGCGAATATTATTGTGCAAACCACATTGGGCTCGATGTTAACGGTGACGCTCGGTTTATGGCTTTTGCAGGCGGCGGGATTTATTTAACGTCTGATTTCATTTGCATCATTTGAATTAATGATGCTTCTGCACGAGACAATCCGCAACGGCGAGCAACCTCTTCTGCATCCAACCCCATTTTAAACAATTGAGCAGCTTGCGAATAAGGTTGAAAATCATCGTCATTATAATAATCAATCTTCTGATCGGCCTTTTTGGGTTCTTCTTGCAAGCGCTTTTCCATAGCTAATAAACGCTGCCCCATTCCCACCGAACCACTGTTGGAAACCGCAAGGTCGCGCGTTAGCTTTTGAATTAATCTTTCCGTGTGTTCTTGCTGCGAACGGGCGACGCCGTAACTTTTGATGGCAACAATCAACGCCACAATGGCGATAAAAAGCGTAATAACCAAGCCTATTTCCAAGGGAGTTAGTTGCATGGGAATCTCGATAGAAGTCCGTAAAATTGGACTAGATCATACTTCAAAAGGCGTGATTGTTAAATCGGGAGGGAAATCCTCGCTTGCGCGAGGATTTAATGACATCAGAAATTAAACGTCTTCTAACTCGTTCCATTCTTCGCTGGTCAAGAGTTTGTTCAACTCAATCAAAATCAGCAGCTCGTTGTTTTTGTGGCAAACGCCCTGGATAAACTTGGCTGATTCTTCGTTGCCGACGTTCGGCGCCATTTCTATTTCGGATTGACGCAAGTAAACCACTTCCGCAACGCTATCCACCAAAATACCAATAACGTGGCGGTCAGTTTCGATGATCACAATACGGGTATTGTCCGTGATATCGCCGCTGGGCAAATTGAATCTATGGCGAGTATCAATCACCGTCACCACATTACCGCGCAAATTGATGATACCTAAGACATAAGAGGGTGCGCCGGGTACGGGGGCGATTTCGGTGTAACGCAACACTTCCTGTACCTGCATTACGTTAATACCATAGGTCTCGCCATCTAAACGAAAAGTTACCCACTGTAGGACTGGATCGTCAGTGCTTTTATTCTTTACTACATCATTGGCCATAAAAATTTCCTCAAGGGCGTAGCCTTTATACATTCGCAAAATCCACAATGTGGATAATTGTTATAACTATAGTCGAGGCTGCTTGCTCCGCCAGTCTTGGCACTTATTTTTCGTTAGGTGCCTATTTTTCATTAGGCGCGACTTTTCATCAGGTTCTTGTCGGCTTCCATTAACATCTGGCCGATCATGGGAATATCCAGCAAGGCGCACATGTGTTCCTTAACCGTTCCCGCCAGCCAGGGGCGCTTGGAGCGGTCGCTGCGCCACTTCACTTCGTCCGGCATAAGACTTATGGGTTGATTAACAGAATCCACCGCCAAGCCCCAAGGAACGCCATTAATCGAAACGACATATTTGGCGTTTTTGACGAAACTTTCATCGTAACGCTCGGGCATAACAAACTTTGCGGTATTCACCGTGCGGATTTTGCCTTGCGGCGTTGGCTGGAATCCCATGAACCAATCCGCTTGACCGAAGAGTGGCGCCAGTTCGTCCGTGATCGGCTGAATTTGCCCAAGGGAGATAAGCGGAACCGCCAGTGTTAGGCCAGACACTTTGAATAACAGCACATCGAAGCGAGATTGCGCCCATTGCGGAAGACCATTAGGCATCCACTCCAGACCCGGAATTTTAAAGCTGGTTGTTTCAGCTTCGACAACGGCCGGGGTTTCAACAATAGGTTGCGCATCCACAATCGGCGCTGCAGTTTCAATCACCCATTCCTGAATTTCGTTGGGGTCGTTAACGAATGTTGTTTTAGGTTGCGCGACAACTTCAACCGGCGCGACTTTTACGATAGGCGCAACAGCGATTTTAGGCTGGGCACTGCTGAGGAGTTTTTGAAGCTTTTCTTTTTTAGCGGCATCGGGTTCGGCAAAATCAGGCGCTACTTTAGGCGAAGCCTTGCGCGCAGCCGTGCGATGAGCGATTGGCGGTTTCGCGGGTTTTATTGCGGACTCTAAGGCTTGGGCTTTTGGTGTAGGCGATAGCTCTTCTGATGGCAGCAAATCATCAAAATAGTCTTGCAAGCTATCGAACGGATTTTTTATATCGCTCACAACCCACCCGCCGCCAAACGTGCGTCTTCAGCTGAAAATTTCTGCATAAGGAATTTGAACAAAGATTTGTACGCATCTACCCCGCGTGCGGTTTCATCGAACAAATGTGGGGGAACACCGGCGCGGCTGGCATCACGGAATTTGGTATCAACCGGAATATGCCCAGGCCACACTTCATCTGGATAAGTATTGCGAATAGTACGCAAACTGGTAACTGAGGCTTGCGTGCGGCGGTCATACATCAGAGGCAAAATCGTATATTCAAGGGCTTTTTTGCGCGAGCGGCTCATCATCTTTAAGGTATTTACCATCCGCTCCAAACCTTTGAGCGCCAAAAATTCGGTTTGAACCGGAATAACCAAATGCTGGCAAGCCGCCAAGGCATTAATCATGAGCACACCCAACAGAGGCGGCGTGTCGATAAAAACAAAATCGTAATCATCGTAAATAAAAGAGAGCGCGCGACTAATCACCAAACCCATTCCGTCTTGGCCGATGGCCTGACGTTCCAGCGTTGCCAAGGCTGTTGAGGATGGCAACACATGAAGATTGGGGTAATCAGTGGCACGAATTAACCGTTTTACACTGGCAGCGGTAAGTTCTTTCCGCTCTTGAAACAGTGTGTACGAACTCAGTTCGGTGGTATCGGGGTCTTGGCGAAAATAGGTGCTGAGCGAGCCGTGCGGATCAATATCCATGAGCAAAACGCGGTAGCCAAGCGAAGAAGCAATGCCTCCAAGCGCTACGCTGGTGGTCGTTTTACCCACACCACCTTTTTGATTGGCCACAGTTATTACACGCACTTACCTTTTCCTCACGCGAAAAGCAGATGTCAGTTTAGGCTTGCCATAAGTATAAGCAAGCCTCTCACCGCTATTCAGCAAAGTTTATGCCTATGTCGTTTTTGCCGCTCAGTTCTTATAAGACTGTTTAATAAGCTCCCCTACTCGCTTCAGAGCTTTTTCTTTTTGTGGTGACCAGAGGCCGCCAGACGACAGGCGTAGGCAGTTTTTGTACTTTGACGTCGTCGTAAAAATTTTCCCCGGCGTGATGGCGATTTTCTCCTCCATCAAGCGCAAGGTCAGCTCATAAGTATCGAAACTTTTAGAGACGAGATTTTCCGATGGCAATTCAACCCAAAGCACATACCCGCCCTGCGGTTGAGTGATTCGCGTTCCTGCGGGGAAGTAGCGCTCAATCGCAGTAATCAGTTCATGCATACTTTTAGCGAGTTGGATGCGCATGCTGCGCAAATGTCTTTCGTATTTGCCGCTCTTTAAAATATCGGCGACTGCGTATTGAACGATAGTTGGACACGCCATGCTACTCATAAACTTTAACTGCCCAACCACCGGCGCAATCTGGCGTGATGCCACCCAACCTACGCGCAAACCTGGCGCCAAGGTTTTGGAAAATGACGAACAGTAAATCACTTTTTCGTCAAACCGCTTACACACACTCGGGCGCTGATGACCAAAGGCTAAGTCGCCGTAGATATCATCTTCCACCAAGTTCACCTTAAATTTGCGACACAGGGAAATAAGCGATTTCTTTTTCGCATCTGAAAGGCTGGCACCCAAGGGATTACTAAAATTGGAAACAACCAAGCACACTTTTATTGGCCAATGTTCCATCGCTAATTGCAGTGCATCCAGTGAAATACCTTCTACAGGATCAGTAGGAATTTCAATCGCTTTTAAACCCAAATGTTGGATGATTTGCATAAGCCCGTAATAACTGGGGGACTCAATAGCAACATAATCTCCCGGCGCTGCAATCGCCTTTAAGGAAAGCAATAAAGCTTCCTGACAACCGTTGGTAATCACAATGTCATCCACGTTCAATTGACAACCCAGCAATGCCATTCGCTTGGCGATTTGTTGGCGCAATGGAAGATTTCCGCGTGCGTAGGATTCATAGGAGCACACATTCAAACGTTCCAACCGAGCCATTTTGGCAATGGATTTTTCTACGAGAGCCGTGGGCAGGACTTTTACATCGGGTACAGCGCCACCGAGATTAACCTCCGCCACCTCCTGAATTTGGTGAAAGAGTTCTAGAATCATTTGCTGGTCCACAACATCCCGCGGAATCATTTTGTGTTGCGTGATTTGTGGAAGCTCAAAGTCTTTTATAACTGACTTGTTGACATAAAAGCCAGAGCGCGGACGCGATTCAATATAACCGCCGCTCAATAATTCGTTATAAGCAGCAACTACCGTTGCAGGGCTCACACCGCGCTGCGTGCTTGTAACACGCACGCCAGGCAACCTATCACCCACGTTGTAAACGCCCGATTCAATTTGCGAAATTATTTCTGAAGCGAGCTGATGATATAAATTTCCCATGAACTTCAACCCTGTGAGTTTTGCATAACCAATACAGAACACGGTTTACTTGAGCAGTTCAGATTACGAGAAAGCAATCTGTACTGATGTAATTTGAAAATTTTAAATCTGTACACATGAAGCACGCAAGAATAATCTGTACTCGTCAGTCGATATTTTGAAAGACAACATACACAGGTGGTGAAACATCACAGGAGTTTGCAATGACATACAACCAACACTTTCCCTTTTTTGTGGTAGATGCCTTCACCAGCAACCCCTTTAGCGGAAACCCAGCCGCTGTGTGTATCCTGGAAGAAGCAACATCGGATGAGTGGTTGCAAGGTGTGGCTGCGGAATTTAATTTGTCTGAAACCGCATTTTTATGGCACCAACAAAACAACCAGTGGAAACTTCGTTGGTTCACACCCACTTGCGAAGTGAAACTCTGCGGCCATGCAACCTTGGCATCTGCTCACGTACTTGCACGTGAGTTATGCTTAAAAGATGAGGAGTTTTTATTTTCAACCTTGAGCGGAACTCTAGTCGTAAAGGGAAATGAAAACACTATTACCCTTAATTTTCCTAAAATAGAACCCAAGCTATTTAGCAACATCTATTTACATGAACAAACCGCTGCAATTGATACCTTGGATTTAAATATTGTTGCCGTCTACCAAGCGGGTGAAGACATTATTCTAGAACTGGCACATGAGGACGAGGTTCTAGATTACGAACCTCAATTTGATAAGTTAGCGAAGATTGATACTCGCGGCGTAATTATTACAGCCCCCGGAAAAAATCCTGACCGTGATTTTGTATCGCGCTTTTTTGCACCACGCTTTGGGATTAATGAAGACCCAGTTACAGGTTCAGCACATTGTAGTTTGGCAGTTTTGTGGAGTAAAAAATTAGGTAAGTCGTCTTTGCGTGCGGAGCAGTTGTCAAAACGCCGTGGGATAATTGAACTCGGAGTTTACCCCGAGCATGTGAGCCTGATAGGTGAAAGCCGAACTTTTTCGCGGGGAAACCTAGCACTTTAACTTTTCTAAAACGCTGTGAATCAGGGAATTTGATTCGCAGTGGTTTTAGGTCTATCCATTTTACGTTTAGCAACCATAACAGCAACGCGACGATTTTGCGCGCGCCCCGCTTCGGTATCGTTAGAAGCAACCGGTTGGAACTCACCATAGCCTACCGCCGCCAAACGCTCGGGCGCCACGCCTTTAGTGGCCAGAAATTTTACGATCTCGGTTGCACGCGCTGATGATAGTTCCCAATTTGTGGGATAACGGGTGTTCTTAATCGGAACGTTATCGGTAAAGCCTTCCACCTGAATTGGGTTTTCGTAATTTTTCAAAATATTGGCGATTTCAGTAAAGATAACCTGAGCTTGCGCACTGGTTTCTACACCACCCGAAGAAAATAAAATACTGTCGTTTAATTCAATTTGTAACCACAGCTCATTGCTGGACACTTTAATCATTTGATCATTAATAAGCTGCGAAAATTTCTCGTTCACTAAATCAGAAATTTGCGTTAGCTCATCCGAGGTTTGCGTTTTGGCCGTCCTATTTGACTGCGCGTTCATCTGCGGATTTGCAGTGTCGTCAACAATAACTATAGGAGATTGTTGGCTATGATCTTCTGTTGCCGTTTTACCCATATCAATAGGCGTTACAGCATCGTTTGAGGGATTTAATTTTTCTTGTGGAAGTGGATTTGCCTTCGAATCATTTGGCTGATTAAACGCTTCAACAAAGGTTTCTGACAAAACGCGATACTTACTTTCATTCACTTGCGAAATGGAATACATCACTACAAAGAAGGCAAACAGGAGCGTAATAAAATCGGCGTAGGAAACCAGCCAACGCTCATTATTTATGTGAATGTCTTGCTGACGACGACGTACCATAAGCTTTACGCCACAGTGGAATAACTACAGAGGATTAAGGGTGCAAGTAACCGTTCAATTTGATTTCAATTGAACGGGGATTTTCACCATCGGCAATGGCGATAATACCTTCAATAATAAGCTCACGATATTGCGAACGCTCGTTAACACACATGCGCAATTTGTTCGCGATGGGAAGCAAAAATAAATTAGCGAGCGCAACACCATAAATGGTCGAGACAAATGCAATCGCAATTCCGGGACCAAGCAACGCTGGGTTGGCAAGATTGTTCATTACATGGATTAACCCCATAACCGCGCCAATCACACCAATGGTGGGAGCATAGCCCCCCATGCTCTCGTAGAATTTTACGGCATCAAAATCGCGCTGCTCATCCAAAATTAAATCAGCTTCTAAAATCCTGCGTAGGGCTTCGGGTTCACTACCATCTACCAACAACTGCAGACCTTTCTTCGCAAAAGGGTCTTTCTCTTTTTCGGCTATATTCTCCAAGCCTAACAAGCCATCTTTGCGTGCGGCGTTTGCCCAGCGCACTAATTTTGAAATGCCTTCTTTAAACGGAGAATACGGTGGTTGAAAAACCCACTTAAACATGGCGAGCGCGCGTTTCAAACTGTTTTTGGGTGTTTGCAAAATGGCAGCAGCTAAGGTTCCGCCGATAACGATGATAGCGGCTGAACCATTCAGCAATGAATGGATTGAACCGCCTTCGGCAAAATTTCCGCCAATGATGACAGCAAAGCCAAGAATGACTCCGACAATGCTGAGCAGATCCATTACACAACCTCACGCGCGAGGCGCTGGCCGATATCTTTTAAACTTAACACCCGATCGGTATATCCAGCCCGCGCCACCGCCATGGGCATTCCGTAAATGACACAGCTAGCTTCATCTTGCGACCACAATTGCGAACCGGCTTCTTTTAAGAGACCTGCACCTTTGCAGCCATCTGAACCCATCCCAGTTAAAACGACGCCAAGAACTTTGTCGCCATAACAATTCGCTGCTGAACCAAAGGTAATATCGAGCGAAGGTTTGTAATTTACACGATCATCATCTGGCAAAACGCGCACACTACCGCCGTTGCGTTTATCCAACATAAGTTGTTTACCACCTGGAGCTAAAAGCGCGAGGCCGGGCTGTAATGTATCGCCGTCCACCGCTTCGCGTACGCGAATATTACATTGCTTGTTTAAACGCTCTGCGAATGCTTTCGTAAAATTTTCAGGCATGTGTTGTACAAGTACGATCGGTACGGGAAAGTTTGCAGGCAAGGCCATTAATACTTCTGTCAGCGCGACAGGGCCACCTGTTGATGCACCTATTACCAAAATTTTTGGTTGCCGTTTTAAACGGTAGCTATCTGCAGAAACTGGTGCCGCTTTGGGAGCAACCGCTAGCGTAGGTGCAGCAACAGAGCGCGAAGCAGATTGCTCTGCCATTGCAGATCGCGTTGAACTTAATAACGAGGTCGCAACCGCCGTTGCGCTGGTTTGTACGGGTGAAGGGGAAACAGCCGGCGCTGGCGCAGCTTGCTGGCCGGAACGAGCGAGCGTAATTAAACGCTCGTGAAGTTTTTTCTTTAGCGCAGCAGAATTGCGCGAAACTTCTGCAAAATCTTTTGGAATAAAATCGAGCGCGCCAGCGGCAAGTGCATCGAGCGTTACCTTGGCGCCTTCATAAGTAAGAGAGGAAAACATAATGATGGGCGTTTTGCGGCTCGCCATAATATGTTTAACCGCAGTGATACCATCCATCACGGGCATTTCAAAATCCATAGTGATGATATCGGGTTTCAAATCTTCCGCTTTTTCTACGGCTTCACGGCCATTACTTGCGATACCAACCACTTTTAGATCGGGGTGTTCATTAATAATTTCTTTCAATCTGTGCTGAAAGAAACTGGAATCATCAACCACTAACACCCGTAACGGCATGAACTTTACTCCGACCAGCGATTCGCATAATTGCGGTATAAATTATAATTCGTGATTATTTGAAATTAGGTGTGGCCCCAAGAGGTTGAACCTCTTGCATAGCGCCGCAACAAGCTGGGGACATCGAGAATCAGTGCAATGGTTCCGTCGCCCGTAATAGTTGCGCCCGCCATACCCGGAGTGCCTTGCAACATTTTTCCGAGAGGCTTAATCACCACTTCCTCTTGACCAATGAGCTGATCTACCACGAAACCAACGCGACGCGTACCTACGGTCACAATAACAACATGCGCGAACTGCTGCCGTGCACTAACGCTCGAATTTCGGATCAACCAATCTTTTAAATAGAACAATGGGATCGCTTGATCGCGAATGGCAATGCAATCTTGGCCATCAATGACATGGCTTTTTGATAAGTCCATGTGGAAGATTTCATTCACGCTCACCAAAGGCAACGCGAATGTTTGTTGACCCAACATAATCATGAGCGTTGGCATAATCGCCAAGGTTAAAGGCACTTTGATGATAAAGCGTGTGCCCTTTCCTAAGGTGGATTGAATTTCCACACTGCCGTTCAGTTGGTTGATTTTGGTTTTCACCACATCCATACCAACGCCACGACCCGATACATCTGAAATTTCTTTTTTGGTGGAGAAGCCCGGTGCAAAAATTAAATTAAATGCTTCTACATCTGACAAGCGCGCAGCCGTATCTTCGTCGTACAAACCTTTTTCAACTGCAACGCGACGCAATTTAACCGGGTCCATACCCGCGCCGTCGTCGCTAATGCACAACAGAATATGGTCGCCTTCTTGCTCGGCAGATAGCACGACTTGGCCGGTACGAGGTTTTCCATTTGCTTCACGCACATCAGGGAATTCAACACCGTGGTCAACTGAGTTGCGCACCAAGTGAACCAACGGGTCTGCCAGTGCTTCTACCAAGTTTTTATCCAAATCCGTTTCTTCGCCCACCAATTCCAAGTTGATTTCTTTTTTCAACTGACGAGCTAAGTCGCGCACGACGCGAGGGAAGCGCCCAAACACTTTTTTGATGGGCTGCATGCGTGTTTTCATTACCGATGTTTGCAAATCGGCGGTAACAACATCCAAATTTGCGACAGCTTTTGTCAAAGCCTCATTCGTAGACGCGTTGCCCAAACGCACAAGACGGTTACGGACCAACACCAACTCGCCCACCATGTTCATGATGTCGTCAAGGCGTTGGGTATCCACACGCACCGTTGTTTCTACAGCAGCGGGTGCATCTTTATCAGCGACGGGTGCGGCCGCAGCAGGTTTTGGTGGTTCAACTTTTGGTGCTTCCGCTTTTGGCGCTGGCGCAGCAGGTTTGGCTGCGGCAGGTGCGGCAGCGGGTTTTGCAGCGGGCGCTGGTGCAGGAGACGGTGCAGGTACTGGCGCTGCAGCTTTCGGTGCAGAGGCTGCAACGGCGGTAGGGCCTTTGCCTTTGCCGTGCAACTGATCTAAAAGCGCTTCAAATTCGTCGTCATTAATTAAATCAGAACCATCGGACACGGGTGCGGACGTTAAGGGCGCCGCAGGTGCTGCAGGTTTTTCAGCGGGCTTCGCAGCTTCAACGCCGGGGCCTTTACCTTTGCCGTGAAGTTGATCCAACAAGGCTTCAAATTCATCTTCTGTAATTTCGTCTCCAGCGGATGCAGCAGCGCTTGGCGGAGCCGATGGAGCTGCCGCTACAGACGCGGGAGCCGGTGTAGGTGCTACGGTTTTCGCAGAGGGGGCTTTGCCTTTGCCGTGAAGTTGATCGAGCAACGCATCAAATTCATCTTCAGTAATTTCATCTCCGCCAGATGCTGCGCTTGGAGTGGAAGGTGATGCAGGTGTCGTTGCGGTTGCGGCTGGGGCTTCGTTTATGGCATCTAACAGTTTTTCAAATTCATCATCAGTGATATCGCCCGACGCAGCTTGAACTTGCGGCGCAGGGGCTTCTTCTGGCGTAGCTGCTTGGGGTTCAGCTTCAGGTGCAGCTTCTACAGCAGCAGGAGTGTCATTTAAATCTTCACAGGAAACCAAACGTTCCAATGCATGAATTAGTTCAGGGTCAACGGGTGGTAATTGGCCACGCGCGCTCACAATATCAAATTGATCTTTAACGCTATCCAGCGCCTGCAACACTACGTCCATTAATTCAGAAGAAACTTCTCGCTTCCCATTGCGCAAAATATCAAATAAATTTTCGGTTAAATGGCAGCATTCCACCATTGGAGTGAGCGATAAAAAGCCAGCCCCACCTTTTACGGTGTGGAACCCACGAAAAATTGCGTTCAATAAATTTTTATCGTCAGGACGCTGTTCCAAATCGACTAATTGCTGCGAAAGGCGTTCTAAAATTTCGCCTGCTTCAACTAAAAAGTCCTGGAGAATATCCTCGTCATCACCGAAACTCATTCACATGCCCTCTAGAAACCGAGACTGGATAAAAGGTCATCGACTTCATCTTGCCCGGAAACTACGTTATCTTTTGCTTTGTCGATTTGCGGCCCTTCTGCTTCGTGTTTACGTTTCTCAATCAAATCTTCAATTTCATGTTGTTGATCTGCCGCATCAACAATGCCGGTAATTTCTTCTACTTGACCAGCCATACGCACGAGCTCAACCAAATCGTTTTCAACATCTTTGATTAAACCAATCACACGTTTTAACACTTGCCCTGTTAAATCCTGAAAACCTTGCTCTAATAAAATATCTTGCAAGCTTTTATTTAAGCGCTCGGTGCCAACTTCCATTTGTCCGAGAAAACCGTCCATACGATCGTACAATTCACGGAACTCATCCGCCGACATTTCACGGCGTTTTAAACGTGCCCAATCAGCACGCAACAAACTGGCTTCTTGACCAAGGTTTGCGGCAATGGGTGCAGCTTCGTCAACCATATCCATGGTTTTTTCTGCTGCTTTTTGCGTAAGCTCGATGACGTAGTTCAAACGATTTGACGCGTCGTGAATATCGGAACCTTCTATTTTTGGTGGCTCTTTAGAAAGATCCGCATCAACGTGAAAGTTAACGATAGCGTTGTGTAAACCGCGCGTTAATCTACCCACTGTTTGAAAAATATGACGATCGCGTGATTCAGTAATACTCTGAATCAGTGCTGACGCTTCTTCAAATTGATTGCCTTGTAATTTTTCTGCTAACAGCTTTGCGCACTCTTTAAGCTCAGCGATGAAAATTTCATTGTTAGGATTGACAAGAATCTCGGATGCCATGGGTATGCCTTATTGTTAGGTTGTGGCAACAAAAAAGATTTGTTAGCCCACGCGCTCAAATATTTTTTCAATTTTTTCTTTAAGCGCTTGTGCCGTAAACGGTTTTACGACGTACCCATTAACGCCAGCCTGCGCAGCTTCAATAATTTGATCGCGCTTGGCCTCTGCCGTCACCATTAACACCGGAAGCGTTGCCAATTTTTCGTCCGCACGGACTGCGCGCAACAAATCTATCCCAGTCATACCGGGCATATTCCAGTCGGTAACCAGAAATTGAAAGTCGCCATTCTTTAGCATGGGCAATGCCGTCATGCCGTCATCTGCTTCATGGGTATTTGAAAAACCCAAATCTCTCAGCAGATTTTTAATGATCCGCCGCATTGTCGAGAAGTCATCGACAATTAAGATTTTCATGTTCTTGTCCAAAGCAACCTCCGTCACACCTTCAGGAATTTCGTTTACTGTTAGTCTAGACAGACTTATCGATCTAGCCAGTTTTCTGACGTTAAAAACTTTTTTTATTACTTATTGCACTTTATTTGTTCAAACTGCTTAAGGGGCAGACTGAACCGCCTCGATTAGATTCAACTCCGCTCAGGAGATGAAACGGGATAGTACAGGGAGTCGTCATCCTCGCGTAGCGGGATCCAACGATTGTGCTTTTTTAACAGCTGGATCCCCGCTACGCGGATGAGCTACATTTGTTAAACGTAAAACTACCCTCGATCAGAACAATCTTCCCAAGAAGTATTACCCTAACCCTGCGAATGCCACCCCGCCAAACGCGCTTTTAGTCGCGCCGCGGCTTGGCTATGAATTTGGCTTACGCGCGATTCGCTAACACCTAAAACCAAACCAATTTCTTTCAGGTTGAGCTCTTCGGTGTAGTAGAGAGCTAGCACCATGCGTTCGCGTTCGGGCAATTGGGCAATGGCCGCGGCGAGTGCCTGCTTTAAGCCTTCGCGCTGCAAGCCTTCAAAGGGGCTGGCAAAGGCGCTGCTGGTGTCGCTAGCGTCGATGTTGCTATCTTCTTCGCCGAAGGTTTCTTCATAGCTGTAAAGGCGACTGCAATTGGAGTCTTGCAACATGCTGAAATATTCGGGGAGATCCACCCCCAACTCGGCAGCGACTTCAGCATCTTGTGCGTCACGGCCAGTGCGGGCTTCTACGGCTTTAATTGCTTGGGCAATACGGCGGGAATTGCGGTGAACTGAGCGCGGCGCCCAGTCGCCTCGGCGCATTTCGTCAACGATGGCTCCGCGAATGCGGATACCGGCATAGGTTTCAAAACTGGCGCCTTTAGAGGAATCGTATTTTTGTGCGGCTTCGATAAGACCGATCATGCCCGCTTGAATGAGATCGTCCACCTGCACGCTGGCCGGCATACGCATCATCATGTGGTAGGCAATACGCTTAACCAGCGGCGCGAATTCTTCAATACGCGCGTTGTGCAGGCTTTGCTCCGCTTTATCGTACATGGCTAACCTATCAACTGCGGCCATAAGTCATACTCAGTAACGGTCGTTTGCCGCACGAAGTAAACGTTCTACAAAAAATTCCAGACGTCCGCTTGGGCCGCTGGGTAATGGCCACTTATCGACAGTCTGCGCCAAGCCGCGAATTGCAATCGCAGCTTTGGAATTGGGAGCGAATTCCAGTAATGCTTTTTGTTTGCGAACCGCATTGCGTACTTCTTCGTCGAAGGGAACCTGACCGACAAACTGAAGGGTTACGTCAAGGAAGCGTTCGCACACGGTGTTGAGCTTGTTGAACATGCTTGTGCCTTCTTGAGGATTCCGCGTCATGTTGGCGATCACTCGGAAGCGTTGCATGTCATATTCTTTGTTAAGGAGTTTGATGAGTGCGTAGGCGTCGGTGATGGAGGAAGGCTCATCACACACCACCACCACAACTTCATTGGCAGCGCGCACAAAGCTGACGACTGTGTCTGAAATACCTGCGGCGGTATCTATAATAAGCACATCAACTTGATCGCTTAACTCATTGAAAGCATTGATTAAACCGGCATGTTCCGCAGCGCTGAGTTCTGCCATGCGTTGAACGCCTGAGGACGCTGGAACAATCTTGATACCCGCAGGGCCGGTGACTAAAACGTCCATCAAGGAATGAGTGCCAGCCAGAACATCGGCAAGGGTGTGAGTCGCTTTTAAGCCTAAGAGAACGTCCACATTGGCTAAGCCCAAGTCGGCATCGAAGAGGACTACACGACGACGCATTTCGGCCAGAGCAATGCTCAGGTTCACGGAAATATTACTTTTGCCGACTCCGCCTTTGCCGCCTGATACGGCGATAACTTGTACTGGGCGCATTGATTATTAACTCCAACAACCGGCCTAAATCTAAATTTGTGAACTGAGTATAGATACTGATTTGGTTTGGTACTGACTTTTTATAACTGTTTTAACCCCCTCCCAGCCTCCCCCTTGAAAAGGTGGAGGGGCTGACTTCACTCCGAACACAAAAATTGCGAGCTTTTAGCTCCTCCCCCTTTTCAAGGGGGAGGTTGGGAGGGGGTTTATTTCTCAAGAAACCGCCGACGCCGGATTGGTTTTCAACAATGCAACCGCTTTGGCAACCAACTGATGCGCACGCGCGACTTCAATGTTCTTAGGGATATCCTGACCGTCGGTGGTGTACACAACTGGCAAGCGGTTTTGCGATACCACTCCCAAGGCCTCGCCCATGCTGGCGGTTTCATCGAGCTTGGTCAGTACACAACCTTGCAAGCGCGCCGCGCCGTAGGCGTGAACAGACGCCTTCAACATTTGCTCCTGACTATTGCAGGACAATACCAACAAACTCTTCACTTGTGGTTGGTCTGCTAAAGCCTTCAACTGCGCTTTAAGATGTGGATCGCCATGGCGGAAACCTGCGGTATCAATTAACACCAATGAACAATGACGAAGGCTGCGCAGCAAACTTTCCAACGAGTTGCTTTCATCCACCACGCGCACAGGTACACGCAGGATGCGAGCGAGCGAACGTAGTTGATCATGTGCAGCTATGCGGTAAGTATCGGTAGTAATCAATGCCACCTTGTCCGCGCCATGCTGCAAAACATAGCGCGCCGCGAGCTTACCAATAGTAGTAGTTTTGCCCACACCAGTTGGGCCAACGAAAGCAAATACGCCGCCTTGGTCAACAATATCGCGGCCAGCGATAGGCAGCTGGTGAGCGAGGTTGGCCAAGGCATCTGGCCAAGCATCGCTCAAGCTATTGGTTTTGGTACAACGGTTTAACACGTTGCCAACGAGCGCAGATGGCAAGCCTAAACGCTCCAAACGACGGCCAACACTCGCCAATATGGGTGAATTGTTAACGGGCGCAGGAGTGCCGGCTAACCGATCTAATTGTTGTTCAAGCAAGAGACGCATATCCGCAATTTCCGCCTGCAATTCGTGAAGCTCACTAGTCGCAGCAAAGGCGGGCGCATGATTGGATTTCGCGCTCAGGGAAACCTTATCTTCATCGTCCACTAAGGGGTAACGCTCAGCGGCGCTCATGGCTTTGGGCTTGGCTTCCGTGAGTTTTGGATTTGGGGATTTCGCTTCGGTGATTGTGGTTTTAGTAATAGGTGCTTCAACTGGCGCAACAGCTTTACGCCCCTGAGGACGATTTGTTTTGGCTGGTGCGGTTGATGCTGCTACGGGTGCTTGTCTTGGAATACCCGCGTTAACGACCGTGTTGCGGCCTACCAAAAATTCCTTCGCAGATTCTTCGGCCTTTTGTGCAGCGAGCATACGCAGGCGAGCTTGCTCAATGTCATTCACCAATTGCTGGCCGCTCTTACCAAAATTACTGCTACCGGCTTTGGGTGCTGCAAGGTTTGCAGCCAAGCTGGAATTCGCATGTTGCTTGGCGGCGCGCTCAATCACTTCGGTCTCAGCCCAAGCGCCGTCGCTCATCATGGGCGATGCACTGGCGAAGGCCATTCTGCCTAAAGGTTGTTGTTGCAGTTGCGCGAGTTCGCTATCTGAACCTGTGGTGGTCAGCAGCTCCACACCTTCCGGTACACGACCGCTCGAGAGAATAATTGCATCGGGTCCCAACTCTTGGCGGACCAGTTCTAACGCACGGCGCATATCAGCGGCTACGAAACGTTTAACTTGCATATTCAGCTCCTGCCTTTCGGCTACTTCGGTTCTCTTTCAGTTCTTTAGGGTTGATTTAACCCCCTCCCAACCTCCCCCTTGGAAAGGGGGAGGAGCTGACCGTGCCACTTACTAGATTTTGGCACTTTCAGCCCCCTCCCCTTTTTCAAGGGGAGGGTTGGGGTGGGGTTAGCGGTTGAGCTATCTATCAGCACCCACACTCGCATCAATCGTAATTTGTTTGTTGTCGGGAATTTCGGTGTACGCCAGCACGCGCATATCGGGCAGACTGTGACGCACGAAGCGCGACATCATCATCCGCAGTGGCGCTGCCACCAGTAACACCAAGGGTTTCCCCGCCATTTCCTGATTTTGAGCAGCTCGCACCAGTGATTCTTGTAAGCGATCTGCCAAGCCAGGCTCAATAAACGCACCGTCTTCAGCGCCAGCTTTTTGTGCCTGTTGAACGGTACTCAGCAATAACTGTTCCAAGCCCGGGTCAATAGTGATAACAGGCAGGTTTTGCTCGTTTCCAATGATGTTTTGGACAATTTGACGGCAGAGTGCAACGCGGGCCAACGCTGTTAGAGCGACGGGATCTTGACTCTTACCGTTAGCCCCCGCCAAAGCTTCAGCAATAGAGCGAATATCGCGAATGGGCACACGTTCACGCAGCAAGGTTTGCAGGACTTTGAGCAATACGTTGAGGCTGATTGTGCCGGGTACCAATTCCTCTACTAGCTTGGGAGATGTTTTGGCCAGCATATCCAAGAGCTTTTGAACATCTTCATGGCCAATCAATTCGTGAGTATGGTTTTGCAGAACTTGGTTGAGGTGAGTTGCTACCACGGTACTAGGGTCGACCACTGTGTAGCCCAGCGTTTGAGCTTGGTCTTTTTGGCTGGCGTTTATCCAAATGGCATCCAACCCAAAGGCGGGATCTTTGGTTTTTACGCCATCGAGATTACCGAATACTTGGCCGGGGTTGATCGCCAATTCGCGGTCTGGGTACACCTCAGCCTCGGCGACGGTGACGCCCATCAAGCTAATGCGGTAGCCGGTCGGCATAAGGTCCAAGTTATCGCGGATGTGAACTGACGGAATCAAAAAGCCCATCTCTTGCGAAAGCTTTTTACGAACACCTTTGATGCGACCAAGCAACTCGCCGCCTTGGTTTTTATCCACCATAGGGATAAGGCGATAGCCTACTTCAAGACCTATAACATCTACGGGCTGAACATCATCCCATCCCAACTCAGGCGTTTCAGGCGCGCCTTGTGGCAAGGCAGGCGGTGTACGTTGTGGGGCTAAGGTTGCGGTACCGCCGCCCATGCTGGGAGGATTGGCGTTATTCAACTCCTGCGCCAAACGGCTGCCGGAAGGTATGAAAGAGCCTTCGTCCACCGCGGCAGGTTGTTCTTTTTTCCAGTAGATGTAATAGGCAATTGCCGCACACACAGAGCCTAAACCGAGGAAAGCAATGTGCGGCATGCCGGGAATCAAGCCCATGACAATCAGAATACCAGCAGATACCGCCAAGGCCTTGGGCGATGCAAACAACTGATTCATCACCTGTTTGCCCATGTCCTGCGCGGTGTTTACGCGGGTTACCAAAATGGCCGATGCAACCGAGAGTAAGAGGCCGGGAATTTGCGCAACCAAGCCGTCACCAATGGTCAGCAAGGTGTATTTTTGGGTCGCGTCCATAAACGCCAAATTGTGCTGGAGCACACCCACCGCCAAGCCGCCGAAAATATTGATCAGCATGATCATGATGCCAGCGATGGCGTCGCCCTTTACAAACTTGCTCGCACCGTCCATTGCACCGTAGAAGTCTGCTTCAGCGGCAACTTCCTGACGGCGGTGACGCGCTTGATCCTGGTCGATCAAACCCGCGTTCAAATCCGCATCAATCGCCATTTGCTTACCGGGCATGGCGTCCAAGGTGAAACGCGCGCTTACTTCAGAAATACGGCCAGCACCCTTGGTGACCACCACAAAGTTGATGATCATCAGGATCACAAACACCACCAAACCCACGGTGTAGTTGCCACCGATCACCACCTCACCGAAAGATTCAATCACCTTACCGGCCGCGTGCCCTCCTTCATGGCCGTTAATTAAAATCACACGGGTAGACGCCACGTTCATACCCAAACGCAGCAAGGTCGCAATCAACAAAACCGTGGGGAAAGCAGCGAAATCCAGAGGGCGTTGCGCGTAAACGCTCACTAGTAAAACGACGAGCGCAAGGGCGATATTGAAGGAGAAAAAAGCGTCCAACAGCAGCGGTGGAATGGGCAAAACCAACATTGCCAGCAGGATCATGAGCATAATCGGAATACCGAATGCCCCCTTCCCTATTCCGCGGAATGAATCAAGCGCGGACTTGCCACCAACGTTATTTAACTGACTGAAAGTAGGTATTGCCATAATTCACGGATTCTTGACGCTTTAGCTGGATGTGAGGTGCTATCGCAAGAGCCGTGCCTATTTGTGAGCACTGGTAGAAATGGCCATATTTTTAAGGAAGGTGCTTCGGGAGCAAATGAGTCTGCTAGCTACCGGTTGTGGAGGATGCGGAATTACCCGATACCTCGTGTGCCTTGTTGCGCGCCCGCAAGTTTTTTGCGCGACTTTCAAGAACAAGGTAGGTTGCTGTGGCCAAAGCAAGAGGAATTAAATAATAAATAACGCGATAGCCAATCAAGGCCGCGATTATGGCTCCGTGTGACAATTTATGCTGCAGCATGGCCACGAACACCGCCTCCAGCACACCCAAACCCGCCGGAATGTGTGCGATGGCGCCCGCCAAACTACTGATTAACAGAATCCCCAGCACCGTGATGTAAGCGACTTTTGCGGGCAACAAGAGGTACACAATCAATGCCATAAGCGACCAATTAAGTGCCGCAATGCCTGCCTGAGCAACGGCGAGGTTAAAGCCTGGCAGGGTGATTTCGTGGTTCCGGAATTTCCAAGATCGACGCTTGGAAAATTTACACGCAAGTAAATAGCTTGCTGCAATGAGCAATAGAACCACACCGGCCATTTGCAGCCCGGTCTCTCCAATTTTCCAGTTCTCCGGCAGGTCGGGGAGACGCAAAGTAAAAATGGCTCCCGCAAGTACCGCATAACCCAACCAGTTGGTAATTACGCTCAGCGTAAACACTTTAGTGATGATGGGTGTATCTAGCCCAAGTCGCGAATACAACCGAAATCGTAGCGCGAAACCACCAACCCAATAACTCAAGTTCAAGGTGAAGGCATAACACACTTGCGCAACACACAACACTTGCCGCGCCGGTAACGAATGCTCGGAATATTTGCGGCCGAGCAAATCATAACTTCCATAAACACAATAACTCAGCGCGGCAACAGCTAAACCGGTAAGCAAGCTGGATGGTTTTAATTGCTGCAAAGCAACACCAACTTCGTGCCAGTCAACTCGTTTAATCAGTATGAAAAGAAACACGGGCAATGCGATAAAAAACGCGACACTTAAAACCCGCTTTGCAAGCACCCACTTTTTTGAGGGCTGTTTAGCCTTCATAACGTTTTCCTGGAATCGCGGATTTGCTGTTGCCACGCGTTGGTCTGGTCATCTTGAGACTGCGCCATATCGGAAACACGCGGCTCAGCTAAAACCTCAGGTTCCAGCAATTGCACCTTGGGCTTATGTGTAGGGAACCAACCAGCAACCGCAGGGAAGGTTCGCAAAAAATGAAAACTTAAAAAAATGAGCGGTAATCGCCACAAGTACCCGCGACCTGCAGCCTGCACATCAACCGGTTTGCAATGTGCATTGGCCAGTTGCATTAAATGTTTGTGAAGACGCTCGTTGAACGATTTATCTTCTATAACTAAATTTGCCTCCAGATTTAACGCAAGGCTTAGAGGATCCAGATTGCTCGAACCTATGGTTGCCCATTCATCGTCTGCCAAAGCAACTTTGCCATGTAGAGGCCGCTGGCAATACTCATGAATGCTGATTCCCTCTTTAAGTAAATAGCTGTACAGCAAGCGCGTGCACATGGATACCCACGCCATGTCGGGCCTGCCTTGCAAAATTAGCGTTACAGATACGCCGCGCCGCGCCGCTTTGCGTAAAGCGCGCAGCAATCGATAACCAGGAAAAAAATAGGCATTCGCAATAACCAATCGCTTTTTTGCGCTGTGAATTGCGCGCAAATATTGCCGCTCGATGTCACGCGTGTGCCATAAATTATCACGCACGGCCAACAACATTTTGCTGCTCCCAGCGAGATCAACCACGGGAGACAAATGGGTGTCACGTTTGTGCCGTTGCGTATCGGTGGAATCTTTGTTTAACAACTTAAGACAGGCATTGTGAATATCCTGAACAATAGGCCCACGTACTTGTACAGCATAATCTTGTTTTGCTTTAGGGCCGAAAGCCGCCATGTGATCATCAGAATAATTAATGCCACCGATGAAGGCTTCCTCCGCATCCACCACCACAATTTTCCGGTGCAGCCTGCGGAACATATTGATACGCAACCCCAGCAAGCGCGGCGTGGGATCAAACAAATGTAGCCTCACGCCGGCGTTCACCATATTTTGCACAAAGGTTGAACTCAAATTTGGTGTGCCGTAATCATCTACCGTAACCTCTACGCGCACGCCGCGCACTGCAGCTTCAATTAAGGCTTGCTGCAAAGCAGTACCCACAGTGTCTTGCTCAAGAATAAAAGTTTCCAACAACACTTCGCGTTTTGCGTTGCGAATGCAATCGAATACCCGCGGAAAAAATTCTTCCCCGTTAATTAATAATTCAATGCTGTTACCGTCCCGCCACTGCCCGCTCATAACCTAATCTCCACTGATAGCGGTACATGATCGGACAAATGCGACCAAGGGCGTTTGTGCAGTATTTGAGGGTTATGAGTTGTTGCGTTGCGCACGTAGACTCGATCCAAACATAAAAAAGGAAACCGCGCAGGAAAGCTTCGTGCAGGTGCGCCAAATTCTTTTACGAAGGCCTCGGTGACGCCGTGATGTGCAAGCGTGGCGTCTGCTCGCTTACGCCAATCATTGAAATCTCCCGCAATAATAACTGGCGCATCGGATGGCAAACTCTCAAGGAGTTCGCCGAGCAAAGCGAGCTGACGTCTGCGGTGGCTTTCACGCAACCCCAAGTGAACACAAATAGCGTGTACCTGTTGCTGCCCGGGAACAAACAGCACGGAATGCAAGAGTCCGCGCTGCTCAATAGTACCCACAGAAACATTGATATTTTCGTAGCGAAGAATCGGAAACTTGGACAGCAATGCATTGCCATGATCGCCGTGAGGATAGACGGCATTGCGACCGTAAGAAAAATCGGACCACATGCTATCAGCCAAAAATTCATATTGAGGTGCAACCGGCCAATTAGGATAACGCTCTGGATACTGAGTGTTCGCACCCAGAACTTCTTGCAAAAAAACAATATCGGTAGCCGTTTGTCGCACGGCGTCGCGCAATTCCGGCAAAATAAAACGACGATTAAACGTGGTAAAACCTTTATGTGTATTAAGCGTTAAAATACGCAGCGAATGAACGCTATTGAGTTCCGGCCAATCTGCTTTTGCATTCGTGTTTGCTATCGAAGTCATGTCGAATTTCCCACATGTCATTCACCGTGCAATGCGCGTTTTACGCACACATAAAACAACTCTCCAATAAAGGAGAGTTGTGGGTGTAAATCATCCTTGCTCTAGGCATTAAAAGCGATAAATACCACCCGCAAATAATCCTTTTACATCATCCTTGTGACCGGGCATATCAGAAAGATCCGAATAATTCTGGTATTCCACGCGCAACGCAATCTGCTCAGTTGCGTTGAACTTAACGCCTGCTCCCCACATGGGTGTATTACCATGCTCATCCCTAATTGCCACGCCATTAACCATACCAGAATTGTTGGTATCGTAGCGGGCGTAACCCAAGCGCGCGTAAACACCAAAGTAATCACCGACAGGCACATTACCTAATACGCTCAAGGTTACCGCGTTGGATTTCTGCTTAATTTGCACCGAATTATCGTTGGAATCAAAAATAGTACCAAAACTGGTATAGCCTAATTCCACCCCAAAGGTTTTGTTAAAATCGTAGCCCACTTCAAATTTAGGGCCACGATCTGTGTCATCACAGGTAACAATATTGTCGCAATATTTTTTTGCTTCAGTACGCCCGTAGTCAATACCTACAGTGAATCCACTCTCATCGCCTTCAGCCGCAAAACCATTAAACGATAATCCCATCAAACCGGCACACAAAACACTTAATAAATTTTTTTGTTTAATCATGATCACTCCTCCACTCAATTAATTACGCTCAGAATTGACCGCAATTTTGTTCGCCAATAAACCAACGCTTAATGACAAAACCCCATGAAAAACATCGTTTCCATAATGTTGTATATGCGAGCAGAATAAGTTGGGAGGACTGAAATGTATGTGCGACAGCGAACTAATATTCGTGTGAAAAATATTAGGTATTTGTAACTGTGAAAGAATGTTTTTCGCTTCAATAGAACGAGCAATTTATAAAGATAAGTGTGTACACTTTCATTGAAATCGATATGCGAAAAGATGGGCGGCCGGACAGCAGGCTCGCCGTTACAGACATAAAAGCAAACATACTCTTACCTCTTTAAATTTATCTCATCTAAAACACTTAGGCATTTTCCAAAATCCCCATTTTGGTATACCCTTGCCGCCCTAAATTTAACCAGCTGATTGCTTTGTTTATGCGCCGCCAGGATTTCTTTTACGACTTACCCGATTCACTGATTGCCCGTGCTCCAACGGCTGAGCGCAGGGGTAGTCGTTTACTGCATTTGGATGGTTCCACCGGCGCATTGACTCACCGCCAATTTCCGGAGTTACTCGACCTTATTAACCCCGGCGATTTAATGGTGTTTAACGATACCCGCGTTATTCCGGCGCGGGTGTTTGGTCAGAAGGAATCTGGCGGTCAGGTGGAGATTATGGTGGAGCGTGTGCTGGATACGCATCGCATCCTCACCCATACCCGCGCCAGCAAATCGCCACGTGTGGATAGCTATGTCATTTTGGAAGACGGCACGCGGCTGAAAATGGTCGCGCGCCATGACGCGCTGTTCGAATGGCAATTTGAAACGGAAGAAACCGCGCTTTCAGTGCTGGACCGCATTGGCCATATGCCCTTGCCTCCTTATATTGACCGAGAGGACGCAGACAGTGACCGCGAGCGCTACCAAACAGTGTACGGAAAGCACAAAGGCGCGGTGGCGGCTCCCACTGCCGGGCTACATTTTGATGAACTGATGCTCGAACAACTCCGCGCCAAAGGCGTTCAAATTGCGTTTGTGACTTTGCATGTGGGCGCAGGCACCTTCCAGCCCGTACGCGCTGACGATATTTCCGAACACCAAATGCATTCCGAGGTAATGGACTTATCTGCCGAGGTCGCTGAACTTGTGAGAAAAACCAAAGCCGCGGGCAAACGCGTTATCGCGGTGGGAACTACGAGTGTTCGCTGCTTGGAATCTGCCGCGCAGGGGTTTAACAATCCCGAACATAAAGGCGAAATTCACCCTTACCAAGGCGAAACCCAAATCTTTATTTTCCCCAGCTATCAATTCCAAGTTGTGGATGCTTTAGTCACCAACTTCCATTTGCCGGAATCGACCCTGCTGATGTTGGTGTCTGCGTTTGCCGGTTACGCGCACACCATGAATGCCTACAAAGAAGCTGTAGCAAACCAATATCGCTTCTTTAGTTACGGCGATGCGATGTTCGTCACCAAGAATCCAGATGCGATTAATGAGATGCCGTCCTAAATTGGATAAATTGAACGTGTTCGATAACAACGAAAATTTAACGGATTTGGAGGATAGTATGAGAGCCCTTTTTCTTATCATGCTCTGCCTTATATCAATCGCAACTCCCTTACTGGGCTTACCGCATTTCTTGGGTGCGGTGTCTACATCTCTTCTCTTCCTATTTGCGACATACGTTTTAATTGAAAAGAAGAGAAGCAAGTAGTTGACCTTTGAGGGCGCGCTCTAGGAGCCCTCTAGTTAACGAATCACTCAAAATTTTGAATAGAGAATCACCCGTGACCAAAACCTTCATGCAATTCCAACTCGACACGCCAGTTAACGATCAAGGCGGCCGTGCGCGCCGTGGTCGAATGATCTTTCCCCGCGGCGTGGTAGAAACTCCCGCCTTTATGCCAGTGGGAACCTATGGCACAGTGAAAGGCATGACACCCAAGGATATCGAAGACATAGGTGCTCAAATTATCCTCGGCAACACTTTCCATTTAATGCTGCGCCCCGGTACCGAGGTGGTTAAGGCTCACGGTGATCTTCATGACTTTATGCAATGGAAAGGTCCTATCCTCACGGACTCCGGCGGCTTCCAAGTATTTAGCTTGGGCAAAATGCGCAAAATCACAGAAGAAGGCGTGACCTTCAAATCGCCGATTAATGGCAGCAAAGTATTTTTGGACCCGGAAACCTCCATGCAAGTACAGCGAGATCTGGGCTCCGACATAGT
The DNA here is from genome assembly GCF_046347455.1 of Cellvibrio sp. Taxonomy (GTDB): domain Bacteria; phylum Pseudomonadota; class Gammaproteobacteria; order Pseudomonadales; family Cellvibrionaceae; genus Cellvibrio. The sequence continues at coordinate 711,364 of NZ_JAXMGC010000001.1, forward strand.
TATGATCTTTGACGAATGTACACCCTACCCCGCGACCGAGAAGCAAGCGCGGGATTCCATGGAGCTCTCCCAACGCTGGGCGGCTCGTTCAAAAGCAGCTCATGAAGGTAATCCATCCGCGCTCTTTGGCATTGTTCAAGGCGGCATGTATGAGCATTTACGGACGGAATCCCTCAACGCACTCACAGAGATTGGATTTGATGGTTACGCAATTGGCGGCTTGTCGGTCGGCGAACCCAAAGAAGACATGATTCGCATCCTCGACCATCTTCCCCCGCAAATGCCTGCGGATAAACCCCGCTATTTGATGGGCGTGGGTAAACCTGCCGATTTGGTGGAAGCTGTTCGCCGTGGCATTGATATGTTTGACTGCGTGATGCCGACTCGGAACGCCCGCAATTCCCACATCTTCGTCACCGAAGGCGTGCTCAAGTTGCGTAACGCCAAATACCGCAGCGACACCGGCCCGCTGGATGCCAACTGCGATTGCTATACCTGCAAGAATTTCAGCCGCAGTTACCTGCACCATTTGGACAAGTGCAACGAGATGCTGGGTGCCCAGCTCAACACCATTCACAACCTGCGCTACTACCAAAACCTCATGGCGCGCATGCGTAACGCCTTGAGCGAAGGGACTTTTGCAGACTTCTTAACCGACTTTTACGGTAAGCAAGGCTTGGAAGTGCCGGAAGAGCCCCAACTATAGATCAACCAAGCGCCAAGACCAGCCAGAATGCGTTGTTGTGGCTGGTTAAACAGGTATAATCCGGCGCTTTCATCTGTCGCCACCTGCCACAGTTATAAAAATGATCTGAACCGGCAAGAGCACTATAAAAGGCCGCTCAGACAGTCATACGTTTACACATTCACGGGAATTTTTATGTTAAACCGCTACCCGCTTTGGAAATACATCCTGCTTGTCGTGACGACACTGCTTTCACTGCTCTACGCAGTGCCCAACTTCTATATTCCCGACCCCGCCGTTCAAATTTCCGGCAGTTCAAGCGGAACCACCATAGACGCTGCAGTGCTTGAGAAAGCGGAATCCGCGCTCAAAGACGCCAAAATCGATTACTTCGGCGCTGAAGCAAACGGCAAATCAGCTCTAATCCGTTTGCATAAAGATGAAGACCAACCCACCGCTCGCCGTCGCATCCAACAAACCTTGGGGGATGACTATATTGTGGCATTGAACCGCGCCTCTACTACGCCGAAATGGCTCAGTAATATGGGCGCGGCACCTATGAAGTTAGGATTGGATTTGGCCGGTGGCGTACACTTTTTGCTGGAAGTTGATACCGCCTCCGCGGTAGAAAAACGCCAAACCATTACCGCAGACGATTTCAAAGAAAAACTCCGCAAAGAAAAAATTCGCTACACATCTATTTCAAATACGCCGAACAACGTGATTGTTGCGCGTTTCAAAACAGCTGAATTCCGTGATCAGGCTATCGCAGAGTTACGTAAATCAACCCAACAGCATTTGTTTACTAAAGTTGAAAGCCAAAATGCAGACGAGTTTATTTTTAACGCGTCATTGAGCGAAGCAGCGGTAAAAGAAATTGAAGATTACGCCATTAGCCAAAACTTGCAGACATTGCGTAACCGTGTAAACGAATTAGGTGTTTCCGAACCCATCGTTCAAAAACAAGGCCGTAACCGTATTATTGTTGAACTGGCTGGCGTGCAAGACCCTGCGGAAGCAAAACGTGTTATCGGTAAAACAGCGAACCTTGAATTCCATTTGGAAGCACTTCCAGATGCCATGGTTTCAAGCAAAGAACAATTCAACTGGCGTGATGAAAATGAACAACGTCGCCGCGGTCCAGCATGGTTGGAAAAACAAATTATCGTAACCGGTGATCAGGTGACTGACGCACGCAGCGGTTACGATCAACAATCAAACGGCCAAAAAGTAGATATCAAACTGGATAGCGTTGGCGGCGTAAAAATGAACCACGCCACCAAAAATAATATTGGCCGCAGAATGGGTATTCTCTTTATTGAATACAAAAACCATACTGAGTTTGTCACCAACGAAAAAGGCGAACAAGTTGAGAAAAACACCCAGTACATCGAGCGTAAAATTATTAATTTAGCAACCGTTCAGTCTGCCTTGGGTTATCAATTCCAAGTTACCGGTTTAGATGCACCGGGCGAAGCCTCTGAACTTGCGCTGCTACTACGCGCCGGTGCCCTCGCCGCGCCAATGCACTTTGTTGAAGAACGCACCATCGGCCCATCACTCGGTAAAGAGAACATTAAGAAAGGTGTAACTTCTTGTTTGTGGGGCTTGGCTGTTGTTTCTATATTTATGCTCGCGGTTTATCGCGTGTTTGGTTTCTTCGCCAACGTCGCCCTTACTGTAAACCTGTTTATGCTGCTCACTGTTTTATCACTCTTCGGTGCAACGCTTACGCTTCCAGGTATTGCCGGTATCGTGTTGACTTTGGGTATCGCAGTTGACGCCAACGTACTGATTTACTCACGTATTCGTGAAGAACTTAAAAATGGTGTTTCGCCACAACAAGCTATTCATATTGGTTATGAGCGCGCCTTTATCACCATTCTGGATGCAAACGTAACCACCTTTATTATGGGTGTGATTTTGTTTGCTATTGGTACGGGCGCTGTAAAAGGTTTTGCCATTACTCTGTGTATTGGCCTTGCGACCTCCATGTTTACCTCCATTATGATTAGCCGTGCTCTGGCTAACCTCGTATACGGTAAACGCAAAAACTTACAAAAAATTTCGGTTTAAGCGGAGCGCGCAATCATGGCTTACGAATTAAAAACAATTAACTTTATGGGAATCCGCAAGTACACGTCGGGTTTCTCTATCATTCTCACTATCATCGCCGTATTTTCAATTGGCTTTCATGGTTTTAACTTTGGTTTGGATTTCACCGGCGGTACGCAACTTGAGTTGTTGCTCGACAAACCTGCTGATATTCCAAAAATTCGCAAGGTATTGGAAGAAGAACATCTAAAAAGCCCAGTGGCCGTTGTGTTTGGTGAGAGCAACGACATTATGGTGCGCACTCAAGATGAACTGAAAATCAAAGGGCGCGATCTGATTGCAGCCGAGCTTGCTAAACTCGGTAATGGCGTTGAAATTAAAAACATTGGCAATGCGCCGCGCGAAGTAGATGGTTATGCAGAAACCATCGTCGTTGCCAACGCAACTGAAGCCCAGCTAACTAACTCCAATATTTTTAACGCAGAGCGTTTTGGCAAAGTCATGTACAACACTGAGAAAGACAATAGTGTTTCAGTCATAGTTGCCAACCCTTTGAACACTGTGTACAGCAATTATTTAAAAACGAAAATCGAAATCGCTACCGATTCAAAAATCAAAATCCTCAGCAGTGAAACCGTGGGTTCGCAAGTTGGCGAAGAGTTAATGAATAACGGTGGTTTGGGAATTATCTGTGCGTTTGCACTGGTATTCCTGTACGTGGCCATTCAATTCCAATGGAAATTTTCTGTAGGCGCGATTGTTTCATTGATTCACGTAACCCTTGTGACTCTGGGTTGTTTCTCATTCTTTCAATGGGATTTCGATTTAACTGTTCTCGCAGCGATCATCGCTCTTATCGGTTATTCCATTAACGACACCATCGTTATCTTCGACCGTATCCGCGAAAACTTCCGCAAGATGCGCAAAACAGACCCAATCGACATAGTAAACATTTCAATGACACAAACCTTGGGTCGTTCGATCATGACGCACGTCACCGTGTTCTTGGTAATGACTGTGTTGTACTTTTTCGGTGGCGAAATTTTGGTTGGATTCTCTAAAGCAATGATGATTGGTGTAGTGTTCGGCACCTACTCTTCTATCTATATCGCCGCCAACGCAACCGTAGCATTGGGTATCGGTAAAGAGGACTTGATGCCGCGCGCCAAAGAAGGTGATGGCACCGAAGCCGATATGGCTCCCTAATCACCACTAGGCACTCAGAAAAACAGCGCATTGCGCTGTTTTTTTGTTTCTGGGGCGACGATTTTGCAATTGTCATTCAGCTGGTTTATCTTCACTCTCGTCTAAATTTAATGCACTCTTCCTTACCAATAAAAACCTATGATCACCCACGACATCCAAATCAGTGCAGACCTCTCCGAATGCACAGACATACAAACTCTGCGAGAAACCGTTGCACGTTTCCAGCGTATCTTTAGCAGCAGCGGATACGGATTTTGGGAGTGGGATTTGCGAACCCAAAACATCGATTGGTCGGGAGGTTTCTGGGAGCGGCTGGGCTATAGCAAGGAGGAGGAGAAGCATATCAACAACGCCAACAACGTTTGGGAATACATACATCCCGACGACCATCAGGCAAGTAGAGACAGTTTGTACGAGCACTTCCACTCAAAAAATCCCTTCAGCAGTTTTTACCGCGTTCGCATGAAAAATGGCGACTACATTTGGACGCAGGTTCGCGCAGATTCTGTTCGCGATGAAAATGGTCGGGTACTCATCATGTCCGGCGTAAGCTTTGACGTTACCGCGCTCAAACAAGCAGAAGAAGCATTAAGGGAATCAGAAGCGCGACAAGAGCGCATTATTCAGTCGTCGAACGATGGCATTTGGGAATGGTATGCAAAAAAAGGGGGCTTTCATTTTTCCAGTCGTTGTTGGGAACTCATTGGCTACAACGCCAATGACGATGAGATTACTCGCGGCGAAGATAAATTGGTGGTTTGGCGCAAACATATTCACCCACAAGATTTAGAAAAATTCGATCAGGCTCTCGCGGATCATATGGCGGGTAAAGGCCCCTTCGATCTTGAATACCGTTTAATAGGAAAAGATAAACAATTGCATTGGGTGCGCGGGCGCGGGCGTGCAAGTTTCAATGCCGAAGGTAAACCGATTCGCATGTCAGGCGCCAACATGGACATGACGCAAATCAAACTGGCGGAGGAGCGCGTTATTCAAGCGAAGGTCGCCGCTGAAAAAGCCAACCAGGCGAAATCAGAATTTTTATCCAGCATGAGTCACGAATTGCGTACTCCGCTTAATGCTATTTTGGGTTATGCACAATTATTTGAGTACGATTTAAATTTAACCCAGCAACAAATGGTAAACGTGCGTGAAATTCGTAAAGCGGGTGACCATCTCTTGCAGCTGATTAATGACGTGCTCGATCTCGCTAAAATTGAATCGGGAAAAATGACCGTTTCGCTAGAACCGGTTCTAGTGTCACGCATTATTAGCGAAGCGTTCACCTTGGTTCAGACACAAGCAGACGCGCGTAGCATTCGCCTTTACGCCACCACGAATAATCTTGAAAGCCATTATGTGATCGCCGATAACGTGCGCTACAAGCAAGCTGTTATCAACCTGTTAAGCAACGCCATCAAGTACAACAATATGGGAGGCGAAGTTGAAGTAAAACTGCAAACCCACGACAAATTACTCCGCCTGATAGTGCGCGACAATGGCAAGGGAATTCCTGCAAACAGACAGGCCGAGGTATTTCAACCCTTTAATAGACTGAACGCAGAATTCAGCAAAGTTGAAGGATCTGGCGTGGGCTTGGTAATTACCAAACAACTTGTCGAAATGATGAATGGCTGTCTGGATTTTTACAGCAAAGAAGATGTCGGCACCGAATTTTGGATTGACCTTCCGCTTGCGACGGAATGGAATCAACAGCAAACTGAAATTATAAAATCTGTAGGCTTCACGCCAACGCAATTGGAATTTAAACAGCACAAAAAAGTGCTCTACATTGAAGACAATCCCACAAATATCCGTCTGCTACAACAATTTTTTGATCGCCACTCGTGCCTAAGTCTAGATATTGCGGAAGAACCTTTTATCGGGATTTATAAAGCGAGGAGCAATCAACCGGATTTAATTATCCTGGACATTAACCTTCCCGGCATGGATGGGTTTGAAGCGCTGAACGTATTGAAAAATGACCCCTCGACTAAACACATTCCCGTCGTTGGCTTATCCGCAAATGCTATGCCTTACGATATTGAACGCGGGATTAAATCGGGTTTTTTTGAATACCTCACCAAGCCGGTGGATATGAATAAATTGATTGAGACATTAAATAGAGTTTTTATACAGTAACTCACTTATTCGCAATTCATTCATACCAAATAAAAAACGAGGCACTTGGCCTCGTTTTTTATTTACTATCGTGACGAAAAATTATTTTAAATAACCTAAATTCTTCTGAACAATTTGCAGCACAGGCTTAAATACTTTTGGCGAGCCGCAAACGATGTGACCAGACTCCAGATAATCCACACCACCATTAAAATCACTCACCAGACCGCCTGCTTCGGTCACCAACAAAATACCCGCAGCAATGTCCCATTGGTTTAAGTTCATTTCCCAGAAGGCATCAAAGCGGCCGGCCGCGACATAGGCCAAATCCAAGGCTGCTGAACCGCAACGACGAATACCAGAGGTTTCGCCCGCAATTTCCTTCATAGTTTCTAAATAAGGGCCGATGTGCTCCAAGGCATAACCGCTAAAGGGAATTCCTGTACCGATCAACGCACCTTCAAAACCGCGACGCGGAGAAACGCGAATGCGACGATCATTCAACATGGCGCCGCGGCCACGACTGGCGGTAAATTCTTCACGTTTAATAGGGTCAATAACAACGGCGTGCTCAAGCTGGCCTTTGTATTTACATGCGATGGAGATAGAGAAATGCGGCAAACCGTGGATAAAGTTGGTTGTGCCATCAAGCGGATCGATAATCCACTCGTAATCGGAATTTTTGCCTTGCTGGAATCCGCCCTCTTCGCCACGAAAACTGTGGTCTGGGTAGGCTTTACGAAGATGATAGATAATTTCCTTTTCAGCCGCTTTGTCCACTTCCGTCACGTAATCGTTACGGCTTTTAGCTTCAACCGGGATTAAATCAACACGTTCAAATGCACGTTCAATCAATTCAGCTGCTTTGCGGCCTGCGCGCAAGGCAATAGTTAACATGGGTTCCATAGAGCACCAGATAAGAGGGAGTGGATTGTGAAAGAGCGTGGCCGCAGGCTGCTCCAATCGATACCGGAAGCGCCTCTCGCCGAGGGCGCGCAGTATAACAGTCCCTAACGCCTTGCTCTAGCTTTTTACTCTAGCGCGACCAAAGGCCAAGATTGCCAGGGCCACAACCAGTAAATTCACCAAAAACACTTGATGGTAAGTGTACGCATCCGCAACTACCGCTACCAACAAACTGCTAAACAGGTTTCCAAAATGCGAGGTATTGGTGTAAAGCGCAGAGGCAGCACCGGAACGCCCCGGCATAAGCTCCTGAATCACCGAAACACCTAAACCTGCCAAGATTCCGATAAAAACGGCATTGAAGATCTGCAAGGCAAAAAACTGCCAAAGCGCATTAGCCACATACACTCCAGCATACAACACCAACGCGGACGCGCCGGCGAGTTTAATGAGATTCATGATATTGGTACGCGCAGCGTAATGCCCCGCTAGGATCATGAACGGAATCTCCAAGCCCGCGCAGGTTCCCATAATCCAACCCACATATTCGGTTCCAATCAGCAAACCGTCTTTCAAATGTAGGGGCATGCTGATGAGATAGGCGTTGTTCGCGCCCCACATTAGCGAAAAGCCAATCACACAAAGAACCAAGGCACGCTTTTGAAGTGCACCTAAAGGAACGAGATCAGCTTTTTCGAGATGATCCAGATGATGGGCGTGAGAATCCAGGTGCGGCAAGAATTTAAGGATCGCAAGCCCGATAAACACAAACATACCGGCGGCGGTCAGATACATCTGCTTAAAGCCAAAATAACTCGCTAACAAAAAACCCGCCGGAGGCCCCGCCACCCAAGCAATAGCAATTTGCGCCCTAACGATCGCATTAAACAGAGGAATACGCTCCGCAGGAACATTGCGCTCGGCATAGTCCAAGCTGTAAGCCAGCAATTGCGAAAAAGATACAAGAGCCAAGCTCAAGAAGAAAATAACCACAGCCGCAACAACTAGGTAGTTGCGAGAGTAAGCGAGCGAAATGGTGGCGAGCGCGCCGATGAAGCAAAAGGTTGCTATTAAAGGACGCCGATCAGCCAATTTATCCGACCAACTTCCGATCACTTGATTGTACAGAATGCTCATAAGAGCAACGCCCGCAAAGGGAATACCCACCAGAAATGGCCGAACGCCTAACCCCTTCGCCAAAAATAGACTGAGCGTTGGCAATACCAAGGCGCATACAACGCCGATAAGGAGAAACAATGCGTATATGCCTAGCGCCAAAGGACGGAATAAAGGGGACACGGAATAGCAATCCAGAAGGGAAATCAGATTGCGCAATCTTAGCGGAAAACATAATCCCATAACATTGAGCGGTGTTGAATTAACCTTTCCAAACATATTAATGAATTACAGCAAGCAACTCAGGCTTGTCTGCTAACAAGTTCCCGCGCTACCATGTTAGCGCAATCATAAGACTAATTTAGCTGCAGCTATCAACCATTGGACTTCATCATGAAATACAAAAATCTGTGCGCGTGGGTCGCGCTTGCCTACTCGTCAGCCGTCTTTACTCCGGCATTGGCACAAGATAAAAACGGTTTGAAAGACGTCTATAAAGATTCTTTTAAAATCGGCGTAGCCATTAACCAAGAGATATCCTCCGGCCAAGACAACCGTTGGCAACCCATTATCAGCAAGCATTTCAATGCCATCACGCCCGAGAACGTGATGAAAGCGGAGCGCATTAACCCACAACCCGGGGTTTATGATTTCAAACCGGCCGACGACTTTGTCGCGTTGGGCAAAAAGAACAAGATGTTTATCGTTGGCCACACCTTGGTTTGGCACAACCAAACGCCGGACTGGTTCTTTAAAGACAAACAAGGCCAAGCCCTCCCCGCTGAGCAAGTGCTGGAAAATATGCGCAAATTTATCGAGGTTGTTGCTGGCCGCTACAAAGGCAAAGTGAATGCCTGGGACGTTGTGAACGAAATCATCGGTGAAGACGGCAAATACCGCCCTACTTTGTGGGTAAACGGTATTGGTGACGGCGATACCGTAGTCCGTGAAGCTTTCAAATACGCTCACCAATATGCTCCAGACGCAGAACTTTACTATAACGACTTCAACGCATGGCGACCCGCAAAACGCGACGGCATAATCCGTATGGTGAAAATGCTACAGGCGGCCGGGATTCGCATCGATGGCATCGGCATGCAAGGCCATTGGGGACTTAATTATCCGAAGAAGGAATATATCGAGGCCGCGATTGATGCCTATGCCGCGCTGGGCGTAAAGGTCATGATTACCGAGATTGATATTGATGTATTGCCGCTCACGCGTGAGGGGCAAATCATCGGCACCGGCATGAGCCACCCACAATTTCAGGAAGAGGAATTTAAAGAGTATCTGGATCCCTATCGCAACGGTCTACCAGCTGAGGTTATGGCTGCGCACGCTAAGCGCTATCAGGAAATCTTTGAAATCCTCTACCGCAAACGCGACAAAATTGATCGCGTGACCTTCTGGGGAATTCACGACGGTATGAATTGGAAGAACGATTATCCAATTCCCAACAGAACCAACTATCCGCTGCTGTGGAATCGCGATGGCTCTGCTAAGCCGGCGCTCGATGCAATTTTGGCCGTGCCAGCCTTGGCAAAAAAAGCACAGTAATCTTCCGTCTGAATTGACGGTGTGCCAACGGCCAATTAAACGTGCGCCCGCGGCCACCTTCAATTCACTCCTCGCAACAGCGTAAATCAATCAGGAACAAACGCTCGCCTTAGGTTAGAATGCCAGCCATTCCTTAACGACCCTTTGATGCGCCTACGCGCTCGACGGGGAGCATTTGAGCCTTGCCATGCAATCAATCAGCATTCAAATTCAACCCGAGTTCCTCGCGACTTTCGATCGCCAAGCGTTCCTTTCCCAAGTTCGCGCAGTTGGCCGTGCTCCAGAAATTGATGAATTTAGCGAGAAAGGTAAAACCTATCTCACCTACACGTTTTTTACCGAATTTCCAAAAAAGTTGTGGCAGGATTTGCAATCAGCGCTTTATTTGCACGCTGATTATTCAAGCGTTATTTCACCGATTTCTATCGCAGCCTATGAGGACGAAACACTTCCGCAAGGCTATTTGATTTTGCATCATTTTGATCCTGCAAAAAAAGTTAGCGGCCTGTAGTGGTTGACGAGCACGCCACTTTGCTCTTACCCAAAATATCTATTTGAGTTTTTATGTCAGTTATTAATTGGTTCCCCGGACACATGCACAAAGCCCGCAAAGAAATTGCGGAAGTAATGCCCCATGTGGATGTCATTATCGAAATGCTCGATGCGCGCGTGCCTTTCTCTAGCGAGAATCCGCTGGTTCCATCGCTGCGCGGCAATACGCCTTGTATTAAATTACTCAACAAAGCCGATTTGGCCGACCCTGCAATTACCGAGCTGTGGATTGCGGAGTTAGAAAAAACACAAGGTGTAAAAGCCCTGCCCGTTAGCCAACAAAACCCGGAACAAATTCGCCAGCTGCTGCATATGTGCGAAGCGCTCGCGCCTGAGAAAAATGCATCCATCCACCCTGCTCGCGCCATGATCATGGGCATTCCCAACGTGGGTAAGTCTACGCTTATTAATACATTGGCGGGCCGCGTAGTTGCCAAAACGGGTAACGAAGCGGGCATTACGAAATCGCAGCAAAAAATTAAATTGGAAAACGGATTTTTGCTGACGGACACACCGGGATTCCTGTGGCCCAAATTAACGCCACCTTCTTGCGGTTATAGATTGGCAATTACTGGCGCGATTAAAGATACGGTATTTGATTACGCAGATATCGCGCTATTTGCCGCTGAATATTTGCTGCAGGCCTACCCTGATGCGCTAAAAGAACGTTACAAATTAGAAAGCTTGCCGGAAACCGATATTGAATTACTGGAAGCCATAGGTGCTAAGCGCGGATGCAGCAGTAAAGGCGGTGGGGTGGATATTCAAAAAGTTTCATCACTATTGATTACAGAAATTCGCGCAGGCTTATTGGGGCGAATTACCTTTGAGACACCAGAAATGACGACCAAAGAAGTGATCGACGCAAAAATCGCCGATGAAATTAAAGCCAAAGAAAAAGAAGAAGCAGACCGTATACGCAGACTTAAAACGCGCAAAAATCGCAGATAGTCTTTTCACGTTAAAAAAAAGCCGTATTGAGTAATACGGCTTTTTAGTTTTCACTAGACTCTATTTATTAACGCGTACCGCTTAAAATACCGCGTGCATAATTCACTAAATCTTCACTGCCAAGCGTTGCTGGCACGTCAGCTGGCAAGGAGCGCGTATGCCAGCGAACTTCCCAATCCAAATGTTCGCCGGGTGCTAATTTTGTCATGACACCTTGCTGATCAACTTCCCAAAATGTTTTTTCGTGGTTAGCAAAGAGTTCTATCTCGCCTTCACCAGCAACGATCAACTCTACAGGCACATCAGAAAATTCTTTAACCAACAGTTTTCCAGCGGTGGTATAAGCCACCCAGCCCTCTTTACCGTCCGTCATTAACTTATGGTGGTTTTGCAACAGCGTTTCAGGGCGATACTGCGCCCAAGTCAAGTCACCTACGTGCTCTACAGCGAGCGGATAGAAAATTCCGCTATTGCTTTCCGTATTGCCTTGCGGGAAAAACGCCATACCGGTTGGACGAAAGCGAGTCACCTCCCAACCTGCGACGTTCTTTTCTGTATTCGACTTGTTGTAAATTGAATAGATAATGCTGATGCACTTTTTTTCCACATTAATGCCGTAGCTTTTCACAAACTGGTAGCCGGTGCCCGGATCTGTTTTGCTGGTGAATACAATACGGTCATCAACCACGCTCACCGCGTAGGGAGCATTATCCAACACTTCTATAGGCGGCCAACTCCATTCACTTTGCGGACTCGACCAAAAAGTGCTCCCCCAAACCGCGTTGTTTGTCTGATCTGCCGTCAGTAAGAATTCCACGCCATCAACTTTTAACGAACTAATTCGGCCGCCTTTGTCAGCGTTAATCTCCAGGCGCGTCTGCCCTTGGGAAATTGAATAGAGAGAGCCTTTTTGCGTAACAAACGCAGGCAACTGGGAAGCATTAACTGCATTTTTGCGCGAATCGCATGCACCCAGCATGCAACCCAAGGCCACAATGGCAATTAATTGGCAAAATAACTTCATCTAATCCTCAAAAAACGAGTGGTGCTCTGGCAACCGCTGCGTGAAAGCCTTTTCCAAAACAGCGCTGTCAAGATCCAATAGGATACGCTTTGCATAAAATCCAAAGCGTTCCAATAAACCCCTAGTTTACCGAGGTTTATCCCACATAACTATTTGATACTCGGTCAAAACTAGTAAAGCAACGTAAATAATTTACGTTGAAATTCAATCGCAAGCGGGTCGCCTTTACCCAAAGCCGCCAAAATATCCATAAATGTCTTTTTTGCAGCACCTTCTGCGAAATTGCGGTCTTTGCGCAAAATCCTCATAAGTTGCTCCAGCGCAGGTCGATGCGCCGCTTCCGCGTGGTATTGAATCGCTAATTCGTAGGAGGTCTGCAAATTATCTGGATCTGACGCATGAGCGGCTTCCAGTGCCACGAGTTCAGGCGTTTTTGCGGCTTGTTTTTTAAGTTCGATTTGCGCTTGTAGCTGCTCGTAATGCGCATCCTGATCAGCCATTTTGATTGTTGCTAGAATGGCTTCTGCGTTATCGATACGATTTAATTCCAAATGGCATTGCGCTAACAAACAAGCAATTGCCGCATCCTGTTTCGATTCTTCATAGACCTGACGCAATAGCGGAAGCGCAGCATTAAAATCGCCGTTCATGATAAACGCCTGAGCGTCGTTTACGGCTTTTTCCCAAGGTTTGGGTAAATACTTCTCCAGCAACACGCGCACTTCTTTCTCGGGCAATGCTCCGGCAAAACCATCAATGGGCTGACCATCTTTCATCAGCACCACCGTTGGCAAACTACGCACACCAAATTGCGATGAAATCATTCCCATTTCATCCGCGTTCACTTTCGCCAGCAAAAACGCGCCTGCATATTCGTTGGCGAGCTTTTCTAAAATCGGCATTAAATTTTTACAAGGCGCGCACCAGTCGGCCCAAAAATCAATCAACACGGGGCGATTGAAGGATTCTTCAATTAAATACTGTTTGGCGTTTTCAAGATTAATTTCAACGATATTCATTTCACTACTCCATTTCGCGCAATGTCACCGCAACATTTTTTGTTTCACTGGCAACGTAGGCGATATTTTCAGTAATCGTAACCGTCAAGGTCATGGTTTTATCGGCAAGTTCGCATAAGGCTTGTAGCTCATCGGCATCAAAATAATGCGTTGAGACTTTAGGTAATGAAGTAATGGCAGCCGCGTTGGTTTTCCACCACATATCTAACCCGCGCCCATAACTAAACACTTTTACCGATACAGATTGACTGCAACCTTTTTTAAGGCGATCGGGCGATGGTTGCCCTACTTCTATCCACTCCAGCATGGTGCCGTTATCGTGCTTTAGCCACAACGCGGGTTCTTCAGTAGCGGACAACCCGCGCGTAAACGTTAAATTCTCCGCAGCGCGATAACAAAAGGCTAGAATACGCACCATCATGCGTTCAATGGTTTCCGACGGATGAAGTGCAATCGTGAGGTTGTAATCGCCGTAGACATTAGTGTCCATATTGGACAGCGTAAGATTTAACTTATGAATAGTTGGCTTTTCTGCCACAATTTTTCTCTCTTTTATTAACGACCCAATCTAGAAGTATTCAATGGCTGAAAGTTCCTTCGACATACCGCAAAAATACGAATTCACCGTAACCAAACCCGAACAAACAGCGTTGGATTTGTTAGCGGAAGGAACGGGACTTTCCAAACAGCGCGTTAAAGACGCAATGAATAAAGGCGCCGTTTGGTGGACATTGAAAGGCAAAACCCTAAGGTTGCGCCGCGCCACTAAAATCTTGCAGAAAGGTTCAGTCATTCAGTTTTTTTACGATGAACAAGTTCTTGCGCGCAAGCCTGAACCCGCCACCTTAATTTACGACGCGGAAGTTTACAGCATTTGGTACAAGCCCGCAGGCATGCTTGCACAAGGCTCTCAATGGGGCGATCACTGCAGCATTTTACGGTGGGTGGAAGTGAACGGCGAATACGCGCATGGCAAAAGCCAGCGTGAGTGTTTTTTAGTTCATCGCCTGGACGCAGATGCCGCTGGCCTCATGATTATCGCGCACGATAGCAAGAGCGCCGCAAAATTATCCGCACTGTTTCAAGGGCGCGATATTAAAAAGTATTATCAGGCATGGGTTATTGATGACTGTGAACTGCCGGTCGAAGGCATGACGCACTCTTACGAATTGGATGGCAAATCCGCCATCACACACATCAAGAGACTCGGCTCGAATGAAACGAGCACGCTACTCGATGTTCATATTGAAACCGGCAGAAAACACCAAATTCGCCGCCATTTAGCTAACATAGGTCATCCCATTGTGGGCGACAAACTCTACGGCACAAAAGCAAAATGTGGGTTGCAGCTTCTCGCATACCGCTTGGAATTCGTATGCCCGTTTAGCCAAAAAAATCTGTGTGTGGAATTACCTGAAAAAGAGCAATTTATAGCCGCTCTTTATAGCCACTGTGGACGCGCTGAATAGTGCGCAGCTATAGGCTTCACGACCTAACTAACCTATAATGCGCGCCTCGTTTTTGACTAGTTTTTAAACAGGCGCGTTTCATGTCCACCACCATCGAAAAACCCACCAAAAAGCTCTATATCAAAACCCACGGCTGCCAGATGAACGAATACGATTCATCGCGCATGCGTGATTTGCTGGGCGAATCCCACAACATGGTGGCAACGGAAGACCCAGAAGACGCGGATGTTATCCTCATCAATACCTGCTCGATTCGTGAAAAAGCGCAGGAGCGTCTGTTTCATGAGCTGGGGCGCTGGAAAAATCTCAAAAAGAAAAACCCGGATTTAGTGATTGGCGTGGGCGGCTGCGTTGCCAGCCAAGAAGGTGAAGCCATTGCCAAACGCGCGCCGCACGTAGATTTGATTTTTGGCCCACAAACCTTGCACCGCTTGCCAGAAATGATGGAAACCAAACGCGCTAACGGTGCAGTCGTGGTGGATATCAGCTTCCCGGAAGTTGAAAAATTTGACCGTTTGCCGCAACCCGACGCCGACGGCGTAAGCGCTTTCGTCTCTATTATGGAAGGCTGCTCCAAGTACTGTACCTTCTGCGTAGTGCCCTACACCCGTGGTGAGGAGGTGAGCCGCCCGGTGGCTGATGTTCTCACCGAGATCGCCCACCTTGCCAAACAAGGCGTGCGCGAAGTTAACCTGCTCGGCCAAAACGTAAACGCCTTCCGCGGCGACAACGGCGATGGCACCACCATGGATTTGGCGGAACTTATTACCTGCGTGGCCGCGATTGACGGTATTGACCGCATTCGTTTCACCACCTCGCACCCTGTGGAATTTACCGATTCGCTCATCGAGGTGTACAACGAAGTTCCTGAGCTGGTAAGTCACCTGCACTTGCCCGTTCAAAGCGGTTCCGACCGTATTTTGATGGCTATGAAGCGCGGCCACACAGTGCTGGAGTACAAATCCAAGCTGCGTCGCATTAAGAAGAATCGTCCGGACATTAGCTTCTCGTCAGACTTCATCATCGGCTTCCCCGGCGAGACTGACGCTGATTTCGAAGCGACTATGAAACTTATCCATGAGATGGACTTTGATACGTCTTTCAGCTTTATCTACAGCCCGCGTCCGGGTACGCCAGCTGCTGATTTGCCGGACGACACCCCCGAAGAAGTGAAAAAGCAGCGCCTGCAAATCCTGCAAGACCGTATTACTCAGCAGGCAATGGCGATTAGCCGACGTATGGTGGGCAACACCGAGCGTATTCTGGTGACGGGTTACTCTAAGAAGGACCCTGGCCAATTGTCTGGTCGCACCGAAAACAACCGTGTGGTTAACTTCCGCTCCGACAACACCGACCTGATCGGCAAGTTTGCGGATATCGTTATTGAAGAAGCGCTCACTAACTCCCTGCGCGGCGTTTTGATCGCCTCAGAATTGGACGATGATTGGATCAAGTAAATCAGTGAAAAACTGGCGGCTGGAGCCTTCTTTGGCCGCCTTTGCCCTCCATCTATACATTTTTTTGCTTTATCCGACCTGCGTTATGGTTTAGTCTAGGTTTTAACCCAGTCACACGAGTTTATCGAATACTTTGAACAGCCCCATAAGCAGCTCTGAACAGGCTAGCCCTGATCAGACCTCTACCAAACCCGTCCAGCTCACGCTGGAACCCAACGACAGCCGCCGCCTTGCCAATCTTAGTGGCCACCTTGGTCAACATCTGCATCAGATTGAAAAGCACTTTGGAATAGAAATCCGCAACCGGGGCAATGAATTTGTCCTACTCGGCGCGCATACACCCGCAAGCACAGCAGCTGAACTTTTGCGTCACCTCTATTCCGAAACAGCATCTATCGACTTAACGCCCGACGAAGTTCACCTCGCACTGCAAACCTCTGGTATTGAAGCCCTTATGGAACAACTGAACACTCCTTTTGATAACACCCGCGAAACAAATCTGGATGCGACCGAGTCCAACGGCGTGACCTTGATTCGCACCAAGAAGTGCACGATCAAACCGCGCGGCGGGAATCAGTTGAATTACGTGCGCGCAGTTCAAAGCAATGATATCAATTTCGGCATTGGCCCTGCGGGTACAGGTAAAACTTATCTCGCCGTTGCCTGTGCAGTAGAAGCTTTATTGAAAGACCAAATTGAACGGATTTTGTTGGTGCGCCCAGCCGTAGAAGCGGGTGAAAAGCTCGGTTTCTTGCCGGGCGATCTCGCCCAAAAAGTTGACCCCTATTTGCGCCCCTTGTACGACGCACTTTTTGAAATGCTAGGCTTCGATACCGTGGGCAAATTAATGGAGCGCGGCGTGATTGAAGTAGCTCCCCTCGCCTTTATGCGTGGCCGCACATTGAACAATTCGTTTGTGATTTTGGACGAAAGTCAAAACACAACACGCGAACAAATGAAAATGTTTTTGACCCGTATCGGATTTGGCACCACCGCGATTATTACCGGTGACCCAACGCAAGTCGATTTGCCACGCGGCCAAGCCTCGGGCTTACGACATGCAATGGAAGTTCTGGGTAATATTCCCGGCATTAGCTTCACGCATTTCACCTCTAAAGACGTTGTGCGCCATCCCATAGTGCAACGCATTGTGGAAGCTTACGAAGCGTTCGAAAAAGCTAACCCTAACCACAACAACAATCAGGCGAGCTAAATCATGTCGTACCGAATTGATGTTGAAGTGAACAGCTCCAGCACCAAGATCCCCAGCGTAGAAAACATTGAGCACTGGATTTCAACTGCACTGCACAGCGATGAATTGGCCGAAGCTGAAGTTAGCGTTTACATTGTTGACGAAGAGGAAAGCCAGGAACTCAATTTTCAGTACCGCGCCAAAGATAAGCCAACTAACGTGCTGTCATTTCCAGCGGATATTCCCGATGAGGTGGGCGTACCCTTACTCGGTGACTTGGTAGTTTGTGCACCGGTTGTAGAGCGCGAGGCGCAAGAGCAAGGCAAAACCTTGGAAGCGCACTGGGCACATATGTTGGTTCACGGAACCTTACATTTGCTGGGCTATGATCATGTTGAAGATGATGAAGCGGAAGTAATGGAAGCCTTAGAAACACGGCTCATTACCCAACTCAATTTTCCAGCACCCTATACCGAAACTGTTGAGGGTTGATTGCCAGCTGCGGTTAAGAGTTGAAACAATTAAACCGTAGACTTTTGCAACGTTTTAGATTTGCAACACTTTAGATTCGCAACATCAAGAGAAGCTTTTTAGGAAACGAAAATGTCGGAAGACTACAGCAGCCATACGGAGAAACACGAGAAGTCCTGGCTGGATAAACTGCTCCATGCATTTAGCGACGAGCCGCGCTCGCGCGATGAGCTATTGGAAATTATCAAAGACGCCGCTGATAACAAACTTCTCGATCAGGATGCGCTCAGCATTATTGAAGGTGCGCTGGATGTTTCTTCCTTGCAAGCGCGCGAAATTATGGTGCCACGCTCGCAAATTATTGCGATTCGTTTGGATGATTCCCCGCAAGATTTTCTGCCGCAAGTTATCGAATCTGGCCACTCGCGCTTCCCCGTTATTGGCGAAACGCTGGACGATATTAAAGGTATTTTGCTCGCAAAAGATTTATTGCCGCTCGCGCTTAACGGCACAGAGAATTTCAATCTCGAAAGCATTTTACGCACCGCGAACATTGTTCCCGAAGGTAAACGCGTAAACGTATTGCTGCGTGAATTCCGCGAAAACCGCTACCACATGGCCTTGGTCATGGATGAGTACGGCGGTATATCCGGCCTGCTTACCATTGAAGATATTTTGGAAGAAATCGTCGGTGAAATTGAAGACGAAACCGACGAAGAAGAAAACGATAATTTTATTAAGCGCATGAGCGATAGCGATTTCATTATCAAAGCGCTCACCCCCATCGAAGAATTTAACGAATTTTTCAAAGCCGATCTTAGCGATGAAGATTTCGACACTATCGGTGGCATTCTGATGCAGGAATTCGGGCACATCCCAAAACGCAACGAAGTTGCCGTGATCGACAACTTTCAATTCCGCGTGCTCTACTCTGACAACCGCCAAATCCATTTGCTGCGCTTGACTATTTTATAAAACAAAACACACGCCTTCTTAAGGGTGCGATTTTTATATTTCTTAGGGAGTCGTCATCCTCGCGCAGCGGGGATGACGGTAGAGCATTAAATAACTAGCACCAGAATTCGCTAACACGTTTTTACCCTTCTATGAACTCATCCAACCTTATCCAACGCCTAAACCAAATGCCCAGCTGGCTACAACTCCTAGTCGCCCTACTTAGCGGAGCATTAATTCCACTGAGCTTTGCTCCTTTTAATATCTGGCCGCTTGGTATTCTTGCACTCGTTATTTTCGCGGTACTGATTAACAATCAATCTCTGAAAACAGTGTGGTGGCGCTCGTGGTGGTTCGGCGTGGGTATGTATGCGGTTGGCGTATCCTGGATTTATGTGAGTATCAGTGGATTTGGCGGAGCGCCCGCACCTCTCGCCGCATTCCTGGTTCTTATTTTCGTCTTTTTTATGGCAGCATTTTTTAGCTTGCCGTTTTATGCGTTTGGACGCTGGTTTAGCTTTCATCCGCTGAGTTTGCTCGTCGCGTTTCCTGCCTGTTGGTTGATTAGTGAATGGTTGCGAACCTGGTTACTCACGGGCTTCCCGTGGTTGTTTATCGGTTATGCTGATCTCACTAATTGGTTATCGGGTTGGGCACCAATTGTTGGTGTGATGGGTTTAAGTTTATTTAGCGCTTTAACCGCTGCTTTAATTGCCCAGATTATTTTCATCCCCAAAAAATCGCTCAACGTAATATTAGGCTGTATTGCAGTAGTCGGAATTTGGCTTGCCGGTTTTGCGTTGCAAAAACTGGATTGGACGCGAGTTGCTAAGTCGCCCACCAGCCTTGCAATTGTGCAGCCGAATGTTAACCAAGAAGATAAGTGGCAATCAGATTTTCAGGAAACTAACTTCGATTTATTGCGTAGCAAAACTGAACCATTGTGGGGACACAAAATTATCATTTGGCCTGAAGCTGCTATTATTCAACCCTACAGCACTGTACTGCCTTTTTTAAATGAAATGAACCGTAAAGCCTCGGACAGCGAATCAGGCTTAATCACAGGCATTATTTTTGATGATGCCGAAAAGGATGTTTACTACAACTCCGTTGTAACCTTTGGCAAAGCTATCGGCATTCACCATAAACGCAGGTTAGTTCCATTTGGCGAATACGTACCGATTGAAGCGCTGCGTAATCTGATCGAATTCTTTAATTTACCCACTTCAATTATCAGCTTGGGCCCGGAACAACAGCACGGTTTAAAAGTGGATGATTTATCCATAGCGCCGTCCGTGTGCTACGAAGTTGCCTTCCCAGATTTGATTGCAAAAAACGCTGTGGATTCGCAGCTGCTCATCTCCGTAAGTAATCTCGGTTGGTTTGGCGATTCCTTGGGGCGTCACCAATTTATGCAGATGGCGCAAATGCGCGCACTCGAAACTCAGCACTACTACGCCTACAGCACCAACAACGGCCCCAGTGCCATTTTTGACCGCAAAGGCAATATCACCGCACAAACCAACGCATTTGAACAAACCACATTAAGCAGTGAAATATACGCTGTCGATGGCGCAACACCTTTTATGATGTTTGGTAGCTTGCCTGTTGTGCTGTTAAGTGCGTTTGGTTTGATGTTGATGTTTTTCTTCGGCAAAAAAAATCCAGACTAAGTCTGGATTTTTTCTTTAACGAACAGAGCAATCGCTTAAGCAGTTGCAGCTTGCATGTTCGCTGGAATATGAAGCAAGCTCAGCATTTGATTGCGCTGGCTATGTGAAATTACCAATTCGCTGCGCGCAGACAAAGGTGAATTACCAACCCATTCAAAACGCCAACGCCAAAATTGTGGGTTCATTAAATCACCACGCAACTCCACCATTTCAAAACGGCGCGTGTCCAACTTAAACAGTTCACGTAATTGAAACGCAAAATGCTCGGCATTTTTTGCGACAAGGCTAGATGCATGCTGCGCAAAGGTCGTTACGAAAACATATTCACGGCCAAAAGCCTGTGCATGACAAACGGCAAGCTCAAGAGCTTGACCTAAACGATTCGCTAGCGAGTGTTGCTTGAAAGAGCTGGGTAATGTCATTGGGCATTCCTTCTTATTGTGGTTATCTTGTACAAACATGGACAAACCTTATCTCCTAAAATTCCGTTCAGGTTTTTTAATTTTTGTAAATCTCGTTTCTATCGACTTTCTATTGCTTTGACCGCCTTGGCCGCAATGCGGGCGGCAGTCTACGTTGAATTTGTTACAGTTAAAATCTATTTCTAGGCTTGGTGCGTTTTGATATAAAAAAATGTGTGCCCTTTAAAACATGAGCAAAAAACAAACAACATGTGTTTCTTTAGGTGGCTTTCTGCATGAAATAGGAGGGATATTGGGTAACAAATCGCTGTGCTTTATTACCCAATATTTGTCTGGCTTAACAAATGCGGATTTTAGAGAATATCGCTCGCGTCTAAGAACTGAACAACGTCTGCCCTCGGCGTAAAGGTTTCAACCGTTGCGCAGCTTTCCGCTTCATCTTCAACCGCTGCAGTTTTGTCAGCACGCAAATCGGTAAAGTTAAACAAGCTTGTATCTGCAAGCTGGGAAGGTGTTACGTTTTTAATGGCGGAGAACAAGGTTTCTGTACGACCAGGGTATTGCCTTTCCCATGCATGTAGCATGTCTTTAATCACCTGACGCTGCAGGTTCTCTTGCGAGCCACACAGGTTACAAGGGATTATCGGGAATCCTTTGGCTTCGGCGAACTCAATAATGTCGGCCTCGCTGCAATAGGCTAAGGGGCGGATCAAAATATTGCGTTTGTTATCAGCCAAGAGTTTGGGCGGCATGGCTTTAAGTTTGCCGCCGTAAAACATATTCAAAAACAGTGTTTCGATGATGTCGTCACGGTGATGCCCCAAGGCGATTTTGGTTGCACCTATCTCATCAGCAAAACTGTAAAGCGTGCCGCGACGCAAGCGAGAGCACAGACCGCAGGTTGTTTTACCTTCCGGGATAATCTCTTTGACAATTGAGTAGGTGTCTTTCTCAATAACATGGAAAGGAACACCCAGCGCGGTGAGGTACTCGGGTAACACATGCTCGGGGAAGCCCGGTTGTTTTTGGTCCATATTGACCGCAACAATCTCAAAGCTGATGGGCGCGGTCTTTTGCAAACTAAGCAGTATGTCCAGCATGGTGTAGGAATCTTTACCGCCCGAGAGACACACCATGACTTTGTCGCCATCTTCGATCATGTTGTAATCAACAATCGCGGTGCCTACAAGGCGACGTAGACGTTTTTGCAACTTGTTGAATTCCAGACGCTCCTGGCGTTCGTGAAGCTCTTTCATGGTGTTTGACTCTACAAAGAAACGGGGTTCAGCTACCGCTGAAAAGGCGCGCATTGTACGGATTTTGCGCATCCCGTACCAGCAGAATTGATGTTCGAACTAGGGCAAAAAAATAGACGTAGGGTGAATTCTCATCGGCAAAAAAGCGTCTAGTTTTCAAACACTTTTCAAATAAGCGGAAAAGCTTTGCCACTCATCACCGCCCTGACTTTAGATAACCGTGGATAAAGCGGAGCCTTAGCGAAGGAATTAGGGCAAAACAGCCCATGGCATAGGCTTTGCTCTTACCTAATTAGCGGCAAGCATTGGCTTGTAGAATCATTTCGCGGTGCGACTTTTTAGCAGAGTATTGTTATGACGATGTTGAGTTCAGTGTGGAAAAAACTAGCAGGCAAACAGGCGAATGCGCAGGCAGAGAAACCTGCGGAGCCAGAATTCACAGCCGCAAGTTTAATGGCCAAGGTAACGCAAATGCCCAACACTAGCAAAGGCGTAAACAAAGAGACCGTTCCTGACCAATACCTGCCGCTGTGGCAATTGCTCACTCAGCGCCAACTCATCGAAGTCAAAGTGGAAGGCAGTACACTCAGCTACCAAACAATTGTATTGGCGATAGATATACAACGCGGGCTACTTTGGCTAGATGATCTCTTCCCCAGCCAACACGTGCTGGAGGTGGGCGATCGCATCACCTTGCGCCATCATCGTAACGGCGAGCAACTCAGTTTTAGCGCCCCGATCCTCGCGTGGGGTAGCAGTTATGGCGCAACAGGTTTCGCCATTATGTTGCCGGAACAACTTTACTATGCGCCTCGCCGCCAATTGAGCCGCGCTCAGGTCAATAGCAACCTCAGAGTTAAAATTCGCCCTATAGGCCAAGATATTAGTTATGGCAGCGTACTGGATATTTCCAGCGGCGGCCTGCGCGTTAGTATCCCCGGCAACCTACTCGGACAACTTCGCCATGGCGCTTTAGTACCATTGTGCGAGCTGAATTTGAGTGACGAATTGAACATAGGCTGCGCTGCACGCGTACGGAGTTTTCGCCTGCTTCGCTCACCTCACCGCAATACTCAAATAAGTCTCGAATTTGTCGATCTTCCTCAGGAGCGCGCGCAACAGTTGCAACAATTTATTAATAACCTGATTTACCTGCAACAAACCCCAACTGATTTCGAACTGCGTAGCGCTTAAATCAGCAATTAAGCACGACTAAAATTTTGAGCTAGGCTTTTTGTGAGCGCCATATTCTATAGGGCCTCGGCGGAGTATTTAGAAAAACATTCACACGAAGGAAATACCTATGCGAAACAACGGTATAGTCACGGGACGTGAAGTCAGCATTCCCAGCAACGAAGAAATTGTTTCGTCTTCCGATCTCAAAGGAACCATCCTTTACTGCAATGACACCTTTTGTAAGGTGTCTGGCTATTCACGAGAAGAACTGCTCAATCAGCCTCACAACATACTTCGCCACCCCGACATGCCAGCTCCCGTATTCGCGGGTTTCTGGTCGACGCTGAAGTCCGACAAAGCCTGGATGGGTATTGTTAAAAACCGCTGCAAAAATGGCGATCATTATTGGGTGGATGCCTACGTAACGCCGGTCCATGACAAGGGGCAATCCGTGGGTTATGAATCTTTACGAGTCCGCGCCGACCAACAATGCATCCAGCGCGCGCAAGCTGTTTACGCGCGCATTAGACAAGGCCAGTCACCCTATCCCCTGTGGGACAAAATGTGGGGCATGTGGGGAAAGCTTATCTCCGTCTCACTCATCAGCCTGGTTGTAGGGATGCTCACTAGTTTTCTCGGCGGAGGATTATCGCTTGGTGCGGTTGTCGGATTAATCATCGGATCGCTCGTAGTCGGGTTTAGCGCGCATCAAATTCACCTGAACAGTTTGTCCGCAGCGCTGCATGAAGCACGCAACATCATTAACGACCCCATAGCTGCCTACGTTTACACGGGGCGCTGTGATGTTCAAGGCGAAATTATGTTGGCGCAGATATCGACGAAAGCACGCCTGCGGACAGCTCTCGGGCGCTTTGGTGAATCTGCATATGAGATGTATATAAAATCTAAAGCGGCACATGAGCAAGCACAAAAAACAACCCGAGGTATAGCCGCACAACAGCAGGAAACTGCGAGTGTCGCCAACGCCATGCAACAGATGTCACTCGCTGTTCAGGAGGTAGCCGCAGGTGCAACCAAAACTTCTACTGCAACCGGCATGGCGATCAACGAAGTTGAACAAGGCAAGCACGTTATCTCAGTAGCAAACAACGCGATCTCCGACCTCTCTGGAACCGTAGCTGACTTGGGCCAAGTGATGAACAAGTTAAGCGAAGATAGCGGCAAAATCGCCAGCGTTGTGGATGTGATTCGCGGTATTGCAGAGCAAACAAATTTACTCGCACTTAACGCTGCGATAGAAGCAGCGCGTGCTGGCGAACAAGGTCGCGGGTTTGCGGTGGTAGCAGATGAGGTTCGTCACCTCGCCCAGCGCACGCAGGAATCCACCGGGGATATTCAGGAAATTATCGGTAACTTGGGTAAAGCAACTGCAGCGGCAAGTACGAATATGGATAACTGTAGGATGCTGGCAGATCGCAGCGTGGATGAAATGGGTAACGTACGAAATGCTCTAACCTCGATCGCCAACTCTGTGAACGCTATAGACCAAATGTCACACCAAATCGCTACGGCGGCGGAAGAACAATCCTCTATGGCTCGTGAGATTGAGCAAAACACCAATAAGATCTCGCACATTTCAGACGAATCCCAAATGCAAGTTAACGAGGCAGATCGTTTGAGTTATGAAATGGCTGATCTCTCGCAAAAGCAAAAAGATTTAATCAGCCGATTCAAATAATGTCCCCGCAAGAATTCATTCTAGTAAGCCGACGCTGAATAGTCGGCTTACTTCTTTTCGCTTTTCTGTCGCCAAACCACAACAAATCGCTATACGCTTACTTGCTTGAAACTATAATAGAATCAGGCTGCCACTACTTTTGCGGCCATTAAATTCATAAATGAGTACGCTATGCTGTCCACAACACAATTAACTGAACTTGATCGCGAATACCTCTGGCACCCCTACACTTCTTTCACCAATCCGTCCCCTGTTTTTCCCGTGCGCCGTGCGCAGGGAGTTCATATAGAACTTGCGGATGGAAAAAAATTAATTGACGGTATGTCGTCTTGGTGGAGCGTTTTACACGGTTACAACCACCCTGCGATCAACAAAGCCATCACCGATCAATTACATCAGGTTGCGCACGTAATGTTCGCGGGTTTTACCCACGAGCCTGCCGCAAAGCTCGCAAAAACCTTAGTCGATATTACGCCGGCGGGCCTAAATAAAGTGTTCTTTTCTGATTCTGGTTCAGTGGCTGTTGAAGTTGCTATGAAAATGGCGATTCAATATTGGTACTCACAGGGTCAAGCGCAACGCACTACGTTTTTAGCACTTAAACAGGGCTATCATGGCGATACATTTGGCGCTATGTCCGTGTGCGATCCTCACTCAGGCATGCATCATTTGTTTCATCAAAGTTTGTCGCATCACCTGTTTGCCGAAGCACCGAGTTGCAAATTTGGTGAGACTTTTGATGAACGCAGCTTCGCAAATTTCTCGCAACTCTTACAACGCAACCGCCAAAAAATTGCGGCAGTTATCCTCGAGCCCATCGTGCAAGGTGCGGGCGGCATGCATTTTTATTCGCCCGAATTTCTAAAACGCGTACGTGAACTGTGCGACCAATTGGACGTGCTTTTAATTGCGGATGAAATTGCCACAGGCTTTGGTCGAACGGGAAAACTATTTGCCTGTGAACACGCCAATATTAGCCCCGATATCATGTGCATCGGCAAAGCCTTAACAGGCGGTTATATCACGCTCGCCGCAACACTGTGTAATGACAAAGTGAGCGACGGAATTTGCAAAGGCTCGAGCAGTGTGTTTATGCACGGGCCGACCTTTATGGCAAACCCACTCGCCTGTGCGGCGGCGAATGCCAGTATTGATTTATTGATGAAAAACGATTGGCAAAAAAATGTAGCGCGCATTGAAAGCCAACTCAAACAAGAATTGGAAGCATGTCGAGATTTGGCGATTGTTGAATATGTACGTGTGCTAGGCGCAATTGGCGTGGTGGAACTTAAAGAGCCCGCTAATGTATTTGAGCTGCAACCCAAGTTTGTTGAGCGCGGCATTTGGGTGAGGCCCTTTGGAAAACTCGTTTACCTTATGCCGCCGTTTATCATTAACGAGCATGAATTGTCGCAGCTAACGAGCGGAATTAACGCTGTTCTCTCAGGAGTCTGTTCAAGCTAATTTTTAAATTGCCGATAAAAAAGCCCGCTGCAGCTTTACTACAGCGGGCTTTTTCGTTTTCTAAATTATCTATTTGATTTTCTTAATGCCGACTGCAGCGCGCAGCTTTTCTAAGAAAGGTTTACTGTGCGCTCGCGCTTTTTCCGCGCCCGCTTGCAAAACGTCTTCAACGTGAGAAGGGTTTGCCAACAATGCTTCGTACTTTTCGCGTGCTTCGCCCACTTGGCTATTAATCAACTCAAACAATTGCTTCTTGGCTTCACCCCAGGCGATACCATCTGCAAATGCTTGGCGCATATCCGCGGTTTGCTGCGGCGTTGCAAATGCTTGCCAAATTTGAAACACGGTTGAAGTATCCGCATCCTTGGGTTGGCCCGGTTCGAGCAAATTGGTCACGATTTTATTAATCGATTTTTTAAGCTGCTTTTCTGGCAAGAATAAGGGAATTGTGTTGCCGTAACTCTTACTCATTTTGCGGCCATCAAGTCCCTGGAGGACCGCAACATTGTCATCCACAATGGCTTCCGGTAATACAAAATGTTCGCCGTAATGATGGTTAAAACGGGCACCTATGTCACGCGCCATTTCAATGTGCTGAATTTGATCTTTGCCCACAGGAACCTTATGGGCATTAAACATCAAAATGTCGGCGGCCATTAGGATGGGGTAAGAATACAGCCCCATGGTGATACCAAAATCAGGGTCTTCGCCTGCAGCTAGGTTTGCGTCTACCGATGCTTTGTAGGCGTGAGCGCGGTTCATCAAACCTTTGGCGGCCATACAAGTGAGCATCCAGCAGAGTTCTGGAATTTCTGGCACGTCAGATTGACGATAAAAAATGGCGTTGTCGGTATTCAAACCCAAGGCCATCCAAGTGGCTGCAATTTCTCGCGTTGATTGATGAACCAACTCAGGATCGTGGCATTTAATTAATGCGTGAAAATCGGCCAGAAAATAAAAGGATTGCACATCTGCACGCTCACTTGCTTCAATCGCGGGGCGAATTGCGCCTACGTAATTACCTAAGTGAGGCGTTCCGGTTGTGGTGATACCGGTAAGAACACGTTGCTTACTCATCGTTGCACTTCTACATATTTGGAGAGGAATTAAAAGAGGCGCTATTATACAGATAAGCACCGGACTTAGCGCTTTCTCTGGATGATTTTGGGTGGGACGTGCGGCTTAATGGGTTGCCGCTTGATGAAGACTAGCGTCTTTCAAAATGAGAGTTTCGTAACCCGCCTGATTTAACAACTGCGCAGCCACATCGGCCCGCCTACCAGCATCGTCAGTGACCACATAGACTTGGGATAAATCGAGATTGGGTAGATGTTTGCGAAGTTGGCTTAGAGGTATGTTTCGGCTGTGCGGAACTGACTGAAAACGGCGTTCCAAGGGCAAACGTACATCAATAATTTGATAGGCGATTTTTTGTTCGTTGGACTTCTGAAGCTCTTCGTAAGTAATAAAACGGTGCACAGGTTCTTGCAACAATGTCAGAAAATCACTTTTCTCAAGACACATTAATTTGCCATGAGTGAGCATTTGTACCGATGCATTGCGAGTAGTGTCCCCCACCAAAGCTTCTTCGCCAAAATAATCGCCGGGGCGCAACGCCGCCAAAATATTTCCCTGCTTGTCGATGACTTTTGCGCTACCCACTTCCAATACATAGAAAAACTCGCCACGCTCACCTTCCTTAATAACAATTTCGTTAGCAGCGACTTTTTGCGATTTAAACCGCAAAAACAACTGACGAATGTTTCCGGGCGGAATTTTATTAAAGAAAGGAGATTGCAGCAGGCTGGACATCCAGTCGCCCTCCTCTGCCGATTCAAATTCAGCGTCACCATCGGCTTTTTCTTTCTCGTGGCTACTACCGCTTTCACTCCATGCCAATACCAAATCAGAGAAATCAGCCTCAACGGATAAAATAACCACTTCAGATTTGGCGACAGCAGATACTTTTGTAAGAGCGCTCGTGTTAATGGGCACCTTATGCAGCTCATCGCTGCTACTGATCGAGGTCACGGTAAATTGTGAATCGATCAAGTCAACTGTGCCGCTGACTAAATAAAAGGATTCGTGGAGTTCACGGCCACGCTTAAAAATAATCGTCCCCTTGGAGTATTCCTTGAGGGTCGCTTTTTCCATCACTTTAGAAAGATATTCATAAGCTAGCGTATTAAATGGTGAAAACCTCGCCAGCAATTCGAGTGAAAGCTTCATGGTGTCGCCTATTTATAAATTGAAATGCCTTGTTTAATGCGTCATGCAAGGCTTCGCGAACTTATCCGAATTATAAACAGCCAAGTGGTAAGCAGTGAAAGCTAGTTTTCAGGTCTTAGCGCTAAGTCACACTCAGATCGGACAAAAGCCCCAAACCAAAGTTCAAGGCTTAGGACAATTCACGCCTTTATAAAAATAAAGGCAGGTGTGTCGCAGAAAGCGTCTTAGACGAACCGCAACGCGGAAGGATATTGATAAAAAGCGGAAGCAATTTGATAAAGGTAATGCGCATCGGCTACTCCAGCCAACTCGCGAATGGAATGCATCGCAAAGGTGGGCACACCTACATCGATGGTCTTAACACCCACTTCAGAGGACACTATAGGCCCAATCGTGCTGCCACAACCCATGTCCGTTCTGGCGACAAATACTTGAACCGGAACTTGCAACTGCTCGCACAACAAATGGAAGAAACCACTGGTTTCGCTTGTGGTTGCGTAACGTTGGTTGGCATTAATTTTCACCACGGGGCCACGATTTAATAAGGGGCCGTGGTTTTCGTCGTGACGATCCATAAAATTGGGATGAACACCGTGTGCGTTATCGGCAGAAATCATCAGCGAGTTTTCAATAACGCGAATACGCGTTTCTGTATCTGGAATCAGTCGCTCCAAAAATTGTTGCAACATGGGCCCCTTAGCACCGCAACAGGATGTACTACCTACTTCTTCGTGATCAGTGCAAATCAAAAGGCTTGAAACTTCATCACTCGCTTGCAGAATAGCTTCCAAACCAACTACACAACTGAGCAGGTTATCCAAACGCGCACTTGCAATAAAATCACGCTGCAGGCCGATAAAAGCGGGCGCCTGTGTGTCGTACAAACTGATTTCAAAATCCAGGATTTGCGTTGCAGCAATGTGCGGGCATTCTTTTTTTAGTTGCGCCAACAAAATGGATTTAAAGTTAGGTGTTAAGGTTTGCTCTTGCCCAAACTGTAATAACACCGGAACTATATCGCGCTGCGCGTTGATACTGCGGCTGTTATTGGCTTCTCGATCCAAATGAATTGCCAAACTGGGAATCGTTGCGACAGGTTGTTTGAAGTCAATGAGTGCGCTCGCAATTTTATTTTCTGTTGTCTTGTAAGTAACACGACCCGCAAGCGATAAATCGCGATCAAACCAAGGAGCGAGTAAGGCACCACCATAGACTTCCACACCTAACTGTAAATAACCTTTGCGATTTAACTCCGGCTGCGGCTTTACTTTCAAACAAGGGCTGTCAGTGTGCGCACCCAACATACGAATCCCTGTATCAAGCAAACTTTTTTTGCCGTACACAAACGCGATAATGGAAGAATCATTACGCTTGATGAAATAACGTTTCCCAGCCTTCAAATCCCACGCAGCAGCTTCGTCCAACTCAATAAAACCCGCTAGGGACAAACGCGTCGCAATTGAATGTGTTGCATGAAAAGGTGTAGGAGAAGATTGAATGAAACTGAGTAATTGCTGATTAAATTCGGTTTGATCCAGCACTGAAGACATAAGATTACCTGCCGCTTTGTTTAAACGGATTGAGTACGAATACGTTGACGTTTTTTCCAAGAAACAGAATCGCGCAAATACACAGGTTGCGCATCAAAAACAGATTGTGTTTCGCCTTTGTTAAATGCATTCAACGCAATAGGCAACATAAATTGTGCGTTAGGATGTGCATCTTGAATAATGATATCGGGCGCGATGGCTTGCAATTCCGCGTAGTGCCAGCCGGGCCCTATTGCGATAAATTGTTTATTCAAGCCTTTCACCGCATCATGCTCGCAAACATCCGCCGGCTTCATCACATACTCCTCGCTCAATAAGCTGGGATTTTTATCGGCGCTATACAAGCCCCAATAAATTTCGTCCATGCGAGCATCCAGAGCAACCAATATTGGCATTGACGTTTGTGGATTTTGTGTCACGTGGGCCTGAGCCATTGCTTGCAAGGTTGACACTGGAATGACCGGCAAATTCGCGCCAAACGCCAAGCCATGTACCACGCCCATGCAAATGCGCAGGCCGGTGAAAGAACCCGGGCCACGACCAAATGCAATTGCATCCAAATCTTGCAAACTGCAATTAGCGGAACGCAAAATTTCGTCAACCATTGGCAACAA
The DNA here is from genome assembly GCF_046347455.1 of Cellvibrio sp. Classification (GTDB taxonomy): domain Bacteria; phylum Pseudomonadota; class Gammaproteobacteria; order Pseudomonadales; family Cellvibrionaceae; genus Cellvibrio. Next base: position 742,182 of record NZ_JAXMGC010000001.1, read on the forward strand.
ACGCTGCGTGTGGCTTTTTGCGGCAAGCTCAAAAATTGAAGTTACGTCACCATGGCGTGACAAAGCGACGGAGCACGCATCGGTGGAAGCATCGAGCGCTAAAATTGTGGTCATAGCTTTCTGTTCGTTCAAAAAATCGCGATAAAAAAAATAGGCTCACTGGGAGCCTATTCATTGTTACAAATTCGGAAACCTTAGCTCAATACGCTGAGTAATTGTTTGCCAATAGAATCAACACTACCTACACCGTCAATGCGCGTGTATTTAGGCGCATTTTTCGTACCGCTTGCCGCAAGGTTTTGGTAGAAACCAACCAAGGGTTTGGTTTGCGCGTGATAAACATTTAAACGTTTGCGCACAGTGTCTTCCTGATCGTCAGGACGCTGTACAAGAGGCTCACCGGTAATGTCGTCGTGACCTTCTACTTTCGGTGCATTGTGAAGAATGTGATAAACACGACCTGACGCCTCGTGAACACGGCGACCGCTCAAACGTGCAACAATTTCTTCGTCCGCTACGTCGATTTCAATTACGTGATCAATGCTTACACCAGCATCCAAAAGAGCTTCCGCTTGCGGAATCGTGCGAGGGAAACCATCAAACAAGAAACCGTTGTTACAGTCGCTCTGAAGAATTCTTTCTTTTACCAAGGCGATAATGAGATCGTCGGAAACCAAACCACCCGCTTCCATAATACCTTTGGCTTGTAAACCTAAAGGAGTTCCAGCTTTTACGGCTGCGCGTAACATATCCCCGGTAGAAATTTGCGGAATGCCAAACTTCTCCATGATCAGCTGCGCCTGAGTACCCTTACCTGCACCAGGTGCGCCTAACAAAATCACTCTCATTACGGATTGCTCCTCAAAAATATACGGGTGCCAACAGCGCCTTCAAGCCTCTGAGGAACCAACTGGTAAATGCCAACGCGCGCACAAAAAGTGCTGGTCAAAAAAGGCGTTACGATACACGGCCAGCCGTCCAATCACAACCCAAAGGCGGTCTTATAAAGGTAGATGGGGGACTTTATACACGGGTATGGAGGCGCGGTAACACCTGTGTTTAATAATGGGGCACGGCGAAAGCGATTGATTTAAATTTGTCCTCTTTACATTGTGTAGGAGGAATTTTCATCCTACAATCGCGCCCATAATGACAATTGACGGGTAAAAATAATGGTTTCCAAAGTAGAACTCGACGAATACGACCGCAAGATTTTACGCGCACTTCAGGAAAACGCCGATTTCTCTATGGCAGATTTAGGTAACCTTATTGGATTATCCCACACACCCTGCTGGCGTCGCCTGAAAAGACTGGAAACTGAGGGCGTTATCCGTGGCAAAGTAACCCTGTTGGATGCCAAGAAAATAGACTTGGGCGTACGCGTACACGCCTTTGTGACCGCCAAGAACCACGATGAAGAAGCCCTGAGCGCATTTGAAGCCGCCGTTCAGTCAATCCCCGAGATCGTTGAGTGCTATTCCACCAGCGGTGATAAGGATTATATTTTACAGATAGTGATCAACAGCGTGGAAGAATACGAACAGCTCTTGCGCAAAACCTTATTAACATTGCCCAACGTCGGCAGCATTCATTCAACCTTTTCGTTGAAGCAGATTAAATACACAACGCAGCTGCCTATCTAAACTGTACCAAACCGCGCTAAACCGTAACCACGCATTAGACCGTAAAGTACGAAGCCCGATCACATCGGGCTTCGTTGGGGACGTATTTTTTATCACTCCCTTGCGAAAACTAACCATCCCTAACCGCCCGACAAATTAGTCGCTTCCCTTGACCCTTCTTGGTCAACTGAACTTCCTTGACGACCTCCTTGTTGACGCCATTTTCAGGGAAACAGGGGGTTCGGGATAGTCGCAAATGGCGCTATTTTTTGTAGGAAATTGGCTACAGATGAGTGAGGACATTCTCCACTCTGTGAGCGATATAAACCTTTATCGCCAGAACGAAAATTAATTTTTAAGCAAGGCCAAACGCTCGTGAAGCTCAGTCATGACAGGCGGATGACTGCCGCGCGTGGCTAAATAATGTTCGTTAAATAATTGAAAATAATCGAGCAATATCTCGCTGTTTTTTAACTCTCCCGCTAATTGCAAACATAAAGCAGCCGCTTCGGCGGTAGACAAATAATCATCCTGATGGGATTTGCGAACTGCATAACCACGCAACGCGCCTTGGGGCAGAGAAACACAAGGAATATTTTCAAGCCAGCGACTTAAGTGAAACATGCGGCCACTTTGCTTCCAAGTCGCATCCAAAAGAATGAACGTATTTATTTTTGAACTTTGCCGAATTTCGGAAAATACTGCGCGCGATTTATTTTTTGCGCCCGGCGTATCTGCCGGAAAAACGATAAAGCATTGGCGGTTTTCGTCCGCCAATAATTCTATCAAGGCTCGATCCGGTTCCGTCCTACTCCAACAAAAAGCATGAGTTTTTGACGGCAATAAATCAGCAATTAATCGCCCCGTATTCGTCGGTTTAAATACTTCATTACGGTGTAGCAGCAAAACAAACTCAACCTGCGATTCGAGCTTCGGCTGCCACTGACAAATGCACGCGAAGGCCGCAAGCTGGCAAGAATCACAGCGAATCACTGATTTGCCTCGCGCTAGAAATTCTCTCGTTGAATCAGCCAGGCAACGTTCACGAAGTAGTTGAAATTGGTTTTTTACATCACCCATATTAGCTAGATCGCTTTGGACTCAAGTGCATATACGTGCGTGTGGTGCCATTTGTTCGCATTCCAACGTCGCCAATAAAAATAGGAGCGAACGCCTTCATCAAGAATAGCGGCCAGCATAATGCCGAATATTCCCCAACCGAATACAAACGCCATGACATAGGCAGCGGGAATGGCGACAATCCACGTGAACAAGGGGCCAATAATAGAAATCAACAAACCGTCACCCGTCGCGCGAAGCACACCACCAACCATAACGTTAATTGCACGCGGCGGTTCAGATAAGGCAGCTAATAAAAACAACCAAAAAGATGCATTGATTACCCATTCATCATCGGTGTAAATATCCATAATGGGGTGATGAAAAGCGAGTAGCAGAATCACAACCACAGCGGATCCCCAGAGCGCCGCCTTTAAACTTTGACGCAGCTGGCGTGCCGCTTTTTCATACGCGCCCGCGCCTACAAACTGACACACCAAAATTTCAGTCGCCATGGTCAATGCCAAGGTAATCACGAGGCCAATCAAAAATGTGTTGAACGTATAAATTTTTGCCGCTAGTGCAGCAGCACCTAACGACGCAGCAAAACCGTTAAGCACCATCATATTTAAATCAAACGACATAGGCTCAATCATGCTGGGCAATGCAATACGCAAAGTATGGCGAGACGCAGGGCGAAACTCTTTAACAAAACTATTCCAACTCAAAGTTAAATCGAGCCGGGTAAATACAAAGAATCCACTAACGAGTACACCGATAACAGCGGCAAACACGCTCGCGTAGGCAACGCCGACAATTCCGTAGGCAGGCAAACCAAACCACTGAAACACAACAGCAGAACAAAACAAAATATTGCAGATAGAAAACACAATGTTCGCCAACATATTCCACTGCGGCAAACCAAAAATATTCAGAATGGTTTGAAAAACCATCTTCAAGGCCCATACAAACATAATCATGGAGATGGCCTGGATATAGGTAACTGCATCTGCATGAATTTGTCCGGGTAACCCCATCAATGAGCAAATCATTGGCGATGCTGAATAAAGCAATATGCCGAGCAAACAACCTAGAACCAGAATCCAAGTCGTGTAGGTTCCGATAGTTGCTAGGGTTTTTTCACGATCACCCGCACCTAAGCGTTGGCTCGCAATACTTGAACCGGAAAAAACGGTTACCCATAAAATATTTACGCAGAAAAAAATAACCGGTGTCATGGCACCTGCACCGGCCGCTGCGGAATCGCTAATACGGCTGAGAAAAAATGTATCCAAAACAGGGACACTTAATTGCAATGCCTGCTCAACAAGAAGCGGGCGAGCCATTCCCCACAAACCTTTAGATTGCGCCGCAGTTGTTGTTGGTTCGGGGGATTTATTTGGGGAAGCGGAAACGTCAGACATGAAAAACTCAGAAATGAATAAAGTGATTTAAAACGAAATACAGCTCAACTCGCCAGCGCGAGAAAATCGAAAAATGGGGAAATCTCACAGACACAAAAAACCCGCCCCTAATGTAAATTAAGGACGGGTTTTTAAATGATATTTTACATAACAAAACAAAAATATCGGACTTGCATTTGGTACCCGAGGCCGGACTCGAACCGGCACAGCTTACGCCACTACGACCTCAACATAGCGTGTCTACCAATTCCACCACTCGGGCTTAACTCTTACTTGCTTTGCTCCGTGGTAGTAGGAACATCGCTCGCTGCTGGAGCAGCTTGGTTTTGCGCTGCAGGAACATCAGTATTTGCTGGCGCTTGCGCTGGTTGCGCAGCCGCTGGAACAGCAGGGATGCCTTGAACAGCTACTTTAGAATGATTTTTTGCCATTACAGCAAGCGTAAGGCTCAATACAAAAAATATGGTTGCGAAGATTGCAGTAGCGCGCGTAAAGAAACTACCACCACCATCACTACCAAATACCGTTTGTGATGCACCTGAACCGAATGAAGCACCGGTTGCGGCACCCTTACCTTGTTGCAACAAAATCAGCACAATAATTACAAGTGCCGAAATTGAGTGAACAATTAATACTAACTTTTCCATTGCTGGATCTCTTGATAAGTATCATTTTTGCTGATGTAACTTTTTAAAATTAATCAGCAGCTTTACAAATTTTCAAAAACTCGTCGGCGTCCAAGGAAGCTCCGCCGAGTAAAGCACCGTCAATATCCGGTATTGCGAACAACTGCTCTGCATTACTGGCTTTAACGCTGCCACCGTACAAAATTCTTACTGTTTCTGCCACTTCACCCAGCTGACTGCGAATGAAACGGTGAACTTCTTCAGCTTGTTGCGGTGTTGCAGTTTTACCGGTTCCTACTGCCCAAACAGGCTCGTAAGCAACAACTGCATTGGCAAACACATCACAACCAACTTGCGAGCAAACCGCCTTTAATTGCGCACCGATGACATCAAGGTGCCGGCCCTGCTCACGCTGCGCCGATGATTCACCAACACAAAGAATGGGAATCAAACTTGCGCGCTGTGCAGCCATGAATTTCTGAGCAACTTGCTCATCAGTTTCACCCTGCAAACGGCGGCGCTCATTGTGACCAATAATTACAAATTTGCAATGCAATTCTGCCAACATTTGCGCCGATACCTCACCGGTATAAGCACCCGAATCATACTGACTCAGGTTTTGCGCACCCAACATAATGGATGAGCCAGAAATCTTTTCAAACGCTGGCAGTAAATAAGGACTTGGTGGACACACAACAACTTCAGCTTGGTGTTCACCTTGCCAGCCAGCTACCACTTTGGCTAACAACTCAGCATTTAACTGCTGATTTCCATTCATTTTCCAGTTGCCAACTACAAGTTGGCGACGCTTGGCGTTACTGGTTTTGTTCAACAGCAATACCTCCCCCAAAGCGGGCGCTCATGGTAGCTAAGATGACTTGAACATACAACCTAATCTTAGCTTACACCCTGATTTTTATCGGTTTTATGGAGATCGGGAGTCAAATTTTGAACAACGCAGTTCGATTTTTAATCCCGATACTTACCTTGGGTAGTTTTTATGAGCGACTTCAAAGCTTACTCAGCTCAAGGCCTGCTCAACGGTAGCGGCCAACTCCTGCGCGAGTTCTTTGACCAACTTTTTGTCCTCACCTTCAACCATGACGCGTACCACAGGTTCAGTACCCGATGGGCGCAATAAAACACGGCCGGTGCCCGCCAGTTTGTCTTCCGTTGCTTTAACGGCGGCTTGAACGGCTGCATCTGTACTCAAATCAACGCGCTTTGCCATGTGCACGTTAATCATTACCTGGGGCAACTTGTTCATGCCTTTTTTGATCTTATTCAGCGATTCACCGTAGGTTGTAATCGCCAACAACACTTGAAGTGCAGAGATAATGCCATCGCCGGTTGTTGTTACATTACTGCAGACGATATGACCAGAGTTCTCGCCACCTAAACGCCAACCGTTTTGGCGCATCATCTCAATTACATAACGGTCGCCGACTTTGGCGCGGGCGAAAGGAATACCCAACTTTTTAAGGCCCAGTTCAAAACCGAAGTTGCTCATCAAGGTTCCAACAACACCATCGCAACCACCGGTGTATTCTTGCTGGTATTTGGCGATGATAAAAAGCAATTCGTCACCATCAACGATCTCGCCCTTGTGATCCACAAATACAACTCGGTCACCGTCGCCATCGAAAGCAATACCCAGATCTGCACCCACTTCGATGACTTTCTCTTGCAAAGCTTCAGGCTTGGTCGAACCGCAGCTGCGATTGATGTTAGTACCATTTGGCTCCACAAACATGGGGATAATTTTTGCGCCTAATTCGCTAAACACATCCGGTGCTATGTTGTAGGTTGCGCCGTGCGCACAGTCGAGCACAATCTGGAGCCCCTTAAGATTGAAGCCCCACGGCATGGTGCCTTTACAGAATTCGATGTATCGACCAGATGCATCGCCAATACGACGCGCTTTACCGAGCTTTTCGGCAGTGACCATTGGCTTATCCAGTTCTTCTTCGATAAGTAGCTCAAGCTCATCAGGCAATTTCGTACCGTTGCCGCCGAAAAATTTAATGCCGTTATCCACATAGCTATTGTGGGAGGCGCTGATTACTATCCCCGCTTGCGCTTGAAAAGTACGGGTCAGATAAGCAACACCCGGTGTCGGCATAGGGCCAAGCAAACCTACGTCCACACCGGCATTGATGAGACCGGCCTGTAGCGCAGATTCAAACATATAGCCAGAAATGCGCGTGTCTTTGCCGATAAGGATCATGTTAGAACCGTCGAAACGATCCATAAGCACGCGGCCGGCCGCCCAACCTAACTTCAACATAAAATCCGGTGTAATAGGCGCTTCGCCTACCAAACCACGAATGCCGTCTGTACCGAAATATTTGCGTGCCATGAATCCTTACTCCACTAAAAACAAAAATTGTATTGCGTTTACGATGAAGCCATCGCATTTTTTATTGAATGATAGACCTGTAAAACATCTTTGGTGGCAGCCACATCGTGAACACGAACAATCGCTGCACCACGCTCCGCCGCCGCTAGTGCCAAGGCCAAACTACCGGCCAAACGCTCATCAACATCACGATTTAAAAGCTGACCCAACAGGGATTTTCGAGACAAGCCCACCAAAATCGGGGCGCCCAAGATTGATAATTCAGGCAGGCGCGCCAAAAGCGCGAGATTATGCGCGAGAGTTTTGCCAAAGCCAAACCCCGGATCAATTAAAATGCGATCTTGAGCAATACCTGCCGCTTTACAAGCGGAGATCCGCGCTTGAAGAAAGGATGCTACTTCCGTAACCACATCGTCATACTGTGGGGCTTGCTGCATGGTTTGCGGCTGACCTTGCATGTGCATAAGGCAAACAGGCAAACCCGTCAAAGCGGCTTCCTCTAAGGCACCTTCACGCATCAATGCGCGAACATCATTAATAATCCCAGCGCCTTTTTGAGCAGACTCACGGATAACAGCCGCGGTGCTCGTATCGACAGAAACCAAAGCGCCCAACTTTTCAGCCAAAGCTTCGACAACAGGGATTACGCGATCCAATTCTTCCTGTTCAGATACAGGGGCTGCGCCGGGGCGCGTGGATTCGCCGCCAACATCCAAAATATCAGCCCCCTCCGCCAACATTTTTTCGGCGCGATTTAAAACCAAATCGAGTGAAGTTTTGCCATCTTTGAGATAACTACCACCATCCGAAAACGAATCTGGAGTGATATTGAGAATGCCCATAATCTTAGGGGTGGACAAATCCAGTGTGTGGGCAGCGCACTGTAACTTCATAAAATGCCTATCGCTAATAAATATAAAAATACAAAAAAATAACCCCGAGCAGGCTCGGGGTTTAGGAAACGAAATTCGAACTAATTAGTGAGTATTCGCTGGACCACCGATCGGACCTGCTTGCTCACCAGAATCGCCAGAATCTTTGTTACGCAAATGGCTGTTGAAATCATCATCATTCCATTCGCGCGGAGGACGAACTTTACGGCGCGCCATCAAGTCTGCCACTTGTTCTGCGTCGATGGTTTCGTACTCCATGAGCGCGTCTTTCATGGTTTCCAATACATCGCGGTTATCCTCCAAGATCTTCTTGGCGCGAGCGTAACATTCGTCAATGATACGGCGAACCTCTTCATCGATTTGACGCGACGTTTCTCCGGAATATTGCTGCGTAGACATGCCAGGATAGGCACCCTCTTCTTCACCGTAGTGCAAAGGTCCTAGTTTGGCTGACAGCCCCCACTTGGTTACCATACTGCGCGCCATACTGGTTGCACGTTCGATATCGTTCGACGCACCGGTCGTCACACCGTCCACACCTAAAGTCATTTCTTCTGCGATACGACCACCAAACAAGGTGCACAAACGCGATTCGAGCGAACGCTTACTCCAACTGTATTTGTCCTCTTCGGGCAAGTATTGAGTCACACCCAAAGCACCGCCGCGAGGAATGATCGTCACCTTATGAACCGGGTCGTGCTCAGGAACCAAACAACCGATAATCGCGTGCCCAGCTTCGTGATATGCAGTATTTTCCTTTTCCTTCTCGCTCATCACCATAGACTTGCGCTCGGCACCCATCATGATTTTGTCGCGCGCTTTTTCAAAGTCTTCCATAGTTACCAAACGCTTATTGCCACGAGCAGCCATCAAGGCGGCTTCGTTGACAAGATTGGCCAACTCAGCACCAGAGAAACCGGGCGTACCGCGTGCGATTACAGATGCACTTACACGCTCATCCAAGGGAACTTTACGCATGTGAACTTTCAGAATTTGCTCGCGACCACGAATGTCCGGCAAACCTACGTATACTTGACGGTCAAAACGGCCGGGACGCAACAGGGCTTTGTCCAACACGTCAGCGCGGTTAGTCGCAGCAATAATGATGACGCCGTCATTGCCTTCAAAACCGTCCATTTCAACAAGCAATTGGTTGAGCGTTTGTTCGCGCTCGTCATGACCACCGCCATGACCGCCGCCGCGGTGGCGACCCACAGCATCAATTTCGTCGATAAAGATAATGCAAGGCGCTTGCTTCTTAGCTTGGTCGAACATGTCACGTACGCGGCTCGCGCCAACACCAACGAACATTTCAACGAAATCTGATCCGGAGATTGAAAAGAAAGGCACCTTAGCTTCGCCGGCAATAGCTTTTGCCAACAAGGTTTTACCAGTACCTGGTGGGCCAACCATCAACACGCCGCGTGGAATCATGCCGCCCAAGCGCTGAAACTTGGAAGGGTCGCGCAGAAACTGTACGAGCTCCTGAACTTCTTCTTTAGCTTCATCTACGCCAGCCACATCGGCAAAGGTTGTTTTGATCTGGTCTTCACCCAATAGACGAGCCTTGCTTTTACCAAAGCTCATAGGGCCGCCTTTGCCGCCACCACCGCCTTGCATTTGACGCATAAAGAACCAAAACACACCCAGAATAATCAGAACAGGTGCGCAAGCGAGGAACAACTGATAGAGGAAGCTCGGTTGCTCGACTTCCCGACCTTTAATGGATACACCATGGTTGTAGAGATCTTCTAACAATTTGGGATCTTGAGTTTGCGGGCGAACCGCCTTGAAGGTTGTGCGATCCGTATAGACGCCTTCAATGCTGGTAGGATCAATAATAACCTCTTGAACCCGCTCATCTTTCACGGCCTTAATAAACTCGGAATAGCTGATGGTATCGCTACTCGGGGCTCTGCTGAAATTTTGGAACACACTGATAACGACTACGAGAATAACGAGCCAAATCAGGAGGTTCTTGGTGATATCGTTCAAGGAGAGATCCTCATATAAGCATTAAACATCTATAACGGCGCTTTGCAGCAAACAGACTTCCAACTTCTCTTTACGTACTTTTCTACTAATTGGGGGGCAAAACCCTAAATGCAAGGGGTTAGGCTTAACGCGGTTGGTTAAACTTAACTTTAGCAGCTAATTACGGGCAAGGCACCGCCAAAGCAAACTAAAACCTGCTTTACCGACCCATCGCATTAGCCCTGAACCAACGACTGGGCTACAATACCGCCCTTCTCGTTTATATCCCCTAAGGTAGTACTATGCCCATCAGTGCAGAACGCAAAAAATCATTTCGTACCATCGGCCACAAACTTAATCCAATCGTCACCATTGCAGGTAATGGGTTAAGCGAAGGCGTTCTGTTGGAGCTCAATCGCGCATTGGATGATCATGAACTCATCAAAATCAAACTGGGCGTAGCAGACCGCGAAGACCGCAAAGCTTTGGTAGCCGAACTTGTCGCTTTGCCAAATGTTGAACTAATTCAGGAAATTGGCAAAGTAGTTATTCTCTATCGCGCTAATAAAAAAGCTAACCCTAAACTGTCGAATTTACATAGATAAACATTTAATCGCTCAATAAAAAAGCCGCCAAACTGGCGGCTTTTTTATTGCACCGAAGGTTAAATATGCTCAACCTTGTCGATTTCATATTCCACTTCACCGCCTGGCGCTTTTACGACGACCACATCGCCTTCTTCTTTTCCGATTAACGCGCGCGCAATGGGCGAGTTAACGGAAATTTTGTTGGCTTTGATTTCTGCTTCGTCATCACCCACGATTTGGTAGGTCACAGATTGATCGGTTTCTACATTGATAATGGTCACTGTAGCACCGAATATAACTTTACCGGTATGGGGGATTTTGGTGACATCAATGATTTGTGCATTGCTGAGCTTGCCTTCAATTTCTTGGATACGGCCTTCGCAAAAACTTTGTTGTTCGCGCGCAGCAGAATACTCAGCGTTCTCTTTTAAATCACCGTGGGCGCGCGCTTCAGCGATGGCATTCACAATGCGGGGGCGTTGTACTTTTTTCAGGTCTTCTAACTCGGCTGCTAATTTTTCCGCGCCAAGTGCTGTCATTGGAAACTTAGTGCTCATTTCGTCTTTCCTTTAAGTACAAAGGCCTGATGAACAGGCCTTTTGTTGCAAATAAATGTATGCAAAAACCAATTAACTTTGCTGGGCTTTTACCTGCTGATGTAAATCTTGCAAGCGACGCACTTCAATCTTGTCGCGATTTTTCAGCGCAGTACACACTGCAAGACCAGCAGCCAAAGTCGTGTTGTAGTACACGCGATGATTTTCTGCGTTGCGACGAATCGACGCAGAATCCCGTGTTGCCTGACGACCTTCCACTGTATTTAAAATCAGATCGATTTCATCGTTTTTGATCATATCAACAATGTGTGGACGACCTTCCTGAACTTTATTTACCACCTGAACAGTCAAACCGGCGTTCTGCAAAATGCTAGCAGTACCGCGCGTTGCAACCAGTTTAAAGCCAAGCTCGGTTAAATCTTTACCAACACTCACAATGCCATCTTTATCCATATCACGCACGCTCAAAAATGCTGTGCCTGATGTCGGGATGCGGTTGTTCGCGCCCAATTGTGATTTACCGTAAGCTTCACCGAAGCTATCACCTACGCCCATTACTTCACCGGTAGATTTCATTTCCGGGCCGAGGATTGGGTCTACTGCAGGGAATTTATTGAACGGGAATACCGCTTCTTTCACGCTGTAGTAGGTTGGGATAATTTCTTTGGTAAAACCTTGTTCCGCTAAAGATGTTCCTGCTTGGCAACGTGCAGCCACTTTCGCGAGAGATACACCAATACATTTTGAGACGAAGGGAACAGTACGCGACGCGCGAGGGTTCACTTCGATCACATAAATTTTGCCATCTTGATAAGCGAGTTGGGTATTCATCAAACCAATCACACCCAATTCGATCGCCATTTTCTTAACTTGCTCGCGCATTTCGTTTTGCACGTCGGTTGGCAAAGAATATGGAGGCAATGAACACGCAGAGTCACCTGAGTGGACACCACATTGTTCGATATGTTGCATGATGCCGCCGATCACAACTTGCTGACCGTCTGACACCGAATCTATATCCACTTCAATTGCGGCGTTCAAGAAGTGGTCGAGCAACACAGGCGCATCTTCCGACACTTGTACCGCTGTGCGCATATAAGTGCGCAACTCATCTTCTTTATAAACGATTTCCATTGCGCGGCCGCCCAACACGTAAGACGGACGAACAACTAACGGGTAACCCACACGATCCGCTGCAACCAATGCTTCTTCCAAGGAACGAACAATCGCGTTTGGCGGTTGCAACAGGCCTAACTTTTCGATCATTTGCTGGAAGCGTTCGCGATCTTCTGCACGGTCAATTGCATCAGGGCTGGTTCCAATAATCGGTACGCCTTCCGCTTCCAAAGCGCGTGATAATTTCAATGGTGTTTGACCACCGAATTGAACAATTACGCCAACAGGTTTTTCTTTGTGAACAATTTCCAATACGTCTTCCAAAGTCACTGGCTCAAAGAACAAGCGGTCGGAAGTATCATAATCTGTTGAAACAGTTTCAGGGTTACAGTTCACCATAATGGTTTCGTAACCGTCTTCGCGCATGGCGAGTGCTGCGTGCACACAACAGTAATCGAATTCAATACCCTGACCGATACGGTTTGGGCCACCGCCAATGACCAAAATCTTTTTCTTGTCGCTTGGGTTAGCTTCACATTCTTCTTCGTACGAGGAATACATGTAAGCAGTTGAAGTCGCGAATTCTGCGGCGCAAGTATCTACACGCTTATATACAGGGCGAACATTCAACCCTTGACGGTAATGACGCACTTCTTTTTCAGTCACACCGAGCAACAAGGCCAAACGCTTGTCAGAGAAACCTTTGCGCTTGTAAGCAAACAAACTCTCTGCGTTGAAGTTAGCCAAAGATTTGCCGCGTAAGGCTTGCTCCATGGCAATTAATTCCTCGATTTGCACAAGGAACCATGGGTCGATTTTTGAAAGATTGAAAACGTCTTCAACGCTCATGCCCATGCGGAATGCATCGCCCACGTACCAGATACGCTCAGCGCCCGGAGTTGCGAGTTCGCGACGAACACGTGCAACGCCTTCTTCGCTGGTGATGTCTACTTTGGATTCGAAACCGGCAGAACCTACTTCCAAACCGCGCAATGCTTTTTGCAAAGATTCCTGGAAGCTACGACCAATTGCCATAACTTCACCCACAGATTTCATTTGCGTGGTTAAGCGTGCATCTGCTTCGCCGAATTTTTCGAAAGTGAAGCGCGGAACTTTCGTTACAACGTAATCAATAGACGGTTCAAATGATGCTGGAGTTGCACCACCAGTAATATCATTTTTCAATTCGTCGAGCGTGTAACCAACAGCTAATTTCGCAGCGATTTTTGCAATGGGGAAGCCAGTTGCTTTTGATGCAAGTGCAGATGAACGCGACACACGCGGGTTCATCTCGATAACAACCATGCGGCCATCAACCGGATTCACCGCGAACTGTACGTTTGAACCGCCAGTTTCCACACCAATTTCACGCAGCACCGCGATCGAGGCGTTACGCATGATTTGATATTCTTTGTCGGTAAGCGTTTGCGCTGGCGCAACAGTAATAGAGTCGCCGGTGTGAACACCCATTGGATCGAAGTTTTCAATCGAACACACGATAATGCAGTTGTCGTTTTTATCACGCACAACTTCCATCTCGTACTCTTTCCAGCCGAGCAAAGATTCGTCGATCAATAGTTCGTGCGTTGGCGATAAATCCAAACCGCGCGTACAGATTTCTTCAAATTCATCCCAGTTGTACGCAATACCGCCACCTGAACCACCCATGGTAAATGATGGGCGAATGATGCAAGGGAAACCAAATTCTTTTGGCGCTTCGCGTGCTTCTTCCAAGCTGTGAACGATTTTTGCGCGCGCACATGAAAGGCCGATGCGCTTCATTGCTTGGTCGAAGAGATTGCGATCCTCCGCCATATTGATGGCTTCTTCTTTAGCGCCGATCAACTCAACGTTGTATTTTTCGAGCACGCCATGTTTCGCCAACGCCAATGCACAGTTCAGAGCAGTTTGGCCGCCCATGGTTGGGAGAATTACATCGGGGCGTTCTTTTTCGATAATTTTTTCTACGGTTTGCCACTCGATGGGTTCAATGTAAGTGGCATCCGCCATGGCCGGGTCGGTCATGATGGTAGCTGGGTTGGAGTTAACCAGAATGACGCGGTAACCCTCTTCGCGCAGGGCTTTACAAGCTTGCGCACCCGAGTAGTCGAACTCACAAGCCTGGCCGATAACAATGGGGCCAGCGCCGAGGATCAAGATACTTTTAATGTCTGTACGTTTTGGCATGTCTGCTCCGGTTAGGACGCTTTGCGGGCTTGCATCAATTCAATAAAGTGGTCAAACAGGGTATCCGCTTCGTGCGGGCCAGGGCTTGCTTCAGGGTGACCTTGGAAGCTGAAAGCCGGCTTATCGGTGCGGTGGATACCTTGCAAAGAACCATCGAACAAGGACTTGTGAGTCGCTCTCAAATTTGCAGGCAAGCTTGATTCTTCAACCGCAAAGCCATGGTTTTGCGCGGTGATCATCACCCGTTTGGTATCCAAATCTTGTACTGGATGGTTGCCGCCGTGATGACCGAATTTCATTTTCAATGTTTTTGCGCCTGAAGCCAGAGCCAGCAATTGATGACCAAGGCAAATACCGAACACCGGGATATCGGTTTCCAGGAATTGCTTAATGGCTTCGATAGCGTAGGTGCAAGGCTCTGGATCGCCGGGACCGTTAGAAAGGAAAATACCATCTGGATTCATCGCCAACACGTCTGCAGCGCTGGTCTTGGCCGGAACTACAACCAAATCGCAATCGCGATCTACTAGCATACGCAGAATGTTGCGCTTAACACCGTAGTCGTATGCAACGACTTTGAATTTCTTACCGCCGGTAGCGGAGTGACCTTTGCCCAGCTCCCAGGTGCCTTCGCCCCAAGTGTAGGGCTCGCTCACAGTGACTTCTTTGGCGAGATCCAAACCTTTCAAACCGCCGAATGCTTTGGCAGCGGCGAGAGCTTTAGCTTGGCCCGCTTCGGTAGCGGCTTCATCGCCAGCGATGATCGCACCGTTTTGAGCACCTTTATCACGCAACAAGCGGGTCAAGCGGCGGGTATCAATGTCGGCAATGCCAAGAACATTGCGGGCTTTGAGGTAGCTAGAGAGGTCTTGTTGGTTGCGGAAGTTGCTGGCCAGCAGCGGTAAATCGCGAATTACCAAGCCAGTTGCCCATACGCGGTCGCATTCAGCGTCTTCCGACGTGGTGCCTGTATTGCCGATATGGGGATAAGTTAAAGTAACGATTTGCTGAGCGTATGAAGGGTCTGTAAGGATTTCCTGATATCCGGTCATGGCGGTGTTAAACACTACCTCACCAACAGAAAGACCTTCAGCACCAATAGCGGTACCACGAAAAACACTACCGTCTGCAAGAACAAGCAGTGCGGGCTTTTTAAGCCCTGGTTGGGAGTCCCCAGTATTCAAGTCAACCTCCTGACTAAGCTAGTAACAGTGTTGGCTGTAACAGTTTTCAAAATCTTGGCGCAGGGTAAATTCACTTTCTTCAGGCTCAAAAAGGCAATCGCACAAGCAAAAAGGCGCGAAAAAGCGGGTTTGAGTCGTGGTTATAGGTGAATTTGGCCGGTTGCAGGTTGTAAAAAAGCGAGATGAAATCAACTCCCATCTCGCTTTTTGTAGGTCGGCCTAGCCATTAAAGAGACCGCTTTGAATTCTGCAACCGGGCGCGGCAGAGCCGTGCGCAATCTGGCTGCGAATTCTACGGGACTCGGGCGCATGTGTCCATTGGAAAATCTGGCCAAGCCGAGAAATGCGCAATAAAGGTTCGAAATGAAAGCTTAGTGAGTCTTCTTACCGTGCCCAGAATCGGGTTTGGAGAAGATTTTGGTGGCCAGATTTACTACAACCAATGTGATGGCTCCAGCCACTACACCTAAAACCATGCTCATCAAAGAGCTACCTAGCGTTGCAGCCACCCCGCCATAATAATGCTGGATGCTGTGCTCAATGCTATGAAAGATGGGTAGCCCATGGCCCAAAATCCCACCCCCCACCAGAAACATAGCTACCGTCCCAGCAACGGACAGGAACTTCATCAGTTTAGGCGCCGTTACCAACAACCCCTGACCAAGCTTATGTTGAAGCCCCAACCACGCGCCCTGCCCCTGCTTCTGCAGAAGGTGCAAGCCCATGTCATCCAGCTTGACGATCAGGGCAACAAATCCGTAAACACCCACCGTCATTAGAATCGCCACAACCACTACAGCCGCAACCTGAACTGAAAATGCAGCTTGGGCAACGGCGCCGAGAGTGATCACAATAATCTCAGCCGAGAGAACAAAATCAGTACGCACCGCGCCTTTGATTTTCTCCTTCTCGTACTCCACCATATCGACATGCGGATTGTGCAAGGCAGCTTCCAGCGCATCATGCTCAGCTTTTTCTTCTGCATCTGTGTGCAAAAACTTGTGAGCGAGCTTTTCAACCCCCTCGTAACACAAATAAAGCCCGCCGATCATTAGCAAAGGGGTGATTAACCAAGGAACAAAGGCGCTAATCAGCAAGGCAGCAGGAACGAGAATGGCTTTGTTGATAAATGATCCTTTAGCCACCGCCCAGACTACTGGCAATTCTCGTTCTGCGCGGACACCTGCAACCTGCTCCGCATTGAGTGCGAGATCATCTCCCAACACGCCTGCTGTTTTTTTAGCGGCGACTTTGGTCATAACAGCCACGTCATCCAACACAGCTGCTATATCATCAATCAACAAAAGAAGGCTTGAACCCGCCATAACAAATTCCCGTTCAAAGGTTTAACGCAAACCCAGCATATCCTGCATATCAAATAAACCGGAGGATTGATTTTTTAACCACACTGCCGCACGCACAGCGCCGTTTGAAAAGGCTAAACGGCTTGACGCTTTATGCGTAATTTCAACGCGCTCACCATCGGCCATAAACATGACGGTGTGATCGCCCACGACATCGCCGCCGCGTACGGTGGCAAAGCCTATAGTTTCACGTGGGCGCGCGCCGATTTGACCTTCGCGGCCATAAACGGCAACTTTTTTCAAATCGCGATCCAATGCATTAGCCAGGACTTCGCCCATACGTACTGCTGTACCAGAGGGAGAATCTACTTTGTGGCGATGATGGGCCTCGTAAACTTCAACATCGTATTCATCGCCTAAAACTCGCGCGGCAATATCCAGTATTTTGAAACACAAATTTACGCCAGTAGAAAAATTGGCGGAAAGCAATAATGGAATTTGCGTTTGATAGGACAAAAGCTCTGCTTTCTCGGAATCGCTAAATCCTGTTGTTCCAACAACGATTGGCTTTTTATGTGCCGCGCAAATTTTTACGTTTGCCAGCGTGGCGGCAGGTGAACTGAAATCAATCAGTACATCAAATTCATTTACAACAGAGGCTATGTCACCAACAATTTTTACGTCGATTTTTCCCAAGCCGCCAAACTCGCCTGCATCCACCCCAATTAAAGAACTTGTGGGACGGACTATAGCGGCAGCTAGAGATGTTTCAGGATTTTTATGGGTTGATTCGATCAGGGCCTTGCCCATACGACCCGCCGCACCGGCGATTGCAATTCTTGTGGTCATAAAATTCTCGTTCTTGAATCACATTAATTTTATTGGTTATCATCCAAATCATTAAACAAATGCCCTAACTTGCCGGCCTTTGTTTCCAAATATTTTGCATTGTGCGGATTACGGCCGGTTTGATGCGGCATACGTTCCACCACGTTAATTCCCATATCTTGCAAGGCTTTTACTTTGCGTGGATTGTTGGTTAGCAATTTCAAGGATTTTATATTTAAATGTTCAAGCATGGGTTTAAGGATGCTGTAGTCACGCATATCTGCACCGAAACCCAACTGCTCGTTGGCTTCAACAGTATCAGCTCCGCAATCTTGCAAGGAATAAGCGCGAATTTTATTGATCAAACCTATACCACGACCTTCCTGACGCAAATAAAAAATCACACCGCGCCCAACCACACCGATTTTGTGCATAGCTGCTTGCAATTGCGGGCCGCAATCGCACCGCAAACTAAACAATGCATCACCAGTCAAGCATTCCGAGTGAATACGCGCGAGCAAAGGCTCGCAGCCAGTGATGTCGCCCATGGTCAACACAACATGTTCTTTTTCGGTTTTGTCGTCTTCAAAACCGTGCATCACAAACATGCCGAAGGGCGTGGGTAATTTACAGGATTCGATAAAACGGATTGTCACTGATTAACCTCGGTAAAGTTGGAAAACACCAACCTAAATTTCAACAATATCAAATGGGATAGGGACAAAAATATACGCAAGCTTGCAAAAGCACAAAGGCATAAATTCCTGCAAGCACATCATCAATCATAATGCCTAAACCGCCACCCACTTTGCGATCAAGCCATCCAATGGGCCAAGGTTTGATGATGTCGAAAAAACGAAACAACACAAAGCCAAGTATCATCCACACCCAACCAGTGGGAGCAAGAAACATGGTAATCCAATAGCCGACAAATTCATCCCACACTATGCCGCCGTGATCGTGAACACCTAATTGCTTTGAGGAGCGGTCACACCAATAAATACCTAAGGCAAAAGTCACAATTAACCAAGTGCCATAAATAGGCCACGCCAAATCTTGTAGCAACCAATAAATAGGAACGGCAGCGAGAGTACCAAAAGTACCCGGAGCTTTTGGCGCTAGGCCGCTGCCAAAACCAAACGCAAAAAAATGGTTGGGATTGGTGAGCAATTGTTTAAAACTGGGTGTTGTCATTCTGTTCGCTAAAAATGTTGATAGCCAAGACTATCCAATTCGTAAGTTTCGCCATCGAGCTCACAGCGCACGCCACTGCCGCTGATGATTTCACCAACAACCGTCGCATTAATTTTTTCTTGCGCAATTAGCATGGCAAGTTCCGGCATTTTTTCAGGAGGGACCGTAAAACATAATTCGTAATCGTCGCCGCCACTGAGCACCCAAGTGCGCGCTTGATGCACATCATTGAGCGCAAGCAACGCGGGTGACAGCGGCAAATTTTCTACGTCAATCACCGCACCCACATCACTGGCTTCGCAGATATGATTTAAATCTGCCACTAATCCATCTGAAATATCGAGCGCCGAGCTGGCGATTGAACGCAGCAAATTTACTTCCGCTAAACGCGGTGTGGGGCGATAAAAACGCTCGCGCAGATAATGCTCGTGCGTTTCGTCCAACTGCAAACCATTCTGTATAACTGCTAAGGCTGCCGCACCATCGCCTAGGTAGTTCGTCACGCAAATAAAATCGCCAACGCTGGCACCGTCGCGCCTTAAAGCATATTGCGAATCAACCGCACCCATGGCTTGAATGGTGATGCTGAATGGACCCGAGGTTGTATCACCCCCAACCAACACAATTTCGTATTGATTTGCGGTGCGGAAAAGGCCGCGACTAAAACCGCGCAACCACTCTTCACTGAGGTACTCAGAATTTTTGGGCAAGGTCAAAGCCAAGGTAAACCACAAGGGTTCTGCGCCCATGGCCGCGAGATCACTTAAGTTGGTGCGTAAGGCGCGCTCAGCTATATCGTCAGGTTTTGCGTCAGCAGGAAAATGAACATCCGCAACGAGAGTATCAACAGAAATAGCGAGCTGTTTGCTGGTCGGTATTTGCAGGAGCGCGCAATCATCACCAATCCCCAAGACAACACTAGCCTGTGCTTTTTCTTCCAACAGCAAATCTGCTTGCTCGTGCTGGAAGAATTTCCGGATAAGTTCAAATTCGCGCATGGTCGATCGCAAATGACAATTTGCGATTAGTGTCCTCGTTCGGCTTTAACTTCAATGGCGCGCAGAATTTCTGCCGTTTTATCCAAGACGCCGTTGATAAATTTATGGCTGTCTTCTGCGCCGAATTTTTTGGCAAGCGATACAGCTTCGTTGATGACAACTTTATAAGGTACATCAATACGAAATTTCAATTCGTAGGTCGCCATTCGCAATAAGGCTTGAGTGACTGGATCTAACTCAACCAATGATCGCTCAACCAAAAAAGGTTCGAAAGCGGCTTCCAACTCCGATAAATGCTCAGGCACGCCGTGCAAAATTTCGTGGAAGTATTCCAAATCCACATTGCTCATGTCGTTATCAACACGGAACTCAGCTTCAATTGCGTTGATACTTGAACCGGCCATTCTCCATTGATAGAGCGCTTGCATAGCGTAGTGGCGAGCCATACGGCGGGTAGCGGCCAATTGGCCTTTCTGGATTTGCGAAGTCATTGGGTATACCTGAAAAAGAACAGTGATTGCGCCATGCAATCATTTAACACGTTTTACGGAAGTTGTCGGGCCGATGAATCAACCCGACGATAGCACTAACTAAATATTGCCAATCAACGAAACCATTTCCAACGCGGTTGATGCAGCCTCAACACCTTTATTGCCGGCCTTAGTTCCAGAGCGCTCAATAGCCTGCTCGATGGAGTCAACGGTCAACACACCAAAGGTAATTGGAATACCGGCATTCAAAGACACTTGCGCCAAACCTTTCGTGCACTCGCCTGCAACGTAATCAAAATGTGGGGTACCGCCACGAATTACCGCACCGAGCGCGATGATTGCATCGAACTCATTTTTTGCCGCAATTTTTTGTGCGACGAGTGGAAACTCAAACGCACCGGGTGCGTAATAAATTGTCACGTTTTCGTCTTTAATGCCGTGACGACGCAAAGTATCCAATGCGCCCTCTTTTAAACTTTCCACCACAAAACTATTCCAGCGGCTCACAATCAACGCGTACTTGCCTTTAGATGCTGCAAAATCGCCTTCGATAACTTTAATGTTGCTCATAGTGTGTTCTCTTAAAATAAATTGTGTATCACTTACGCGTCGGGACAAACGTATTCAACCACTTCTAAATCAAAACCGGACAAGGCGGAGTAGCGCATGGGCGCAGACATCACACGCATTTTGCGAACACCTAAATCACGCAGAATTTGGGAGCCAGTGCCGACTTGTTTGTACAGAACTTCCGGGCTGCGGCGCTGTTGCTTACCGCTCAACAACCAATCGATACTTTCTTCTACTTCACTGGTGGACTCATCGTGGCAAATCAAAAGCACCACGCCCTTGCCTTCATCATTCACGCGTTTGAGCGCTTCTTGATAGGACCAGGCTCTTCCACCCGCAATCGATGGACGCTGCAAACTCAAAATATCGCGCGCTAAATCCATCACATGAACGCGAACCAAGGTGGGTTCCGCATTAATTTCGCCTTTCACCATCACAAAATGGAGATCACCGCGCGCTAAGTCGCGGTAGGTGCGCAGCTCAAATTCGCCGTAAAGCGTTTCCACTTTGCGCGTGTTGATGCACTCAACGGTTTTTTCTTTGGTGGCACGGTAGTGAATCAGGTCGGCAATGGTACCGATTTTTAGGCCATGTTGCTCGGCAAATTGCTCAAGATCCGGGCGGCGAGCCATGCTGCCGTCGGCATTCATCACTTCCACAATCACGGCGGCGGGTTCAAAGCCGGCCAAACGTGCGAGATCACAACCCGCTTCGGTGTGACCCGCGCGGCTCATAACACCGCCGGGCTGACTCATCAGTGGGAATATATGGCCGGGTTGAACGATGTCTGTAGGCTTGGCGTCGTGACGAACAGCCGCGCGTACCGTTAGCGCACGATCGGCCGCCGATATACCCGTACTCACACCTTCAGCGGCTTCTATGGATACGGTGAAGTTGGTGGTGTGCTGGGATTTGTTGTCGCTCACCATAAGCGGCAAATCCAATTGTTTGCAGCGCTCCGGGGTGAGCGTTAAACAAATCAATCCACGTGCATGAGTCGCCATAAAATTAATGTCTTCAGGGCGAACCTGCTCGGCGACCATAATCAAATCGCCTTCGTTTTCACGGTCTTCGTCATCCATCAGGATAACCATTTTGCCGTGACGCAAATCTTCAATCAGTTCTTCGATGGTGTTGAGCTGCATAGGCATTCTCTAAAAATTCCGCAATCTAATTTGCAATACCCATTTGATCTTTGGGTTGGTGATTAAAGAAGGCGATTAAATCGCCTACTGTCACAATTTTTCCAAACAGAGGATTTTGCTCCGTCTGCGAAAGGCATCGCCCTGCCCTGAGCGCAATTCGGTGAAGCACATCATCTACTTCATCTGCTGTTAACAGCAGGTCTGTGTAGAGGTTATCGCTCCAGCGAAGCGGAAAATCGGGTACGGCCAAATCGAGCCTTATCTCTTCGTAAACAGCGCGAACTACGTATGTATCTATATCGCGCAAATCGCGCTCTCGGGGAAACTCTTGAAGCGATTCACCCAAACGCTGAGCTTTCAATTGGTTCAAATGTCGGGTCACTCTAATGCGTTCATAGGCAAAATTACCGACCACCAACAGCAGTGCGCACAGCGTCACCAGCGGGTGCACCCACAAAATGTAGACACCCACGCACACCAATACAAAAATCAAAACCCAACTCGCCACGCTTATGGGCGCGGGCTTGTATCTCGGCATTAGGCGCGATGAAACGCGCACTACATAAACCCGTTTTTAGCGAGGAATTCCAGCGTTATGCCACTGTGCCCGTCGCTTTCGGCCGCTTTATCGCCCAACATTAAACGCTCCAAATAGCGCGCTAATACATCCACTTCAAGGTTAACCCGCGAGCCCGCTTGATAGCTGCCCATAATGGTTTCTCTAAGTGTATGTGGGACTATGTTTAATTCAAATTCTGCGCCGTCAACTTTGTTAACCGTCAGGCTGGTTCCATCGACAGTGATGGAGCCTTTGTGAGCGATGTATTTTGCGAGCACTTTGGGTGCGCGTATGCGAAACCGCTCTGAACGCGCGTCGGGATGGCGACTCACAACTTCACCCACACCATCCACGTGGCCGCTCACAATGTGCCCACCTAAACGCGTTTGGGGTGTAAGCGCTTTTTCCAAATTCACGCGCTGGCCTGTTTTCCAATCGGGCAGACTGGTGTTATCCAGCGTCTCGCGCGAAACATCAGCCCAGTAACCGTCGCCCGGTAAATCGACCACCGTTAAACACACGCCGTTGGTGGCGATGGAATCGCCCAAGCGAACATCCGCCAAATCCAAACCGTGGGTTTTGATGCGCAAACGCAAATCGCCATTTTTCGGCTGGAGCGCTACAACTTCGCCAATAGCTTCGATAATGCCGGTAAACATAGCAGGCCCTAGTGGTTGTATTGGGGTGACGAGTCTATAAACCGTCACCGTAAATAGCGAGAGTTTGGTTAACAGGTTTTGATCGAAAAACTTGATCTTATCAGGCGACGAAACTGTTATTAGGTGTAGCCGCCGCTTTAATACTTAAATCTATAACTTTGGTGCGTGCGATTAAATCATGCAGGCAACGCTTATCGCCGCGAAAAATTAACATCACGTCCAACAACCTTAGCGGTAAGCCGATAAAGGGCAACATGCCCATAACCCACTGCGAACAATAACGCTGGCCGATTAAGGCAAAAAACGCTGGCTTTTGGTTATCCAAGGTAACTATGGCGATTCCCATAATTTTTTTACCGATGGTTTGGCCACTTTGGTAAAGCAGATAACCGTGCAAGATGAAAAAGCTCATTATCGGCGAAAAGCTTAAGAATAATGCCTGCGAACTTGAAAGCCCCTCGAGCTTTTTCAGCAATTCAGCTTGCGCCGCTTTTAAATCACCCGTTGGGCCAGGGTCGATACCTAAACCCATATACTGCATTACAAACGCGAGCATGATAGCGATAAGAAAAACATCAATCACCCACGCTAAAAGGCGTTTGTGGTAAGAGGCAGTATTATCTCCACCATTGAAGGCGGAAGGCTGAAGGCCTTCGGGTTCTTGATCGTTCAAAACAATACCTTTAGGAAATCTGTTGTCACTAGCGGACTAGTATTCAGTGTCCGGTGTAGCGGTAATTCGCCAATCTGTACCCACCGCGCGAATATCGCTGATTTTGAGCGGCAAGGCAGACGACATGGTCGCCAAGGGTAAATCAAACAAGGCGCGCGCGCTGCTGCCTAATAATTTGGGCGCCATGTAAATTATCAACTCATCGACAAGGCCGCGTCGCAAAAAACTGGCGGCTAAGGTTGCGCCCGTTTCTACCAGCACTTCGTTACATTGGCGTTTCGCGAGTTCGCGCAAAAGCGCATTGAGATCTACCCGCCCCCCGCCGTCGATGGAGGAGTTTGCGGGTAAGGCCAGAAATTCTACGTGGGCAGGCCAGCCCATTAGTTTTTCCGATTCGGCGCGGCCATTGTGAACAATCAGGATTGGCGTTTCCTGAGCCAGAATTTTTGCGTTGCGATTTAAACGGATGTTTGAATCCAAGATTACACGCAGCGGTTGTTTCGCTGCAGCGGCCTCAGCGTCTGGCAAATCTAATTCGTGAGCGCGAACGGTAAGCGATGAATTGTCGATTAACACCGAATCAATACCGCTGATAATTGCGCAACTGCGAGCACGTAAACGCTGAACATCGCCCCGCGCTTTTTTACCCGTTACCCATTGGCTTTCGCCACTGGCCATGGCGGTACGCCCATCCAAACTCATGCCCATTTTGCAGCGAACAAAGGGCAGCTTTCGCTCCATTCGCTTGATGAAACCAGGATTGAGCGCGCGTGCATCTTCTTCCAATAAAGGCCCATCGACCTGAATGCCGTGCTCTTGCAAGTACTCAATACCCCGCCCCGCGACTAAGGGATTGGGGTCTTCCATCGCGTAGACAACACGGCTTACCCCTGCGGCCACCAAAGCATGGCTACAAGGACTCGTTTTTCCGGTGTGGCTACAGGGTTCAAGGGTGACATAAGCGGTGGCTCCGCGAGCACTGACGCCCGCAGCGGCTAGCGCGTTGACCTCAGCGTGACCTTCGCCAGCGCGCACATGCCAGCCTTCGCCGACAACCTTTTCATCTTTTACCAATACGCAACCCACGCGCGGGTTCGGCATGGTGGTGTAACGGCCGCGCTCCGCTAAGCGGAGGGCTTGCGCCATAAAAGCGTAATCAGCTGAGTTAATCGCCATGCTTAGAGTTTTTCAGATTCAGGTTGCTGCTCAAGGCGATCGATTTCCTGACGGAATTCGTTCAAATCCTTAAAGCGACGATAAACAGAAGCAAAGCGAACGTAAGCAACTTCGTCGAGCTTTTGCAATTGCTCCATCACTTTTTCGCCCACCACAATAGATTTCACTTCGCGCTCGCCCGTGGCTTGCAAAAAGTGTTTGATGTGGTTGATGGAAGATTCAATGGCTTCGATGCTGACAGGACGTTTTTCCAGCGCACGCAAAAGACCGGCGCGTAATTTGTTCTCATCGAAGGGTTCGCGGGTGCCGTTTTGTTTGATGATGCGTGGCATCACCAATTCAGCAATTTCAAAGGTGGTGAAACGTTCATGGCAGGACAAGCATTCGCGTCGGCGGCGAACCTGATCGCCTTCTGCAACCAAACGCGAATCTATAACTTTGGTGTCTTCAGCACTACAAAAAGGACAATGCATTGTGCGCAACCCTTAGCATTTTTGGAAAGGCGCACATCTTAGCATATCAAGCCGGCAATTCTGCGCTCTTACACGCTCGCCCCCCGTTATAAAAAACCCAGCCGAAGCTGGGTGAAGGAGTCGCACACACGTTGATTAAATCTTGTCTTAATTTCTAGAGCGCCTTTTCGTAAGCATCCGCCAAACCGGGTGCTGAGCCATACCAAGGTTTACCGGAAAAAAAGACCGTATCCCCTGTACGAAAAACACCTTTGGAGTTAAGAACCATTTGTCCGCCTTTGGTGATGAAGAAGTAAGTAATTTTGGGGTTAGCCGCCGCTATAGCTTTGGCTTGGTCGATGGTTAAGCCTCTGGCGCGGGCAACTTCATTAGACCAATCCGCACCGCCGTATTGAGCCACATCAGCAACACGATTGAAGACAAGTGCCGCAGCTTTAGATGAACTTGATACAGAACTCACCGCTTTTACATTACTGCTCGCGAGACTGGATTTAGCGCTTGAAACAGACGAAGAAGTTTTGGAACTGGATACAGAAGATGCTGGCTTGGTGACAGCGACCGACGAACTTGCGGCTGAACTCACTTTTGAACTGGCAACAGAGCTCACGCTGGATGAACTCTTGCTAGAAGACGAAGAACTCGTAACAGGTGCCGCATAAAAATTTGCGATTTGTGGTGTGGTGATTGTCAATGCGTAACGCGCATCTGCACCATTCACCGTATCAGTACGAGTTACACCACAAGGTACGCCTTTGCATGTCAAATCCGGGCTGGAAAATTTGTACAGCTTGCCTGTCCAGTAATCCACATTAAATTCAGATTGATAAGCCATGATAGTGGTGAACTGATTCAACACACCATAACCCAACGCATAAGGAAATGTTCCACCGCTACCATCTTGTTTGCGTGAATGTTTTAAACCCATGTTATGACCTAGCTCATGAGCCGTTACATAATCACCGCAGGAATTAATGGCGATATGCGAGAACATATAATTTTTAAGCGCAGGATTTGAAAAATCTCCATTCGTACCTTGCCCGCCAATCCATGCTATTCCGCAGCTTCCTTGTACGGATTTGAACGGGCGGTAAAAAATTACCATGTCCGCTTTTACTTGCTCACGTGCAGCAGCAACTCCGGAAAATGCAGCATTTTTCGCGAATGTAATATCATTTAGCGCTACATCAGCTGCATTGTCATCGGTGTAATTCACCATCAGTGTTCTGACCAAACGCAACTCAAGACTGAGATTGGAATCTTTATAAATTTGATTGCTGACCTGAACAAGTTGATTGATACGAGTTGATGGATCACCGCCGTAAGCATCGGCTGTGCCTTTGGTATAAACCACCATTACATCAATCACAGTATTTGCAGCATAGGTTGAAGCAGCGAATAAAATTGCCGCTGCATTCACGGCAACTTTCAAACCATTTTTTAATAGAGTTTTCATGAGGTTTTCTCGGTTGACTTTACTTAAAACCATCCTTGATTAACATGAATATGCGCGCATCCGTTAAAGCCAGGTCTTGCGGTTTTTTACAGCCGTAACTCTTTATTCGGGTGGAACTTCCATAAAATCTTTCGCCCCTGGATTAGATAATTCTATCTCCGCAGGATTTTTATAAAGCCAGCCCAAACCGTCGATAGATTCCATTGTGTAACTACCTTGGGGCGTGGTAATGGTTGCAAAAATCGAATGCTCACCATAAGTCATTACCACCGGATAATCAGTTCCATAACCTTGCAAGTGCCCGCTCCAAGTGTAGTCACCGTTAGGGTTTAAATTTGCAGCCTCTACGTTGGCAACTACACTCGCGCCGTTCAACATGGGTAGTTGGATTTGTTGGCCGACATCAGGATGTTGCGAAGTGTTTTGATCCAGCTGAACTATTGCATATTCGGTAATTTTTTCGCTCAAGCGGATGGTGGGAGTGTCGGATTTTACATCGCCCATTTGCCATGAAGATTGAAGCTCACGAGTCGGTGTAATTACCGGAGCTTTTTCAGAAACAGGATTTTTTGCTTGCGTAACAGCAACAGGCGCTTTAGCTGTTTCAGGGGCGAGCACTTTAGCTTCCTCTGGAAGGGGAATGGATTCCGCTGTCCACAAATGCGCTCCCTTCTGCGACTGCGGCACTTGAACCCATAACATAATGACGCACGCCACCAATACCAATAACCCAATTGCCCAGATTTTTTGTTTATCGCTCAATTTATAGATTTGCATAGTAGTTCCGCCCTGTGATGAACGTCTCAGTACAAAAATAGATCAGTCCTGGCGCTTAAACTAATTTTTATTGCGTTTTGGCGAAGAAAATCTAACGCCTTGGTTTTTGCTATTTTCGGTTCTAAATAAGCATCAACCTCGGCGATAAACAACGCAGTGGTAAGCCATAAACTTGACGAAAGATTTGAACACCAAGGCTGGATTGACTTATATGTCATTAAGCGATCACTAAATTCGGCGCAAAAAAAAGCAGCCCTAGGGCTGCTTTTTTACTAACACGATCTAGCGTGATTAGTCAGCGTAAACCGGGAAGTCTTTGCACAGGGCAGCAACTTTAATTTTTACACTTGCAATCACTTCGTCAGCGTTACCGGCTTCCAACGCATCAAAGATATCGCAGATCCAATTGGTCAACTGAATACATTCAGCCTCTTTGAAACCACGAGTTGTTACCGCTGGAGTACCAACGCGAATACCAGAGGTCACGAAAGGTGAGCGTGGGTCGTTTGGAACGGCGTTTTTGTTCACGGTGATGTGCGCTTTGCCCAAAGCTTCGTCAGCATCTTTACCTGAGTAAGATTTACCGATCAGGTCAACCAACATCAGGTGGTTCTCAGTGCCGCCCGATACGATTTTAATACCGCGCTCGATAAAGGTTTTTGCCATGGCTTTAGCATTTTTGGCCACTTGTGCTTGATAAGCCTTGTACTCTGGAGTCATGGCTTCTTTGAAGCAAATTGCTTTACCCGCGATAACGTGCATCAAAGGACCACCTTGACCACCTGGGAATACCGCTGAGTTCAGCTTCTTCTCAATCTCTTCGTTGGCTTTCGCCAGAATCAAACCACCACGTGGGCCGCGCAAGGTCTTGTGAGTGGTAGTCGTTGTTACGTCAGCAATTTGCACGGGGTTTGGATACAAACCTGCAGCAACCAAACCAGCAACGTGTGCCATATCCACAAACAAGTAGGCGCCTACTTTGTCGGCGATCTCACGGAAACGCTGCCAATCCACGACTTGTGAATAAGCTGAGAAACCCGCTACGACAACCTTTGGCTTATGCTCCAGAGCTAAACGCTCTACTTCGTCATAGTCGATCAAACCGGTTTCTGGATTCAAACCGTACTGAATTGCGTTGTAGTACTTGCCGGATGAACTCACTTTTGCACCGTGGGTTAAGTGGCCACCGTGAGCCAAGCTCATACCCAAAATGGTATCGCCCGGCGCGCAAAGCGCTGCATATACGGCTTGGTTTGCTTGTGAACCTGAATGTGGTTGAACGTTGGCATAGTCAGCACCGAACAATTGCTTGGCGCGCTCAATAGCCAAAGACTCAGTTACGTCTACATATTCGCAACCGCCGTAATAGCGCTTGCCTGGGTAACCCTCGGCGTATTTGTTGGTCAACTTGCTGCCCTGCGCCGCGATCACTAGCGGGCTGGTGTAGTTCTCGGAGGCAATCAACTCGATGTGCTCTTCCTGGCGTTTGCCTTCATTTTGGATGGATGCCCAAATTTCAGGGTCGAAAGAAGCGATAGTTTGGTTCTTATCAAACATAGATGAGTCCTAAGCTGACCGGGGAATCCCAAGGGATATCCGGGTTAATGGGAAGGGTGAAAAATTGAGGCGTGCATTGTACATCAATCGGCCAAACGGCTTCCACGCAAAAAACTCATCTCCCATAAGAATTTGGCTCATACAACGCCCCCTGAAAAGCGTCAAAAACAACCTAAGTTCGGTGCCGCACAGATCCCGACTGTTTCCTTTTGTTACAAATTGCTACGACGTTTTAACGTCAGGCGATCTATTCACCTAAGACTTTGAAGCGAACAAAAAGACCTCTACGTTCAGACGAATGGGGTTCAGGATCACCAAAAGGAAACTTAATGATGAAATTTCTGCAAGGGTTGATGCTGGGACTGACTCTTGGTCTATGCCCCTTGGCGATGGCCCAGTCGACTTACCTTATGGGCGCCGGAGATGAGATCCGCATGACCGTTTACGGCCAGCCCGAACTGACGACTGAAGCCCAAATCAATACGGACGGAACGCTCGAAGTTCCGCTCATAGGCACACTGAAAATTGCCGGTCGCTCCAGCGGCGACGCAGCTAGACTGATTGCCGACAAATACCAAAGCGGCAATATTCTCAAAAGCGCGCAGGTCAACCTGCTCGTCACCAAATACCGCAGCCAAGTGGTTTCCATCCTCGGAAAAGTAAACAGCCCCGGAAAGTTGGTATTGGAAGGCCCGACCACGCTGACCCAAGCCATCGCTTGGGCGGGCGGAGTGGCAGACGCCGGCAGTGAACATTTAACTCTGGTTCGTACCGATGCCAGCGGCCGACAAGAGCGACGCGAATACGATTTGCAAAAGCTCTTGGGACGCGAGGCTGACTCTACCCCCGTTGTGTGGCTTCAAAACGGCGACACCATCTATGTCCCCCACGCAGATCGCTTCTACGTGAGCGGCGAAGTTCGCACCCCCGGCATGTACGCATTGGATCGCCCGCTTAACGTTATGCAGGCTGTTGGTGTTGCTGGCGGCCCCACGGCGCGAGCCAGCGATCGTTCGGTCAAGCTGTACCGCAAACAAGCCGATGGCTCCGTTAAAGAATTTAAAGCCAAACCAGACGAAAAAGTGCTGGATGGCGATCTTATGGTCGTGCAAGAGAGCCTCTTTTAAACCGCTCGCTGCTGTAGTTGAGATCAACTGATTTAGAAGGAATTCCTATGATTAACCTCGATAGTCTCTTGCGGATTTTATACGCACGCCGCCTGCTCGTCGGCGGTATCACACTCGCTGTTCTTGCGCTGGCATTGGCAATCACCCTGCTCACTCCAAAGCTTTATATGGCAACTACCAACCTGATTATCGATGGTAAAGGCCAAGATCCTATTAGTGGCCAAACCATGCCGGCGCGTTTAATGGCTGGATACATGGCAACTCAAGCAGAAGTTATTCGCAGCCGTAATGTGGCAAGCAAGGTCATTCAGCAACTTAAATTAGGCTCAAGTGAAGATGTCGCTCGTCAGCTTCACCTGCCGGACGATCAAAGCGAACGCCGAAAGGCACTATTGGGGTATTTGGATAAGGGGTTAGTGGTAGATACGGAGCGCGATAGCAATCTGGTCAACATTAGTTTCAAAGCCAAAAACCCGGCGCTGGCCGCACAGATCGCCGATGCCTTTGCACAGGCGTATATCAACACTAACCTTGAGTTGCGCATTGAACCGGCCAAGCAAACCACGCGCTGGTATGACCAGCAATTGGCCGCCATGCGCAATTCTCTGGTAGAAAAACAAAACGCGCTTTCCGCCTATCAGGAAAAGCACGACATTCTAGTGACATCGGATCGTCTCGATTTAGAGTCGGCAAAACTCGCGGAGCTCTCATCCATGCTGATTGCCGCGCAAAACGAACGCCTCAACAACACCACCCGCAACAATCAATTGTCCGGGAAACGCGGTGCCCTCCCGGCTGAGGCATTGGACAACCCACAGGTTCAACGGATTTCTGCCGAGCTGGCGCAAGCCCAGGCGCGCTTGTCGGATTTGCTGACTCGCGTTGGCGAAAACCACCCGCAATATCGTCAGGCTCAAGGTGAAGTTGATTCGCTCAGCCAGCAATTGGGTCAAGCACTGCGCTTTATTAATGGCAGCGTGCGTTCATCGGTTGAATTGGCAGAAAGCCGTGAGGAACAACTAAAGGCAGAACTAGCGGCACAGAAAGATCGCGTCCTTCAACTTAGCCGCAACCGCAACGAACTGAGCTTACTTAAACAGGAAGTGGACAACTCGCAAGCCGCCTACGACGCGGCTCTGGCTCGCGCCACCCAAACCAAACTGGAAAGCCAGGTTGCTCTCACTGATGTTTCCATTCTTAACACCGCCACAGTTCCCACGCGCGCAACAACGCCGCGCACTTCTATGAATCTGGTACTGGGTGTCTTGACGGGTGTGCTACTGGGCCTTGCCGTTGCGCTGTGCAGGGAGTGGATGGATAGGCGGGTTCGCAGCTCTAACGATTTGGAGCAGGCACTCGGTTTGCCTGTTCTGGCCTCTATTCCCGCGGCAAGCAGTAGCGGAGCTTTTACGCACAAAGGCCGCTTTCCCCTGAAACTTTCCTTCAATGGGTGATGACATGAACGAAATCGCACAAGTAGTCCCCGCTGGGCAAACGCAGCCTGCTCGAAAGGAATCTGTGAATAAAATTGGGCGTATGTTGGAAACGCGCGGAAAAATCACGCGTGAAGAATTCAAATCCATCATCGCGGTACAAAATCAGGAAAATGTTCGATTCGGAGATGCCGCACTAAAGCTTGGCTTGGTTGAACCGGAGGACATTGAGGCTGTATTGGCCGAACAATTTGCTTACACCTTGCCCCCCAACCGCAATAGCAAACTGGATTCGCGGCTTGTTGTTGCCTTTCAGCCCAATAGCCCTCAGGCAGAAGCCCTGCGCAGCTTGCGCAGCGAACTTTTGCTGCGCTATTTCAGCCGCGGCGAACACCTGAGCCTCGCCGTGATAGGGTCAGAAGATGATGAAGGAATTGCGCTAACGGCAGCCAACCTTGCGGTCAGCTTTGCCCAACTGGGTAAGCGTACCCTTTTAGTGGAAGGCAATTTGCGCTTGCCGCAACTTCATAGCCTGTTCGGGCAGGACGAACGCAACCCCGGCCTTAGCGACCTCATAGCAGTACGAACCCCGGTCGAACCCGTGGGCATTACCGACTTGGGCTCGCTGTGGGTTTTGGCCGCCGGCACCCCAGTTCCAAACCCGCAAGAGCTGCTCGCCAGTAGAAATTACGCCAAGAGTTTGCACGATTTATCGCCCCACTTCGACGTCATCATTATCAACACACCACCACTCAACCATATTGCCGATGCCCGACTGATCGCCGCTCACTCGGGCGCCGCTTTGCTGGTGGCATGGGAGGACGTATCGCGCGTAAAAGACCTCGAACGCATTTGCAACACCCTACATAGCTTGGGTGTTCGATTGCTCGGCGCTGCTTTACAACACTAGCCGCGCTGAGGACGACAGGATGAATTATTCGCATGCCGGCGCGGGCAATGAGTCCAAGAGTGCATTTGACCCGACCATACACCCTCCGATTTCGGATGCTGCGGCTCATCCTCTTGATGACCGGATAATCATTAGCATTCTGGCCGCTACTGCGGTTTATCAAGCTGTTCTTTGCCTATTAAATACTCAGGGCATCCCCGTATCCCGTGCACTTCTTGGGCTATCCGAAGCACTCATACTCAGCGCATGCCTGCCGTTTATTACACGCCGTCTTCTACCCGGACTAATCACCGTCATCTTGCTCTGCGCCGCTATGTTTTGCCTGCAATCTCTGGTGAGCGGCGCAGTCAATATTAAAACGTTCCGGGATCTCGCCATTCCCCTTTGTTATTTTTGGGTGGGCTGCAACATTGGCCGCGTCCAACTAGCGAGCAGAGCATTGATTTGGACCATTTGGGTCGTGCTCTTCATGGGGTTGCTGGAATTATTTTTTTTAGACCAATACACCAACTTTTTCGACATTTTCAGTTACTACGTCAACACCGGAAATCTGGACCCGGTGCAAACCTACAACACCACCAAATTACAACTTAATGGCACTCGCCCCGAAGGTATAGGCCGCACGCTGCTACCCGAGCTTTTGGGTGCTCACCGAGTGTCGTCTGTGTTTCTGGAACCTGTTTCGCTGGGCAACTTTGCCACGATTTGCGCCGCTTGGGGCCTGAGTCTGGATAAATCCGAACTGCGCAAAACGCTGTTTTTCGTTGTCATGGCCATCGTGATGATCGTGATTTCAGATTCACGCTTTGCCTTAACCACTGTGAGCCTGATGATTGCCATGCGTCTTAGCATGTACGGAAAAGCGCTCTATTTGCCCATACTCGCGCCTTTTGCAGCAATTGCGCTTCTGGTTGCTATTGGGGAGGAAGGCGGAAAATTTATGGAAGACAGCTTCTACGGTCGCTTAGCGCTCTCCGGCAATGCACTTCATGAATTCGATATCCCCATGTTATTTGCCATGAAAGTTTCAAGCCCATATGCAGACATGGGTTATGCCCATTTGATTTCAGCATTCGGCCTACCCGTGACCCTTTTGCTGTGGTGCAGCTTATGGCTTCTGCCAATGCCCGATGAACAGGGGCAACGCTTCCGCGCCTTTGCCGCCATTTACATAACACTGATTCTCTGCGTGAGCGGTTACTCGCTCTACGCGCTTAAAACGTCCGGCATTTTGTGGTTCCTGATTGGATGCTGTTTAAAAAGTCCCGCGCCTGTGCGAAATCGCACGGAACTCCACTCACCCACTCACTCACACTCATCAAAAAATTCGCAGAGTGTCCACGCCGGCGCTTCGCACGCTGAATTGAACCTTGAGCCACTCGTGCTCGATGTTGGTCATCAAATCAGGAGAAGGACAGATGTCAATTAAAGTCACCCACGTTGTTCGACAATACTTGCCTTCAATTGGCGGCATGGAAGAAGTGGTACGCAATATTGCCTTGCACCAAATACGCAACAGCAAGCAGCAAGCGCGCGTCATCACACTCAACCGTTTGTTTCGAAACCAACAACTGGAATTACCCAAACGTGAAATGATGGAGGGCATTGAAGTTATTCGACTGCCCTACTACGGCTCCAGCCGCTACCCGATTTGCCCTGCAATTTTGCGCGAGATTGGCGATACCGATGTTATCCACGTACACGGTGTGGATTTTTTTTACGATTTTTTAGCCGCAACAAAATGGCTACATAAACGCCCACTGGTTTTATCTACCCACGGTGGATTTTTTCACACAAAATTTGCATCGCGCGCCAAGCAGACTTATTTCAACACTATTACGCGTTTGTCGTCATCGGCTTACAGCAAAGTCATAGCAACAAGCGCAAATGATGGAGAAATGTTTAGCCAAATTATGGCTACGCCCAAATTGCGCGTGATTGAAAATGGCGTGAACGTTGAAAAATATGCGGATCAAGCTGCGCTCGAATTACAACCGACACTCATCTACTTTGGTCGCTGGTCCGCCAACAAAGGTTTGATAGAAGCGCTGGATTTATTCGCACAAATTCGTGCGCGCGATGACCGTTGGCATTTTATTATTGCGGGCCGTGAGTACGACCATAACCTTGCCGATTTACGTGCAAAAGTGGATGCGCTCGCGTTGAACCACCACGTGACGCTGGCCGCAAATCCTACCGATGAAGAAATCAAAAATCTTATTCAGCAGTCGAGTTATTTTTTGTGCCTATCGCATCACGAAGGTTTTGGCATTGCGCCTATTGAAGGAATGAGCGCCGGCTTAACGCCGATACTAAGTGACATTCCGCCATTTAAACGCTTAGTAGATAACGCCGATCTAGGATTCACTTTAAGCAGCGCAACTG
Source organism: Cellvibrio sp. (assembly GCF_046347455.1). Taxonomy (GTDB): domain Bacteria; phylum Pseudomonadota; class Gammaproteobacteria; order Pseudomonadales; family Cellvibrionaceae; genus Cellvibrio. The sequence continues at coordinate 777,482 of NZ_JAXMGC010000001.1, forward strand.
ACCAAGGCTATGCAGAAAATTCTCTTGCTATAGATCGACTATTAAACCTGCATTCACAAGGTGACGAGGCTTACACACAGTGCAGAAAGGTCGCCATAAAATTCGCCAAAAATTACGCATGGCCGAAAGTCGCTGAGAATTACCTCGCAGTTTATGAGGAGCTCGCTCTCCCTCAAAAAGAGCAGGCCTTCGAATCATGAATTTTTTGGGCCGCACAATAACTGGCTTAGTCTTCGCGATGTTAATAGCGAATCCACTTTACGTTTGGGCGAACTGTTTGAATCAGGAGCGCTTGACCGGAGTAAACATGAGTGGCGCGGAATTTAATTCAGCCAAATTGCCAGGAACGCCTTACAAAGATTACACATTTCCCACTGAAGCCGAGCTCACATATGTTGCAGCACAAGGTGCAAATGTTATTCGTCTTCCTTTTCGTTGGGAGCGCGTGCAACCCACTGCCATGGGGCCATTGGCACCTGCAGAATTAAAACGCATTCAAGGCGTGGTTGCGTCGGCAAATTCAAAAAATTTGTGCGTGGTTCTCGATGTTCACAACTATGCCAAGTATTACAGCCAAACCTTAAATGGCGATGCAGCATTGCAAAATGCGTTCGTTGATTTGTGGTCACGCCTGGCCTTAGTGTTTAACGATCCAAAGCAAACTGCGTTCGGCTTAATGAATGAACCCAGCTACATGCCGCGTGAAGAATGGGCGAGCCTGGCCAAACGCACACTCTTCGAACTGCGGGCTGCGGGCGTCACCAACATGGTGATAGTGGCTGGTGGTCATTGGAGTGGATTACACGATTGGTTCTCGGGTTCGGCCGGCTTATCCAACGCCAACGCATTCAGCGACATTAAGGATCCCGTACAGCGAACCCTACTGGAAGTTCACCAATATGCAGATAAGGATTTTTCCGGTACAGGCAGCACCTGTCGCGCAGCAGATGAATTCGACCCGCTCTTTAACCGTATCACCGAATGGGCAAAGGCCAACGGGCAAAAATTATTTTTAGGCGAGTTTGGTATGCCACAAACTCCCGACTGTATGCAGACACTTGAACGCTTTCTCACACTGATGTCGGGGCCTGAATGGAAAGGTTGGACTTATTGGGCAGCCGGTGGCTGGTGGGGAAAATATCCGCTCGCTATTAACACAGATGTGGCCGCGCCCTCGCAACAGTGGCCCATCATGAAAAAATATTTTTATCGCGGCATACCGCCAACGAAAACACCGCCATTGGCTCCTGCACAGCGTAACCGTAAAAATTGATGATTTTCTTTGGGGGGATTAGATGATGAATCTGAAAGACGAATTGAATGAAGTTACTGCGCACAATCCAGATTACACGGATAACAATATCTATCTCGTCCTATCGGCGCATGATTATCGTTCTCCGCGCAAAGCCAATATTCACTTCATTACCTCAGAGTTAGCAAAACGCGGGCGCACACGGTTTTTTTCGCTGCGTTATAGCCATCTCTCAAAATACACGGCAGACCCGCGCCTCTCATTGGATTACGCCGCTAACCAAATTGGCGTTTATCAAGGCGTTGAATGTTATTTGTGGAAGACAAGCATTCATCCTTTCAACACGCGCCGCCGCTGGTTGCGCCCGCTTGAAACGCTTATGTACAACTGGTACAGCAATGGGTACAACCATGTTTTGCGCAAGTGGATTGAAGAAGCCACAGTTATTTTATTAGAGAGTGGCGTAGCGCCCGTGTTTTTTGATTTGATAAAAGCTATAAACCCCAACGCCAAAATTCTTTATCGCGCTTCGGATGCATTGGAAACAATTAACGTAGCCGATTATGTCAACAAAACCTTTTCGCGCATTGCGAGTGAATTAAACACCATAGCACTACCTTCCAAAGCCTTGGCCGAATCTATACCCAGCAAACACAACCTTGCTTATATTCCACACGGTATAGACCACTCGGTTGCACAACAAGCCGGCCCTTCTCCCTACGGCTCCGGTATTCACGCGGTATCTGTTGGGTCAATGTTATTTGACCCGGATTTTTTTGTGCATGCCGCAAAACGCTTTCCTCACGTCACTTTTCATATTATCGGCTCGGGGCAAGCAAGCCACCCGGATTATGGCGATAACGTAAAAATTTACGGGGAGATGCCATTCAACAAAACACTGTCATATATCAAGCATGCGGATTTAGGCATAGCGCCCTACTCCAGCGAAAAGATGCCCGCTTACTTGCGCGATACTTCCATGAAACTTATCCAATACGACTTCTTTCAAATTCCCGCCGTGTGCCCGTTTTACATAGCGGCTGATTATCCAAATCGTTTTGGTTATGAAATTGGCAATGGTGATTCAATCGAACAGGCTATTCGTCGCGCTTTAAATCCGGCGAAGCCCTTGGTTGGCAAGCGCGTGTTGAGTTGGGAGGAAGTGACGGAGCGAATGTTACAACCACAACTCTTCCGCGATACGGAGATGAGTGCATGACAGCCTACACAGTCGCAAAAAAGGATTTCAACCAAAAACTCATGCTGGGCGGTTTCACTGTGACGAGTACCGACGGCGACAATTTGATTCGCACCTTAACCAACGCCATGACGGCGAATGAAAAAGTTTTATTGTTTTTTGCTAACACAAACTTCATTGTTAAATGCCAGGACTTGCAGCCACAAATAGCTCGCGCCAACACTTGTATAGTGAATGATGGTATAGGCGTGGATATAGCCGCATGGTTAATTCACCGCAAAAAATTTCGCGAAAATCTTAACGGAACCGATTTTATTCCTCGCTATTTAAGCCGCACAAAAGATCAAGCTCGGGTCTTCCTGTTTGGTGCAAAACCCGGTGTTGCACAACGTGCTGCTACCACCTTAACAAAAGCGTTTGGCGTAAATATTGTCGGCGTCAGCGATGGCTTTAGACCTGCAGACACCCATGCACAACTGCTTAAACACATGAACGCTGCCAATGCCAACGTGGTGTTGGTGGCAATGGGAAATCCCGCACAGGAAAAATGGATTCTTGAGCACTACAAAGAATTAGACGCAAAGGTTTTTATTGGCGTGGGCGCGCTATTGGATTTTCTGGCGGGTGACAAACCACGTGCACCACGTGTGGTTCAAAAGTTGCGATTGGAATGGCTTTACCGCCTGTGCTTGGAACCCACGCGTTTACTACGACGCTACACCTTCGATATAGCGATCTTTCTGGCGCTATGCCTCAACACAGAAAAATCGCGCAAGGCGCAAGCACCGCTGCCTTGAGGTATTTATCATGCGAATTCTAGCGTCACCCGCCTTTTCAAATAAAAAAATTAATCCCTACAATGCTCTGCTTTACAGCGGTATCAAGGCAATAAGGGAGGCGAATTTCAAACCTCGGGTGGAAGAATACTCCCATAGAAAAGCGCTATTTGAAAAGTTCGATATAGTTCATTTTCATTGGCCGGACGGTTACATAAACCAAAGAACCCTTGCCAGATGTTTACAGCGGTCGTTGTTATTGGCCGTGATTTTAATGGCTATTAAGTTAAAGGGCAGCAAGCTGGTTTGGACAGTACATAATGTAGTTCCTCACGACGCTTACCGCCTTAACTTCTCCAACTTTTTCATGCGCTGGTTCGCCAAACACTGCGATGGATTAATTTTCATGAGCGAGGAAAGCAAGGCGAGTTTTTTCACTCATTACCAATATGACGAAGAAATAAGCTATGCCATTATTCCTCACGGGCATTACCGAACATCCTACCCTGCACCTATTCCGCAACATGTGGCCAAACAGCGTTTAGGCTTACCGCCCAATAAAAAAGTTTTGCTTTTTTTTGGAATGATTAAGCCCTACAAAAACATTGATTATTTAATGGCTGTTTTTAATCAAGCGCGCTTAGCGGGTTATGTGCTGGTTATTGCGGGAGATACAGATTCGCCAGAATTAAAAGAGCGCTTAATCGATTACGCCAAAAATCCCAACATCTATTTATTCCTCGAGTTTATTCCAGACGATAAGCTTCATATTTTTTTAAGCGCTGCGAGTGCTGTTGTCTTGCCCTATAGGTCTATTTTGAATTCGGGCGCGCTATTGTTGGCACTTTCATTTAATAAGCCCGTCATAGCACCGCATATAGGTGCCTTTGTTTCTTTACAACAAGAGCTGGGGCGCAAATGGGTTTATAGCTACGCGGAAGAGCTTGAGGCGAACACCCTGAAAAATGCGCTTGCACATATTGCGTTACAAGACTACGGAAAAGCATGCCCCCTGGAAAACTACGATTGGGACAAGATAGCCGTGGCAACACTCAGATTTTATCGCCAGCTTTTTCCCATTACACCTCGCTCAAAACAAGCGCTACGCACATGAACCTTAAACACAACCTTGGCCGAAGTACAGCGTGGATGAGCCTTGCCGCCAGCGGCAATAGCATCATCAGCTTTATTATTTTTATCGTACTATCACGTCTCCTGAGCGCAACAGAAATTGGTTTGGTTGCATTCGCATTAATTGTGGTTGAAATTGGCAAGCTAATGGTGAACGCAGGTATTTCGCAAGCGGTTATTCAACGCGCAGATTGGGATAACACCTACGCATCAACCTGCTTTTATCTCAATGTGGGTTTTTCAATCGCAGTCACCATCCTGACTATGTTTATCGCTGCGCCTTTACTCGCGCATTACTACGCACCGCAAGCTGCACCCGTATTAAAAGTATTATCCATTATATTTTTTATGGAGGGGCTGAAAGCGGTACACGAAGGAAAATTAAAGCGCGAATTTTCATTTCGCATTATCGCAATCAGAACCCTTATCGGGAGCTTGGCCTCAGGTGTGCTTGGAATATATTTGGCACTTAAAGGCTACGGTGTATGGGCGCTGGTATGGCAACAGGTTTTCTGTCAATTCCTGATTAGTTACATCACCATAAGTTCAGCGCGGTGGATGCCAAACTTTGTTTACTCTATTGCATGCGCTAAACAAATTCTGAATTTCTCCACACCCCTTACGGGTGCGCAAATTATTGGAAACATAGGTTCCAGAATTTTTGAAATTATGGTTGGTATTCTTATGGGGCCGGCCGCACTGGGTTTTTTTCGTGTTGGGGGAAGAGCACTTTATATCCTGCAAGATGTGGTGTTAAAGCCACTTGAAACTACCATTTTGTCCGCGCTCTCGCGCATTGAAAAACGCGATCAGCAAGCAGCGGGCTTAATGCGAATTCTGCGCATGAGTTCCTATATCACTTTCCCGATTTTTTTTGGTGCGGCGGCAGTGGGATCTGAATTTATCATTTTCGCGTTTGGCGAAAAGTGGGCAATGAGCGGTTATGTTATGACAGCGCTTGCCTTGGGGATTGCACCAATGGTGATTAGCCAGCAAATCAACGCAGTCTTGACGGCCAGCGGCAACTCTCATTTGGTTATGATATTGGCAGTGATTAACTTCGCAGCTAACTGCTTACTGGGGTTGGTTGCAATTCCCTTCGGCCTTGTAATTACCGCGCTCGCCTTTTCGCTCAGAAGTTACCTGAGCTTATTTATTAGCCTTCACTACTTTAAACGTGTTTACGCAGTGAGCATTACCCAAGTGCTCAAGGTTGCAGCGCCTCCTTTTGTGTGCTCGGTCATTATGCTTGCGTTTGTATTTGTTACCAAAATGAGTTTAACAAACCACCTTCCCTTGCCATTTGCACTTACAACGCTGTGCATTCTGGGCGCTCTCGTTTACGCCTTTAGCATAGGTTTTGTATTTAAACAGGAAACCCGAATTTTTCTAAAGGAAACTATAGATTTGGCGCCCGTAAAATTAAAACCACTGCTGGGAAACCTGCAACGGTTTATTAAATTAACCTGATTTTAAAAATGCTATTGTTGGAGGAGCATAAAGTGAAAGCATATTTAATCAATCTTGATAAAGACACGCACCGTCTCGCATTCTTCCGCGCAAACTTTAACAGATTGGGAATTCCATTCGAGCGAATAGCGGCGGTAGATGGCAGAGTGCTTAGCGAAGATGAATATCAACAATTTATGAGCAAGCGCCCGCGCAACTTTAACCGCGAAAAAACCAAACCTTGGTTACGAGGACAAATGGGTTGCTTTTTAAGCCATTACAATGTGTGGAAAAGAATTGCTGAGGGGCGGGAAAATTACTGTGCCGTTTTCGAAGACGATATCCACGTGTCCGACGACCTGAAGCACGTATTGCAAAGCGACACCTGGATTCCGCGCAATACGGATATTATTCGATTGGAGACATCTACCAACCGCGTTCGTTTGGCACAACCTCTGTTGAAATATAAAAGCCGCCAACTTCACCCGGTTAAATCTACCTCCTGGTGTGCCGGTGCCTACATCATCAGCCGCACTACGGCACAACGATTAGTGGCGCTTTCAGAAAAATACCACGAGCCCGCAGACGTAATGCTTTACCACTTCGACGAATCCGTTATTGCGCGTGATCTGCGAATTCTTCAGTTCTGCCCTGCACTTTGCACGCAAGATAAACATCTCGCTGAAGGCAAAGTAAAATTTTCCAGCAATATCGAGTTCGACACGGGCTCAGTGGCAGGAATTACCAGCAAGATCAGACGCTATTCACCGCTAACATTGTTAACGGCGATTTACCGTTCCTGCAGCGGTTATAGGCGAATTGAATTTTAAGCCAAGACATTAGATTAATGCCTTGGCTTAGCCTCATTAGATTTAAAGCAAAACTGCAGAATTTAATAGTAAAAAAATATGCCTGCGTTGATTTGGCGAGCTATGTAATCGCGCACAAAAATCGGCGATTCGTTTTTTCGCCACCCTGAGTCAAGGCGCAACCTCCAATGGTGACCCGAATCAAATGTCAGGGTCACAGGCGAAACAGTGTAAGCCGTTTCCTGGCGAACGAATTCCGGCGGTAAATGCTCATAATCCACAACAGAGTAAGCAACAGCAGACCCCAAACCCCATTTACTCAAAAATTGCCACTGCGCACTTAACGAAAATGTTTTGATGCGCGAAGCAGAATCTGATGTCTCGCCCAACGCGGGTTCTGCAAGTGTGTAGCCAGCTTTTAGCCAGGCTTTCTCTGTCACACGCCAATCTACGCCAATATTTACGACTGAGCCGCGCGCATCATTAATGGCGCCATCACGCTCAAAACGCGCAACCAATGCCGATAAAGTTGTTTTGGAAGATAGCGCCCATTGCGCTTCTAATTCGAGCTGCCGATAATCAAAATCAAGATCAGCAAACGCCGTATCAAGTGTATCTGAAACCCAATGGCTATAGGTTCGCTCACCGGATTTATAACGTAAAAAAAGGGTCGATTTATTATTGGTTTGAAAACCTATGTCAGCAAAGCCTTCTTTTTCGTCAAAATCGAGCGCGCGACGACCTTCATTGGAATGCTCTTGTTCTGATTTGCGCGCCCCCGCGTGAAAAGACAAACGGCTTTCAGTTCCGTAACCAAAACGCGCCGAGAGATCATCGCGAGTAACTATGTCTTTACCAAAAAATTCTAACCTGTCTACCTGATAAGAATTGCGCAGAAAATCAATGTCTGCAGTGACCTTGCTACCAAACGCGCCCTTCCAACTTAACTGCCCCGCATCTGTGGTCGCATCAAAATCCGGATGATCATTGTATTCGTAACGATGAATGTCCCACTTGGCAATCAGGCGCTGACGCCCAATCTTGTCATCAAAGCGAAAACCAGCGGAAGATAAAAGCCCCTGCTCCGAATCGTTCAGCGGGCTGCGGGAAAAATTGCTGTCCCAGATTCCCTGCGCAGAGAGATTGACGTTAAATGGCTTTTCATCAGCCGCATAGGCAACCTGTACAGCGACAATATTTGCGGCAACAAAGAACTTAATGGGGTATTTTTTCTTCATTCACATTCCTTTTGTGGATTCCGATGACTAAACCAAATAGAGATTGCTAATAAGCGTGTTGTCCAACAAAACCTTTGAACAAGGTTCCCCACAAAATTTTCAAATCGAGCAATAAAGACCAGTTACGAATGTATTCCAAATCGTAAGCTATGCGCCCAGACATTTTATCCAGAGTTTCCGTTTCACCGCGGTAACCGTTAATTTGGGCAAGCCCTGTTATGCCGGGTTTTACTTTGTGACGCAGCATATAGCCTTTAATTTGTCCGCGATAATATTCGTTGTGCGCAACCGCATGGGGACGAGGCCCCACTAGCGACATACTTCCAGAGAGCACATTGAACAACTGGGGTAATTCGTCTAACGACGTGCGACGCAAAAAATTCCCAAATCGAGTCACACGCATATCACCTTTTTTTGCCTGAGTCACATGATCCCCATCTTCACACACAGTCATGGAACGAAATTTCCACACTTTAATGTGTTCGCCGCGCATTCCGTAACGCGTTTGTTTAAAGAAAATGGGGCCTTTGGAAGTGAGTTTCACGCCCACCGCGATAATCATCATGGGTACCGCCAAGGCGATCAACATTGCAAGGCCGATCACTAAATCTTCTAACCGTTTTACCAGACTGTTATCGACCAGTGGCGAATCATAAATACTTAATGCAGGAATCCCCTGAATGCACGTCAAGCGCGAATGCAGTAAATCGAAATTAAATACATCGGGAATAACATAGGGAGTCACTGTGGTGTCGGCCAGCCGGTTGATAACAGAATGAATGCGAAACTCCGCACGCATGGGCAACGTTAGAAAAACAATATCAATTTTCCCCGCGTGAGCGTCTGTGTAGAGCTGGTCCAAATCACCACTCACCGGCACCCCGTGCGAACTCATGTCGATGCGGCGATCGTCTTGCTCACCGGAGATGCGATCATCGTAAAATCCAACTACGCGATAACCGAGCCACGGTGTATCTGCAATGGATTTAGTCATTCGTGCACCTAAATCATTTGCACCGACTATAGCCACACGCCGTGGCTCAGAAGGATTCGATCTTATTTTTGCGAGAATAACTCGCCGTGCCCAATGCATAGCGATCATCACTTCCGGTGTGAGTGTCAACCACAAAATCACAGGTTCGAGCTCAAGTTTTTTAAACGAAATTAATGTTGAAAACGCAAGTAAAATCATCATGGCCGTTAATAGCCAAGCGATAACAATACGTGAGGCCAGGCTGGTCATCGAATAACCTCGCCATAAATAATAAATCTCGTTACCCTCTGCAAAAAAGCCAAAGGTAATAACAGCCCCCATTGCAAGCGCTGCGTAAGCGCTACCCCATTCAATCTGCAAAACGCGCAACACAAGCCAAAGCATGATTAAAATAAGTAATCCATCCAGCGCACGAAAAAGCGCAAGAATTTTGGAATGATGCAGACGAATAACCTGTGGTTGATCGGATAAATTTGTGGGGTACAAAGGCCCCTTTGGCTTGATAGGACTGTTCATTTATTACCTCCCGTCAGCAATAGCAGTTCACTTGTGATGTTTTGCTGTTACAGACAACAACGACTTTTCCTTGCTAATCGTCTCAATGACGAAGCGCAACACGCCCGAGCTTTAAAAACTTTTCAGCAAGTTTTTAACACAGAACATTTTTTGCAGTTTTTTAAACACACAAAAAATACGGCACCGCTAGCATTTTGGTGCCAGAAGATAAGGCCACTCTACCGAATTGCATTTTGCTAATTTGTTCGCTTCCGAACATAAAGCAATGCCGCGAATTCAAATTGAGAACTCTGCACGGAATCATGTCATTTGAATGAAAAATTCAAGAATTTTCAGACTGATTCGCAATCAGCACACGACGAATCACGTCATAGCGTGCATATCTAAACGCACAATGCAGGATTTAACAGTGCAAATTTAAACGCTATACTGCACCAGCTTTAGGCGTTCGCACCAAATTGCGCCAATGAACATGAATCTGCAGATTGAGTTTGCAACGAATGACAAGACTGAAATACCTAACGGGATACCCTGCAGAAACTCTCCAGCAAGTTGGTCAAATTCTTGATGAGGGTCGCTTGGGCGAGCTGCTTAAACGCAAATACCCAGAGTGCCACTTAATACGTACAGATAAACAACTTTACGAATTCAGCCTTGCATTAAAAAACCAATTCATGAGCAAAGCTCAGCCTCTAGCTCGCGTTCAATACGATTCAAAAATTAAAGTCATTCAACACGCGCTTGGCCAACACCATTACATTACGCGCGTTCAAGGCAGCAAAACCAAAACTGTCAATGAAATTAAAATTGCCAGCCTGTTTCGCGTTGCCCCAGAAGCTTTTCTACGAATGATTGTTGTTCACGAGCTTGCGCATTTCCGCGAGAAAGAGCACAACAAAAGTTTTTATCAGTTATGCAGGCATATGGAGCCTAATTACCACCAATACGAATTTGATTTGCGGCTTTATTTAACCCATTTGGATTTATATGGGGAACTTTATTCGTGAAGCCGGAACATTACACCAAAGGTGTTTTATGCGTGGTGCTGGGTACTTGTTGCTTCGCCGCCAAAGGAATTCTGATTAAGTTCGCCTATCAATACGGCGTCACAGCAACTCCTTTGCTAATGTTACGCATGCTGTTCGCGTTGCCCTTTTACGCAGGCGTCGCTATCTGGCTGCAAACACAAGAACAGACCTCTCTCACCAAAGCGGAAGTTGGAAAAATCATCGGCTTGGGATTGCTCAGTTATTACATCTCCAGCCTGTTTGATTTTATGGGGTTGCAATACATATCAGCCGGGTTGGAGCGATTGATTCTTTATGTGTACCCAACGCTGGTACTGCTGATTCTGGCTTTTGTCCAACACAAGAAAATTTCATCCATTGAAAAGATCGCCTTGGCGATTGCCTACTCAGGCATGCTGCTGGTTTTTATTAATGACGTAAAACTTGGGAACTCATGGGAAACGACCGCCTTGGGCAGCGGCTTGGTGCTCTTGAGCACAATTACCTTTGCTGTTTTCGTTGTGCTCGCCGGTGACATGATTCCCAAGGTCGGCTCCCTGCGTTTTACCGCTTACGGAATGTTGTCTGCGTGTGTAGGCGTCATTAGCCATAATCTCGCTATTGAAGGCGTACAGAGTATTCATCAACCTATGGCAGTTTATGGTCTTGCACTGGCGTTGGCATTTTTCTGCACGGTTATTCCCTCTTTCTTGATGAACGAGGGAATTCGGATAATAGGTAGCGGGCGCGCAGCGATCCTTGGCACCTTCGGCCCAATAGTTACGCTCTTCCTTGGAGCCTTGGTACTAAATGAAGGAATAAGCCTGATACAGCTTGTGGGTGCCGCGCTGGTCATCGGTGGAGTTGTGTTGGTAGGCAAGAACGGGAAGAAGTAGAAAAAACAAGTCACCTGACTAACAAATGATCAAGCTTCGGTTTTAGTAGCCTAACTGGGGCGTTTTGATGAATAATCATATAGTTGTGATAAGTAAGTTAACTTTTCTTATCTGTTAATCGGCCGAGATCCGCGCTACTTTTTGCTCCGACCTATAAGATCGGTTACATCTAGAAGTTCAATAATACTGGGAGCGCGCGGTCACGCATCCTTAAATCGATCAAAAATAACCACCATTCCATAACATTTGCCTAAAACGAGAGACCTATGAAAAACATTAAGCCCCTCGCATTTGCGATTATCGCCACCCTTCCCCTAACCAGTTTTGCAGCGTCCAGCAGCTCCAGCAAAATTCCAGACTGGAAATTGGCGGAAGCCACCGAAGTTTGGTCGCCAGTTCCACCCGTGGTCACCGCAAACGAAAACACACCACCATCGGACGCAATCGTATTATTCGACGGTAAATCGCTCAGCCAATGGCAAGCGGTTGAAGGCGGCGATGCAAAGTGGAGCGTACAAAACGGTAGCTTTACCGTGGTGCCCAAAACTGGCGATATCAAAACCAAAGAATCTTTTTGCGATGTGCAATTGCACGTTGAATGGGCGACACCGACTAAAGTGACCGGTGATGACGGCAAAGAATTAACCAGCCAAGCGCGCAACAACAGCGGCATTTTTTTGCAGGAACAATATGAAGTACAAGTATTGGATTCCTACAACAACAAAACTTATTCGAACGGCCAAGCCGGTTCCATTTATAAACAACACATCCCCTTGGTGAACCCAACCCGTGCTCCTGGCGTGTGGCAAACCTACGACATTATTTTTACCGCTCCCAAATTTAGCGATGACAAAAAACTCATCTCTCCCAGCCGCGCAACGGTTTTATTAAACGGCGTGTTGGTGCAAAACAATGTTGAAATTCAGGGCGCCACCGGTTGGATCGGCAAACCTGTTTACACCGCTCACGGCTGCGCGCCATTACGCCTGCAAGATCATGGCAACCCCGTTAGCTTCCGCAATATTTGGATTAGAAAACTTTAAGCAACACTCATTTTCTTTCTCGCGCCGCAACTCCTGTTTGGAGTTTGCGGCTTATTTTTAATAATCACTATGAGAGCTAAGATCATGTCTTTCTCTAAAATATTTGGCGTTGCGCTCGTCAGCTTTACCTCTTGCGCCTTCGCCGCCACCGCAGAAAACCCCATAACCGCATTTAAAGAAAGCCCGGAATGGACAAGCGCTTCAGCCGTCAGCGCAGTGGGCAAAAAATTCCAGATCGATAAAAAGCCGCAAGCTGAACTTAACACTATTTTGGTCAATACCGGTGATGTCACCAAAAGCAAACACTTAGTCGGCAAATATTATTTCGGCGATACGGTCTTAAGCATGGAATTTTTAGTGGCCGAAGGTTCTACCGCAAGCGTATTTTTGCACGGTCACTATCCCGTTGAGTTGAAAAACAAAAACAACGAATGGCAAACGCTGAGCGTAAAATTCCGCGCACCGCGCTTTAACGAAGCCAGCGAAAAAGCTCAAAAAGCGATGTTTGTTGAAATTCGTGTTAATGGTGAAGTAGTCGCCAAAAACAAGCTGATCGACACCTACGCCGAAAACGCCCTCACTGCTTGGGAAAGCGATGCAGGCGTGACCAGCATTCTTGCCAACAAAGGTCAGTTCGCTTTCCGCAACTTTAAAGTTGAACCCGCAGATTACGCGCAAATTGTTCCACCTGCGCAAAGTGGCGACGCAACGAACGAAAATGAATTGGTTGATTACGTTGCGTTAGGTAAAGAAAGTTTTGAATCCTTTGGTTGTAACGTTTGCCATTCAACGATTAAAGACGACCCAACGGTAACGACAGGCCCTAACCTCTACGGCTTGTTCACCCGCGAGCCACGTGCACGCGAAGTGGTTGAAGGCGGCGAAGGTCACCGTTTCACCGTAAAAACTAACAACGAATATTTACACCGCAGCATTCGCACGCCTACGGAGCAACTTGCTGTAGCGGAGAAAGGCGCTAAAAAAGGCGAAGCTTATCCACCGGTAATGCCTCCCTTCAACGCGCAAGTGATTAGCGATCTGCAGATCAACGCTATAGGCGCCTATCTTTCAACAATGAACGATCTGCAAAATCGTGGCCCCGTTGTGAAATTGATGAAACAAGGCCCTGTTGAAAAATACAATCCTATTGACGACAGATTGCAGTTGTTGGTGGATGATCAAGTACGCATCCAACGCGGCCCCATTGCCGGCGTTTCAGGCAGGGCTATTCACGTAGGTACCGCAAGTGGTGTGAATTATTCGTTTGACCCACGCATTCTTGCCATCGCCAAAATTTGGCAAGGTGGATTCCTGGACATGACCGGTGAATTTACCAATCGCGGTGGCAAAGGTTTAAAGACCGGTTACGAAAGCCGTGAAATTAGTTTGGGCGATAAAGAATATTTATTTGCTCCGCTAAATGCTTCTGGCGCAACCATCGATTTTTCATTTAAGGATGCAAAATTTGGTGATGTGGACACGATTAAAAAATCGTGGAATAGCAAAGAAGATCATCTCAATATGCTCGCCGCTGTCGATGCGCAGTTTTTAGGCTACACGCGTAACTCAAAAGATAAAACCCAAGCACCAAGCTTCCGTTACCGTGTTGGCCAAAACGTGCTTGCGGTACAAACCACATTTGATGCGAATGGCGCCGTTAAAGTTAATGTGACCGGCGATTTAAAAACCGAGCAATCATTTGCGATTAACACCAGCTCTTTAACTGACACTCAGACAACAAAAGGAACAATCACTAACGGCGTTTGGAAATTGCCAGCCGGAAAAATTAACGCAACTTTGAATGCAAAAATTGCACTGGCAAGTAACGTATGGCACGCGCCGAAATCGACATTTGATAATCGCAAACAAGCACTGCGCTTACTTGAATCAAAGGCCGATATGCCAGCCGGATATTCCATCGAAAGTTTTTACCCACCTAAAGATAACTTTGGCCGCGAACAATTGTTTGAAGCTTTAGGTATTGCGATTGCCGAAGATGGAACTATCGTAGTGGCAACACGCACTGCAGGTATTTGGCGATTGGTAAAAGACAAATCAGGCAAAAGTGAATGGCAGTTATTTGCGGAAGGTACTTTCGATAGCTTGGGTGTCGTTGTTGAAGATAAAAAAGGTTTAGTTGTTGTAGCAGGACAAAAAGCCGAACTCACTCGTATTAGCGACACCAATGGTGATGGCATAGCAGATAATTACCAAACGCTGTTCGATGCACACTCTTACCACGGCAATTATCACTCGTACATGCATGGCCCTGTGCGTGGCGCAGACGGTGCTTACTACATCAACATAAACCTTGCCGATGGTAGTGATGGCTCCGCTTACAACGCAGGCGGAAAATATATGGGCAGCGGTGGCGGCTTCGCTGGCTGGAGCATTCGTGTTGAACCTAATAATAAAAATGATGTTGCGAAATTTACGCCTTGGGCAAATGGCTTGCGCAGTCCGGCAGGTATGGCATTGAGTCCAGATGGTCGCCTCTGGTATTCCGACAACCAAGGTGAATATGTGGGTACCTCTAAAATTTTTGTACTTGAACACAATAAATTTTATGGTCATCCATCAAGCCTTATTGATTTACCGGGTATGACGCCAGACTCGCCCGAAATTCAATGGCCAAAATTTGCGGACGTTCGCCCAATGCCACCTATTTTGTTACCGCACAATAAAGTTGCTAACTCACCGGGCAACCCAGTGTGGGATACCACCAAAGGAAAATTCGGCCCTTATGCTGGCGAAATGCTTATTGGTGATCAAACGCAATCAAATTTGTTGCGCATTAATACAGAAGTTGTTGATGGCGTAGAACAAGGTAGCGTAATGCCTTTCATCGACAACCTTGAATCCGGTGTTATGCGCCCCGTATTTTTACCTGATGGCAGTTTGTTACTCGGGCAAACAGGTCGCGGCTGGCAAGCAAAAGGCGGCCATGTTGCAAGCATGCAACGCATCGTGTGGGATGGCAAAACCGTTGCGCCTGCGATTCACAGTACACATGCGACCAGTTCCGGTTTCGCCGTGCAACTGACTCAACCTTTAAGCGACAATATTGATGCTGCGCAATTAAAAACATTGCTTTCGGTGGAATCATGGACCTACCGCGATGCGCCCGACTACGGTTCTGATGAGTTAGGTAAAGCTATGGAAAGAATTACAAACATCAGTATCAGTGCAGATCGCAAACAAATTACAATAAGCTTGGCAGAACTCGGTCATGCTTCTGTTCATCCGCAGCAAACAGCGCGCGTTTATCACATCAATTTAAACAACCAAAACTTGTTTAAAGATGCAGCACCCGCGCAACTGCAGGCCTATTACACTTTGTATAAATTCCCGAAACAGAATTAATACAATGTTGTAAATGATTTTTTTATGGCCACCCTAAAAAGTGGCCATTTTTTTATGCACCGTTTTAAATGAAGGTTATCGCATGAAGTTAAAAGCACTCCCCCTCCTTATCAGCACACTTATTGCCGCACAGGCATTTGCAGCTACCGACGAAGTTATAGTCACCGGCACTTATAGCCCCGTTACCTCAGAGCAACTCGCCTCCTCAGTCACTGTTATCAGCCAAGAACAATTAGCTGCATTGAGTAGCCACAGTTTGGTCGATGCGCTACGCCAAGTGCCCAGCATTTGGGTTGAAGAACAAGGTGGCCCGGGCGGCCTTACTGCAATTGCATTGCGCGGCGCAGAAGCAAACCACACATTGGTTTTATTAGATGGCGTACAACTTAACGACCCAACCAATACACGCGGCGGCGCATTTGATGTAAACAACATCAATATAGATTCTGTTAAACGCATTGAAATTATTCGCGGCGCGCAATCTGCTGTTTATGGTTCAGACGCACTCGCTGGTGTAATTCATATTATTACGATTGAACCCACCAAAACTGCACAGACCAATCTTGCTGTAGCAGCAGGTGAAGATGGTTACAAAACCGCAAGTATTACCAGCACGGGCAGCGTTAATGATGTTGGTTACGCGGTGAAATTACAAAGCAAAGATGCTGGTGAGCCGATTGAAGGTAGCAGCGCAGAAAATAAAGAAGCCTTGGTAAAACTCGATTGGAAACACGACGCGCATACTCTGGATTTTTCTTATCGTTATTTTGATGGTAAGAAAACCACATTCCCCGAACAAAGCGGCGGCTCTCTATTCGCACAATTGCGCGACCTTGATCGCAGCGATTTCACCGATCAAAACGCGGCCTTGGCGTGGCAATGGCAAATAAACAATCTGTGGCGTAGCAAGCTGCAAGCTTCTTGGTTTAACCGCCAGGAAAATTTAACATCGCCCGGCATCCTCCCTTTCGATGCAGTTCCAGCCAATGGCGCAGACACAGATTTCACGCGCGAAAATTTCAGCTGGGTTAACACCATCGGTAATGAAAAATCCGTGTGGGCAAATATCGGTGCTGAAAGAAAACAAGAATCTGGCGATAGCAAAGGCTATTTGGATTATGGCTTTAAGATTCCAACAGATTTTAGTTTGGATCGCAAAATCGATAGCGCTTTCGTCAATATCAACGCCTACCTCAATGAAAACCTTTTAGTTCAGGCAAGCGTGCGCAGCGATGACGCGGAAAATATGAAACCAAAAGAAAGCACGCAAATCGGTGCGCGCTATCAAATTACCGAGAACTTAAGTTGGTTTGCAAATAGAGGAAAGGGTTTTAAATTACCAAGCTTCCTTGCACTGGGTCACCCATTGGTGGGCAACAAAAACTTAAGACCAGAAAGATCAACCACGCGCGACACAGGTTTTGAATGGGCAGCAAATAACACCCGCTTCAACCTCAGCTTCTTCAAAAATACATACCTGGATTTAATTGATTTTGATAGCGAGTTGTTCACCAACGTAAACCGCTCACGCGTGGATACACAAGGCGCTGAAGTTGAAGTTCATTGGCACACGCAAGATAACCAATGGCAACTCGGCGCGCACGCAAGCTACGCGGATATTGATGCAGAAAATCCTCTGCTAGGTAGACCACAAGTGAAAGCCGGTGCAACTGCAACCTACAACCTTAACGAGCAGTGGCAATTCAATGCAAATTATATTTGGGTAGATGATCGCCTCGCCGCAAGCCGTTACACGGGCGATACCGTGATTGAAACTTTAGATAAATACAATCGCATTGATCTTGGCGCAAAATGGAAAGTCAATTCACAATTAACGGTTAACCTCAGCGTAGAAAATCTTGCTGACAACGACTATATGAACGATATTGGCTTCCCTGCGATAGGTCGTACAGGATTTATTGGTGCTAATTATCAGTTCTAAGAACCCATAGAAATGTGCGAAATAAAAAAGGCTCCTCTAAATAGGAGCCTTTTTTATGTAAGAGCATTTTATTTTCTATTTGATTAGACTCAATCACGCATCAATCACCAGCGTACTCGCAATAAGATCGTGTAGTGCCTGCTTTTTAGCCGTGAACGCCGCCATGATATAACCTAGGCACATAAAAAATCCGGAAAGAATTTTGCTCCAATAACGGCCGTTAGCGCGGGCAAATGAAATGCGGCGGCCGTCATTATCTGTTACCACAATTCCGAGCGCCATTTTTCCAAGTGTGGCCTGTCTAGTGGATGATTCCATCAGCGTGTAGTAGAGCCAATTCAAGCACAAGCTAAGCGTGAAAAAACCAAACACCATGGTTACGCCGAACGGAATTGCTCCCAAGCCGCCTGAAAACATTGCTGCGCCAAAGCTTAACGCAAAAAGGCCGATACAAATTCCGTTTAAAATTGATAGCAACATCCAGTCAATAACAAGTGCACCAAAACGTTTCCAAAAACCGGCGTAGTTTTTATAAACAACTTGCTCACCCATAAAACCAGAAAAAGCCAAAGAATTACCGCAAGCCGAACAATAGCTTGCATGTTCCGGGTTCTGCGCTCCACATTTTCCGCATTGCATTTTTAGCACTCCTTTTATTTATTATTAATAAAAACGCACTATAAGCTTTTTATATACTCGAGCAAAGCCATGCGATCTGCCTCAATTAATTGCGTTCCGTATTCATGCCCTACATTGGAATTACCGGGTAAGCCTGTATCAAATAAACTGGCGTTAGGCATCTCAAGGGTTTGGTTACCTATTTTTACTCGATCAATCTCCCGATTCCCCACAAAAAATTGCTTTGGTCTCTCTGCGGATGGTAAGAATAAATCGTAAACCGTTGGCACAGATCCATTATGCAAATAAGGTGCAGAAGCCCAAATGCCGTTAATGGGGCGTGCTTTATAATAGCGAATAGAAGAATCTGCGGGACTTTTATTGTTTAACGCAAATTCGTTGACGAGTGCAACCAGAGAGTCCCATGGATGATGCGCTAGAGCACCCGCTGTTACATGCATTACAACATCCAACCGGGTTGCTTCCGATTGAATTTCTTTTCCCGCAAAAACAAAAGATTTCTTGCCTTGTAATACGCCTGTTTTAACCGAGCCTTCCGTAAAGTTATTTACCATGCGCTGATCTGTGCCGACTGCTGATGCGGGAATTAAAACTGCTGATAGCTTTCGTGTTGGATCATTTGAATTCACAAGGCTATGGCACCGCACACACTGTTGCTGATAAATCTGTTCGCCTTTTGCCACCATTTTTTTATCCAGATGGCCAGCCAAATCCTCTGGCCACTGCGGTGAGGTCAGTTTGTAATATTTGCGCTGAATAAAGCACAAATTTGTAATTTGGATACTGGAAGGATAAGTTTTATCGTGCCCTGGTACATCGACTGTTCCGTAAACAGCAAGTGCTGTTGTTGCGTTTTGAGCTAGAGGGCCGGGCTCCATGTTGGGTGCAGAAGCATTCCACTGCACAACATCCAAATGCGATGCATCCCACAGCACAGGAAAACTGGTTGGCGCATCTGGAGAACGTGCGTTTTGCGGAATGTTTAAAGCTTCCGCTGCCACAGCATTAAATATTTGCCCGAAGGCATCCAAACGTCCATGACCGTAGGGTACTTGCGTTGCATTGATGGCGTAACGCGTGTGCAGTTCTTCAATACGCGTTTGGATTTTTTTCTTCTCAGCTTGCGCGTCGATATTTTTTTGTTTCTGCAGCCGCGAAATAAAGCGCTGCCATTTTTCAGGTTGTTGAATGGTTGCCTTTAAGGCCGCCAGTAACTCTGTTTCAAATTGGGTGTAATTAATTAAGCTTTGGCCGCCGTCAATACGAATAGGCTTACCGTTAATCGTGAGCTGACCTGTGTGGCAAGCAGCGCAGGTTAAGCCTACCCATTGATTTCCATTGTCATCACTGTCACGCACAACGCCAACAGGTAAGCCATCCGGATTAAATTTATTTGCCACATCTGGAATAAAACCGAGATCAGCCATATGCGCATTATCGCGAAAGAATTGTTCGTTCTCTGCCATTTCCAAAGCAACAAACCAACTGTAATCAATAATGCGCGAACCAAAGGAAGTGAAAGATAATTGTTGTCGCTCTTCCATTCCCCAGCCCTGCCCTAAATAGGTGACGCCATCGCGCGTCACGACAGAGTGAGCATCGGGAGCGAAAGGGTCTTGCCGTAAGTAACGCAATATAAAAAAGATCGCAAGCACGAAGAGAAGTAAGAACAGCAACCATTTAAGCAACCTATAACTTTTCTTTTTCATATCATCCCTTCATTGAAAGTGAAGTTGTCACTAGCGCTTTTGAAACTCCGCGAATACCTCTACGTTAACTTCGTCGGCTACTGCAGGAACAAGATAATCAATTCCAAATTGCGAGCGTTTAAAATGTGTTGTCGCCGTAAAGCCAATGGTATAACGTCCCGTTAGCATGTTTTCGCCGCCCCCATTAAAAGCAACATCCAACACTATGGGAGCGCTTACTCCGTGCAAGTTTAAATTACCGGTAAATTTTGCATGGGTTTGATCTACCAGTTGAACACTGGTTGTCTCAAACAGTGCTTGGGGATATTTTTCAGTATCAAACCAACTGCTTCCACGCAAGGTTTCTTCGAGATCTTTATTATTTACATCAATGCTCGCAATGTTAATTACAGCAGATAACTTGGCGTTTTCCATATGAGCAGGATCAAACTCCAACGAAGCGTCGCTGGAATTAAAACGCCCAACAAACGTAGACATACCCATATGGTTGATTTTAAACAGCACACTCGTGTGTTGAGGGTCGATTTGGTAAGAGCCCGGCTTAAGATTCACAATACCGGTTTTGACTTTAGGCTGAATAAGGTAACCGCAAGCGCTTAGGGATAACGCCAACATGAGTGTTGCGATTGTTAGGCTGATACTTTTACGAATAACCATAAGCGGCCTCTCGAGCCAGATAACAAAATACATGCGAAAAAAAAGGAAGGTACCCAAGGTAACCTTCCTTTCATCAGACGTAACCCAGACTTATTCCGGCAAAGTGATATTAAGTTCCAACACAGAACAATTGTCGGTGTTGTCCAAATTCACCACTACTTGATCAGATTCGATATGAATGTACTTACGAATCACCGCAATAATTTCTTGCTGCATTTGCGGTAAGAAATCGGGCTGTTTCAAATTACGCTTATTGCGCTCGTGTGCAACAATAATTTGCAAACGTTCTTTTGCGGTGGCCGCCGATGTGGGCGTGCCCTTTTTACGAAAATAATCGAGAAGACTCACTATTTACCTCCCAGCAAACGCGCTAAGAAACCTTTCTTTTCTGCTTCAAGGAAGCGGTGAGGAAGATCGCTACCTAACAATCTGTCTACCGCATCGTTATAAGCTTGGCCGGCTTGAGTTTCTTCGTCCAGAATAACCGGTGTACCTTGGTTAGACGCTTTCAATACAGCTTCCGACTCAGGAATTACGCCGAGCAATGGAATTGCCAAAATCTCTTCAACATCACCCACACTCAACATTTCGCCCGCCGCAACACGCGTTGGGTTGTAGCGAGTCAGTAACAAATGTTCTTTGATTGGCTCAAGGTTTTGTTCAGCGCGACGCGATTTAGATTGCAGAATACCAATGATACGATCTGAGTCGCGCACAGAAGATACTTCCGGGTTAGTAACCACAATTGCGATGTCAGCAAAGTAAAGAGCCATTTGCGCACCCTGCTCAATACCAGCAGGTGAATCGCATACGATGTAATCAAAATCTTTCGACAATTCTGTTAATACGGCTTCAACGCCTTCTTTTGTTAAAGCATCTTTATCGCGTGTTTGCGATGCAGGCAGAACATACAAGTTGTCGGTGCGTTTATCTTTAATCAAGGATTGGCTGAGGTTTGATTCGCCTTTAATTACGTTTACAAAATCGTAAACCACACGGCGTTCACAGCCCATAATCAAATCGAGGTTACGCAAACCTACGTCGAAATCGATAACGACGGTTTTGTGGCCACGCATTGCCAAACCTGTACTGATTGCTGCGCTGGAAGTAGTCTTACCTACACCGCCTTTACCTGATGTAACAACAATGATCTTAGCCAAGGTAGGCTCCTTAAATTTTCTATGGTCTTAAAGTGAAATAATTTTAATTTTTAAAATGGAGTGTAAAACTGTTTTAAGCTCAGGGCTTAAGCATTAACTAAGGCCTCAACAACGACTTTCTCGCCCTTAAGCGAAATTTGCACCGGCTTTTTTAATAATTCTTTTGGCAGTGCATCTTGCAACATAAAGTTACCCGCAACGGATACCAACTCTGCTTCCAGATTTTGGCAAAAAATCCGTGCGTTTTCATCGCCTTTTACACCCGCCAAAGCGCGACCACGCAGGGTGCCGTAAATATGGATATGGCCGTCTGCCAAGACCTCGGCACCCTCGCTCACTTGGGCGAGCACAATTAAATCGGCTCCCTCGGCGTAAATCTGTTGCCCAGACCGCACAGGACGAGTCACCACGCGGCTTACACGTTGCACTAAACGTTCCTGAATCACCGTTTCTACAACGGTTTCTACCACTGTCTCAACACGGGTTTCAACAATAGGTTCAGGCGCTTTGGCTTTAGGTGCGGCTGGAATCTTTAAGGCTCGCTCAGAGGGTGTGGGCAAAATCGCCAAACCGGTTTTCTGAACACCCGCCAATAATACCTCTGGCACAGCAGTAAAGCCCAATGGCTGCAAATCCAACTTACGGCAAATCTTGAGTAAACCCTCGGCGCTCGTAATGAGTGACTTGCAGCTTTCAGGGTTTTCCAAGCGTTCAAAACTAATCAAAACAGGTGAATTCACAAAAAAATGCGGTGCTTGATCAATTTTCTCTTTAAGCTCTGTGGCGAGGGTCTCGGGGTTATATTCAACTAAAGCCAGAACCACCACTGTCAGCGCACTGCCCTTCAGCTGAAAACTCACATCTATCATTCGAAACTCTCTGCCTGCGTTCAATCTATTTATAAATTAACTTAGGCCGCCATTATCAAGCTGCTGTAGTTTTAGTCAAGACAAAGCGCTTGCCGATTCACGCGCCCTGAAGGATGATCCCGCACCACAAGAACGCAGCACCCATTCAGGCCGGATTAAGCCGCTGCAACTTATAAAGTACCCAAGGTGTCTGAGGCCTAACTCGGGAATGCTTGTGTCCCGCATCGGGCTTAACGCCTTTGCCTTGCGGTTGTTATCGCAAGCCCGTCAACCGGACATCAGACGAGATAAAACATGAAACGCTCCGTGAGTTTGGCATCACCCTTACACAAAACCATCTTGGTCTTGCTGACCTTAATTCCACTGCTCCTAACGCCGGTGAGCCAAGCGGCGAACCGGGACGATGTCCAGTTCAGCCAAGCCGAACTCGACCAAATGCTTGCCCCTATTGCCCTGTACCCAGACGCACTACTCTCGCAGGTACTTATCGCGTCTACCTATCCTTTGGAAGTTATTCAGGCCGACCGCTGGGTGCGCAGTAACAAAGACCTTAAAACAGAAGACGCCCTCAAGTTCGCCCAAAACAAAGATTGGGACCCCAGCGTAAAAGCCTTAGTGGCCTTTCCTGATGTATTGAAGCGCATGAGTGAAGACGTGGACTGGACTCAGCGTTTGGGCGACGCATTCCTAAGCGATGAAGAATCAGTGATGGACGCAGTGCAGCGCCTGCGCAAACGCGCCTACGCAACGGGCAATCTTGAAAAAGCTCAGCATATCAGTGTGGAGCGTGATGACGATTACATTGTGATTGAGCCTGCACAAGAGCGAATCGTTTATGTTCCCGTGTACGATACTCGCGTGGTCTACGGCAATTGGTGGTGGCCAGACTATCCGCCCGTTTACTGGCATTATCCCAGCAGTTACACCTATGTGTCCGGCTTTTATTGGGGCTCAAGCATCTATTTAGGCTCTAACTATTTTTACAGCTCATGCCGCTGGCGCGACCGCCGTGTGGTTGTGATTGATCATTACAATTACGGAGGCACAACCCGTTTCTATACTGGGCGCGAGATTGTTCGCCATGCCGATGCACGCGATTGGCGCCACGACCCCGCACACAGACACGGTGTTGCCTACTACAACAACAATTTGCGAGAAACCTACGGAAGTCATCACCAATCACGCGAGAACGATCGGGATTATCGCCGTCAGTTTAACCAAGGTGGGTATCCAAATCCCCGTGGCAATGACGGATGGAAAAGAGATCACGATAATCGAGGTGACAACAATTGGAACAACGGTAGCAATAACGGCCACATCGACCGCGCCGAGCAAGTCCGCGAACGTCTGGATCGCGAGAACAGCTTGCGCGAACGTCGCCCTTGGAGCGGTGAGCGCAGCGAATCTGGAAACACCATCAACACAAGTGGTATACGAGTGCAAAATCAAAACCCGCAACCGAGGGTAGATAATTCACCCTCTCTCCAAAACACGGAAGAAGCGGGTCGTAACCCTAGGTTTAACCAGGAACAACGAGTTGTGACCGATGACGCTGATCGTCGTCCTAATTTTTCCAGACTAGAACAACGGCCGCAGGAAGCTCCGCGCCCCAACTTTGGCGAACAAAACCAACGCGTTGAGCGTCAGGAACAACCCAGAGTGGAAATGCCAGCTCCCAGAAACGAAGCTGAAGGCCGCGCGCAGTTTGAACGTCGCTCAGAAAACTTACAAAACCGCACTCGCTTTTCTCGCGAAAAAAATGACGATAATACGAAATAGTTTTAAATATCTTTCTGCAAAACCCCGCTTAATGCGGGGTTTTTTCTTTTCATTTGGGCCGCCTCACTTCCGCTTAACTTCCTTCTGCCACCCGTATTCTTTATAGTACGCGCTTTATAAAAATCCCCCTGCACGAACGAGGTTAGCCCCATGGCTCAATACGTATTTAGCATGCACAGGCTTGGCAAAATCGTCCCGCCCAAGCGTGAAATCCTGAAAGACATCTCCCTCTCCTTCTTCCCGGGCGCCAAGATTGGCGTGTTGGGCTTGAACGGTTCGGGGAAATCCACGCTGCTCAAAATCATGGCAGGCGTAGATCAGGATTTTAACGGCGAAGCCCGCCCCATGCCCGGCATCAAGATCGGTTATTTGCCACAAGAGCCGCAACTCGATCCGACCAAAGATGTACTCGGCAACGTGCAGGACGGTGTGCGTGAAGCCGTAGATGCGCTCGCTGAGCTTGACCGCATCTACGCTGCTTACGCAGAGCCCGATGCCGACTTTGATGACTTGGCAAAGAAACAAGCCAAGTGTGAAGACATTATCCAAGCGTGGGACGCCCACAACCTGCAAAACACCTTGGACATCGCCGCTGATGCCTTGCGCTTGCCGCCTTGGGATGCCGACGTGACCGTACTCTCCGGTGGTGAGCGTCGCCGTGTGGCCTTGTGCCGTTTGCTCCTGTCGCGCCCAGACATGCTTTTGCTCGACGAGCCCACCAACCACTTGGACGCGGAGTCTGTTTACTGGTTGGAGCAATTCCTCCACAACTTCCCCGGCACCGTAGTAGCCATTACCCACGATCGTTACTTCCTCGATAACGCCGCGGGTTGGATTCTGGAACTCGACCGTGGCCACGGTATTCCTTATGAAGGCAACTACACCAGCTGGCTGGAACAGAAAGATGCCCGTTTAGAGCAAGAAGCTCGCGCTGAGGCGGCGCACCAAAAAGCGCTGAAAACCGAATTGGAATGGGTTCGCCAAAATCCAAAAGGTCGTCAAGCCAAGAGCAAGGCGCGTCTCGCTCGCTTCGATGAATTGCAATCGCAAGAATTCCAAGCCCGTAACGAAACCAACGAGATTTATATTCCACCTGGCGAGCGCTTGGGCGATAAAGTCATCGAGTTGAATAACGTGAGCAAAGGTTATGGCGACCGTTTACTGATCGACAAACTTTCCATCAGCATTCCAAAAGGTGCAGTGGTAGGAATTGTGGGCGGAAACGGTGCAGGTAAATCCACACTCTTCCGCATGATCGCGGGTACTGAAAAGCCGGACAGCGGTACTGTCACTTTGGGCGATAGCGTTAAAGTGGCCTATGTTGAGCAAAGCCGTGAAAACCTGGACGATAAAAAATCGGTTTGGGAAGCAGTCTCTGACGGTGCTGATATTTTGAAAATCGGTAACTACGAAGTGAGTTCGCGCGCTTACATCGGCCGCTTCAACTTCAAAGGTTCAGATCAACAAAAACGCGTGAGCGAATTGTCGGGCGGTGAGCGCGGCCGTTTGCACTTGGCTAACACCTTGAAGCAAGGCGCAAACGTATTGCTCCTCGACGAACCATCAAACGATTTGGATATTGAAACCCTACGTGCATTAGAAGATGCAATCCTCGCCTTCCCCGGCTGCGTGTTGGTAATCTCGCACGACCGCTGGTTCTTGGACCGTATCGCTACGCACATTCTCGCGTATGAAGGTGATTCGGATATCGTCTTCTTCGAAGGCAACTATACCGAGTACCACGAAGACTTGGTAAAACGTAAAGGTAACGATTCACAACCTAAGCGTATGAAGTACAAACCGCTCAAGGCCTAAGCTCAACTAAATCCTTGGCGTAAAAAATGCACAGCTCACGAAAGTGGCTGTGCATTTTTTTTGCGTGCTGTTTTGGCGATTATTCTGTGGCGCCTGTTTCAAAACTGTAACAATTTCTACATAAACTCGAGAGCCTCAGCATAAATACTGGAGTTCCCCATGAGCTTTATTGATGCAGAACTGGTACAGCGAATTCACAACGATTTTTTGGACAGCTACGACGAAGAATTGGAGCTCGAATTGGAAGATCGTATTTATTTTCAGGATGCAGACCTGGATGCACCCAACCAGACACAAGAAGCCAAAGCCTATCGCCAGTTTTATTTTCGCGAACTGTTCAGGTTGCAAGCCGAGCTGGTTAAATTGCAAGATTGGGTCGCCGCTACCGGGCATAAAGTCGTCGTGATTTTTGAAGGGCGCGACGCCGCGGGAAAAGGTGGTGTTATCAAGCGGATCACCCAACGGTTGAACCCACGTATATGCCGAGTGGCTGCCCTGCCCGCGCCGAACGAACGCGAACGTACCCAATGGTATTTTCAGCGTTATGTATCGCACCTACCGGCGGCAGGTGAAATCGTATTATTTGACCGCAGCTGGTACAACCGCGCCGGTGTAGAACGTGTTATGGGCTTTTGTACGGACGAACAATACGAAGAATTTTTTCGCTCCGCACCCGAATTTGAAAAAATGCTGGTGCGTTCCGGCATTCAAGTCATTAAATATTGGTTTTCGATTTCTGACGAAGAACAGAATTTACGTTTTTTGGGGCGCATTCACGATCCATTGAAACAGTGGAAACTAAGCCCCATGGATTTGGAATCGCGTCGCCGCTGGGAGCATTACACCAAAGCCAAAGAAATTATGTTGGAACGCACGCATATTCCCGAGGCACCTTGGTGGATTGTGGAAGCTGTCGACAAGAAAAAAGCGCGGCTCAATTGTATTCATCATTTGCTACAACAAATGCCCTATGAAGAAATTAAGCGACCCGTGATTGATTTGCCTGAGCGCGAATACCACAAAGATTACTCGCGCCGCCCGGTTCCAAAAGAAATGTTCGTACCCGATATTTATTAACTGTCTAACGAAGGATTTATTGTGCCTGAACTCATAGCTCCCCCCGAAAAACACACGCTCGGCGCCTACGGCATTTGGCTGTTTAACGAAAAGCATCCGCAAATTAAAAAAATAAAAAAGGAAGTATCCCCCAGCGTACATGGCGATCGCCATTGGGATTCCAGTTATTTATTGATGGATTACTTCACCCAAAACGCACCTAAAAAGAAAATGCGTGTATTGGATGTAGGCTGCGGTTGGGGACCAACATCTATCTTCTTTGCCAGCAAAGGCTGCAAAGTCACAGGTATGGATATAGACAAAGACGTATTCGCCTTCTTAGATGCGCAAGCAGAATTCAATGGCGTAAAAGTCTCTAAACTGACCTGCGCCATGAAAGACATGAAGAAAAAAGATTTAGAAAACTTCGATGTAATTGTTGGTGGCGACATTTGCTTTTGGGATGAACTCGCCGACGAATGGTTCGCCATGTTAAAACGCGCCGCACAAGCAGGTGTTAAAAAAGTCGTTCTAGCAGACCCAGGCCGCAGCCCTTTTCTTGCGTTAATCGACAAGTGCGAAAAACGCTGGCCGACAGAATTATTGATGTGGTACGCGCTGGAACCTCAAAAATTTGAGGGCAGTTTAATGGTCGTAACGCTAAATAAATAACAGCCGTTTTAGCTGCCAGATAAAACAAACTCAGTTTGACTGAGAGAGCGCCTTATCCACATCTACCCCAAGGGTTACCGCACCGATGGATTTTTGCGTCTTTGGGTCAACTAATGGCGCACTCAATTGAACCTGAAAGCGCTTGGAAGACGCGTCGTACTTTATTTTATCAACAAAAATAAAATCCGAAGTTCCATTAAAAGCCTTGGTAAATTTTTCCTCGTCCCCTTGCCAATAATCAGACGTCATGCTGGACATGGCAATGTTATAACCACGACCATCCATCACAATAACTTCCGCCAGCAATTCGTTTGAATTATTCTTCAACTCCCCCAAAAAGTTGGAAAGTATTTGATTGATTAGCGACTTGGGGAAATCGAGATTATGGATTTTAAACGCAAGTTGCCACTGTTCATCGAGCTTTTGTAATTGGGTATCAGACTTATTCTTATTGGTGGCATTTTGTTGAACAACTGCGGCGATAAGATCTTTATTACGAAGAATTTGTGCGAACCAAGGCTCTACAATTTTTTGGATTTCACTTTGTTCGTTGGATGAGAGATCAAAGCCAACTGACGCACAGGAGTCTATTCGGCTATTAAATGCGCTCAAGAATTCCGGGTTCTGCGCCAAGAATGGTGCCCCAAAGTACACACCCAATGGCATATAACGAAAGAAACGTGATTTGTAATCGCGGCTAGAAACATTTAATTCCGCAGCGGCCTTTTCAAAAATCTCCTTATCGAGCAAGACAGCGTCAACTCGCTTGGTGAAGAGTAATTTCAGCAACTGAGGAACATTATTCGCGGCAACAAAATCGCTGTAGCCTTCGTTACTGAGAATGGTTTCCTGCTGGCTTCCGAGAATGACGCCAATTGGGTAATGCTGTTTCCACGATGCCGGAGCAACCATGTCCGTACGCCAAAACCAATACCAATTTTCCAGAACCAAGGGGGCAGAAAAAGTGGCAAATTCATTCGCATCATCAATCGCAACTGCCGTAAAAAAGCCATCGATAACACTGGTATGAACTTCTTGACGAGCGCGTCGCCAAGGCAAAGAACGAATTTCGTAATTCACCTGCATTTTTTCAAGTATGCACTTAACATGATCCACGGATCCGCCTTGTACTGCCTCACCAACCTCTACAACTTTTTTTTGAAGAACGTTAGTTCCCAGCACTACCGCGGGCTTGTTAATAAACACCTTGGGTTCTTGCGCCCACGTAGAATTGCAAAAGCAACTTAGACAGAAAACAAAAAAGGAAAAAGCACGTGTTATGTTCATGGTAAAAAACCTTCTTACTCCAACAAATCCGTTACAGATAGGCTTCCACATCGGGCATGCTCAAATGCCCAAACGACAACAAAAAACGCGAAAGAGATTAGAAATAACCCAATACCAGACTCATTGTTATTGTTGAATGACCGGCATGTTTACTAGTATAAAAATAGCATTTACGAGCGATGAGTAAAACACGAACCTATACTAAGTTCAAGATTGAGCTGTTAAGTTCAAGGCGGCCAAATCGAGAGATTCTCCAACTGTCTTTGCCAGCACCCTTAAGGCTCTCTCTCGCACATCTCCTATATCGACAGGGCTTTCGTCCAAACACCCACTCCACTGCAGGATTGCCCGACACGCGTCCGGCGTATCGAATAAGCCATGTAAATAGGTACCTATGATTTGGTTGTCTGCGCTTATGGCACCATCGCCAACCAAGCCGCTTTGATCGTTAAAATAAACGGCGGGATTAGCGAGTGCATTCCCAGAGCTTATTCCGCAATGAATTTCGTAGCCTTGCACCTGCGTGGCTGAATCCCACAAGACGCCGGTTTGTCGACGCAATATCTTTTCCGGTACAAGCTGCGTTTCTAATTCCAAATAATCAAGTCCAGCAACCTCGCCGGCAGGCCCTTCTATTCCTTGTGGATCACTAATTTTTGACCCTAGCATTTGCATACCGCCGCAAATACCAATTACTTTTCCCCCGTAGCGTAAATGTTTTGCAATGGTCTTATCCCAATTTTGCCTGCGCAGGAATTGCAAATCGTCGCGCACATTTTTACTGCCGGGCAGAATGATGAGATCAACAGACGGAATAGTTTGCTCAGGGCCCACCCAAAAAAATTCCACATCCGGATGCAAACGTAAAACATCAAAATCGTTATGATTGGAAATTCTGGGGTATACCAAGACAGCTACACGAATTTTTGTATTTTGCTTTTTCGGCTGTGTGCGCTCCAGCGCATCTTCCGCGTCCAAGTGCAATCCGTTTAGGTAAGGAATAACACCAAGCACCGGTTTTCCGGTTTTTTGTTCCAGCCAATCCAAGCCCGGCTTTAATAAATTTATGTCGCCGCGAAAGCGATTGATGACAAAACCTATCACACGTGTTTGCTCAGATTCACTGAGTAACGCTAAGGTTCCAACCAAATGCGCGAAGACGCCACCGCGATCAATATCGGCAATAATAACCACCGGGCAATCTACCGCTTCGGCAAAGCCCATATTTGCAATATCGCGATCACGCAAATTAATTTCCGCTGGGCTACCCGCTCCCTCCACCACGATAAGATCATATTGCTGTTGCAAACGACGGTAAGACTCGAGCACGGCGTTCATCGCGTGCAATTTATAATCGTGATAAACCGCCGCATCCATATCGCTCACCGCTTTACCGTGAATAATAATTTGGGCTTTGGTATCACTGGTGGGTTTAATAAGAATGGGGTTCATATCCGTATGAGGCTCTATTCGCGCGGCTTGTGCCTGCAAGGCTTGTGCACGCCCTATTTCACCACCGTCCACCGTCACGGCAGAATTTAATGCCATGTTCTGCGGTTTGAACGGTACAACTGAAACACCACGGTTACTAAAAATACGGCACAACGCGGCAACTAGCGTGGTTTTACCCGCATCTGACGTTGTACCTTGCACCATGATTGTTTTTGACATTTACCACTCAATTCCTTTTTGCGCTTTAATGCCATTATTAAAGGCGTGCTTAATGGCTTTTACTTCACTGAAAGTATCAGCCAGGTCTTCCAAATATTTTTTTGCGCCGCGCCCAGTAATAATCACGTTTTGTGTTATGGGTCGATTTTGTATGGCCTTGAGAACTTTTTCTTTATCCAGATATTTGTAGTTGAGCATGTAGGTTAGTTCGTCCAGCAAAACCAAATGAATTTCTGGGTCGCTGAATACATGCTCACATTCAGCCCACACTTTCTCTGCGGCTTCGCGATCTTTTTCCGCATTTTGGGTCTCCCAGGTAAACCCGGTATCCATCGTAAAATATTCCAGCCTAGCGTTTTCGCCACGAAAAATACTTTCGGTTAGAAAATTCTTTTCACCACATTCCCACGTGCCTTTAATGAACTGCACTATGGCAACTTTGTATCCGTGCCCCAAACAGCGTAATGCGGTTCCAAAACCTGAACTGCTTTTACCTTTGCCATCGCCCGTTAATACAATAAGCACACCGCGATCTTCTGTTGCGCGCGCTATTTTTGCATCCACAATTTCTTTACGCTGCTGCATACGCTCTTTATGGCGCTGCGCTTTTTCGTCTGTCATAAACAAGGCTCCGAAAATGCAATCCGAATAGGTTTATAGAAAAGGCGCTGTAAGGCGCCTTTCTGTTTACTACTTTTTAAAATCTGTAAGTCACGTGACCACTGTAGGTTTGCTTAGGTTGAGGATACACGTAAGTGCCCTTCCAGCTTGTACCTTCGTAGTCTGAATAGGTTTCACCCGTTAGATTCTTAACGCGCAAACCCAACTCCAATGCATCAAAATTCCAGACAACATTTACGTTAAAAATCGTCACTGGATCTACCTTCGGCTGCGTATTAGCGTTATCGCCAACAAGGTAACGGCTGCCGATATAGTTCGCATCTACACTAATATTGAGATTTTTGATAAAGGTAAATACAACACCGGCGTTAGCGTCATTTTTGGCAACAAACGGAACTGCTTTATCTTTGAAATTACCTGAAGTTAATTCAGCGTGCGTGTAAGTATAGTTACCATGAAGGACTATAAACTCGTTTAACTGTACATCACCATCAAACAATAAGCCTTGGCGCTCAGACTCGGGTAAATTGATGTTAGCACCGTAAGTACCTGAAAGCGGGTCATACATAATTTCGTTATCAACAATCATATGGAACAAGCTGTATTTAACGCTCGCATCCTTATCTGCCCACGCAAAACCCAGCTCTTGTGATTTGCTGGTCTGGGCTTTCAGGAAATCAATGCCCGGTGCAACGTAACCATTTTCATCCGCGTTGGCAAAACGGAAGCCATCAGCCAAACGACCAAAAGCACGCCAATTGGCATCAATTTGATAATTGATTCCTAGCTCGCCGATATTTAGGGAGTCAGTGTGCTTATTGGATACAACTTTATTTTTGTCATCCACACTTGCGTGACGCACACCTGCATTCAGAATTACGGCTTTGGTTACAGGATAAATAACCTGCGCATAAATATCCTGTTGCTGCTGAGTAATATTGGTATAGCCATCACCTGTTTCGTAATCTGCATCAACTTTATCGTAGCCTAAAGTGACAACTGCACTGCCGTTTGCCGTTGCAAAATCCCCCACCACGCGAGGCGTGAAGTTTTTAACACGCATTTCGTAAGCGCTGTCAAACGGAAAATAGCCGTTGGATTTATCGTAGTCATCGTACAAGTAACTACCGGTTTCATCGCGATCGGAATACTCGCCGAGCAAAGACCAGTTTTCCAAAAACTTAACTTGTCCACCAACGCGCTGAAGATCTGTATCCTGCTTTGAATAATCCCGAGGGGTGTTGCTGTGACGAGGATCTTTTTGCGCATCAGTTACCAGTAGATTACCGGGCAAGCCCAAGTCGTCTTCAATTTTTTGCTTTTCAACAAACACTTTACCCGCATCAAATGCGTAGGCGATTTTACCCAACACATTGGTCACTTCTGAACGGTTATTCTCACGGTAGTTATCTGTTTCGCGCTTTTGCGCGCTCAAGTTATAACTTAAACCGTTTTCAAAACCTTGGCTCAGGCTCGCGGTATAATTCGCTAAATCGTAAGTACCTGCCTCAGCGCTGATGACACCTTTAAATTCACCTGACTTTGCTGCGCGCGTAATAATGTTAATCACACCACCAACAGCTTGATCTCCATAAAGAACACCCGCACTACCTTGCACAATTTCAATACGCTCTACGTCTTTGATGGCCACTGTATTAAGTGCGGGACCTGCGAGGGTCGGGTTATTGAGTTTACGTCCATCAACCAACACCAAGGTATTGTTAGCGGCGTTGCCAGAAAAACCACGCATAGATGCGGTGACGTTGCGCCCACCACTGCCATCGGTATCTTGAATTTGAATACCTGCTTGCGTGCGTAAGACTTCGGTAATTGTGGTTGCTCCGCTAATGCGAATTTGTTCGGCATCCACCACTTTAATTTGTGTTGCAACAGGCATTGCTGGGCCTTCGCTGCGTGTGGCGCTGATAATGAGTGTTTCTATTTTGTCTTCTGCTGCAAATGCAGATGACGCTAAACCAGCTGACAGAACTGCCACGCTGAGGGGAGTTAACGCGAAAGATTTAATAGACATAAATTCCTCAATCCAAAAATATGGGATGAGGGAGGGGAAGCGGGAATAATGCGCGCGGCCGAAAAAATCGGCCTCGTAAAACACAGAATTTCCACCGATGTTGCCCTCCGCGACATCGTGAATATAGGTTTTGAGGCTGGTATCGGACTTATAGTCTTATGCAGACTACTTACCGTTGCGGGGGCAGTGTTGGCTTTGCACTTTTAATAAAAAAGCAGGCGCACCAAACTTCCCATTTAATTTGACCCTTGCACTTGCTGTTTACAGCATTAGGGCACGTCAAACACCTCGGCGCGCAGGGTATGGGGTTGAGAAAAGAGAGTCAAGCGAAAATGTTACTTCTGAGGCTTTCGCTTTACATAAACAGTGCGATGAATACGAGCGACGAGTTTATTATCCGTATCGACAATATCAATTTCAAAATCAGGTAAATACTTTTCACCTTGGGCAGTAGCCGCTCGAATTTCATCGAGCTTTTCCTGGGTAAGAATAAATCGTGCACTTACGTGGCTACGACCGGGCGAGACAAAATCAATAGTCGCCTTTTTATCCCATACATAATAATCGCGCCCCAGATTTTCCATGAGCATCAGCATGTACCATGGGTCAGTCATGGCAAACAGGTTTCCGCCAAATTGTACGCGCACGTTGTTGCGGTTGTACCAACGCAATTTTAGGGTGACATCAATTTCGCGAAAATCATCGCTAATATGCGTAACTTTAATGGCATTAAAAAATAAAGGTGGCCAGAGGTTTATAACGCGTCTTAGGATTTTCGCTCTCATAGAATTTTCGTTCTCATAGAGTTTGTACCATTCTATGTGTGGGGATGATCACCACGCCGTCATCACGACAATCAACATAGGCCTTAACACCGTAAACTTGCGCAAGATTTTCTGGAGTTAGCACTTGCACTGGCTCTCCCACTGCCACCAGTTTTCCGTGATGCATAAGCACCAAACGCGAACAAAAACGTGCAGCCAAACTTAAATCATGTAATGCGGCTATAACGGCACCGCCTTGTTGCGAATGTGCTTGCAGCAACTCCATGATATGCAATTGATGGTAAACATCGAGCGCAGCTATAGGTTC
Organism: Cellvibrio sp.; assembly: GCF_046347455.1. Lineage (GTDB taxonomy): Bacteria > Pseudomonadota > Gammaproteobacteria > Pseudomonadales > Cellvibrionaceae > Cellvibrio. The sequence goes on from NZ_JAXMGC010000001.1 coordinate 812,155, forward strand.
GTCAGCAATGATTAACTGCGGTTTTCCCGCGAACACCCGAGCCAATAAAACCCGCTGTAACTCACCACCGGATAATTCCGTGACAGGACGTTCAGCCAAAGATTTTACGTCTGTCATCTCCAATGCCGCCGCAATTGCGACTTCGTCATCAGCGGATGTGTTAACCGTCGAATTCCACGGTGAACGCCCCAATGCCACCAAATTTTTTACACTGAGCGGCCAGGCCGGTGATTCATGCTGTGCAAGATATGCCATAAAACGCGCACGCATGGGTGCAGATATTTTTTTAATGGAAGCCAGTGAATTTTCAGCAGCAATATCAATCTCACCCTTATTCGGTAGACTTAGCGCCGCAAGCATTCGTAACAAAGAACTTTTGCCTGCGCCATTTGGACCAATTAAGCCCACGAACTCCCCTTCATGAATATGAATGCTCACGCCATCGACAACGATTGTATTGCCAAGGCTTAGAGATAAGTTTTCTGCTTTTAAGAGAGTCATATTAAATCCAGCGCGAACGCGTTTTTAAAATCAGCATTAAAAAGAACGGCCCGCCCAAGAGCGATGTAACCACCCCCAGTTTTAGCTCCCGCGCCACATCCAATAATCTCACTAGAATATCTGCCCCTAACACAAGCAGTGCGCCACCTAAAGCGCTAGCAACTAATAGTCTACCGGGTTGGTGCCCTACCAGAGGACGCAAAAGGTGTGGCACCACCAAACCAACAAAACCTATGCTGCCACTTACCGCAACGGCAGAGCCAACACACAAGGCTAAACCTATGAGTATAAAATTGCGTTCACGTACCGGGTTAAAGCCTAAAGATGTAGCCGTCTCTTCACCCAAACTCAAGGCATTCAAAAATCGGAATCTGCTTAATAGCAAAACCCAGCCCAAACCAATAAAAGGTGCCGCTATATAAACATGATGCATATTGCGGTTGGCCAATGAACCCATTAACCAAAATACAATTTCCTGAAGCGCAAAATAACTCGGGGCAAAATTAAGCGCGACTGAAATCAATGCGCCCGCGATAGCATTTATGGCCACGCCCGCCAAAATTAAGGAGAGAACGCTACTGCGAAAACCCGCCAATAAATACACGAGCAATAACGCAATGAAAGCGCCAGCAATAGCGGCCACCGGCAACCAATACCAAGCCACCGCTGCAAAACCAAAATACAAAACGATAACCGCGCCTAAAGCAGCTCCACTGGAAACACCTAAAATACCCGGCTCTGCTAAGGGGTTACGTAAAAAACCCTGCATGGTTGCACCCGCAAGGCCTAGCGTTGCGCCAACCAAAACTGCGAGCAAAACGCGGGGTAAGCGAATCTCCCAAACCACAGTTTGATGCAGAGATGAGTTGTGACTCATTAAATCTTTGACGGCTTGAATAATGGAAATGGAGGAGTTTCCCATACTGAGCGAACATAAAAATGCGATCAGCACGCCGACACCTAAAATAGAAATCAATAAAGAGAATGAAATTTTTTGCACAAGAATCCTTGACGCTAATTAACAAGCGATTTTTTTTGCTGAATAAGATTTTCGATAACTTCAGCTGCAATGGGTGCAATACAGACTGAAAGCGTCGCCGGTAATTTTATAATCCGCATATTATTTTTACGTAAGGCGGGATGCTGAACATATTCTTGCGCAAGCGAAAAAGCCTGCACGTCAGACGACTCTACGATAATGACTTGAGGTTGCGCCAGTATTAAGTCTTCCAAATCCAATCGCGCAAAACCACTGAGGTGTTTATCCAGAGCTAAATTGTGGAACCCAGCACGTGTCATCAGCTCGTTCTCCAAGGTATCCGCACCCACCACGTAACTGTTTGAGGCGTACCAAAATGCGGGAATGGGTTTGCTTGAATCTGCATCCAAACGCGTGAGCTGCATTTCCAATTCGCGCACCATTTTTTCAGCAGCGATTTCACTGCCCGTTAGCTCGCCGAAGCGATGAAGATGCTCGCTAATATCAGCCAAGGTGCGCGGCAAGGACAGAGTTTCAACGCTAAAACCTAACTGACTTAACAAGACTTTAGTGTCACCTGCGCCGAAATCACCCGCCAAAACCAAATCTGGATTACGCGGCACCAAATCTTCGGCAAGACCGCGATTCAAATAATAGTGCTGCGCTTGTTGAGCAAAGGGCGAAAATTGTGGATTGCCGGAAAGATAAGTTAAAGAATTAATGCGCGCAGGTTCAACTAACTTGAGTAAGAGCGCGTCCAAACATAAATTGAGCGAGGCAATGCGTTGCGGCTTAATCGATTCGCCCGCAACACTGATAGACGAACACGCAGCTATAAAAAGAACGAATAATAATCTGCGCATAAAAAGACTTTGAGATTGTTGGAACAGTGAAGGCTTGGTCAGCCCTCACTCACGGAGCGCAGATTATAGCGGATTCAACCAGGCTGCGCCGCGCACACCGCTGGAGTCACCGTGTACGGCTTGCACAATGGGCGTATCGCACTCAAAGCCGAATACATAGTGGCTGAGCAGCTGCGGCACCGCCGTGTAGATTTCTGAAATGTTAGAAGCACCACCACCCAGCACAATAATGTCGGGGTCCATGATATTGATGACCGCCGCCAAACCACGGGCGATTTGGTCGAAGTAGGCATCCAACACCTGCCGCGCGTGAAACTCTCCGTTACCCGCGCGCTCGGCAATTTCATGGCCCTTCAATGCCAAGCCAGTCAGCATTTCGTAAGATCTGCATAAGCCTGTGCCCGACAAGAAGGTTTCCTGGCAGCCCGATTTTCCGCAATAGCAGGGGCGAGCTTCCAATTCTGCGTCACGGGTCCAAGGCAATGGGTTATGACCCCACTCGCCCGCCACACCGTTTGGCCCAACAATAGGCAAGCCTTTGTAGGCGACGCCTGCACCGCAACCCGTTCCTAAAATGCCGGCAAATACCAAATCATAGCCGCGACCAGCGCCGTCCGTCGCCTCAGAAACGGCCAGGCAATTGGCATCGTTAGTAACTTTTACATTGCGCCCAAGCTGTGCAGAGAGATCCTTTTGAAAAGGCCTACCGTTCAACCAGGTGGAGTTCGCATTTTTCACAAAGCCCGTTTTGCGCGAAATAGTACCGGGAATACCGATGCCGACGGGAATATTCCCCTGCCCCGCTACAGACTCGGCTTGAGCGACAAGGCTCGCGATATCGCGCAGGGTTGCTGAGTAATCGTCGCGCACCGTGGGAATGCGCGTGCGGAACAGCTCTTGGCTATCGCCATTTAATAAAACCACCTCAGTCTTTGTGCCGCCGAGGTCTATGCCAATTCGAAACTCTGTCATCTTGTGAAACCCGTTACATTGAGTGTCGCGATTATAGGTGGAGGCTATCAAAGATGGCAAATAACCTCTTTTCACTACGCCGCTTTTGCAGTGATATGGCCATTTAGTTCAAGTGGTCTACACTCATAGGAAGCCCAGATAACGACAAGATGTAGATCTATGACTCAGGAACGCCGCCGTTTTAGCCGAATTGATTTTGACGCCCGTGTGGAGATCGCTCAGGGAGATAAAAATTGGCAAGCCCAATTATTGGACATCTCTCTCAAAGGTGTTTTACTTGCCAAGCTCGGCCCTTATCAATTAGAGCCAGACGCACCGCTGCTCGTAAAAATTATTTTGTCTGACCAAACCAGTATCGCTATGTCAGCACAGGTTGTGCACCAACGGGTTGATCAACTGCATTTGGCATGTATCACTATTGATATCGACAGCATTAGCCATTTACGAAGACTGATTGAACTTAATATGGGTGATGCGGCGGCTGCGGAACGTGAGCTAACCGAATTAATCGCCAGCGCTGAGGAGCAACGCTGATACCCGATGCCAATTATTTGCTTGAGGTGAGAATCCCATGAACCATGATGACCGCAGGGCGACACCGCGTTACCCGCTACGCGCTTTCGCTGAACTGGGTAGCTCCGATAAAGAGTGGGCCGCCCATGTGTTGGATATTTCCTACTACGGTGCGCGTATTGCCTTGCTGGACGAGTACAACCTGTGTGCGGGTGACCCTGTGCGCTTGCGTTTAGAAATTCCGGAAATGCAGGTTCCTGAAGGTATGCTGCCCTATCTTCACCTGCAGGGAACACTGGTTCACCAACAGGAGCACATGCTGGGTATTCAATATGAACCCGTTAGTGAAACGGACGAGAAATTGTTAAAGCAAATTCTCACCAATCTTAACCAAACTCATTCTGATTCAGGTCATTCTTAAATCAAGTTTGCGAATAAACGTTTTTACAGAGCGTTTAACGCCTCTTGTAAGTTTTTAACGGCAACAACTTCAATACCCAAGTTCTTTTCACGCGGTGCATTACCGATTGGCACTATGGCTTTTTTGAAACCGTGCTTTGCCGCTTCTCGCAAACGCTCCTGCCCACTGGGTACGGGGCGAATCTCACCCGACAAACCCACTTCACCAAACACCATTAAATCTTGCGGCAAAATTTTATCGCGGAAGCTGGAGACAATCGCTAATAACACCGCCAAGTCTGCGCTGGTTTCCATCACGCGCACACCGCCCACTACGTTTACAAAAACATCTTGGTCGCCCACCATAATTCCGCCGTGGCGATGCAAAACCGCGAGCAACATGGACAAACGATTTTGATCCATGCCCACCGCAACGCGACGCGGATTCCCCAGGTGACTATCGTCCACCAAGGCTTGAATTTCTATCAACAGCGGGCGGGTTCCTTCCCACATCACCATCACCACAGAACCGGGCGCGGGGTCTTCCGCGCGCTGCAAAAAAATCGCTGAAGGATTATTTACTTCGCGCATGCCCTGCTCGGTCATGGCAAACACACCCAATTCGTTTACTGCACCGAAACGGTTTTTGTTACCGCGCAAAGTGCGAAAGCGTGAATCGTTATCGCCCTCTAATAAAATGGAACAGTCGATCATGTGCTCTAAAACCTTGGGGCCGGCAAGCGAACCATCTTTTGTTACATGGCCAACCAAGATAACAACAGTGCCTGTTTGTTTTGCAAAGCGCGTGAGGTAGGCAGCGCTCTCGCGCACTTGTGAAACGGAACCCGGTGCAGATGAAATATCTTCCATGTGCACCACTTGAATGGAGTCCACCACCATCACTTTAGGTGCAACGTGTTGCGCTGTAGCGCAAATAGTTTCTACGTTGGTCTCGCTCAGCATTTGCAACTTGTCCGTCGGCAAACCTAAGCGTTGTGCGCGCATGGCAACTTGTTGAAGTGATTCCTCGCCCGTTACGTAAAGTGCAGACATATTGCGCGCTAAAAAACACAAGGTTTGAAGCAACAAGGTACTTTTACCGGCGCCGGGGTTGCCGCCAATCAGTACGACAGAACCGGGAACAAAACCGCCGCCTAAGACGCGGTCAAATTCGCTGGTGCCGCTGGAAAAGCGTGGCAGATCACCTAAGGAAATTTCAGCGAGTGTTTGCACATTATTACCGGTAGCGCCGCCCGCATAACCTTCAAATTTTGCGGAGCGATTGCTAGGCGTTGGCCCTAAGCGCACTTCAACAATAGAATTCCACGCGCCGCACTCGGGGCATTGGCCTTGCCATTTTTTAAAATCCGCACCGCATTCGTTGCAGACAAACGCACTTTTTTGTTTTGTACTCACAGGATTCTCTTTTGCCACATTCAAGATGAGCCTAAGTTAACATCAGGCTTTAAAACAAAAAAGGCCTGATGTGCATCAAGCCTTTTCAATCAAACAATATTATAAGCGCGATACAACAATTACTTTTCGTCTGTAAGCTTCAAGTAAATCCCTAAACCAATCAGCATGGCCACAGCCGCAAACAACATAAGCACCGCGGAATTCAAATGATCTTCACCACCCAATAAGGATTTAAACATCAACAATAAAGATTCGATAGAAACCGCAATGACAATTGCCGCCATAAAACGGCTGATGGTACGGCGCATGGAACCTTCATGGTGAATATCCTTATGGAGAAACACTTCTTCTTCCAAAATGGTTTTACCCAAATCGAAGATCGCTAAACCCAAAGTGACGAGAATAACTGCACCGAATATTTTAATAGGTTCGTCGATATGATTATGCACAACGCCGTACATATCCTTACCGCCGTAGTACAACAGCAAGCTTGCAATAATTACCAGCATCACACCAATAATCGCATATACGGTTTGGAAAAACGGATGAACACGGCGGCGAATTTCGTCACCGTTTAAAAAGGTAATTAATTTTTCCAAATTAAAATTAATGACCAAATAACCCGTTTTATTTTCGGCAGTGGTGTAACGCTGCACTGCAGAAATAGCGAGCTGATGGGTCGCGTTAGATAAATAAGGAGAGGTTACGGTAGAAACTTTTTCGTTCTTAACCGCTTTGGTGTAGTAGGCGCGATTACTACGATCTGAACACATGCCGGGTTCGCTGCGCTTTGAATCATCAATATCGGGCGCGGCGGCAGAAATGGTTGTTTGCATGCCGTGTTCATCAAGACAATACAGCAGCTCCACAAATGGATAAGATTTGTGCAAACGCTCTACGGTTTTTTGAAGGGCGGCTTCGTCAGATTCTAATTTGCGCGGCATCAGCGCGGTGACAATTGAATCCAGCAGACGATCGATCTGCGGCTGGTAATCTTCGTATTTGCGTAAGAGGTACAGGTAGTTGCGTGGTGTCATAAGACGTTCTCAAAAATTACAGTAGTGTCCATTTGAATTTTTAACTGGTCGCAATAATACACAAGCTGATTTGCGATGAGTGCAACTTCCTAAAACTTTCTGCAAAAAACTCTCCACAAAAAACCGTCAAAGTGCGTGCCATTTTCAACTGCTCAAAAAAAAGCCCGCTGTACTTAGCGGGCTTTTTATCCATTAACACTTAATTTGCCGAGTCTATATTCTGCGGCGCATAGGATCCCACGGCGACTTTGCCCGCACCCAAAACAAAACTAACAACTTGGGCTTGCATCTCCGCCGTGATTTGCGGCGCGGCGGCAGATGGGCGCAACAAGGATGCATGGTCACCTGCGGTGAGTTTCACATAGCCTCTACCCAATTGGGTTTCGCCCAATCCCAGCACACTGGTGCCCAACAAACGCGCCATTGCACTGGTGCCTGTAAGCGGAGCGCTATCGGCACCGTTGGGAATCACTTGGTCATCTTTCACTTGTTGTAAGAGCACAGGCACGCCCAAGGTCGCCACCAATTGCGAGAAGTTAACCGGGTCACCCGAATCAACCGCACTTTGGGCCGCGTACATAAACTTCTCGTAATTGCTTGTTCCAGGGTTCACGCCCGCCTTGGCTAAGCCTGCATTGATTACAGAGGAGAAGGTGGCTGAGTTAACCAACACTTGCGCGACCTGAGTACCCGCTACCGACGCCACCAAACTGCGAACAGGGTTGAGGTTGGAGGCGAGCCCCAGTTTGGCTTCGTTAGCGATTGCAGCTTGGTTAACCGCCGTAAACACAGTACCGAGGATACCGCCTAGCGAATGCCCTACCACGTTAACATTGCTCAAGTTTAACTTGGCGCCTTGCGCTTGAACAAAATCAGTATCCAAGCCTTTCAAGCTCGCGTTGAGGTTAAGCAAATCGACCACACCTTCGCGGTTGTTATCGCGCGTGTTGAGCAAGTAACCCAAGTTAGTGAATTGCGCTCCTGAACCATCGTTGGCGGTAGGTGCTGCAAAATTCATAGGCGCGGGCGCGCCGCCAGGGCCCGCTACATTGAAGTGGCGCTCGTGTGGGGCATCAGCCCCGTAAAGCGTTGCAAAAGGAATCATTTGGCTCTTCTCAACATTCAGCACACTAACAAAAGCACTGTTCGCCGCTACGCCGTGCAAAGGTAAATCTATAGCGACAGTTGCAATACAACGGCTCGCTAAGGTGTGCGCTAAAGCCAAACCGGACGTACGGTCACTCGTAATCCCGTGCACATAGATGACCACCGGATAGCCACTCGCCGCGTAAATTTGCCCACAGTTTAAGGAAGCCGCATAGCCGGGCACCCAAGTTTTCTCTGGCAAGGTAACTTGCAATGGCACAGACTCATCGGTGGTTTTTGCCGCGAAGGGGAAGCGATAGGTCAGGTTGTAGGATTTATCCACATCTGCCGGTACGGTGGCTTTGATTGCCGCCGCTAAGGTCAAATCTGGAGTCCAAGCGCGCGTCAGGAATGCACCGAACGGCAAAGTACCCGGGGCAGTCTGGTAATAAGGTAGCTTGATATAGCCGGTGTAAAGCTTACCCACATTTCCCGCAAGCGCGCCTTTGCTAAGCACCCCCATATCCACTCCAGTAAGAGCCGACACCTTGAGCGGACGTTGTTTGGGTGTAGACAACAGGCCACCCGCCTCCAATGCGGATACGCTGGCAACAGCCGTTGCTGGTGCAACACCAGCGGCAATTTGGCTGGAGGCCAAAGCAGCGCGCGGTGCAGCCATCGCCATGAGCGGAGCTTGTGGATCTGTTGTAGTGAAGGTGTAGGTGATAACAAGTTTATCAACCGCCGCCGCAGGAGCCGCGCCAGTGGTCGCTGCTAAAAATCCTGACGCCAAGGTTTCCCAACCAGTAATAGCGGTACGCACAGGCACAAGACTGTCCAAAATCGAGTAGCTCGAATCATGCAGCGCGTTGTAGGTCCACGAACGAGTTAATGGTTTACCACTGGAATCTTTAATGTCGTTGGTCATAAACACCAGGTATTTGGACTTGGCTTTAAGCGGCAAAACAGGGCGAATACGAATCACGTTGTTAGTGCCTCCATCCAGCGACACCACTTTTGTATCGAAACTGGCGGGCCCAGTAATTCCAGTAACGTTGGCGGGGTTGAGCGCGTCTTTTCCGCCCGTATTCAACTCAAGCAAGAATACTGTTTTCATAGGCTGCACTGTCGCAGCATCCACACTGCCCTCAATCATCACGTCAAAAAACGCTGAGGTGGAAAATCCATCCAAACCATTCAATGTTGCTCGCACTGTGTCTGAGGGAGTGCCCACGTCGGCGGTGCCATCGGTGGTGGCAGCCTTGGCGAAGATTAAATCCGTATTAAACGGCAGATCAGAAATTACCGGGTCAAAACGTGGATGAGTCCCCGCGACAAAGGCCTCTGCCGGTGTAGGTTCCGGTGCTTTGGCATCTTTGCCACCGCCGCCGCAACTGCTTAAAAACGCAGCTACAATTGAAAGAGCCAAGATGGGAAGCGCGGTATTCATCTTATTCTTCATAGTAATTTCCTGATTTGCGAAAGGCTCAAAAGCAGCACCCGAAGGCTAGTCTGGAATCGCGACAGCCCCAGCGGACACTCGGTGGTTTAAGTATAGTCAAGAATTGGCCAATCATTGACTGTTCGACTACTTTGTAAATTAGTGTCTGTTTAGTTGACTCGTAACCGCGAATTGCTAGGCTTAAAGTCACCTTAACCATAATTAACGGAGTTAGAAAATGTCCATTTCACGCCGCGTGTTTCTGCGCAACGCCGCCGTTGCTACCGCGCTTCTCAACATCAAAAGTAATGCCTTAGCCAAAGCCGTAGAGCGCACTGGCATCAAAGATTTCTACAAAGACGATTTTCATATTGGCACCATCCTCAGCACTGAAGCACTCCTAAACAATGACACCCCACTACTTTCATTGGTTGCACGCGAATTCAATGCAATCACTGCGGAAAACTGCATGAAGTGGGAACCAATTCGCCCCAACGATAAAGAATGGGATTGGACCGCTGCTGATAAGTTCGTAGAGTTCGGTGAAAAGAACAAAATGTACATCGTTGGTCACAACTTGGTATGGCACAGCCAGTGTCCGAAAGAAGTTTTCCAAAATGAAACTGGCGGTGTGATTAGCAAAGAAGGCCTCACCAAAAAAATGCAAGATCACATTGCCACCAAAGCCGGCCGTTACAAAGGCCGTTTGCAAGCGTGGGACGTTGTTAACGAAGCTGTAGAAGACGACGGTTCATGGCGCAAATCACCTTGGTACAACATCATGGGTGAAGATTTTATTGCCAAAGCATTCCACTTCGCTCACGAAGTCGACCCAAAAGCACACCTCATTTACAACGACTACAACACTGAAACTCCAGTGAAGCGCGATTTCATTGTTAACATGGTTAAAAACTTCAAGAAAAAAGGCGTGCCCATTCAAGGCGTAGGCATGCAAGAGCACGTGAGCATTGATGGCCCCGACGTTGCAGAAATTGATAAGACATTAACCATGCTCAAAGAAATTGGCGTGCGCGCACATATCACCGAATTGGATATTGATGTGTTGCCGTCAGTGTGGAATTTACCAACCGCTGAAGTATCAACCCGTTTTGATTACACACCAGCACGCGACCCCTACACCAAGGGTTTGCCGAAAGAAATTGAAGAAAAACTCGCCAAACGTTACGAAGATATTTTCAAAGTCTATTTGAAACACCGCGACAATATTGACCGCGTAACCTTCTGGGGCACCACTGACAAAGAATCATGGTTAAACGGTTTCCCTATCAAAGGCCGCACTAATTATCCGCTGTTATTTGACCGCGAATCAAAACCAAAAGCCGCTTACTTCCGCTTGTTGGATTTGAAGAAGTAACATTTCTGTTGTAAAAAAAGGCGCAGCACTAAATATGCTGCGCCTTTTTTATTTTTTGAAAAACACCAAAAGAATTTGATAGTGTTTTTAACAATCAGAGATCGATCACGACACCGTCAAATGTTTTTTAACAGGCAAATCGCGAATACGTGGTCCACCTGCCGCAGCGATTGCGTTAGTGACGCTCGCCGCAATTGGAGGAACACCGGGCTCACCAACACCCGCGTGCGGCTCGTTACTATTAATTAGGGTAACCACTATTTTGGGCGTCTGATTTATTCGCAACAGCGGATAATCGTCAAAGCTGCTCTGTTCGACCGCGCCATTTTTAAACGTAATTTCGCCAAGGAGCGCAGCGGACAAACCAAATATTACCGACCCCTCCAATTGCGAACGGACACGGTCTGGATTAACGATCAGCCCGCAATCAAGCGCAATATGTACTTCAAGTACGCGCAATTCTTTTTTCACGATGCTAACTTTGGTTGCCACAGCCACATAACTCAAAAAACTAAAATGCGCTGCAATGCCCCAACCTTCGCCCGATTTAACCGATGCAGGCCAACCACAGGATTTTTGCACAACTTTCAGCGCATTTTTCAATCGCGCCGTGTTAAATGGATGTCCCGGTGGAGTTCCATTTTTAAAACCTTCCGACTCAGTTTTAATTTCCCGATCTTCGCCAATCGCTTCTAATTGAAACTCAAGGGAATCGCGCTTACTGATTCTAGCCAGCTCATCAATAAAACTATTGTAAGTAAATGCATGGTTAATGTTGTATACAGAACGCATCCACCCAATACGCGTGTGCGCTACAGCGGGAGCGCATCGAAAACGCAAATTAGGTGCATTCAAAGGTGCTGTTGCAAAGCCTTGCCCTAATTCAAAGCCTTGCAAGGTTTTTACATTAGGCTGAAAAGTCGAACTGATAGAAGGTGAAGCAACGGTCGCATCCAATGCCGTAATCTTATGATTTTTATCTAGCGCCCCTTTGAAATGTTGAACGCTATAGGCGTGGTAATAACCGGAGCGAGTTGTATCTTCTCGCGTCCACGTGACTTTTACAGGCTTGCCGGTAGCCTTAGCGAGCAAAGCGGCTTCTGCCACAAAATCGGATTTTGCTTTACGACCAAAAGCACTGCCCAACAAGGTGACGTTAACCTTTACGTTTTCCAGTTTAAAACCCAGTAAGCCCGCAATATGTTCGCGTACACCTTGTGGGCTTTGGGTACACGCCCAAATTTCACAAGTATCTCCGGTAATTTTTGCAGTCGCCGCAAGCGGCTCCATGGTAGCGTGTTCTAAATGCGGCAAGGTATAAACGGCTTCATGGTTTTTTGCGGCGTCTGCAAATGCAGCATCAACATCACCGCGCTTTCTCACGACCTGCGCATCAGATGCAATAGCTGCTGCATGCGCTGTAATATCTTTGCGGGAATCGTAGCTTTCATGTGCGCTCGATTCCCACACGATTTGCAACTGCTTGCGCCCTTGCAACGCCGCCCAAGTATTTGTGGCAATGACCGCTACGCCAGCCAAGGCATTGAAGGCTGGTGGCTCAATGCCACCATCAATTTTTATAACATCTAAAACGCCTTTAACCTGCTTTGCTTTCGTCGCATCGAAGGATTTCACCTTTCCACCCAATACCGGGCAGCGTTCAATACTGGCGTAAACCATACCGTCAATTTGTGTATCAATGCCGTAAGTTGTAGAACCGCGAACAATATCGTTCAAATCAACTGACGCGACCGGCTTGCCGATATATTTAAATTCACTGGGTGATTTAAAGCTTAATGTTTTTACATCGGGAACAGGTTGCTTGGCGGCGGCCTCGGCCAATTCACCATAGCTCAGGGACTTTCCACTTGCAGCATGGGTTACGCGATGATCTTTTGCTACACAAGTTTCAACCGGCACCTTCCATTGCGCAGCCGCTGCTTGAACCAACATTAATTTTGCTGATGCACCCATCTCTCGCATGATTTGGTAAAAATCGCGAACACTGTGTGAACCGTCAGTTTCCTGGTCACCGTATTTTTTATCGCCTTCCGCTTGCAGCACATCAACCTTATCCCAGTCTGCATCCAATTCATCTGCAACCACTTGCGGCAAACTTGTGCGAATCCCCTGCCCCATTTCAGATCTGTGCGCAACAATAGTCACGCGATTGTTTGTTCCAATCTGTACGAATACATTAAGCAATAAAGCTTTACCCATTGGGTTTCCAGATGCAGCAGACGCCGTATTAAGCGTTGCGTGTAGAGCCAATCCAGCTGTACCTACTCCAGTTAATTTTAAGAAAGAGCGACGATCCAATTTTGTTAAGTGAGTCATTATGCAACTCCTTGTTCAGTTGTAGCTGAACCCAGATGTTCTGACGACGCATTTGCCGGTTGATAAACTTGCACACCCGCAACCGATTTAATGGCCGCTTCAATACGAGGATAGGTTCCGCAACGACAGATATTGCCCGACATGGCCGCTCGAATTTGTGCATCGCTCGGTTTTGGATTGCTTTTTAATAAAGCAGCGGCACTCATCAATTGCCCCGATTGGCAGTAGCCGCATTGCGGTACATTGTGCGCGACCCAGGCTTTTTGCAAAGGATGATCACCATCTTTTGATAATCCTTCAATAGTCGTAATCTCCGCACCAACTGCCGCAGAAAAAGGAGTTAAGCATGAACGCACGGGCGCGCCATTTAAATGAATCGTACAAGCACCACATAGACCCTTACCGCAACCGAATTTTGTACCGGTCATACTCAACAAATCACGTAGCACCCACAACAAAGGCATATCGGCGTCAGCTTCAATTTGGTGCTCAACACCGTTAATTTTTATACGACTCATGAATATTTCCTCCGTGGGAGTTAACTTCGTTGAATAAAATGATTCAGATTTTCCGGTGTATCTATATCTATAGCGGCGCGCTCCAAAGGCACCGTTAAAACTGCATTGGCTTCCAGTATTTTTTTTGCGCCAACATCACCCTTTAAGGATATTAATTGCGGGAAATAGCGCCGAGGGAAAATCGCAGGCACCCCCAAACGCCCCGCATAAGTTGCACAAGTAATTTGCCCAGCTGATTCATTGCGCAGCGAATTGTTATAACACTTAACCAGTAACTTTAAATCTTCCGCAGTAACTGCTACTTGATCGCAAAGTAATACCATCACCGCGGAGACATTATTCGGTAAGGATGCAACGCCACAAGCAATTGAGCTTCCAATACCTTCTTGCCACTCTGAATGAATAATCACTCCTGCCATTTGCACAACAGGCATTAATCGCTGGTGCTCACACCCCAAAACAACACTGGTATCACTTATCGATAAGGCCGATTCAACAGCACGCTCCAACATTGTTTGGCCATTAATCTTCGCCAACTGTTTTGGCTCTGCACCAAAACGACTGCTACCGCCAGCAGCCAAGATCAATGCATGTAAACTCACGTGGCAACTCTCAAATTCGCGTTGGAATTAAACGTAATATACGCATTCGTATTTAGCGCACGCGCGTTCAACACTTGATGACATTCTGCGAGAGTAGCCAATGCAATCGACTCCGGTAAATCACCGCCAATATCAAGCCCCATGGGCCCAAACACTGGCGCACTCACCTGGTCCAAATTCGCCTTTTTAAACACTTTTTGTTTTCGATGCACAGGCCCGAGCAATCCAATATAGCGGGCACTTGAATGTTGAAGGGATTTTAGCGCGGCTGCATCCGTATCCAGGTTGTGGGTCATTAGGATTGCTGCATCAATGCAATGCAAGATTTCACGCAACTCGATTGAGTCAGCCGCAAACCGAAAAATTTGCGCATGCGGAAAATTATCTGCAAGCGCATAACCATAACGGGAGTCAACCACCGTGATTTTCCAACCCAAAATATTGGCCATATTTACCAGTGGAATAGCATCAAGACCGCCACCAAAAACTAACAGATGAACTTGCGCCTTAACAGCAACGACTAATAATGCCTCACCTTGACAATTAGTATGAATGCCGGTCTGGGTAATATCCGCACCTAAAGATTGAACATCCCGAATAGATAAAAGTATATTTTTCGCAACTGCGAAGGACTCACCCACATGAATAGCGTAACTAACAGGTTCGCGTTTCTGTAAAGCGAGAAAAAGAAGATCAAGCTGGTGATAATGATTGGCCGAAGTAACAGGCTGCAACAAAATGGTTACTCGCCCACCGCAACCTAGAGCCATTGCCCAAGGCGCATCACCCTGCTCACTCGAGTCGTAAACAACTTGCGAGGGCCGGTCATAACTCAGCACCTTTTTAACTTCATTGAGCAGGTTTTTTTCTAAACAGCCGCCACTGATTAACCCATGATATTGCCCAAATTCATTGACCAATATCATCGCTCCCGCTTTACGGTAATTTGATCCCTGGACATCAATAACCGTGCCAAGCACCCAACGGCATTGATCTCTAGCCGGGTGCCATTGCGATAAGATGTGCTGTAAATGTTGTGCCATTGAAACCTATCTTCCAGAAAAAGCGGTTACAAATTTTAACTTAGCATAAACATTTAACTTTCATAGAACCAGCCGCAATTCCCGAAAAACGATGGGCTTAGCAATTCTTTGCGAAGCCCCCTTATTCCCTACGATTTTTGAACAACCTGTGCGATTAAAGTAAGAAAAAATAAAAAAAGGGAGCAAAGCTCCCTTTTAATAAATATTTAGATTCATTAATTATTTAGATTTTTTGAAAAAAACGGCAGCATGACATCAATAATACGCTGCCGAATTTTGTCCTGATGCATACCGGAGTGCGTAGTATAAGCAAGGTTGATTCCAGCAGCTTTTAGTTCAGTGTTGTAATAGTCGCATCCGCGAAGTATCCATTGATACTCGTCGTTCAATCCGCAATCAAGCCCAATTGCTTTAAGCGAACCTAAATTAGCGCTGAACTCCGCAACTTCGTTGTGGATATTACCGAAACCTGCCTCCCATTTCGCCATGATGACGTCATCACGAACAAGCGAGCTATTAACAAGTTTGTAGGGGTATTCAAAATAAGGTGGCGTCTTAGCCGGCGCAAAAGCCATTCCATAGGCGATATCAAAACCTATATCAAACGATTGACTATAAGAATCTAGTGCGTTTAACGCCGCAGAGTCATTCACATTCTTGAATGGATCAATAATGGTAATAAACGATTTAATATGTGAAGTTGAATCAAATATTTGTGTATCTTCTATTCCTTTAGCACCAACCAAACCAGGTGAAATTGAGAAAACAGCTCCGAAAACATCCGGGTTACGCATTGCGATGTTTAATGCGCCAAACCCACCCATAGAATGTCCGCTTATCCCTCTCCCCGAGCTTTTAGGTATGGTGCGATAATGGGTATCCACATAATTCACAACATCCTTAGCAACAAAGTCAGACCAATTACCCGTCACACTTGAATTAACGAAAAAGCTTCCGCCGAATCGGTTCACACCAGAAATAATAACAATGATCATCGGAGCTGAGGACGATACAGCTAAATCCAAATCATTCGGTAAAGCCATGTTGATCATAGTTGAATCGCCGAACCCGGGTAAATAATAAACAACCGGTAGAAGCGCATCTGAAGTGGAATATTCTTTTGGAAGATAAACCGCAATATCTCGCTGAGCTGTTTCATTAATTATGTTGGATGATAGCGACGGGGCTGGAATCTTTATCACTTTGTAGGTGGATTGTGCGAGCGCGCTCGATGTTGATGAACTACTAATTGAAGAAGAGCTCGATTGACTACTTGCAGCAGAGCTCGCGGAACTCATAACCGGGGGTTCATTTGCAATGGATGAACCGCCTCCACCCCCTCCGCAACCGGACAATAATGGCAGCATGGTAAACGCATATGGAAGTAACCCTCGCTTAATGTGGCACTTTTTAGTCATAGTTTTGAATCCTTAATCTGATTAATTTTATGGCCGTTAGGTTAGCCGCTCCATTGAGCGGATTAAGGCATGCAATAACCATCAGGTATCCATCAAGAAAAAATTAATTTATTATTGGCTTCTATATCAATAAGTTAGGGAATTGCATGAGCGGCTTGGCAGATCAAAAATTTTACATTGGCGATGTAATTGTCGATTCCACCGCAAACCTATTAGTGGTAGCTGGCAAAGAAAAGCGGGCCGAACCTAAACTTATCACCTTATTGGTTTATTTAGCTCAACACTCAAATAGAGTAATTACTCGTCAGCAAATTACAGAGGCAGTTTGGCCCAACGTCATTGTGGGAGACGAATCCGTTACACAAGCAATTTTTGCATTGCGCAATTTGCTCGGTGATAACGCGAAACAGCCAAAGTTTATTGAGACCATCCCGAAAAAGGGGTACAGATTTTTACTCGAAGCCAAACCTTTTTCACCAGAAGCAGTAGCGGAAACCACGCTTAAGGCATTATCAAAACGAAAGCTTTTTTCTCTAGCGATTTCAACAATCGCGGGACTTGTTAGCCTTGCAATAATTGGCTGGATAGCACTTCAAAAAACTTCCGATAACAAAATCATTAATATATTGCCGGCTACTAAAATGGAAGGTGTGGAAGGTGATATGGCAATTAACAACAAACATCAGATGGTTTTTATTAGTTCTAGCATTAAGGGCAACATTCTTTATTTGAAGGACTTGAAGACCGGGATTCAAGAAGCCATCACTCAGAATGACTGGTTTATCGCACCTCAGCCTGTGTGGTTAAGTGACGACACCTTGCTGTATTCGCGTTGCAAATTCAGCAGCCAATGCCAAATTGTTAGGCAGAAATTACGTGAACCACCGAGTGTTCTTTATGAGTCAGATACAGGAATTGTCGAAGTATTAGTCAGACCAGATTTCCAGAATGAGCTGTTTTTTAATGAGTCCAGCAAAGAGGATTTTGGAATCTTTGATACTCGCACAGGTAAATATGAGCCTTTGCGAAATCGCTACGCCAATCTACCCTACCATATTTCCCACCCTCAATTTTCCAAGAATGGTAAAACGCTATATTTTGTTTACAAAGCAGAACAAATTAAGTTGATGTCTTTGGATTTGACAAGTGGGGCAATTAACACTATTTCCGAACAATTCGATGAGCTGCACAGTATTTCCTTCAATCACAAGCAGGAACTTATGGTTGCTGGCAATATCAACTCCACGTCAGGTTTGTGGTTTCTCAATCCCGATGGTGGAGAACCAAAACTTTTTCTTCGCGCGACAAATGGTGAGCTTTATGTTAGGGCTCTGGCTGACCCAAATGAACCCACGATATATTGCCAAACAGTACGTTTAAATTTTGATAATCTTATTTTCGATAATGGTATAGATATCACCAAGGATCTGCCGAATTTCAATTCTACTGGGCTAGATTTGGGTGCTGTACTCTCGCAGGATGACCAATTTGTTTATTTTATTTCCAATCGAAGTGGATTCACTGAAATCTGGCGATACGATTTGATCAATAAACAAGATAGACCACTTACTCAAATTAAATCAGCATTAATCGAACATCTTTCTGTCTCGCACAATGGCCAGCGCATTGCGGCTGTCTACATGGAGAAAAACCAACTTGTCACAGGCATTTTTTCAACATTTACAGGTGAACTATTAAGCAAAAGCAACTCAAAATTTATCCCATTAAGCTGGAGTTATGACGATCAAAGCATTTATGTTTCAGAAATAAAAAATAAAGAGCAAATATTGCTGCGACTGGATAGCCGCACCATGGTCGCCAGCAAAATACAACATAATGCAGGCCTACATGCCGAGGATATTAACAATGGCGAATCACTGATCTTTTTCGACTTGGACAAAAAAGGCTTTGTTAAGAGAAATCTTAAAAATGGAGAGGACAACTTTCTTTCCAGCGATGTGGCAATCGATCAACTGGACTACCATATGCTACGTGTTAGTCCCACTGAAAATTCGCTTTTCGCCACTCACCGGGACTCATCATCTTATCAACTTATGGAATATCCTTTTAATGCTACTAAAGATAAAACTCCATCAACTCTGTTTAAGCTACCTCTAGATGCTGGCTCGCCCACCTATATAAATAATTCAGGAAGCAAACTATTTACGAGCAAAGTAGTTTCTGTAGACGGTGATATGCTGAAGATTGAACTTGCGCGATGAATATTTTGCATCACTTAGTTCGCAAGGCAACGTTGCTTCGCGAACTAAGTTAGTTGATTGCTGCTCAGACAACTTCCGCCAAATTGCCTTTTTCTTCCAGCCAATTCTTTCTATCGCCTGCGCGTTTTTTGGCGAGCATCATATCCATAACTTGATCTGTGCCATCGCCTTCCTCGATGGTTAACTGCACCAAACGGCGGGTGTCGCGGGCCATGGTTGTTTCGCGCAACTGCATGGGGTTCATTTCACCCAAGCCTTTAAAACGTTGCACGTTGGGTTTGCCTTTTTTATTTTCCGCAGATAAGCGATTGAGGATGCCATTCTTCTCGCTTTCGTCTAACGCGTAATAAACCTCTTTACCTAAATCGATACGGTAGAGTGGTGGCATTGCAACGTAAACAAAACCGTTGCGCACTAACACAGGGAAATGTTTTATAAATAACGCACAAAGCAGAGTGGCGATGTGAAGACCGTCTGAGTCCGCATCCGCGAGAATACAAATTTTGTGGTAGCGCAATTCGGAAAGATCTTCACTGCCCGGGTCCATTCCAATGGCAACTGAAATATCGTGAACTTCCTGACTCGCCAAAATTTCAGATGAATCCACTTCCCAAGTATTTAAGATTTTTCCACGCAGCGGCATGATGGCTTGATATTCACGGTCGCGCGCTTGTTTTGCCGAGCCGCCCGCCGAATCACCTTCCACTAAAAACAATTCACTCAATGCAGGTTCGCCACTTGAGCAGTCGGCCAGTTTGCCGGGCAAGGCAGGGCCTTGAGTAACTTTTTTACGCGCCACTTTTTTGCTGGAACGCACACGCTTCTGCGCGTTGTTAATACAAAAATCGGCGAGTTTATCGCCCTCTTCTGTGTGTTGGTTTAACCAAATAGCGAAGGCATCTTTTGCGATACCGGACACAAAGGCCGCCGCTTCACGCGAGGTTAAGCGCTCTTTGGTTTGGCCAGAAAATTGTGGATCGTGATTTTTGTAACTCAACACAAAGCAGCAATTCGCCCAAATATCTTCGGGAGCGAGTTTGATACCGCGCGGAATTAAATTGCGGAATTCGCAGTAATCGCGAATCGCATCTAACAAGCCGGTACGCAAGCCGTTTGTATGAGTTCCGCCTTGCGCAGTGGGAATTAGGTTAACGTAACTTTCTTGAATTAATTCGCCACCTTCAGGCAACCATTGCACTGCCCAGCTCACTGCATCGTTAGTTGCCGCGAAATCGCCTACAAATGGTGAGGCGGGTAAGGTTTCCCAGCCTTGGGTTGCGCCTGTTAAATAATCTTTCAAACCGTCTTCGTAATACCAAACATCTTTTTCGCCGGTTTGCTCATCTAAAAAAGTTACAGTTAAACCGGGGCACAAAACTGCTTTTGCACGCAGCACGTGGCGTAAGCGGCTCACAGAAAATTTTGGCGAATCGAAATAAATTGGATTGGGCAAAAACTTAACGGTTGTGCCCGTTTGGCGTTTTGGGCAGGTATCGATAATTTCTAAATCAGTTGCTTTATCGCCGTTGGAAAAACCCATACGGTAGACATTGCCGTCGCGCTTAACAGTAACTTCCAATTTATCGGAAAGCGCGTTTACAACAGAAACGCCCACACCGTGCAAGCCGCCCGAAAATTGGTAATTTTTATTGGAGAATTTTCCGCCCGCGTGAAGCGTACAGAGAATAACTTCCACACCGGGTTTGCCTTGCTCGGGGTGAATATCCACCGGCATACCGCGACCATCGTCTACAACACTGAGCGATTGATCTTTATGCAGAATCACGTCGATCGTTTTCGCGTGACCTGCCAGCGCTTCATCGACCGAGTTATCAATAATTTCTTGTGCAAGGTGATTGGGGCGCGTGGTTTCGGTATACATACCGGGGCGCTTTTTAACGGGGTCTAATCCCGTGAGTACTTCAATATCTTCTGCGGAATAATTTGCCATAGTCGTTTAATGTTCTTCTTTTCGGTTAACTAGAGTTACTTTGTGGCAGCGCTTAAAAAAGCCAGCCCACTTTCGAGGTAGCGTTCAAAGCCTTGGAACGCGTGATCGCCACCCTCTTCAATTGTTTGTTTACAACCCGCGTATTTTTCGACGGCGTTGCGATAATCCAGAGTTTCATCGCCGGTTTGAACCAATAGCCAATAGTTGGCTAAGCGCTTGGGTTGAATATCTACCTCAACAATCTCGTCGATGTGGTGCGGCTGTAACAGATAAGTGTCATCCGTATGGTAGCTCTTTAGTTCCATCCCCAAGTATTTGGGCATAAAACTCTGTGGATTCACCGCAGGGTTCACCAACAACGCGCGCAAGTTATATTTTTCTGCCAGCCAAGTCGCCCAAAAACCACCGAGGGAGCTTCCCATCAGATAAATCGGTTGCGGCAACAGGGATTCTACCAACTCCTCCAAACCTTTTTGGGTTTCATTTGGGTAAGGTGAGAGTTGGGGGCAATGATAGTCTATTTCGGGGTGATTGGCCGCAAGCCAGGCTTGGGTTTGTTGCGCTTTGAAAGATAAGGGAGAACTCAGAAAACCGTGGATGTACAACAATGCGGCCATAGGGAATTAGTAGCCGGCAGATTTGTAATCAATAACATATTCCTTGCCGGTGACACGATCAACGCCCGTCTCCAAGCTTCCGTCATCATAAAGGTTAAACCAGCGGTAACCGGGCATTTGCGTATCAACAGTGAAGTCATCGCATTGAGGTTTGAACTGCACACATGTTGAGGGTGTTGCGATCAAATGAACGCCTTGGCGTGCCGAGGCGAAGTCTTGGTGAACATGCCCCCAAACGATAGCTTTTACATTGGAATAGCGATCCGTAACCGCAAAGAACGCATCGGAATTGCGCAGAATGTACTGATCAATCCACTTGCTACCCACAGGTACGGGCTGATGATGAAGCATAACCATGACATGCTTTTCTGGATGTTCACTCAACATGCGCTCGAGGTAATCCAACTCAGCTTGCTCAAAGTTGCCATGTACCTTGAACGGTACCACGGAATTAAGAAGCAAGATCAACCAATTCCCAAGCTCCACAGATCGCGCTTCTGGTATCTGCGGTAAGTCAACCTCAGCCATAAGTTCTGCAGAATCATGGTTGCCCGGCAACCAGGCTAAAGGTTGGGAAAAGTATTGGCGAACGATAGAGACAAAGCGCTTGTAGCAAGCATCATGGCCTGCGCTGGCGATATCGCCCGTGCATACCATGTAGTCAAAATCCGGTTCTTTTTCGGCGATAAGGGCGAGAACATCGTGCAAGCTTTCGTCCGTGTTTAAACCGAGCAATGCCTCGCTGGTCAGCGGCCCTAAATGGCAATCACTGATCTGAATGAATCGCTTGGAATTTGCGCCGGGTTTAGCCACTGTTGCATCTATCTCGCGGTTTGCACTTTCTTAATTCTGGTTATTAAGAAAGAAGACTTAAGAGAAAAAGTGTTCGATCAGCTGCAACGATATACGTTAAATGCGATTTATTCCACCCTGAGGCCAGCTTTAATTGTTTTTTAATAAAGGTTGATGATAGAAGTGTGAGAGAGTTGTGGATTATTAAAAACTCAATGTAGTGACAAAAGATCTGCCGGGGTTTTACCAAACAAACGACCTAAATCCAGTACCGGAAACACATTCGCATCGGTTTTGAAAGCCGCCTGCACCAACATTTGCCAATGCGATGCCAATTCCGTAATAGCAACGCTTTGGCTGGCCGAGACAGGCAACAACTTAGGCACACCGCTAAGCAATATGGCACCCATCGCGAGCTCACCTTCGGTGCTTTCGTAGGCAATGATAGCGGCCAAGCCTTCCTTCGCCGATACAGGTCGCTTACGTGTCACCAAACTCCACAAGTCGAGCGCTGGAATAAAACGGTCTCGCCATACAAAGCCCTGCTCACAAAATGCTGGCAAGCCCGGCAGACTAACTAATGAGCTCACCGATTCAATGTGCTTCAGCTCATATTGGCCTACGGCAACAACTTCCGATGAACTGATAGGAAGTATCCATGCGGATAATTGAGCCTCGGGAGTTTCTTCTACCTGACCTTGTGTATTCATTTCCGACCTCCTTGAACTAATACCGGCTCAACTGCGAGCCCCACCAAGTGATTGAATTTTCGTTCCACCAAAAGTTGCCAAAGACTTTTCGCATTTATTAAACCGGCAGCACATTGATCGATAATCGCGAAATTCGAAAATGGCTGCTTGCGACTGCTCATGCTGATAGGCACGGGATAAATACAAACGTCCCGCCGATCGAGCTTTTGAATGCGTGCGCAGCCAAACGCAAACAATCGCATGTCGTGGCGAAATACAACGACAGTCATATGCGTCGCAGGAAGCTGAGGCAATATTTGCAGCCCTTTATTAAGGCCAAATACTGGAACCTGGTACTCGTCAACCAATACACTTCCAACACCGGAGTCCAGAACCTGGATTTTTTGAGCTGGCATTAGGGTGTATATTTCAGTGCCGGGTGTGAGCAAACCAAAATCACCAACATTCAAGAACACGAGAGACTCATCCGTCGTAACCGGCGGCTCTAATCCACGCAAACCTCTCGGTTGTGCACCATGCCCGAAAGCCTCACCGGCAGAATCCAACAAAACAGTTTCACTAGGGATCTCACTCATGCGTGCATATTTTCCTGTATGTGGTGCAACAATTCTTCTTCAGAAAAGGGTTTGTTGAGGTAGGTGTCCACACCCGCGGCAACCGCGAGATTCCTATGCTTTTCCGTGTTGCGCGAGGTAATCATGATGACCGGTATATCTTTGGTGGATTCATTGGCGCGAACATGAGCCGTTAATTCCAACCCGTTCATTCTCGGCATCTCCATGTCCACCAACAAAATGTGGGGGCTTTCCTGTTGCAGAATTTCAATCGCCTCAAAACCATCTTTTGCGGTACGCACATCCATTCCCATATCACCAACAAATTGCGCTAACGAGCGGCGTGTGCTCAATGAATCGTCCACAATCAATGCCATAGGTCGATTGGCAACGAGCTGTTGCGTGCCCGATAGGTTTTGCATTATCCACTCAGCAGAGGCAACACCCGCCTGCAATTGGTTGACCACTAATTGCTGAATATCCAATACCGGCGCAATTGCACCATCACCTAAAACAGTTGCACCTACAACACCAGAAATGACCGGCGTGAAGGGCGTTAAGGGTTTGATAACCATTTCACGGCTCGCGAGTACACGTTCAATCAATACGCCAATGTGTTGCCCGGGAAGCGCTTCAACAATTAGTAATGCGCGCGCGTCGGTGACATTAACCATGTGAAGATCTGGCAACTGCGCCAACTGCGACAAATGAAAAACATCGATCTCTTGTTGATTAAATAAATAAGTCAAACGCGGGCCGCGATTTTTAATATCGCTAGGATCCAAAAAAAGCAATTGCTCCACACCACGTGAAGATATGGCTAAGTTGTGAATACCGCTGGTAACTAACAAACCTTGTTCGGCAATCATCGGCATGGGTAAACGGATTGAGAACTCACAGCCCTGATCAGGAAAGCTATTCACAGTGACGCGCCCTTTTAAGGCATTAACGCGATCGGCGACCATGTCTAAACCTATACCGCGTCCCGAGGTTTGACTCACCTGCTCGCGCGTGGAAAATCCCGCCGCAAAAATAATTTGCTTTAACCACAATTCAGAGACGTCTGCACTGGAACTTGCGGGCGGTTCTATCGCCAGTTCACGTGCTTTTTGGGCGATGCGTTCTAATTGTAAACCCACGCCATCATCCACCACACGAACAAGAATTGATTGGCCTTGCACGCCAAAATACAAATCAATTTTACCTTCACCCGGTTTGCCGGCCTGCGTACGTGCGCTGGAAAATTCAATGCCGTGATCCACAGCGTTGCGCAACAAATGCATGAGGGGATCCACCAGTTCGTGCAAGATGTGGCTATCAATCATGGTTTCGCCACCGTGCAATTGAAAGCGCGCTTGCTTGCCCGTTAAACGGCAAGCCTGGCGAACACAGCGCTGAAAACGCGCTTCAAAGTGACTCGCGGGGATCATTCGCATTTCAAGCAAATGATTCTGACTTGAACGGTTTGTGAGCTGCTGATCAAAGGTGAGATCTTCCAAACCGCGAAGCTGCCCCTGCGTTTGGTAAATTGCGTCGCGCGTGTCAATCGCAAATTCCTGTAACTGATGAAAAAAGCTATGCAGCTCGTTGTAATTATCCAATTCAAGGGGATCAAGCTCACTGCTCGCGCTGTGTTTGTTGCGTGTGTTAAAAAGTTCGCGCACTTCAATTAATTGACCGAACTCCTCTGTCAGTTGCGTTAACTTATTGTGCAGTGCGCTGATTTGATGAACCTGATTTTTTAAATCCGTCACCTGCGTTTGTAAACGGTTGGTTGCAATTGCGCTCTCACCGGCAAGGCGCAACAAATCCTGTGCAGTTTCTTCTTTGATGCGCAAATAAGTCGCAAAACTATCTGGCGTTTGAGCCGAGGCTTGTGCCTGAGCATCTGGTTGAACATCCTGCTGCGCCGCATTATCCGCATGCTCACTCGCTAACGAATCCGCATTCTGTACATCAGCAGAACTCGCCGATGACATTTCGGCGTTGAACGACTGAGGATTAAAACCAGCGAAACCCTCTGCGCGAATGGCGTGATAGGCATCGAGCACTTGCTGCATAATATTTAATTCATGGTCACCCATATCGGCGCCACCGCGCTCACCGGAGGTGAGGCTATCCAACATGGTGGCAAGCGTATCGCTCATATCAAGCAATAAATTTTTTAACGCGGGCGTGAGCGGTTCTTGATGACGGGAGATTTCTTCAAGAAGGTCTTCGCTGAAATGCATGAAGTTGGCCAGGCCGCTAATACCCACTACGTTGGCCGACCCCTTGAGCGTATGTGCAATGCGCTGTGCGCTGGCGAGCGATTGCATTTGGTGTGCCTGTGCAAACTCGTTGAGCTGATCCGTAAATTGTGCAACCTGTGCAGGCAGTTCAATCATTAAGCCTTCAAATAAATCCGGGTTGATATCCTCACCCACAACCATGGATAACATGTCCGGTGTAGCCCTATCGGGCAAACGCACCACATCCTGCTCGTGCAAAACCACTTGAGCTGTTTGCAAACTTTGCGATAAATGAGCCTGTTGCTCTGGTTCAAGGGGGCGCGGCCAATCGGGTTGCGCAAGAAAATTTTTTATCGGCAGAACAGATTCTTCGGTGACATTGCCCGCAATCATTGCGTGCAAAAATTCCAGAAAATAAATAATCCAGGAATCAACCAAAACGCGCTGCGCGCTTGTCATCTGCTGGTCTGATTTAGCGAGCGCTAAAAAATTTTCACGTAAATGTCGCCACGCAAATGCTAATCCATTCAGCCCAATTAATTCTGCTGCTCCGGCAAAATTTTCTAAAAAATCTACCAAGTCCTGAAGTCGTTCGACCGGATCATCCGTCGATAAGGAAGCTTCCAACAGTGACTGCAGCTCATCCACCAGCATGGAAAGCAGTTCATGTTGCTCCGAGGTAAACGTAGTTGTTGCCATAGGTCTTACCCATTCAACCCAACAGAAGCCCGGCTACTTAAGAACAAGAGTCGGGCATGCTCCTATACCTAAGCCAGCTTCGCCTGCTGAATATGTTCAGGCGGGATTTGCGCCATAGCGATTTGCTCCAGATGCAACTGGTTGGCGGTAGGCTGAGCGAGGGGTGATTGGTTCGATGCAGACGCAGGCTGAACAACCGCAGCGGCTATTACATTCGCGGCGCGTTGTTCGGTGCGGAACTCTGGCAAGGTGAATACATTCACACGCTCCACCAAAGAGTGCGCGTAATTTTTTAATTCATCCGTTTGCACACGCTGCTCTTCCAGTTTGCTGTGTGTTTTCTCCGTAGATTCTGTAATTAACAGTGCGCGATCGCGTACGCGGTTCGCCATATTGGCCTGATTCATGGAGTTTACAGCAATGGATTTTACGTGGTTTACCAATTGACGCGTTGCAGCTTCTGTTTCGTGCATACGGCGGCCAGAATCTTCAGCAAGTTTGGTACCCTCTGCCACTTGGGTAATAAGTTTGTTCATAATATTTACTGTGTCAGAGGTTTCAACACGAATGTTGTTCACCATTGCAGAAATTTCGGATGTTGCACCGCGCGCGTTTTCTGCCAGACGCTGAACCTCTTCTGCCACCACCGCAAAACCTTTACCCGCTTCACCCGCCGATGCAGCATGCATACTGGCATTCAGTGCAAGAATATGTGTCCGTTCTGCGATAGTGTTAATCAGGTTAACGATAGATGTAATTTCCTGAGAGCGATCGCCCAAACGCTTGATACGTTTTTCTGTTTCAGAAATGGTGCCGCGAATAGTTTGAATACCTTCTACCGTTTGAATTACCGACAACTGTGCCTTCTGCGTGTAATCAATGGCGGAAGTAGCAATGCTGTTTGCCGTGCGCGCTTCCTTGGCAATATCCGTCATGGTTTTTGCGGATTGATCGAGCGCACTAACAGTATCTGACACCTGCGTACGTTCTTCTTCCGCCACCTGTAATACCACCGCTGATTGGGCTTGCAGTTGGTCAGAAATAAAATTGATTTGCTCAGAAACACCTTTTACCTGATGCAAGGTGCGAGCAGTTTCAGATGTCAGTAAATTAACCGCGTCTGAAATGGTGCCGGTAACGTCAGTTGATACGGGCACTTTGATGGACAAGTCCTTTTTCGCAATCGCACCCAAGCTGCGAATAAGACCAATGATGGATGTGTTAAGCGTTTCGTTTTCCTGTGATTGCTCTGCTAACACTTTAATACGCTCATCGAGCAAGCGGTTAAATGCTCGCCCTAAGTCACCCAACTCATCATTCGCACTAACACGTACACGTGTTTTATCGTTCCCGCTGTTTTGTTGTGCAATTACTCGCTGCATGTGCCACAGCGGTAAAACAATACTGCGATAGATTAAAAACAATCCCAAGGTAGTTCCCACTGCAGTTAGGAACAACACAGCCGCGAACATAGTGCGCGCAATATTTAATTCTGCTTCAGCCTGACTTACGCGACGTTTTACGTTCACATCTATGATGCGGCGGTAATCTTGCAAACTACTCGTCATCGCCACTACTGCGCTATTCAGCGAATCTTTCAAAGCTTCTTTTTTTTCCGCATCCTTTAAAGCCGCTGTTTGTTGCTCAATAAGGCTGTTAAACGCAACGTCCAATTTTTTTACTGAGTCTTTAGCGGTGGCGAGCGCATTTTTGTTCACAAAACGTGCATTCAAGGAACCTAACAGATTTAAAGATTCATTGATTTGCATTTTACCTCCACGATAATAACTAAGGGATTCTTCATTCCCCGTGTCAATATAAACAGGAGTTGCCGTGCGAATTTCCGCCGCTGAGTTCAGCGTTGACGAAATTAACTGGTCAATGGTTTTGAAGTTTGCGTTAGCTTCACTAATCGTTTTTTCCGAAACATATTGTGCGTAGTAGGCTACCGCCATCAGCAGAAATCCGACCACCAAACCAATCATCAGACTCGTAATTTTGTGGGATATTTTTATGCCGGATAATTTTTTCATCAGCTAACTCCATGAACAGGCAATAAACGGGATAGACAAAAACGGAACTACACAGGTACACAATCAGGCGCCGCCGCCGAAATATGTTTTGAAGCAAGAGATTGTTGCGCCAGCCCCAACAAATTAGCGGGCAAGGTTTTACCTTCGAGAAACCAACAGGATTTATTGGCATGAAGATAATGAGCTTGAGCCAACTGCCGAAAAAGAACGGGTGACCCATCTGGCAATTCAGATCTTGATGCAAGGGGCAGCGATAGAGAGACTGGCAAGCCATCAATAAGAAGACCAATAGCCTGCTCTGCCTTTCCTACAACAAAAATACATTTCTTTTTCGGCAAAGGCGCATCCAGACTTTGATGCAGTTGATACACCGGAATGAGGGCACCGCGTAAGTTAAATAATCCCAGCACGCATTGAGGTGCGTTCGGAATGACAGCTACAGCGGCGTCCGCAAAAACTTCGCACAAACAGGTAGCTTCAATCAGGAACTGATACTGACCTATAACAAAACTAAAAAAGGATTCTGAAACTTTTTCACTCTCGTGCGCATCAACAGTAAAATCCTGCTGATTCGCGACGTGCTTTAAACGCGTCAAGGCTGCAACTAAATTTCGCTGCAAAATCTCGCTGTTTTGTTGTGCCAAATCTTCTGAATTACCGGCGTGTTGATTCATCATATCCATTAAAGCGCAGCTATAGTGTCCAGAATTTGATCTTGGGTGTAGGGTTTACTAATCATGGCTTTACCGCCTTGCAGCTCTCCCCATACGCGATCAGCGCGTTGATTTTTGCTAGTGACAAACACCACTGGAATTGATGACAAATCTTTGTCTCCGGTAATGTTGCGACAGGCTTCAAATCCATCTACACCTTCCATAACCACATCCATGAGAATTACATCCGGTTTATAGGTTTTTGCTTTATCGTAGGCTTCCTGTCCATTTACGGCGGTAATGACCTGGTAGCCTGCATCCGACACAATTTCTTTGAGGTGCTGAAGTTCAACGGGTGAATCGTCCACAATCATAATGCGATTAGGTTTCATTATTTGTTCTCCAGTTTTTGAGTACGAAGGTTCAATGCATCAAGATGCTTTTGAGTTATTTCCTTGAATTCGTTGTGATTAATTGGTTTGGTAAGATAGGTGTCACAGCCGGCAAGTACGCCTTTAAGCTTGTCGAATTTGGACGATCGACTCGTGAGCATAATTACTGGCGTGTGTTTATTCAGTTTGCTGCGTTTTATATTTTTGCACGCCGCGTAACCATCTATACCCGGCATGACCACGTCGAGAAAAATCACGTCGTACTGATCCTTTTCCGCAGCGTTCACTGCAGCCTCGCCATCAGCTACCACATTAAGCTTGGCATCCATCGCATCAAACTCCATTTTTAATTGACGGCGCACCGCCAAGCTATCATCGGCAACCAGTACTCTGAGTTTATTTTCCTGCGGTGTTGTTTGTTGCGCATGAGTGGTGAGATTGATCGCCTTGAAATTTTTTACAATGGCAACCGAAGGTTCTACTTCAGAACCGATTTCAAACTCAGGGTAATAATGCAAATGCCTGATCGTATAGTTATCCAGCGATTGCAAAAGCTTTGCAGGATTAATGGGCCAGGAGATGGTAAATTCCGATCCCGCTTCAGTTGCGGGCGTAATTTTTGAGATTTTCAAAACGGGCTTACGGCGGTCTTTCGCAATCATCGCCGACAAGCGGTGCCAGCAATGAACAGCGTGAGTGTTGTGTAAGTTAACAACATAAATATCGGCATTGGCCGCACTACCCAACTCACTTAACGAACTATTCTCACTGACTACTTTTAAATGATAGGTACGCGGTCTATAACGCGTAACGGCAAAAATGCGCGAGAATATTTCCAAATCGTTGGTTCCTACTCCCAAGACGGCGACTTGAAAAACCTTTCCTACTTGCTTTGCAGATGATGCCTGAACTGCCATTATTTCAATTCCCCTATAAATAATAATGAAGGCACGCTATGGAATCAGCGTCCCTTTCCAGCGGCTTGCTCAAACAGAGTGTAGAACAGCTTATGGAGTGAGCAATCAACCAGATGGGAATGGATTTTTTTTGGAAGAAAAAATTTTTTTAAGCAACTTGCGAACAAAAATGATTAATACGCCAAAAAGAAAAGTTCAGCGCCTTATGATGAAAATATTTTGTTTTTTAAAAAAATTTAATCGTTGTAACAACAGATATTTAGGCGATTTCTCGCATCCATTTCACATTTTTTTGTAAAACTTTTTAGGCATAAATCTTAACTACTTAAAACGCAGTTAAAAAAAAACTTATGAAAATTTAATCTATTGATGCGCCTCTGAAATATCTAGAATCGTCATCAGCAGCATGGAAATGTTGTTATATGTGCTTCCAAGACAATTCTGTTTTTTGGCTCTATAAAGAGGTAATTCCTATGGAAATGGACGTAAGCTACAACTGGTTTCTGGTTTCTCTCTCCTTTCTCGTTGCCGTATTTGGCTCCTTTACAGGGCTGCAAATTACTAACGGTATGAAATCTTCAAGTAACGGCCCTTCACTTACCTGGATTATTGCAGCGGCCGCATCACTCGGTGGCGGCGCTATTTGGACCATGCATTTTATTGGCATGCTGGCGTACCAAACGCCTATGGACATTGGCTATTTACCGGGGCCAACTTTTGCATCGCTTGCACTTGCCGTTGTCGCCGTGGGCATTGGGGTTTTTATCGCGGTGAGCGGACGCTTATCACCCGTTCGCTTATTGGGCGCCGGTTTATTTACCGGGCTCGCAGTTGCCGGCATGCATTATTTAGGAATGGAGGCAATGGTGATGCCGGGAACAGATATGGTGTATGACAAAACTCTAGTAGGTGTTTCATTGGTAATTGCAATCGTTGCCGCAACCGTCGCACTCTGGCTTGCAGTTAACCTCAAGGGAACATCCATTATGTTAGGTAGCGCGGTGGTTATGGCGATTGCCGTGTGTGGCATGCATTACACCGGAATGGCAGCCATGAGTATGGTTCACAACCACGACGCCGACCAACGAGTCATTGAAAACTCTCTAAGCCCCATGACGATGGGTCTATTTATTTTTTGCGCCAGCATGTTGCTACTGGTTATTTGTTTGATTATGTCTCTCAACCAGCTCAGCAATAAAAATGTAGATGAACTCCTGGATGAGCCCGCCTGATTCTTGCGGGCAATGTAATGTTTATCACTAGCTGCAGGCGGAAATTATTTTGAAAATTTTATTGTTTGCTTCCGCATACAACGGTATGTGCCAACGTATGCATAAAGAACTGGAAGAAGAAAATCACCGCGTTTCCATTGAACTTTCCTCCAATGAAAATCAAATGCTTCGCGCCGTGGAGGAATTTCAACCGGAGTTAATTCTTTGCCCATTTTTAAAACATGCTGTACCAGAAAGAATCTGGCGGCATCACCTGTGTTTAATAATCCACCCGGGCATTGAAGGCGACCGCGGTCCATCATCACTTGATTGGGCAATCCAAAGCAAGGTGACGACTTGGGGGGTTACACTACTGCAAGCGGATGCAGAAATGGATGCGGGCGATATTTGGGATACACAGCAATTTGACCTACGCGAAGCATCCAAAGCTAGCCTATACAGGCGCGAAGTTATTTCAACGGCTGTTTCAATGGTTAAAAACCTACTTCATCATTCGCTGTTGGATTCACACTTTAAACCGCGCCCGCTTGACTATGATAACCCTTACGTTAAAGGACAATTTTTACCCTTGATGCGGCAGGATTCGCGCCAAATTAATTGGGCGCAGGACACAACAGAAATTATCGTGCGAAAAATAAATGCCGCCGATAGTTTCCCTGGTGTACTGGACACCATTGCGGGAAACGCGGTGCATCTTTTCGGAGCCAAGGCTGAGCCTCGATTTCATAACGCACCCCCCGGCAAGATCCTTGGGCATCGCGACGGAGCAATTTGCCGTGCAACAATTGATGGTAGTGTGTGGATACGGCAATTAAAAATGGCTCAAAAAGGAGAACAACGTTTTTTTAAACTGGCAAGCATGCAGGTCATTAAACAACAATTTGACAATGCCGACTCATTCTCCGAACTTAAAGCAATTCCGTCAGCTGTTCAAAACGATATAAAGGTACAAATCCTTGGGGGAGTGGCCTATATCACCTTTGATTTTTACAACGGCGCAATGAACACTGAACAATGCCACGAGTTACTCGCACATCTTCGCGAGCTGCGCGAAAATCCCGAAGTTCGGGTTATAACGCTTATGGGCGGTGATGAATTTTGGAGTAACGGAATTCATTTGAATTGTATTCAAGCCGCTGCAGATCCCGCACGTGAATCTTGGCGAAATATTAACGCCATTGATGATGTGGTTCAGGAACTCATCAACATGACCAACAAACTAACGGTGGCGGCATTGCGCAACAACGCGGGCGCTGGTGGCGCCATTATGCCGCTGGCATGCGATAAAGTTTTTGCCCGCGATAGGGTAGTTCTTAACCCGCATTACATCACCATGGGGCTGTTTGGCTCTGAATATTGGACTTATTTACTTCCGCGACGAGTGGGTACAACCAAAGCTAAAGAGCTCACAGAAAGTGGCTTGCCGTTGCTCGCCGTAAAGGCCCACAAGTTCGGCATGGTGGACAAAGTATTGTGTGAAGAATGGAACGTTTATCACACACTCTTGCAACAAGAATGCGAATCGCTCGCGGCAAACGAAAATTTTTTCCGCTTGGTTGAACGCAAACAACAGACCCGCTTGCAAGATGAATCCGAACGGCCTCTGGAATCTTATCGCCATAATGAATTGCAAAAAATGAAGGCCATTTTCGACAACCCACAAAGTACTTATCACCATTTGCGTTACAATTTTGTTTACAAAATCAGCTGTAATCAAACCCCAGCCCGGCTGGTGTATAGGGATATGGAAATGGAGAAAATGGAATCGGATAAAGTTGCTGAGAGCGCCTGATGGCGCTCTGATTAATTACGCCTGATTAAAAGAAGTTAACCCTAAAGCCGTAGAATAAGGGTATGGCTATTTACTTTGCTCTTTAGATTTTTGTGAAATTGATAATCTCATCCATTTCATAACCATGACTCAAACAGCGAGTCAGCAGTTCTCCTAAAAAATGGTTGATTTGCAATTTTTCGTCTCTTTGGTACATGGCTTGATTCGGATAGTCGTAACGCGGACGCAGACGCTTGTGTCCCTCCCACGCCAGCACTTCGGCAAGTTTTGCATCGTGATACATGCGTACCGTAAGTTTCGGCAAGTGTAGCCAGTTTGATACAGCTGTCGTACCAGCCGTGTGAGCCATTTGTAAGGTTGTGGTGTAAGGCGAACGTTCAACAATATTCAAATCAACCAGCCATTGTTGGGCACCCTTACTGACCATAAAACGGTTTTGATCGCCCTGCTGTTGCGCAACAGGCTTTTGAAAATGTTGCACCAGAAGTTTTTGCAAACGAAAGTAGTTAGCTTCGCACTCTGCCATTTGCGATGGCAAGTCAACTTTGTAGCGCTCACGATAAGCGACCGGCGCAGGTGAGGATTTAGCAAAGCCCAATCTATACATAGGTTCTGGCAACTGATGTTAAGAAGTGCGTACAGGCAAATTCGGATCGACTCGCCTGTATCGGTTGTTTACTGAAGTGTTAGCCAGACTCGCGGTTAAGTCAATCAGAAAATGGATTTATTCTTGGCCGTGAATTTTACGTAGGCGCTCACGATTCATTTGTAACCATTGCAAACAAATAAGTGCGGCTGCGTTATTGAAGCTTCCACCTAATAATTCGGCAAACACGTCGTCAGCCGCGAAACAATGCAAGTTAATATCTTCATTTTCATCTGCTAAACCGTGAATACCGCCAGCGCTGGTTAAATCGCTTAAGGCACAATAAAGGAAAAGCTTTTCATCACTGCCACCAGGGCTGGATAGGAAATCGCAAATAAACTCCAAGTGGTAGGGAGTTACATTAGCTTCTTCTATAAGTTCGCGTCGTGCAACCGCTTCGGGTTCTTCACCTTCTTCTACCATTCCGGCAACAACTTCATACAACCATGGGCCGTTCGCTTCGTCCATTGCACCCACACGGAATTGCTCAATCAACCCAATCAAATCATGAACAGGGTCATAAAGAACAACGGCAACCGCATTACCGCGCAAAAAAATCTCGCGGTTCATGTTTTTACTCCACCCACCTTTAAAAAGTTTATGGCGAAGGCTAATTTTTTCAACGCGAAAAAAACGTTCGTAGAGCGTTTCACGCCCAAGGACTTCAACGTCGTTGCAATTGAACTGTGGTTTTTTAATCATAATTATTCGACAACTTTACACATTCGCAACAACCAGTAGCTTTCAATAGCGGGCTACTGGTTGTTGTTAGGATTAAACCTTATGATAAATTTCTGAGCCCTTGGCCAAAAATTCTTTAGATTTTTGCTGCATCTCGGCTTCAACATCTATCATTTTGATAATGTCTTTTTCGCCAATAACAGAAATATCCGTACCATTTTTTGCAGCGTAGTCGCGCACCTCTTGGGTGATTTTCATGGAGCAGAATTTTGGGCCGCACATAGAGCAGAAGTGCGCAACCTTGGCGGATTCTTTCGGCAGGGTTTCGTCGTGATATGAACGCGCCGTGTCAGGATCGAGCCCCAAATTAAATTGATCTTCCCAACGGAATTCAAAACGCGCTTTCGACAAAGCGTTGTCACGCAACTGCGCACCTGGGTGACCTTTCGCCAAATCTGCGGCGTGTGCTGCAATTTTGTAGGTGATGATGCCTTCTTTCACATCATCTTTATTTGGCAAACCTAAATGCTCTTTTGGGGTTACGTAGCAGAGCATTGCGCAACCATACCAACCAATCATAGCGGCGCCAATACCGGAGGTAATGTGGTCGTAACCGGGAGCGATGTCGGTCGTCAATGGGCCAAGCGTGTAGAAAGGTGCTTCATCACACACTTCCAATTGCTTTTCCATGTTCTCTTTAATCATATGCATGGGCACGTGGCCGGGGCCTTCAATCATGACTTGTACATCATGCTTCCACGCAATTTTTGTTAACTCGCCAAGGGTTTCCAATTCACCGAATTGTGCTTCGTCGTTTGCATCGGCAATTGAACCCGGACGCAAACCATCGCCCAATGAAAAACTCACATCGTAAGCTTTCATGATTTCACAAATTTCTTCGAAGTGGGTGTAGAGGAAATTTTCTTTGTGATGCGCAAGACACCACTTAGCCATAATCGAACCACCGCGCGAAACAATACCGGTTACACGTTTGGCTGTGAGTGGAACATAACGCAATAAAACGCCAGCGTGGATAGTGAAGTAGTCAACGCCCTGCTCTGCTTGTTCAATCAAAGTATCGCGGAAAATTTCCCAAGTTAAATCTTCGGCAATGCCGTTAACTTTTTCGAGTGCTTGATAAATAGGTACAGTACCAATAGGTACGTGTGAATTGCGAATGATCCACTCGCGGGTTTCGTGAATGTTTTTACCGGTAGACAAATCCATTACCGTATCTGCACCCCAACGCGCGCCCCACGTGAGTTTTTCAACTTCTTCTTCAATGGAAGAACCGAGCGCGGAATTGCCAATATTGCCGTTAATTTTCACGAGGAAATTACGGCCAATAATCATCGGCTCAACTTCGGGGTGGTTAATATTCGCGGGAATAATCGCACGACCGCGCGCTACTTCACTGCGCACAAATTCCGGCGTAATTTCGTCGGGAATACTTGCACCAAAACTCATGCCTTTGTGTTGTTCATCCAAAATGCCAAGCTCACGAGCTTGCGCCAGCGCCATGTTTTCACGGATAGCGATGTATTCCATTTCGGGAGTAATGATGCCGCGTTTCGCGTAGTGCATTTGCGATACGTTCATACCAAGTTTTGCGCGGCGTGGCTTGCGCGTAAGGTTAAAACGCAAGGCTGCGAGTTTCGGATCATTCAAGCGTTCGTTGGTAAATGCGGAATGGCTTTCATCCAATATTTCAGTGTCATTGCGCTCTTCAATCCAGGCAGTGCGAACATCCGGCAAACCGGTGCGCAAATCGATTTTTACGTTGGGATCGGTGTATGGACCAGAGGTGTCGTATACACGCACCGGTGGATTTTTTTCGCCGCCAAAATCGGTGGGAGTGTCGGCCAGCGTAATTTCACGCATGGGCACACGAATGTCTGGGCGAGAGCCTTCCACATACATTTTTTGTGAGCCGGTGAAGGGCTGCACGGAAGCTTGGTCTACTTGTGCACTTTCGCTCAGAATTTTTTCTACGCTGCTGTTCATGGTTGTTTCTCTTTGTTGAAAATTTTACCCCTCTCCCTACCCCTCTCCCGCAAGGGGAGAGGGAAACAGAGGCTCGCAAGCCTTGAACTCGCGCGCGATGCACTAACTCCCCTCTCCCTTGACGGGAGAGGGGCTGGGGAGAGGGTGCTAATAAAACTTATAAAAATGATGAACAGGACCAGAGCCCTGCCCAATTGTTAATTCGTTTGAATGCAATAACGCATTGTGTAAATAGTCTTTAGCTTGCGCGACTGCATCGCGCGAGCTCAAATTTTTAGCCAACCCCGCCGCAATGGCTGAGGCCAAGGTACAACCTGTACCGTGGGTGTTTTTAGTGTCTATGCGCTGCGCGCTAAAAAGCTCTACCCCCGTACTGGTTAGCAACAAATCCGTTGCATCGTAGCCACTGCCGTGCCCACCTTTGACTAGAACGGCTTGTGCTCCCATCGCTAACAGACTTCGGGCTTGCAGCTCCATTTCAGCGATTGAACTGGCTACAGGTGCAGCTAAAAGCGCCGCTGCCTCCAATAAATTTGGGGTCAGAATTGTCGCACGCGGAATCAATCGATTGATGAGCGTGCTAATAGCGTCTTCGGCCAAGAGTCTGTCACCGCTGGTGGCGACCATCACAGGATCAAGCACCAAGGGAATCTGATTCTCTGCCAAGGATTCCGCAACAGCCTGAATAATATCCGCCGTCGCCAACATGCCGGTTTTAATGGCACCGACCTTAATATCGCTCAGCACCGATTTGATCTGTGCCTGCACAAATTCAGGCGGAACAGGGAACACACCCTGCACGCCTTGCGTATTTTGCGCCGTGAGCGAGCTGATTGCGCTACAACCGTAAACACCCAAGGCCGCAAAGGTTTTGAGATCCGCCTGAATACCCGCACCACCACCGCTGTCGCTACCGGCGATAGTCATTGCAATGGGCGTGGGTTGGATCGAATTCATGGGGTTTCCGCTTTGAAGATCTATGGCGCGGAAAAGAGAGGGCGGCACATTGCCAAAGGAGCTCTCGTTCCCTACGCCGGTACTAACCGGATCAGGTCTGCGGGTATATCTCAGCTTAATTTGACAAAAGCACCCCGACAAGAAGCCTCGCAGTCTATTGAACTGGGCGGGGGGTGTAAAGCAATTGCAACGTCTTATAGCCTAGTCATTTAGACCAACCCAAACTTATGCTCAACCGCTGCCGCCTTCAAACTGCCACCTTGTGAATTTAGTCTTGCAAGCCGCTTACATTTGTAACTACACCCGTTGGGCACAAGTGTTTACCCTTTTTAACTTGTTGATTTCAGTTCCAAAGCTCGACCGGTCACAGCCAACCCGCTAAACTCGGCCTTTCTCATTTAAGGGTGAATCCAAAGGCTGTGAAGCCGCGTCTAAGCTAGGGCTTACGGACATTTTGCAGCCACGGCTGTACATTTTTTTACCTTACTTTTTATCAAGTTATCTCGGAATCTTTTACCCTCAGGATTTTTTATGAAAGAGTCGTTCTCTATGAAAAAGTCAAAGCTTTGCCTGGCTATTGGTTTACTTGCGTTAGCGCCTTTTGGAGCCAGTGCGAACACCCTTCTGGACATTTATGAGCTTGCACTCAAAAACGATGCACAAATGAAAGCCAATACCGCTAGCTATGAAGCAGGCAAAGAATACGCAGCTATTGCTCGCGCTGGCCTGCTTCCACAAGTGAATGCTCGCTACAACTACTCCGATGGTAAAAGTGATTACAAAGATATACCCACCAACCTGGGCCGTAATGGCGAAACCAACACCAAAGCTAAAGACTGGGGTATTACCTTAGACCAACCGCTGTTTAACATGTCCGCATGGTATGACTACAAACGCGGTCAAAAACTGAGCGAGCAGGCAGAAGCCCTGTTTGGCGCCGATCAACAAAGCCTGATTGTTCGCGTGGCCAGCGCTTACTTTAATGTTTTGCGTTCTGTGGATAAATTGGAAACAAGCATTGCGGAACAAAATGCGTTCGCACATCAACTTGATCAAGTGAAACAACGTTTTGATGTAGGCCTTGTTGCAATTACTGATGTTCACGAAGCACAAGCGGCTTATGACAGTGCTCTGGCAGCAACACTAGAAGCTCGCGGCAGCTTGAGTATTAGCTACGAAGCTCTGGAAGTGTTAACAGGCAAACCCGAAGATCAAATCGCTCCCTTGTCAGAAAAATTCCCAGTTGTCGCGCCGGTTCCTGCTGACCGCGCCGAGTGGGTTAATTTTGCGCTGAAAAATAACTACAACCTGAAGGCATCTAAATTTAACGCTGAAGCCGCTGCAAACAGCGCAGATTCCGCACGGGCTGATTTCTTACCAACTGTTACCGCCAGCTTGGGTCGTACGAAGAGAAATACTGACGGTGATTTTGAAAACAATCCTTTCGAAAACGAGAACAAAGGTTCATCTGTTAGCGTGGGTGTAAATATTCCGATTTTCAGTGGATTGCGTACGTCCAGCCTCGCTCGCCAAGCAGTATCTTTGGGCCTGCAAGCGCAAGAGCAATACAACAGCACACAACGCAACACTATTCAAAATGCCCGCGCATTACACTTGTCCGTGGAAACAGATGTGGCGCGCGTAACCGCACGTAAACAAGCCACGATTTCAAACCAAAGTGCGCTGGAAGCGACCCAAGCGGGTTACGAAGTGGGTACCCGCAACTTAGTTGAAGTATTGCAAGCGCAAAGCAAGCTGTACCAAGCTCGTCGCGATTACTCGAACGCGCTTTACGACTACGTGATTGATACCATTAAGTTGCGCGAAGTTGCCGGTATGCTGACCCCAGCAGACGTACAAGAAGTGGATAAGTGGTTGCAAGAAGGCGCCCCTGTTCTCCGCTCCAAATACGAGAAGTAATCTCTCGGAAATAAAAAAACCGCGCTAAGCGCGGTTTTTTTTCGTATCGACATTTATAAAAACTGTTCAATTATCTTTAAGGTTTTTTCCAAAGCACCGCGATTTTCATTGGCGACCTGTAAAGCAGCTGCACCTCGGTTCGCTCGTGCGTGACTATCTTTCACCAAAACTTCAACAGCAGCAGCCAGCTCTGAATCAGGCACTAATTGCAGCGCATTTGCGGTTTCTAACAAACCGGCGACTTCCGCAAAATTAAACACATGCGCGCCACTCAACAAAGGTAAGGCCCAAGCGGCAGGTTCAATAAAATTGTGGCCGCCGTTAGGGACTAAACTTCCGCCTACAAACGCAATATCGCTAGCGCCAAACATTAGCAACAATTCGCCCATGGTATCGCCGAGGATGATATCTGTTCCGGGAGCAACGGATTTTTCGCTGCGACGAGAAACCATATAACCACGGTTACCGCACAAACTCGCAACAGTGTTGAATCGCTCTGGGTGACGAGGAACCAGCACCAACCGCACATATTGATCCGTGAGATTTTTTTTCAGCCGACCGAAGGCATCCAAAATAATTTCATCTTCGCCCTGATGGGTGCTGGCGGCGATCCAGACCACATATTTTCCATGCTCTGACCATTCTTCTTTTAACCGTTGGGCATTGAGACGCAACTCGTCGCTCAAGGTTAAATCGAACTTGATGTTACCCGTGACTTCGGTATTTCCGGTAGGCAATCCAATTCGATGAAAACGTGCCGCATCGGTTTTATTCTGAACCAAACCTTTAGTTAATTCGTGCAGCATAGGGGCAGTCAGGCCTGAAAACTTTTCGTATCCACGAGCGGACTTTTCAGACATGCGCCCGTTTACCAATAACGTTGGAATCTTGCGTTTGGCGCAGGCTGCAATAGTATTTGGCCAAAGTTCTGTTTCCATAATCAGTAACAATGAAGGCTTGATGCGGCGAATAAAACGCACAAGCACATCTGGCAAATCATATGGCGCATAAACGTGATAAACGCTATCACCCAAACTTGCGCGAACACGTTCAGAACCCGTAGGTGTTGTAGTGGTGATGACCAGCTGCAAATCATCCTTCGCTTGTAACTGACGAATCAGTGGCAGAGCGGCGATAAACTCACCCACAGAAACCGTGTGAAACCAAACTACTTTTTTGTTCGTAACGAGGGGCTTGATAAAAGCGAAGCGTTCACTCCACCGTTTAGCATACGCAGGTGCTGCCATAGCACGCCACAATAAGCGCAACATAACGAACGGAATTGAGCAGTAAAAAATCAGGGTGTAAATAAAACGCATCGCTATACCTTGTTAGCTGGCCACTGCGGTGACTTACCAATTCATTTTTTGTTTAATCAAAGCTGTCAATTTGGCTGCGTTAGCCTGGTGCTGCTTCACGCGTGGATGAGCTTCATAGCCAGTGAATTCAAAAAACAGCGTATCCATTTTTTTATTTTCACTCGGATTTTCTTGCTTCATGCGCTCGACGGCTGTCGTGACATACCCCGGCCATTTTGATCCTGCTTTGGTTGCATCCATACTTCCTAGTGCGCAAACAATGTAAGCCTTGGGATATTTACCACGAATCGTTTTTACAAAATCTATATAGGCTTGAATGCGCTGTTCATCGTTTGGATTAGGATTCAGACGATGTTCGCGATCTGTCAACCAAGCATCATTTTGAAATAGATTAATAACGACCACATCAGGTATCCAACTGGAGAAATTCCATTGCGTATCGTTATTCCCCACCGCGCTGAGCTGATCGTAAAACTGGGGCATAATAAACGGAAACCAGCTAACCATAACACCAATGCCGCTTTGTGATGTTACGTGCAACTCAGCATTGAGATCGCGTGCAGCAATCGCATCGTATGCCATAAAATTATTTTTATCTTTCGGCAAATGATCCGGGCCGTCATCAGGAGACTCGTTCGCCATACCGCTTGTAATCGAATCGCCAAAAAATTCGATCTTACGCTTTAAGCGTGGCGGCGGTGCTAATAACTTCGCGTGATCTGCCAGCTCAATACCTTTAATTGTAGTGCCCCCCTCCTCTCCCTCGGTGCGCTTGGTAAAAAGAAAACTATGCTTACCTTCAGCCAACTTATCCGCTACCACATAGGTTTTTTCACCCTTTTCCGCCTGAATGATAATAGGGTGTTGAAGATCGCCATCAATAAAGACATTAAAAAAGTTTTTGCCAAGCTGATCATCAAGCGTAAAAGCCAAAGATTGGCCGGTAAAATTTCCGGCAATCGAAGTACCGGGCCAAGATATTTGTGGTTGTTGTGGAGATGTAAAATCAACGCGACCAGTGTATTGCAAGTGTTTATCACCACCTGATATTTTCGTAGTAGCAACCGCTGGTGTAACGCATAAACAAAAGCAAACCGCTAATAAGCACTGCTTAATTAGATTGGAGTTATTCATAAGATGTTCCTTAACAGTTGTTATATTTTGGAGAGCCATTATTTTTGTAGATAGCTGAATATCTTTGAACCTTATTCTAACCGAATATTATCTATATAAATAACGCGCGCTTGCGGCAACTGTTTTGCGTACAAAATAACTTCAGAAACCTGCGTTAAATCCATAGATCGAGTGGCAGGCCCCTGTTTAATTTCATCCAACGAAAATTGTAAGTGGTTCCACCCCGACGCAAGACTTATCTGTTTGTTAAAACGATCTGAATCTACCCAGCCACTGGTATCATGTTGCACATCATTTACGCGCAACATCATGTTGAGCTGCAGCGAATCCGGGTTATAGATATCAATATTAAATTTTTTGTAGGAACTCCAATCGCGGGTCAAGCGAGTAAAGGAAATACCCCCATAAGCACCTGTACCCAACCGAACTTTGGCCGAGTAACTACCTTGACTATGGTAATCGCTAGACCTCTGAGCATTTTTTAATCCGTACATTGCAATTGAAGATTCAAATCCCTCTAACAGCGGAAACTGATTGAACGAGTTGATTCGTACAGCCAACTCGCCCGAAATAGACATCAGTAACGGCAAGCAAGCAGAAAGCGACACTATACGTGCGCGCCACACCCATTTATTTGCGCGCCGAAACCAAGACAAACCTATAGAGGTACCGGCCAAATCGTTGAGCAAATCTTGCCAATTACCATCCCGGCCAACCTGCGCCTGGATAATCTCAATTAATCCGCCGCCGATAAATACACAGGCCAGCATTGCTAAACAGATACGCCAACGGCTTACATCAAATATCCTGCTAAAAACAAAGGCTAAAACCACAAAAAAGATAATGTGGCCTGAATCCCACAGAGCGCAAAAAAGTTTGGTTGACCCCGGTGTTGGGCCGCCTAAAAAAAAGAATGGAAAAGCTGCTAATACAACCAATAAGGCAACAACAAAACTTAGACTCTTTTTTGTGCTGAAGAATGAGTAGACTGCTCCCATATTAGTAGCGCGAATCGCCCATTCCATTAAATTGTTTAGCAAGGTTGGTGGCGTAGTTGTCGGTCATACCACTGATAAAATCAATCACCGCCATAAGCGCCAAGTATTTGTAATTTTTTTCACGCTTACTTACGTTGGGATGAAAATTATTGTCGCCAATTAATGCCATGACACGATTATCTTTGTAGGTCATCTGTTTTGGATCACCGAGCGATGCGTAAACCGCACCGCAAATTGTGCTTAATAGTGTACCTATGACCGCGTAAGCACCTATTTCTAATTCAACACGACGCGCATGATTAAAAATTTTTCGTTTCGCCAAATCTTTGGCCGCTTGTACGGCAGTCATTACTTTAGGATCACATAACGAAATTAAATCGCCGTCCACACTACCGTTCAAAAATGCATCTTGGTGCTTGATAAACGCATCAGTGCCGGCATTAATAAATGCGTCAATCACTTTGCCGCGAACTAACGCAGGTTTGCGGCCATCGTTTACTTTTTTAAGTGTGCGCTCCAAATCAGCCAGCTGCGGCGAATCTTCAATCACTGGCCGCAATAGTTCATAAATTTCATTCCAATTCAGAATGCCCATTTCAAGGCCATCTTCCAAATCAATAATGCCGTAACAAAAATCGTCCGCGGCTTCCATCAAGTACACAAGCGGATGACGGCAATACCAATTCTTTCCTTTTTCAATCAAACCGGTTTTTGCGGCAATTTCATGGAAATAACCTAGCTCCGATTGAAATACACCATATTTATTATTTTTTGGGCGATGATTTAACACTGTCGCCGTAGAGCACCAGGGGTACTTCATGGAAGACGCGAGAGTCGCGTAGGTTAGACGCATGCCTTCGTGATACTGATGATATTCAGATGTAGTTAAAACTCGCAGACCTTGAGCGTTACCTTCAAAGACACGAATATCGTCGCGCTCCTCGGGCGACAAATCCTCCAAAAACACTGCGCCGTCTTTTTGAAACCAACTGCGAATTGCATCTTCGCCTGTGTGGCCAAAGGGAGGGTTGCCTATATCGTGAGCAAGGCACGTCGCCTGGACTATATCGCCAATATCAGTGGGCCAAATGTGATCCGGCAAATCACCTGCATCTTTCAAGGCTTGCCCAACGCGAATTCCCAAAGTGCGCCCCACGCAGGCGACCTCCAAGCTATGAGTCATGCGGTTGTGAATATGATCATTGGTCGCGAGAGGATGAACTT
Source organism: Cellvibrio sp. (assembly GCF_046347455.1). Classification (GTDB taxonomy): domain Bacteria; phylum Pseudomonadota; class Gammaproteobacteria; order Pseudomonadales; family Cellvibrionaceae; genus Cellvibrio. The sequence continues at coordinate 856,333 of NZ_JAXMGC010000001.1, forward strand.
GGGTTTTGCGCGCAAGGCGGCGGAACGCGCCCGAGAAAATAATTTTGTCGTGATCAGAGTGAAAAGGTGAACGCCCCTCTTCGTGCTTAGCGACACGCTTCCCCAAGCGCTCTGCGCAGAGAAGTTGATTCCAATTCATTGCCATAAGTGTAACAACCTTGTTCGCGGTTCAATTGATCAAATTAAATTCAAACTGGCGCACCAGTTTAGCTCTTTTTAAATTTCGTCTCGCACAATATAAGCGCACCGCACTCAAATCCATCTTGTATTTTTAAAAAAACAAGATTTTTATAAGTCATTTAACTTATTGTTTTTTCTTGTGTTTATTTATTGTAACACGGCTTTTATTAGAGCCTGATTTTTCTTGGCATAGTTACTGCAAAATCCAAAAAAAGCAATCTTGTATTCAAGATGGTATTTAAGATTTTTACGCAGGAACAATAATGACAAGCACTTTGGGCTGGACAATATCAGAATGGTTAGACGCTTACCGCTCACAAACCATCAATGTGCGCGACGCTTTGCATTCTCTTCGCAATCAACTGGATTCCAATGATCCCGCCTGGATTTATATTCTCTCTGCCGATGAGCTCGACGCACAAATTAACGCGCTGCCTTCCAGCGAACTTCCACTCTACGGTGTTCCTTTTGCAGTTAAAGACAACATTGATGTAGCAGGCATTCCAACCACAGCTGCTTGCCCTGCATTTACCTACATTCCAGGTGAAGATGCCACCACTATCGCGCGCCTCAAAGCAGCAGGCGCGATTGTGCTAGGTAAAACAAACCTTGATCAATTTGCTACTGGTCTTGTGGGCACGCGGTCACCTTACGGTGCCGTGCCCAACTCTTTTAAGGCCAATTACGTTTCTGGTGGCTCAAGTTCGGGTTCGGGCGTGACCGTTGCACGCGGACTTGTCCCTTTTAGCTTGGGCACTGATACCGCAGGCTCAGGCCGCATTCCCGCTGGCTTTAACAATATTGTTGGATTGAAACCCACCAAAGGGCGCTTTAGTACTAGCGGCGTTGTACCTGCATGCCGCAGTCTTGATTGCGTTTCTATTTTTTCGCTCACCGTTGCAGATGCAGAAACCGTTGCAAATGTTCTCGACGCATTTGACAGTAAAGATGGCTACTCACGCATTGCGCCAGCACCAGCCACTTACTTTCCGAGCAAACCCCGTTTCGCTATTCCCCAATCACCTGAGTGGTTCGGCGACGAACAATCGCAAGCCGCGTGGGAATCATCGCTTACACAATTAGAAGCCGTGGGTGCAGAACTCATCGAAATTGATTTCACACCCATGTTCACACTCGCCAAGCTTCTTTACGGTGGCGCGTGGGTAGCAGAACGCCACGCGGTTGTTGCTGATTTTATGGCCGAACACGCGGACGATATGAATTCTGTTGTACGCGGCATTATCGAAAAAGCCGAAGGTTTTTCCGCAACTGATGCTTACCGTGGTGAGTATCGTCGCGCAGATTTAGCGCGCGAAATTCAAACACTCATGAGCGGATTTGACGCGCTTTTGGTTCCAACTTCACCGCGTCACCCAACCATTGCAGAAGTAGAAGCAGCACCCGTTGAAGTCAACAGCCAACTCGGCACTTACACGAATTTTGTAAACCTTGCAGATTGCTCAGCGCTCGCCCTCCCCGCAGTAATGCGGGCGGATGGCTTGCCATTTGGTATCACCTTAATTGCGCCCGCGTGGCAAGACGCAGCGCTCGCCGCTTTTGGTAAACAATGGCAAAACTTCATTCAATTACCGCTCGGCAATACACAAAAATCCGCACCGAAATTTAATGCACCAACAACAGCGCCAACAGGTTATGTGCGACTCGCCGTTGTGGGTGCGCACCTAACTGGAATGCCGCTGAATATTCAATTGCAAGAACGCAAAGCGCTTTTTGTTGAAAGCACTTTCACTGCAGATTCCTATCGTCTTTTTGCATTGCCGAATACCACACCACCCAAGCCCGGATTAATTCGCACCAAAGCAGGTGAAACCGGTGCAGAAATTATTGTGGAGTTGTGGGATGTACCCCTTCAGCACTTCGGCAGTTTTGTTGCGCTTATTCCTGCACCGCTTGGTATAGGCACACTCAGCTTGAAAGATGGTCGCGAAGTAAAAGGTTTTATTTGCGAAGGTGCCGCTGTCGAAGGCGCCACTGATATTACACATATGGGCGGCTGGCGCGCTTACATCAAATCGCTGCAGAAAAATTAACCCCACCCCAGCCCTCCCCTTGAAAAGAGGAGGGGGCTAACTCCTCCCCCTTTTTAAGGGGGAGGTTGGGAGGGGGTTTAAAAAAATTAAAATCGGAGAAGAACATGTTTCATACCGTATTGATTGCAAACCGTGGCGAAATCGCCGTTCGCATCGCCAAAACCTTAAAGAAAATGGGCGTTAAATCGGTAGCGATTTATTCTGATGCCGACCGTAACTCAGCACACGTTACCGCGTGCGATGTCGCCGTTTGTTTAGGTGGAAACACAGCAGCAGAAAGTTATTTACAAGCTGATCGTATTCTTGCCGCTGCCAAAGAGACCGGCGCGCAAGCAATTATTCCCGGTTACGGCTTCCTTTCGGAAAACGCAAAATTTGCGGAGCAATGTGAAGCAGAGGGTATTGCATTCTGCGGTCCTACTCCGGATCAAATGCGTCAATTCGGTTTAAAACATACCTCACGTGAAATTGCCGAAAAAGCAGGCGTGCCTTTAACACCCGGTACTGGCTTATTAAATTCGTTGGAAGAAGCAACAGCGGCAGCCGCTAAGTTGGGTTACCCCGTTATGCTAAAAAGCACCGCAGGTGGCGGTGGCATTGGTTTAACACGCTGCAACAGCGAAGAAGAATTAGTTAACGCCTATGAAAGCGTAAAACGCCTCGGGCAAAACTTTTTTAGCGATAGCGGTGTATTCCTTGAACGCTTTGTGGATAACGCGCGTCACGTAGAAGTTCAAATTTTTGGTGATGGTTTAGGCAAGGTATTGGCATTAGGCGAACGCGATTGTTCTTTGCAACGCCGCAACCAAAAAGTGGTTGAAGAGACACCCGCACCTAATTTACCCGCCGCAACACGCGAGAAATTATTAGCTGCATCGCAAAGTTTGGGCGAAGCCGTTAAATATCGCTCAGCGGGTACAGTGGAATATATTTATGATGCTGCGCGCGATGCGTTTTATTTTCTAGAAGTAAACACTCGTCTGCAGGTAGAACACCCCATCACCGAAGCCTGCACTGGCGTTGATTTGGTTGAATGGATGATTTTAACCGCGGCCGGCATGCCACCGTCTTTTGATATAGATATCACACCCAAAGGCGCAGCCATTGAAGTGCGCTTGTACGCGGAAGATCCCGTGCGCGATTTCCAACCATCGCCCGGCGTATTAACCGACGTTCTATTTTCAGATTCCGCGCGCAACGACACTTGGGTTTCAACGGGCACTGAAGTATCGCCCTACTACGACCCCATGATCGCAAAAATTATTGTGCATGGCAGTGATCGTGCTGATGCGATTAAAAAAATGCAAGCAGCACTCAACGAAACGCGTATGGCTGGCATTGCAACCAATTTGGATTATTTACGCCAAATTATTGCATCTGATTTTTTTGGCAATGGCGATGTCGCCACCAACAAACTCGCGAGCTTCGAGTACAATGCACCGGTTGTTGAAGTATTGCAGCCAGGTACTTACACCAGCATTCAAGATTACCCAGGCCGCGTAGGTCTTTGGAGTGTGGGCGTTCCACCTTCAGGCCCTATGGATGATTACGCATTTCGTTTGGCAAACCGCATTGTGGGCAACCATGAAAGTGCTGCTGCGTTGGAAATTACCTTGGTTGGGCCAAAGCTACGTTTCCATAGCGATGCCGTAATTGCGATTACCGGCGCGAAATCGCCTGCGAAATTAGATGGTGAATTAATTCCATTCTGGGCACCGGTTCCCGTAAAAGCCGGACAAATTCTTGACGTGGGCAAAGCAGAATCTGGTTGCAGAAGTTATCTCGCCGTACGCAATGGTTTTGATGTTCCTGTTTACTTAGGCAGCCGTTCAACTTTCGCATTAGGTCAATTCGGTGGTCACGCAGGCCGCACTCTGCGCGCAACCGATATGCTTGCGGTTAGCAATCCTGAAATTCCTGCATGCACCACACCAGCACCGAGTTTCACACCGGCTGCCGCACCTACCGCGCTTATTCCAAGCTACCCCACAAATGGCGAATGGGAAATTGGTGTGCTCTACGGCCCCCATGGCGCGCCCGATTTTTTCACACAAGATGCAATCGACATGTTCTTCTCAACAGCGTGGGAAGTGCATTACAACTCTAACCGCCTAGGCATTCGTTTGAATGGACCAAAGCCCACCTGGACTCGTAGCGATGGTGGCGAAGCCGGTTTGCATCCATCCAACATTCACGACACTGAATACGCAATTGGATCCATCAATTTTACCGGCGACATGCCCGTTATTCTCACTAAAGATGGCCCAAGTCTCGGCGGGTTTGTTTGCCCTGTCACCATCGTAAAAGCAGAATTGTGGAAAGTTGGCCAAGTAAAACCCGGCGACAAAATTCGCTTCAAGCGTTTAAGTTTCGATGCAGCACTCGCGCTGGAATTAGCGGCTGATAAATCTATCGAAACGCTAACCGCGCCAGCAGAATTAGTTTTGCCTGCCGTAGTTGCACCTGCAAATACTATTTCTGAATGCATAGTGGCAGCGCTGCCGGCATCGGGTAATCGCCCACTCGTCAGCTACCGCCAAGCGGGCGACAAATATATTTTGCTGGAGTACGGCGATAACATTTTAGAGCTTAGCTTGCGCTTACGTGTGTACGCATTAATGGAAGCATTAAAAGCTAATCCTATTAAAGGCGTGATCGAATTATCACCTGGCGTTCGTTCGCTTCAAATTAATTATGACAGCCGTGTCATTCACCAACAAGATTTGATCGCAAAATTACTGGTTATTGAAGAAACCTTAACCGATGCACGCGATGTAAAAGTACCCAGCCGCATTGTTTATATGCCCATGGCGTTTGAAGATTCGGCAACACTGGATGCCGTGTCACGCTATCGCCAATCCGTTCGCGACACCGCACCTTGGTTGCCGAGCAATACAGAATTTATGCGTCGTATTAACGGGCTCGATTCTGTTGCGCAAGTTAAACAAATCATTTTCGATACCAGTTACATGGTACTCGGATTGGGTGATGTTTATCTCGGTGCACCTTGTGCGGTTCCGGTTGACCCACGCCACCGCTTATTAACATCCAAGTACAACCCAGCACGCACTTACACAGCCGAAGGCACTGTAGGCATTGGTGGTGTTTACATGTGCATTTACGGCATGGATTCACCCGGCGGCTATCAACTGGTGGGGCGCACCTTACCGATTTGGAACAAATTCCTGAAAAATTCTGATTTTGAAAATGGTGAGCCTTGGTTACTCAAATTCTTTGACCGCGTTCGCTATTACGAAGTCACCGAAGAAGAACTCACCGCACAGCGTGAAGCTTTCCGCGAAGGAAAATTAAACCTTCGTATAGAAGAAAGTTTCTTCAGCCTAGCCGAGCACGAAAAATTCCTGCAAGACAATGCCGCCAGCATTGCGGAATTTAAAACCAAACAACAAGCCGCGTTTACACAAGAAGTTGCCTTGTGGCAAGCAGACGAGCAAGCGCAAGTTGACGCAGCTCTGCAAGTTAAAACCAATACCGGGCCAATTGATGTAGACGGCCACGCGGTAACAGCAGATATCAGCGGAAATATTTGGAAGCTACTCGTAGAGCCAGGCCAATTGGTAGAACCCGATCAGCCTTTGTTAATTGTTGAAGCAATGAAAATGGAGTTTTCAGTCTACGCCGACCGTGCAGCGAAAGTGAGTTCAATTCACTGCGCACCCGGCAAGCAGGTTAACGCGGGCGATTTACTGGTAGTGCTTGAAGAAAGCTAAATAATTAGCTCTTAAAAAATTAAAAGCAGACATCGAAGAAGACGAGAAAGTAAGACTCACAAAAGGGGCGGTTCAAATCGTCCCACTACTCGGAAGATGTTATGAAATTAATTAAAAATGACAAAAAGAAAAAGGCAGATGAGCCTCGCCCAAATTTAACGGAGCGAATTTATCAACAAATAAAGCAGGATATTTTTACGTTTCGGTTATTGCCCGGCGACAGATTCAGCGAAAACGAAATTGCCGAGCGTGTTGAAGCGAGCCGTACTCCAGTAAGAGAAGCCTTAACACGCTTGCAACGCGAAGGCTTTGTGGATGTTTCATTTCGCAGCGGTTGGCAAGTAAAGCCGTTTGACTTTAACCAATTTGAACAACTCTACGATGTAAGGATTGTGTTGGAACTGGCAGCCGTTAAGAAATTGTGCGAAATGGAACCGGCACCAAACCTGGAAGATTTGAAGCGTATTTGGCTAGTAAAACCAGAAGACAGATTAGAGGACGGCCCAACCGTTTCGGGTTTGGATGAACGTTTTCACGAACAACTGGTTGAAGCAACCGGTAATACGGAAATGGCGCGCATACACCATGATATTACCGAGCGCTTACGCATCGTTCGCAGAATTGATTTCACGCAAAAACCACGCATAGAGGCTACTTACGAGGAACACGCAAAAATTCTGCGAACCATTATTGAACGCAGAACCGAAGATGTTCGCAGTTATTTAAAAACGCATATAGAGGCCAGCAAAGCAGAGGTTCGCAAAATAACACTGCATATGCTTTACGAAGCCAAAAATATGCAAGCGGATGAATAGAATTTGTTTTAAACAAATAGCAACAAAGCGGTGCAAGCCGTCAGGGAAGAAAGTTTTGTTGTTTACAAATAGTTGGCGACATACGCCCGCAGTACCGGAAGCAATCGAGTGATTCTTTAACTCAAAATATGTTGTAAACCTAACCTACTGAGCAATAAATCGGAGATAGACCCATGAAGCTAAAATCAATAGCAAAACATGTCGGGGCACTCGGTATCGCCGCCGGCTTAAGCATCGCATCATTCAGTGCGTACGCTGCAGACACCATTAAAGTCGGTGTGTTGCACTCACTGTCAGGCACTATGGCGATTTCTGAAACCACACTGAAAGACACAGTGTTAATGTTGATTGACGAGCAAAACAAAAAAGGTGGTTTGCTTGGCAAGAAACTGGAGCCTGTTGTGGTTGACCCAGCGTCAAACTGGCCATTGTTTGCGGAAAAAACCCGTGAGCTTTTGGAAAAAGATAAAGTGGCAGCAATTTTCGGTTGCTGGACTTCTGTATCACGTAAATCAGTTCTGCCAGTTGTAGAAGAACTCAACGGCATTCTCTTCTACCCAGTGCAATACGAAGGTGAAGAATCTTCTAAAAACGTGTTCTACACCGGTGCTGCACCAAACCAACAAGCGATTCCAGCGGTTGATTACTTGATGAAAGAAGGCAAGGTAAAACGTTGGGTACTTGCAGGTACTGACTATGTTTACCCACGCACCACCAACAAAATTCTTGAAGCCTATTTGAAAGCAAAAGGCGTTAAACAAGAAGACATCATGATCAACTACACACCATTCGGTCACTCAGATTGGCAAAACATTGTATCTGATATTAAAAAGTTTGGTTCTGCCGGTAAAAAGACTGCTGTGGTTTCTACCATTAACGGTGATGCTAACGTTCCTTTCTATCGCGAATTAGGCAACCAAAAAGTGAGCGCAACAGATATCCCAGTAGTTGCATTCTCTGTAGGTGAAGAAGAACTTTCTGGTTTGGATACCAAGCCTCTCGTTGGTCACTTGGCTGCATGGAACTACTTCATGAGCAGTGAATCAGCCGCTAACAAAGAGTTCATCGCTAAATGGAAAGCCTTTATCAAAAATCCAAAACGCGTAACCAACGACCCAATGGAAGCAACTTACATTGGTTTCAATATGTGGGTTAAAGCAGTACAAAAAGCTGGCACCACTGACACCAACAAAGTTACTGAAGCCATCATTGGTATGGAACAACCAAACCTGACTGGTGGCGTAAGCAAAATGTTGCCAAACCACCACATCACCAAGCCAGTATTAATTGGCGAAATCCAAGAAGATGGCCAATTCCTGACTGTATCTTCAACTCCATTAGTTCCAGGCGATGCATGGTCTGACTACTTGGAAGGCAGTAAAGATTTGGAATCTGACTGGGTAACCTTGAAGTGCGGTAACTACAACACCAAAACCAAAAAATGTTTAGGTGCTGCCGCTAAGTAAAACCGATGTCCTCCTCACTTCGGTGAGGAGGACCATTGAATACGACGATACACAACTAGTACCCCGTTTATCTGTTAGTCAATTACGCACAAATTTTTAGGCACGCCATGATGATTGTTCTTTCACGTTTTTATAAATTCATAACTGCCGCAGCACTAATGTGCCTAGCCCTAGCAAGCTTCGCACAAACTGAAGAAGCACCAGTACAAGCCCCGACTGACTTTGCAGGCTTGGTGCAATACCTGGCAACCGGCAGTTTGTCTGAGCGCGCCGAAACGGTTAAAAAATTAGCCGCATTAAAAGATCCACGTAGCACCACCATTATTGCCGCACTCGAGCAAGGCAATTTATATTTTGATTCAACCTTAAATAAAGTTGCCATCAAAAATGATACCGGTAACTACTTTGATGCTATTTCACAAAGTGCTGTTAGCAACGACATCAGCAACTTTAAAAAAATTCCTGTGAACAACAGCCTCCGCAACCAGTTGCGCAGTTTGTTGGCACAATTAAATTTGGGCAGTGAAGATGAAACTGTTCGCCTCACCGCTGTTAAACGTTTATTAGCGGATGGATTGGACGCCGAAAGCGCCGCGATCCTTGCAGAGAAAGTACAAACAGAAAAAAATAAAAGCATTCAATCATCCATGAATATTGCCCTCGCCTTGTTTCAACTGAAAGATTCAGATGAAAAAGTGCGTATGAGCGCAGTCGATAAATTGCGCGGCTCACTGGAACCAGAAGCACGCAGTGCATTAACAGAAGCTTCCACCGCTGACGAAAGCCAAGCCGTACGTAACACCGCCATATCCGCATTAAAGTCGATTGAAAATAGCATCAGCTATTATCGCTTGGCAGAGACTGTGTTTTTTGGTTTGAGTTTGGGTTCTGTACTTTTACTTTCTGCCATTGGCCTCGCCATTACCTTCGGTGTTATGGGTGTTATCAACATGGCTCATGGTGAGCTCATGATGATTGGTGCTTACACGACTTGGGTTATCCAACAAGTTTTTCCAAACCACATTGCGTACAGTTTATTGATTGCCGTTCCCACTGCATTTTTAGTTGCAGGCGCAGTCGGCGTTGCCATAGAGCGCGGTGTAATTCGCTTTTTATACGGCAGACCGCTGGAAACATTGCTCGCCACTTTCGGTTTAAGTTTGATATTACAACAAGCAGCACGCAGTATTTTCACTCCACTCAACCGCGCCGTAAGTCTGCCGGAGTGGATGAGTGGCTCCATGGTGATCAATCCCGTGTTATCCATCACCTATAACCGCTTGTACATTTTAATTTTTGGCGTGCTGGTCTTTATTTTGTTGCAACTTATTTTGAAGAAAACGTCTCTCGGTTTAAAAGTTCGCGCCGTTTCGCAAAACCGAACCATGGCGCGCGCGGTTGGCGTACGCGCAAGTTGGGTAGATGCACTTACCTTCGGTTTAGGTTCTGGCATTGCCGGTGTAGCTGGCGTTGCACTCTCGCAATTAACCAATGTGGGGCCAAACCTCGGCCAAGCCTACATTATCGATTCATTCATGGTCGTGGTATTTGGCGGTGTGGGCAACTTGTGGGGCACGCTTGTAAGCGCAATGGGCTTGGGCATTATCAACAAATTTTTAGAGCCTTACGCGGGTGCGGTACTCGCAAAAGTATTGGTATTGGTTTTGTTGATTTTGTTTATTCAGAAAAAACCCAAAGGCATGTTCCCGCAAAAAGGTCGTGCGGCGGCGGATTAATGCTCAACCAAACCCCATTCCTAGAGTTGATACTAATTTAATTGAGATAACCTAATGCTAACAAAACGCTTACTGTTAAATGATCGCGGCGGAGCCATTGTGTTGGCGCTCATCGCGCTTATGCTGGTAGTGGTACCCATTTTAAACCTTGTGGTACCTGCATCATCAGTTTTCCATCTTTCAACGTTTACCGTGACGCTTCTCGGTAAATTTTTGTGCTACGCCCTGCTCGCTTTATCGGTTGATTTGATTTGGGGTTACTGCGGTATTTTATCGCTCGGCCAAGGTGCGTTTTTTTCCTTGGGCGGTTATGCGATGGGCATGTATTTAATGCGTCAGATTGGCGCGCGCGGTCAGTACGGTAACCCGGAACTGCCAGATTTTATGGTGTTCTTAAATTGGGATCATTTACCTTGGTACTGGCATGGTTTCGATTCTTTTGGTTTCGCGTTGCTGATGGTGATATTGGTTCCCGGCTTGCTCGCGTTTGTATTCGGTTGGCTCGCGTTCCGTTCACGTGTTACCGGCGTTTACTTTTCTATCATCACCCAAGCCTTAACCTATGCATTGATGCTCGCCTTCTTCCGCAACGAAATGGGTTTTGGTGGCAACAACGGTTTAACCGATTTTAAAGATATTCTCGGCGCGCCCATCGCAGCAGACTCAACTCGCATTGTGTTGTTCATGTGTTCAGGTGTTGCTTTACTCGTTGCATATTTGGCGTGCCGCTACATTGTAACCTCACGCTTTGGCCGTATTGTAATTTCTATTCGCGATGCAGAAAGCCGCACGCGTTTTTGCGGCTATAAAGTTGAATCGTACAAGTTATGGATTTTTGTATTCTCATCTGTACTCGCAGGCATTGCAGGTGCGCTTTATGTTCCGCAAGTTGGCATTATTAACCCCGGTGAATTCTCGCCGCTTAATTCCATTGAATTAGTGGTTTGGGTCGCAACGGGAGGTCGCGGCACTTTGTATGGTGCGGTTGTGGGTGCATTCACAGTTAACTACGGTAAAACGCTTTTCACTTCATACTCACCAGAAACTTGGTTATTCGCACTGGGCGCGCTCTTCGTCATAGTTACATTGGTTTTACCCAAAGGTTTGGTTGGTTTATTCGGTCGCTCCAAAAAATCTGAATCAGCACACGAAGCGCTTGATGACGAAGCGAGTGATAACACACCTGAAAATATAAAGCCTGAAGACGCAAAAACCGAAACACCAGCCACCCAAGTTTTAGCGGAGGAAAAATAATGAATATTCTTGCTCACGCAAAACAAGCGCTGCCCGTTAAAGACCCTGACTTTACCAACGCACCCACTGGCTTTGGGAAAGATGTTGATAACTTCGGCGCACCGCTTGATACCAGTAAGCGCACCATTTTGTATGTTGAAGGCGTTACCGTTAGTTTTGATGGCTTCCGCGCGCTTAATAATTTGAACCTTTATGTGGATGACGGCGAACTGCGCTGCATTATTGGCCCCAATGGCGCGGGCAAAACCACCATGATGGATGTGATTACCGGCAAAACAAAACCCGATGCCGGTAGCGTTTATTTTGGCCAGCAAATTAATTTGCTGGAATTATCGGAACACCAAATTGCACGCGGGGGTATTGGTCGCAAATTCCAAAAGCCAACCATTTTTGAAGCGCTCACCGTTTACGAAAATTTGGAATTGGCAACTGCATCTAACAAAGCCGTGTGGTGGACTCTCACGAAAGTCTTAACCGGCGAACAAAAATTTCGTATCGATGAAGTGCTGGTACAAATCGGCCTCAAAGAATTACGCCACAAAAACGCAGGCTCACTTTCGCACGGACAAAAGCAATGGTTGGAAATTGGCATGTTGCTAATGCAAAGCCCAAGAGTGCTGCTGGTAGACGAACCTGTTGCGGGCATGACCGGTGAAGAAACCGAAAAAACGGCGGAGCTGTTAACGTCACTAGCAGGAAAACATTCTGTAATCGTGGTGGAACACGACATGAAGTTTGTGCGTTCGATTGCCCGCAAAGTAACTGTATTGCACCAAGGCTCAGTGCTTACCGAAGGCACCATGGATCAAGTGCAAAACGATCCAAAAGTGATTGAAGTCTATTTGGGCGAATAACAAAGACTGGAGAAGAATTAGCGTGCTCAACATTAAAAACATCAATCAATACTACGGCCAAAGCCATATTCTGTGGGACTTGTCGCTCAACTTAAAAGAAGGTACCTGCGGCTGTTTAATCGGGCGCAACGGCGTAGGCAAAACCACCCTTTTAAAATGCGTAACGGGAATACTGCCCGTGCGCGATGGCACCATTGAATTTAACAGCGAAACAATCAACAAATTTTCTACCGAAGCCCGCGCACGTGCCGGTATTGGTTTTGTGCCACAAGGCCGCGAGATTTTTCCGCTGTTAACCGTGGAGGAAAATTTAAAAATTTCGCTCGGTGCGCGTAAAGACAATGCCAAATCCATTCCATCACAAATTTACGAATTGTTCCCTGTGTTAAAAGAAATGAAACATCGTCGCGGTGGCGATTTATCGGGCGGCCAGCAACAACAACTCGCCATTGGCCGTGCGCTCGTGCTCGACCCCAAATTATTAATCTTGGACGAACCCACCGAAGGCATTCAACCCAACATTGTGCGCGATATAGGCGACGTGATCCGCAAACTCAACCGGGAACTTGGCCTCACCGTATTGTTGGTAGAGCAAAAATTGCCATTCGCGCGCCGCGTGGCCGATGATTTTTTCATTATGGAAAAAGGCAGCGTCGTTGCTACTGGCCCCATTGCAGATTTAAACGAAGATTTAGTGCAAAAATACCTCAGCGTATAAGCTGAGCAGTTTTTAGCCTAAAAATACGCGTGACTCTCACTCACTGAATCCCTACAATAGCCCCACTCGCTGACCTATGAGTAGCCTTCGCAAGAAGAGCTCAAAGTTAAGCGACCGGGGGCGTTATGGATTCGACGCTGGTAACAAAGCCCAAGGTGCATGTCGTGATGACAGCCAATCACGTTAATCCAAAGCTGTACTTGAATAGTCGCAAACGACGATTCTTACGCTTTAGCAGCTTAATCGCTGCTAACGGTCTCTAACAAGGTGCCAGTACCGCGTTAAAGCCCGTCATACAGAACTGGATCGCAGCAAAGCAAGCCTGGGGCGGCGCTGCTAAAACTTTACAGGATCGCTTGTATCGTCCTGCCTGTTGGGCTGATATGAGTTAAACCAATAAACGGATCTAAACATGTAGAGCCGCGGATGGAGTGCTGGCGGACGGGGGTTCAACTCCCCCCGCCTCCACCAATATTCAAACCCCAACCACTCTCGGTTGGGGTTTTTTCTTGCCCGATCGCGCCGGTTCCCGCGTGTTCTTGGGGGTTCCTGCGGAAGCCTGCGGACTACGCCGGTCAGACTCTCAGCCCGTTCCGGGCCACATTCCACTCTCTCCTGGCCATTCCTCGCTACGACCTCGCTCCCTGAAACTGACCCGAAGTCCGCAAAGGCCATAAGTCAGCGCCATACAGATCAAAGAGTTACGCGCGGACGAATCAAGCGGTTGGATTGCGGCATTGGCCACCAGAGTGGGCAAACGGCCCTCGCGTAGAGCCAGCAGACCTACCCTGCGTTCTGTTCGATCTGTTCAAACAGTTTCTGCGCAGCGAGCCTGGCAGTGGTGTCTTGCTCCGGAGCAAGCGGTTCAAGATCTACCCCGTCACGACCTGCGACATAGGCTGGACCGCCGACGTCATCGTCGTAGTCCGAACCGTCTTCGTTGATCGCGTAATGCGCGTCCTGGGTCAGATCCGTTCCGACCAGCCGGGAGAGGTACACCCACTTCCAGCATCTCTCCAGGTCCCCGTGGTCGTAATCCTCGATGAGCTGGAGCATGGCGTCCGTATCTCCCCTCTCGGCAGCCAGCGTCAGCCAATGCTTGGCGTCTGAAGTGCGGCCCATGCGTTCTGCGATCGCCGCAATCGCTGCTGGGTCAGCATCGACGCCGTGGCGCGGCTGCTCGAAGAAGGACGGATCGTCAAATCGATCCGCCAAGTCGAGAAGTGCATCCTGATTCCCCAGTCGACTGGCCTCCCTCAGGTGCCGCGAGTACTTCTCGGCTTGAGCGAGACGAGCCTCGTGGGCTTCGGCCCACTCCTTTTCCACCCCCGTCAGGACACGGCCCTGCTGCCCCTGAGAGTACCAATAGGAGCTTCCAGCGTCCGGGTCGTCTTCATCGTCAGGGGCGTGTATCAGCGCCAGCGCGTAGTGAGCCAGGGCATTGCCCTTACTAGCCGCCGCAGCCAATCCATCTAGAAGGATCGGTCCGAACGCCTCGTCGGTAGGGTCGAATAGCTCATCCTCGTCGTATTCGAGCTCTTCGTCTTGGCTGGACGACTCCCCTCTCAGGCGACTGACCAATGACGAGATGCTGGCGACACCGATCTGGCGCTCTGCCAGGAAAGATTCCAACGCCGACGACGCCAGAATCACGGTGTCAGGTTGATACCCAAGCTCGATGCAACGCCGCTTGATGAGCGCACTTTGCGGGACCACCCGCCGGTCGTTCTGGCGAAGTTCCGTGAGCACGGTGTCAACGCCAAACGCGGCGTGAGAGTTGAAGCCGAAGGAAGCT
>NZ_JAXMGC010000010.1:0-72556 GCF_046347455.1 Cellvibrio sp.
TTTTTCAAGAAGATTCAAGAGCGGGATCCCCGCTGCGCGAGGATGACGACTCCCAAATTAATAAGCGATTTTCGACTCACCCCGATCAGCAGATATTTATTAATCCGAAATCGCTGCTAACTGATCTGCTTGGTACTCATTCGACAGCGGCTGGATAATGCCATCCAAATCGCCTTGCATTACTGCATCGAGCGAATACAAAGTCAAATTAATACGGTGATCTGTTACGCGGCCTTGCGGGTAATTGTAAGTGCGGATGCGTTCAGAACGATCTCCACTGCCGACAAGACTTTTACGCTCATCCGCCATGGATTTATGCGCAGCTTCTTCTTGCATGGCTTTCAAGCGCGATGCAAGTACACTCATAGCACGTGCACGGTTTTTATGTTGCGAACGTTCGTCCTGACATTCAACAACCAAGCCCGTAGGAATATGTACGATACGTATAGCCGAATCGGTTTTGTTAACGTGCTGACCACCTGCGCCCGATGAACGGAAGGTATCAATACGTAAATCCGCTTTGTTGATATTGATCTCTTCCATTTCATCCGCTTCGGGAATAATTGCTACTGTGCAAGCGGATGTATGAATACGGCCTTGAGTTTCTGTTGCGGGTACACGTTGTACACGGTGAGCGCCCGATTCAAATTTTAATTTTGAGTAAACACCGTTACCTGTAACCAAGGTAATAATTTCTTTGTAACCGCCGTGCTCGCCGTCGCTTTGGCTTAGCACTTCAACACGCCAACCTTGCGATTCAGCGTATTTGGAATACATGCGGAATAAGTCGCCGGAAAAAATAGCCGCTTCATCGCCGCCCGTACCGGCGCGAATTTCCAGGTAGCAGTTTTTCTCGTCGTTGGGATCTTTAGGTAAAAGTAATTTTTGCAATTCGAGTTGTGCAGGCTCAAGTTGAGCTTCACAATCGCGCAACTCTTCTTCCGCCATTTCTTTCATGTCGGCATCGCCATCCACAATTAAATGCTTGGCTTCTTCCATATTATCCAGCAGCTGCAAATAATTTTTGTAGCCAACCACAACCGGTTCCAGCTCAGCATATTCTTTAGAAAGCTCGCGGAATTTATTTTGGTTGTTAATCACATCTGCCTCAGACAAGAGCGCGCTCACTTCTTCGTAGCGTTCTTTAAGGCGATCTAACTTTTCTAAAATCGATGCTTTCATTAAGAATTATGTTCCGTTCCGGTATCGTCTAAATCGTTCGGATTAAGGTCGAACAAAGCGTGGGCCAATTGCACGACCTGAGTTTGGCCGTTGGCACTCGCTTCTTTTAAATGACTGGTGGGTGAATGAATTAATTTGTTCGTGAGGTTGCGCGCCAGTTGCTGCAATACCTGCTCAGGATTTGTGCCTGCTTCCAACGCGGCCATGGCTTTTTGCACTTCGGCATCGCGCAGGGTTTCGGCTTTTTTGCGATAGGCTTTTATAGTTGCCGTCGCATTCAAGGAACGCTGTTGGCGGCGATAAAGCTCTACACCTTCCGCAATAATATCTTCAGCTTTGTCGGCGGCAGCAACGCGGGATTTTTTATTCTCGTCAATCACCGCGTGCAAATCGTCCACGGTGTAGAGATACACATCATCCAACTCACCCACTTGTTCTTCAATGTCGCGCGGTACGGCGATATCGAGCATAAACATGGGTTTGTGTTTGCGCTTTTTCAGCGCTGTTTCAACCGCCCCCTTACCTAATAAAGGCAACTGGCTTGCGGTGGATGAAATAACTATGTCAGCGCGGTGCAAATGCTCTGGAATATCGGCTAGCAAAATCGCCTCACCGTTAAATTCGCGCGCTAAGCGTTGGGCGCGATCGAGCGTACGGTTGGCGACAATAATGCGGTGAATGCCGTGCTGCGCTAAATGACGAGCAACCAGTTCAATGGTTTCACCCGCACCAATCAAAAGCGCCGTGTCTTGTTTTAAATCCGAAAAAATTTGTTGCGCCAAACTCACCGCTGCATAAGCGACGGACACCGGGTTTTCGCCAATGGCCGTTTCAGTGCGCACGCGCTTGGCGATGCTGAACACTTGTTGAAAGGTAGCGTGGAGCTCACCGCCGATGGTGCCTGCATCGCAAGCGACCGAATAGGCAGATTTCATTTGGCCGAGAATTTGTGGCTCGCCGAGCACAAGCGAATCCAATCCGCCCGCTACTTTCATCATGTGGCGCACGGCTTCATCGCCTTGATAGCAGTAATAGCAATGGGCAAGTTCGTCGGGCTTGATTTGGGTATGCGCCACCAGCCATTCCGTCAGCTTTTCCAGCTCTGCGTCTGTTTTGGCGTAGATCTCGGTGCGGTTGCAGGTGGAAAGAATCGCTACTTCGGCCAAACCCGCTTGCTCCACCGCTGATTTCAGCGAGGATTCCACCACCTCTGGCGCAAACGCCATACGCTCGCGAACTGATAGCGAGGCCGTGGTGTGGTTAATGCCAAAAGCGAGTAACGTCATAGGGTCTAAATGAGGGCAGTAGCGCAAAGGGCGGTATTGTCCGGCTCCAGCCGGACTATGACAAGGGGGAATTGGGCGCTAGTGATAAAAAGGGAGGAGGAAATCCAGATCATTGAATTTCCGTATCTTTAGCAAACAGCTCTTTCAATTCCCGGCGACCATCTTCGGCGACTTTAATCATGGCCGCCAAATCGTGCTGTACCACGGACGATTTTTGCAGCATTTGCTCGTCATGCTCACGGAACAAGTCAATGGTGTTTTGCGATTGTCCCTCGGTAAACCCAAGCTCAATCAAGGTTTGGTTGGCGGCCACCAAGCTGGATTCGTATATTTCACGAATGGGGTTTTCCACCCCCAACTCAAGCAGTTGATACACGTGTGCACGGTCGCGCGCCCTTACAATCAGTGCCACATCCGGGTACTTCTCCTTCACCAAGCGAACCACCTTGAGTGATTCTTCAACCCCGTCAACCGCCACCACCAAAACCTTAGCATCGCGGATACCCGCCGCCTCCAGCAAATCGAGTCGCGCTGGGTCGCCGTAATAGCTTTGCACCCCAAATTGCTTGAGGAATTCTATGTGGTCGGCGTTTCTATCCAAGGCGTTATAGGGAATGTTATTGGCTGTGAGGATACGGCCAATAATCTGGCCAAAACGACCGAAGCCGGCGATGATGACCTCGGGCTTATGTTCCTGTGGTTGCTCCAAGGCGGCGAAGGATTCCTTGTGTTTCTCCATATCAGCCAAGGCCTTTTCTTGCAGAGTCGTACGCTGAATCAAGCGCTCAAAGCCAATCACCAATGGCCCGGTTAGCGCCATGGAAATACCCACCACCAGCACCACATAGTTGGTAATGCTTGTCGGCAGGAAGTTAAGCTCCTCGGCGGATGCCATCAATACAAACGCAAACTCACCGCCCTGCGCCAACATAATCCCCAGAAAAATGCCTTCGCGAACCACGCATTGGCGGAATTGAAGGATCAAGGCGATAACGGCGACCTTCACCGCCATCAATGCCAAGGCCAGCGCTAACACTAAAAATGGATGCTCGAACAACAACTTCAGATTCAAGGACATGCCCACAGCGATAAAAAACAACCCGAGCAGCAAGCCTTTAAAGGGTTCTATATCCGCCGCCAGCTGGTGGCGATAGCTGGATTGCGCCAAGAGCAAGCCCGCCAGAAAAGCCCCCAAACTCATGGACAAACCAACGGTTAGCATGAGGAGCGATACCCCAAGTACGATCAATAATCCCGCCGCCGTTAGAATTTCGCGGCTGCCGTATTTGGCGGCCAGTTTTAATAAGGGATTGAAGAGCACACGGGCGGCAACTACCATCCCTAAAACCGTAAGCACCCCCACCCACCAAGGTAAGCGTTCGCCGTGGTTGTTGGCCACCGGCGCCCAACTGGCGAGCAGAAGCAAAATGGGGATGACCGCCATATCTTGCGAAAGCAGTATGGAGAAGCCTTTGCGCCCCAGCGGCAAACCCATGATTTTTTGTTCTTCCATCATAGGGACTGCGAAGGCGGTAGATGACAAAGCCAAGGTCAAACCCAACACAAAGGCTTGTTGCTTGGTGAGCGACATTTCGGACGAAAACGAAAATATCAGCAGAAGTAAAGCAGCAATCGCCAGTGCGCTGAGCAATATTTGCGCACCACCCAATAAACCCACTTCGTAACGGCTCTTCCATAATTGCTCTGGGTTGAGTTCCAAACCAATGACGAAGAGCAACATCACCACACCGAATTCAGAGAGGTGCATGGCGGTTTCGGTTTCAAAAATCAAACCCAAAACCTGTGGGCCAATCACAACGCCCGCCACCAAATACCCCAAAATGGCGCCCAAACCCCAACGCCTGAAAACCGGTACTGCAACAACTGCCGCTAACAAATAGTAAATGGCATGCAGCAAAGTTTGATGATGATCCACCAATGACTCCCAATTCGTTTATAGTGAGAAAGGCTACAGAATATATCACTCGCGCTAAATCGCACGGATGTTTATTATGTGCGCCCTGTTCCACAGCCGAATTCGCACGCACCTGTGCAGCGCTTTTACGGCTTGCTGGCATTTGAATTCAGGTTGAAAAGTCTTCACATATTTCGATGAAACTGAGCCCAACGACATTGCTCACCTCGCTGCTCGGCTATGCCTGCGCATATAGCTTTAGTGCGGCAGTTTACGCGCAAACCGGTACAACACCTGTTTCACCCAGCAAACCCATCGAACGCAAATTTTCAGCCGATACGCTTTACTCCTTACTCGCTGCTGAAATTGCAGGTAGCCGTCAGCAATACGATCTAGCGCTCGCCAATTACACCCAGCAAGCCCGCGTCACACGCGACCCACAAGTTGCCGCACGCGCCACCATGATTGCCCGCTATTTAGGTGCAACACAAACCGCGCTGGAAATGTCACTGCTTTGGGCCGAACGCGCACCCAAAGATAAAGAAGCTTTAGCCAATGCATCACTCGGGCTTATGCAAACCAATCGTTTGCAGGAGGCCTTTGAAATGTCGCGTCGTTTGTATTTGGCGGGTGGCGAGCCGCTGTTTCAAAATATCGCAGCCAATGCAGAAAGTTTGACCAAACCCGCACGTGAACGCTTGTTGCAAAGTTTTAAAAATTTATTACCGCGCTACAACCGGGATGAACAATTGCTGGTTGGCATCGGCGTGCTTTTACAGCAGCAACATAGCTTTGACGAAGCTATGACTTACACACAAAAAGCGCTCGCACTTTACCCGCGCAGTATTCCGGCTGCTGTCTTAGAAGCTAATTTGTTGCACGAATTAAAACGCGACCGCGAAGCCATCGCAAAAATGGCTGAGCTGTTAACCTTTTATCCCGACAATATCAGCTTGCGCAATCAATACGCGCAGATTCTTACGCATTACGATTTAGCGCTCGCGCAGCAACAATTTGCCATTATTGCCAAGCAGCAACCTAAAAATGCCGACGCGGTTTTATCGCTCGGCATCATCGCCATGGAGCGCAAAGATTACAAAGCCGCGAGCCGTGCGTTTGAAAAGCTGTTGGATGAAGAACAACACTCCTCCACGGCGCATTATTATTTAGGCCGCTTGGCGGAAGCTCAGCAAAATTGGCAGGAAGCGATTTTTAATTATCTTCAAGTTGAACGCGGCAATGATTTTTTGTCAGCGACAATTAGTTTGTTGGATATTTTTATCAAACAGGGCGATTTCATTAGCGCGCAACAACATATAAACCGCGTGCGCATACGCTTCCCCGATCAAGCGGAAAGCTTGTATTTGCTGCATTCACAAGCGCTGATTAAACGCAATTATTGGGTAGAAGGCGAAAAAACATTAAACGACGCTTTAGCAACTCTGCCGAACAACAGCAAATTACTTTATGCGCGGGCGATGCTGTATATCCAACGCAATCAACGCGCGGATGCCGAGCGAGATTTACGCCAAATTTTACAAAACGAACCTGATAACGCCGTCGCACTCAACTCACTGGGTTACATGCTGACCGATGACAGCCAGCGCTACCGCGAAGCCGAAGAGTTACTCACCAAAGCGCATAATCTCAAGCCGGATGATCCGGTCATCATCGACAGCCTTGGCTGGCTACATTACCGTTTGGGCAATTACACAGACGCTATTCGCGAATTGCGTCAGGCTTACACCAGCTATCAAGAACCTGCCGTTGCGGCGCACTTGGGCGAAGTGCTCTGGGTGACGGGCGCGCGAGAAGAAGCGCGCGCCATTTGGCAGGAGGGCATCAAACAAGCGCCCGACGATCAAACCATTCCCGCGACCATGAAACGGCTTAAAGCCGAATAGAGTTATTAATGAAGGCTTTTTCCTCTTTCGCGTATCTGTTATTCATCTCTTTGCTTATTAGCGGCTGTGCGCACAAAGCACCACGCCCTATGCTCAGTGAAGATTGGCAAAGCCATGTCGAACAATTGTTACCGCTGCAAAAATGGCAACTCACCGGAAAGCTGGCTGTAAAAGTGCCCAACGATGGCGGCAGCATGAGCCTTTTGTGGCAACAGCAACCCAAAGAGTTCAGTTTGGATTTCACGGGTCCGTTTGGGCAAAACCTTCTGTCTATTAAAGGTCAGGGCAAAACCGTTACCCTCAGCGAGCCAGACCACGCACCTATCACCGCCGGAACCGCCGAAGAACTCATTCGCCGCAATACCGGCTGGCACATTCCCGTTAGCCAACTGACCTATTGGGTGCGCGGGCTGCCAGACCCAAGCGCACGCGTTCATTCGTTCGAAACCAATGCCCAAGGCCTGCCCGCGCAAATTGAACAGTTAGACTGGAAAATTACCTACAACGAATACATGAGCGTTCCTACGAGCAAGGGCGAAGTAACAATGCCCAAACGGGTTGTGGCTGAATACAAAGATATTCGCCTAACCATGGTTATCCGCGACTGGCAGATGGAAGCTGCGCTATGAGTCACGCCAATGTCTCAAAAGGAACGCTCGAACTGCTCTCCCCCGCCAAGCTCAACCTGTTTTTACATATTACGGGCCGGCGCCCGGATGGTTACCACAATCTGCAAACCTTGTTTCAACTGCTCAACTACGGCGACACCTTGCGTTTTAAAGTGCGTACCGATGGCGAAGTCACACTGACGCCTGCCATTCCCGGCGTTGCTTTTGAAGACAACCTCATTATTAAAGCGGTACGCATTTTTCAAAAATACACGGGATCAACCCAAGGGGTGGATATAGAGCTGGAGAAACGCTTACCCATGGGCGGAGGAATTGGTGGCGGCAGCAGCAACGCCGCCACCACTCTGGTGGCGCTTAATTACCTGTGGCAATGCGGTTTAACCGGCACCCAACTTCAGCAGCTTGGCTTGCAGCTGGGAGCCGATGTTCCCGTGTTTGTAAACGCGCAAACTGCATGGGCGGAAGGCGTTGGCGAAGCACTCCAACCCATTGAAATGCCTCAAAATTGGTTCTTAGTTGTGCAACCTGATTGCCATGTATCCACGCAGCAGATTTTTTCACATAAAGATTTGACAAGAGACTCGCCGAACATTAAAGTGGCGGCCTTTCTTGAGCAGGGTGGCGAAAATGCCTGCCAAGCCTTAGTTAGAAGGCTTTATCCGCAAGTTGATGAAGCACTAAACTGGTTTGCAGAACACGGCCACTCAGCAAAGTTAACGGGAACCGGCGCGTGCGTTTTTACGCAGTTCGCAACGGCAGAAGAAGCGCGAAAAGTGCTTCAATGTTTACCTAAACATCTGCCCGGTTTTGTAGCCCAAGGCGTAAATCAATCGCCGCTCTACAAACTGCTTCCCGGCAACGATTAATCAAGTACAACAGGGGCGTCGCCAAGTGGTAAGGCAGCGGGTTTTGATCCCGCCATTCGTAGGTTCGAGTCCTTCCGCCCCTGCCATTTTCTAGAGTCATTGTTCGGTATATACCCGTTCATCATGAAGCAACAACAATGATCTCATCATCTATATTCACCTACTCCAATTCAACATACGCAACTGAATTAGCGAGTAGCTCCCTGGAATCTCCAAGGGTAAAAAACTCTGATTCGCCTATGGCATTTCCTATGGCGATCAAAGCAGCCTCCATCGGCATAGCTATCCAATTCAACTCCAGCAATCACAAAGGTGTCTGACGTGACTGACTTCATGGTCTTTACCGGTAACGCTAACCCTGATTTGGCTCATAAAATTGTTAATGAACTCGGCTTAACGCTGGGTGATGCCTCGGTAGATCAATTCTCCGACGGTGAAATTGCTGTTGAATTAAATGTAAATGTGCGTGGTCGCGATGTGTTTGTGGTTCAACCCACCTGCGCGCCAACCAACGACAACCTGATGGAACTGATCGTGATGGTGGACGCACTGCGTCGTGCCTCCGCTGGCCGTATCACCGCTGTAGTGCCCTACTTCGGTTACGCCCGTCAGGATCGCCGCGTACGTTCAGCGCGTGTACCCATTACCGCAAAAGTGGTTGCGGATATGATGGTTGGCGTTGGTGTAGATCGTGTTCTGACTGTTGACCTGCACGCCGAGCAAATCCAGGGCTTCTTCGATGTTCCTGTAGATAACGTCTACGGCTCACCGGTTTTGCTCGAAGACATAGAGCAACAAAAATTTGAAAACCTGATTGTGGTATCACCCGACATCGGCGGTGTAGTTCGCGCACGTGCGGTAGCAAAACAATTAGGCATTGATTTGGCGATCATCGATAAACGCCGCCCACGCGCAAACGTGGCCGAAGTCATGCACATTATCGGTGAAATTGAAGGCCGCACCTGTTTGTTGGTTGACGACATGGTGGATACTGCAGGCACTTTGTGTAGCGCCGCTAAAGCTTTGAAAGAACACGGCGCAAAACGCGTAGTTGCCTACGCAACTCACCCGGTGCTGTCAGGTAAGGCCGTTGAAAATTTGAATAACTCAGTGCTGGATGAATTGGTCGTTACCGACTCTATTCCACTGAGTGATGCGATAAAAAGCTGTGCCAAAGTGCGCCAGCTGACTTTATCCAGAATGCTCGCGGAAGCTATGCGCCGCTTGAGCAATGAAGAATCCCTGAGCGCGATGTTTCGTTAAACTCCGCTTCGGTAAACCACCGCAAGACATTCGTCGCGCGGTTTTTAAAACCTGCCAAGTTCTGGTCGCGGATTTGGCAAATTGAGGAAGTAACCATGTCTCAAGAAGACTTTAAATTAGATGCAACAGCCCGTAACGACTTGGGGAAAGGTGCGAGCCGCCGCCTGCGTCGTTTGGCTGACCAAGTTCCAGGTGTTGTATACGGTGGCAATATTGCCCCAATCAGCATCAGCGTTTCTCACAACGAATTGTTGAAGCACTTGGAACACGAAGCGTTTTACTCACACATCATCAGCCTGAGCGTTGATGGCGTTGCGCAAGACGTAATCCTGAAAGACTTGCAACGTCACCCAGCCAAGCCAGTTGTATTGCACGCAGATTTCTTGCGTATCGATCGCAACACTCGCTTGACCACTCACGTACCTCTGCACTTCATCAACGAAGCAACCAGCAAAGGCGTGAAAATCCAAGGCGGTAAAGTTGTTCACAACATTACCTCTATCGACGTTTCTTGCTTGCCACACAACTTGCCTGAGTACATCGAAGTTGACTTGGCTAACGCTGAAATCGGCACCATCATCCACATCTCTGATCTTAAATTGCCAAGCGGCGTTACTTCTGTTGCTCTGTCTCACGGCGCAGATCACGATTTGGCTGTTGCCACTATCGTTAAGCCGAAAGGCGCTACTGAAGAAGCTGCTGCAGAGTAATTTTTCGGTTGCAGAAAAAGGGGCAGAGGATTTATCTTCTGCCCCTTTTTTTATGTAGAAAATTGGCGAGAAATCACAATGACCAACACCCCCATCCAACTTATTGTCGGCCTTGGCAACCCTGGTGCCGAATACGATCGCACTCGCCATAACGCCGGTGCGGATTTTGTTGCAGAGCTTGCTCGCCAAGCCGGAGTCAATTTGGTTGCAGATGGAAAATATTTTGGCCTTACCGCTCGCATTAATTACCAAGGCAAAGACCTTCGCCTGCTAATCCCTACCACTTACATGAACCGTAGCGGGCAATCTGTGGGAGCCATGGCAAACTTTTTCAAAATAGAACCCGCCGCAATTTTGGTCGCGCATGACGAATTGGATCTCGCACCCGGCGTAGCACGTTTTAAACACGGCGGTGGCCACGGCGGCCACAATGGTTTGCGCGATATCATCAGCGCCTTGGGCAATAACCAAAACTTTCCGCGCTTACGTTTGGGCATTGGCCACCCGGGTGCAGCACCGCTCGTTGCCAACTTCGTGCTAAAACGCGCACCGCAAGCCGAGCAGGAATTGATTGACGATGCCATCTACCGCGCAACCAAATGCTTGCCAGACGCCGTTAAAGGCGACTGGAATAGCGCCATGAAAAACCTGCACACAGAACCCAAAAAATAGCACCATCCAAAACCGGGGATTTTGAGCCAAGGGTTTCAATAATCCCCTGCCAACCATGTATAATCGCGCCCTCTCGTTTTACCCCCTTTTTCATTTCATAGCGGATCAGCATCATGGGCTTCAATTGCGGCATCGTCGGCCTTCCCAACGTCGGCAAATCAACACTGTTTAACGCACTTACCAACGCGGGTATCAGCGCTGAAAACTTTCCTTTCTGCACCATTGAACCTAACGCGGGCATTGTGACCGTACCCGATCCACGCATGGACGTTCTGGCGGATATCGTTAAGCCTGAAAAAGTCATCGCCACCACTATGGAGTTTATCGACATCGCCGGGATTGTGGCGGGCGCATCCAAAGGTGAAGGCTTGGGCAACAAGTTCCTCGCTAACATTCGCGAAACCGATGCAATTGCGCACGTTGTGCGCTGCTTTGATGACGATAATGTTATCCACGTTGCCAACGGCGTTAACCCAGCTGCCGATATTGAAGTGATTAACACCGAACTCGCGCTCGCCGATTTGGAAGCCGTTGATAAAGCACTCAACCGCTACGCCAAAGCCGCCAAAGGTCAAGACAAACATGCCATGGCAATGAAAGTGATTTTGGAAAAAATTCTGCCGCATTTGAATGAAGCAAAACCGCTGCGCTCTTTCCCGCTCGATAAGGATGAGATCGCCATGCTGAAAGAAATTAATTTGCTCACACTCAAACCAACCATGTACATCGCTAACGTATCGGAAGATGGTTTTGAAAATAATCCGCATTTGGATGTGGTGAAAAAAATCGCCGCCGAAGAGAAATCCGTTGTGGTTCCCATCTGCAACAAATTAGAGGCAGATATTGCCGAACTTGAAGGCGACGACAAAAAAGAATTCCTAGCCGAAATGGGCATGGAAGAACCGGGCTTGAACCGCGTAATTCGCGCAGGCTACCAATTATTGGGTTTGCAAACTTATTTCACTGCAGGCGTTAAAGAAGTGCGCGCCTGGACAATCCCTGTTGGCGCAACTGCGCCACAAGCAGCTGGTAAAATCCACACCGATTTTGAAAAAGGTTTTATTCGCGCGGAAACAATTGCATATGAAGACTTTGTGCAATACAAAGGTGAGCAAGGCGCTAAAAACGCGGGTAAAGCGCGTAAAGAAGGTAAAGAGTACATTGTGAAAGATGGCGATGTAATGCACTTTCTTTTCAACGTGTAATGATTTTCGGAAGCCGCACCTAGTGCGGCTTTTTTGTAACCGCTATTTTCATCACCCTATCCTGTTTTATTTATATCGGTGATTTTTTGAAACTCCTCGACGCCAGTCTCGCACAGCACATTGACTACAAACGCTTTTGGTATAGCCAGATTTTGTCGTTTATGGCCAACCAAATTGTAATGATGGCTCTGGGCTGGCATTTATATACCCTCACCCACAGCGCATTGAGCCTTGGTTATTTGGGGCTGGTGCTTTTTTTACCGCAAGTCTTATTGGTTTTAGTGGTAGGGCAAGTTGCCGATCGCTTTAATCGTCGCAAAATTATTTTGATTACCCAGTTTTTAGAAGCAACGATTTCATTAACACTCTGCGCGAGTGTTGTCTTTGGTATTGAATCCTCTCGCTGGATATTTGCCGCTGCTTTTTGTATTGGCAGCGTGCGCGCTTTTCAAGGGCCGGCGCTGCAAGCGCTCTTGCCTAACTTAGTGGGATTGGACTTGTTACCTAAAGCAATCGCGCTAGGTTCCGCTTCACGTCAATTCGCCACCATAGCCGGGCCGGCATTGGGTGGTTTGTTATTTTTAGGCGGCATTACTTTTGTTTATGCGTCGAGCGGTTTGTTTTTTATCATTGCCTTTACGCAAATATTTTCCATCAAGTATGTTGAACAACGCCCCCAAAACGCGCCCGTAAGGTGGCAAGTGTTAACCGCGGGCATTCAATTTATTT
The DNA here is from genome assembly GCF_046347455.1 of Cellvibrio sp. GTDB lineage: Bacteria > Pseudomonadota > Gammaproteobacteria > Pseudomonadales > Cellvibrionaceae > Cellvibrio. The sequence goes on from NZ_JAXMGC010000010.1 coordinate 12,362, forward strand.
GGCAGCGTAAAGTTGTTTTGGGTGCGATATCGCTGGATTTATTTTCGGTTTTACTCGGCGGTGCAACGGCATTGCTGCCTATTTATGCCGAGCAAATTTTACACGTCGGTGCCGTTGGCCTCGGCTTTTTACGCGCTGGGCCTGCCATAGGTGCGCTGTTTCTCGCTGTGTATTTATCGCGCTACCCGCTGCAAAAAAACGCAGGCAGAACCATGTTTATTTGCGTGACGATTTTTGGAATCACGACATTAATTTTTGGTTTGTCGGAATGGTTTCTCCTATCGCTAACAGCGCTGATTGTTATGGGTGCCGCAGATATGGTGAGTGTTGTGATTCGCTCAACACTCGTTCAACTACAAACGCCTAATGACATGCGTGGACGCGTAGGCGCGGTGAATTCCATTTTTATTGGCGCATCCAATCAACTTGGGGAATTTGAATCTGGCGTAACGGCGGAATGGTTGGGCGTTGTACCCGCTGTGGTGGCGGGAGGAATTGGCACCCTGTTGGTGGTGGCTATGTGGCTTAAATTATTCCCCGAGCTTTATGCTTGGGGAAAGATTGAAGCCTCAGATAAAGCGAACTAGAAATGCCTTAGTTCACCTTTCTCTGATTATGACTCGATAGTAGTGGCTTGCCCTTCTGACTCCATTAACGCAGCAATTACCTCCGGCACAAAGGGGCGGCCGCGTTCATTCAAAGACGTACCTGTAATCTTGCCCGACAACATCAACTTGTGGTCTTTTTTGCGATAGATGTTTTGCAGAAAATCAAAACGCACACGCGATGATTGCACCACCACCGTGTCTACATAAAACTCATCACCACTCACCAGCGGCGCTTTGTAATCCAACTCGGCGCGCAGTACAACCAAATTAATTTTTTGACGCGTCAGCTCCGCAAAATCCACACCGCGCGACAATAAAAATTCGTGACGCGTGTGCTCCAAATAATTTTGGTAAACGCTGTTGTTCACTATGCCCTGCATATCGCATTCATAGTCGCGCACTTTAAAATCAAGGGTAAATATTGCCATTTTTAACACTCCTTTATAGCCAGGTATCGGCAGGAATAAAAACGGAGGCCGCAGCCTCCGTTAGATGTTGCTCATCAATATTTAACTAACGACAGATGCAAACACATCAAAATAGGTAGGGAAAGTTTTTGCAGTGCATTTTGGATCATTGATTCGCACTGGCACACCACCAAAAGTCGCGAGTGAAAAACACATTGCCATGCGGTGATCGTCGTAAGTATCAATCGCCGCATTGGGGGTTAATTTTTCTACCGGCGTTACACGCAGCCAATCCTCACCTTCCTCGACGATCGCACCCAACTTGCGCAGCTCGGTTGCCATAGCAGAAATGCGATCCGTTTCTTTCACGCGCCAACTGGCGATATTGGTGAGACGCGAAGGGCCATCGCAAAAGAGCGCAACAACAGCGAGCGTCATTGCCGCATCGGGAATATGGTTGAAATCGCGATCAAAGGCTTTAAGCGGTAAAGATGGTGCAGAAGCTTCAATCCAGTTTTCACCTTTAGTGATGGTCACGCCAATTGCTTCCAAAGCATCAGCAAAAGCAACATCGCCTTGAATACTGCTAGCACCCACACCTTGCACACGTACGGGGCCACCGCCTAGAGCGCCTGCGGCAAGGAAGTAAGACGCAGAGGAAGCATCGCCCTCAACAAACACAGTACCCGGAGTTTTGTAGCCTGCAGCGGCGGGAACCGTAAAGCGCTCCCAACCCTCACGCACCACATTTACACCAAATTGCGCCATCAACTTGAGAGTGATTTCAATGTAAGGCTTAGAGATAAGCTCGCTCACCATTTCAATGTGCGTTTCTTTGCCAGTCATAGGCAGCGCCATCAAAAGCGCAGTCAAAAATTGGCTGGAAACATCACCGCGAATTTTGATCACGCCGTTAGCAGCGATTGTCGCGGGCTTGATCAGCAATGGAGGAAAACCTTCTTCACCCAGATAAGTAATATCCGCGCCGATTTGACGCAATGCATCCACCAAATCGCCAATGGGGCGCTCGTGCATGCGCGCCACGCCATGAAGCTTATAAGTGCCACCACTCAAGGCCAAGGCCGCAGTCAGCGGGCGAAACGCCGTGCCCGCGTTGCCTAAAAACAAGTCGATTTCTTTATTGGGGACGCCACCGGCGCTTTTGTTAGGAAAGCTGCCGCCAGTACCCACGATGGAATAATCATGCTCGCCCGTTTTGGTCACGCCCACGCCCAAGGCTGTCAAAGCCTCAAGCATACGGTCGGTGTCGTCGGATTTAAGCAGGTCGCGAATTTCCGTGGTGCCTGAAGCCAAAGCCGCTAACAGCAAAGTGCGGTTAGAAATACTTTTAGAGCCGGGTAAATGAACCAAGCCTTTCGCTTTGCTGGCAGGATTTAAATCGAGAAATTCCATCGTGAGCCTCACCGAGTATGACGATTGATCATCCCCTCTGGAGAGTTCTACATGCAGGCTTGAGGGGCATAAAAAAAGGCCTGCCAGTATAACCAAGCAGGCCTTTTCCGAATATGGTAGCTAGAGGCGGACTTGAACCGCCGACCCCAGCATTATGAGTTCTGGCAACTAGGCCATGCTCCGCCATAATCGAATAAAAACAATAGGTTGCAACCATGATACCACACGGTAAACCACATAAAAACTCAAAATGTAGAGATTTTTAGGTGATTTTAATTGAATGGTGTTCCTGCGTCTCTGCATGCGTTGTTTCTGTGGTACATGTCTCCTGTTAGTTTTGATTTGTTATATTCTTCAATCCAAAACCTGCATGTTTCTGCTTTTTTTCGTTGGGCTTCTGCTGCGTTCTCGCTTTTTATTCTGTTTTCTTCTGCTATTCGTTTTTGTTGTGCTTGGTATTGTTCTTGTTGTCTCGCTATTTCAGCGTTTCTAGCTGCTAGGTTTTCTGCTTCTTTTTTCATTCTGGCTTCGGCTAGTGCTTCCTCCGCTTTTAGTTTTTTTTCTAATTCCTTGGCGGCTACTTCGCTTTTATACGTGACTATTTCCCATTCTATCCAGTCGCTAAAAAGGTGTGAGGTTGTTAGCGCTATAAATAGTGCTATTCCAAATTTTAGATAATTAAATTTTTCGGTTTTTTTAATGAGTTCGTCTAATTGAATTTCTGTGTAGCTGCTCATTTTCCCTTCCTCCATCGTGTGGCAACCTTGGCCGCTATTTTGTAGCCTTCCCTTGTTTTCCTAAGCTCTCTAATGACTTCTTTGTCATTGGGCTTATTTGTCCTGCTTCGGGTATTTCTTCCCCGTACGCTATCCAAAGCCTGAATTCAGGCCATGCTTTTCCGAGTGCTTCTATTTCTTCATGTCTGAGTTTTGCTTTTCTTTGTAGCGCATTCGTCCACCTCGTGTAATTGATTCCTGTTTTTTGGCTTAGCTGATCTCTACTTATTTTTTCGAGTTCAACTAATAAATTTATTCTGTCTATTACGTCTGTATTTTCCATAAGTATTTATTACTGGTAATAATTACCAGTAATTGTTACCCTTATATCGTAGAAAGTGTGGTTCATTGTGGCGCAACATGGTTTAAAAGCCAAGCCATGAACATAAATACGATAGGTCAATATATGGCTACTCCTGAAGTGATTTTATTAACCGCTGATGACGTAAAAATCCGCTTTACCTTTCAATCTTGTGGCTTCTTCACTGCTTCGCTTGTTCCTTCCTCTTTCGGTTGCGACCCCATTACTATTATTTCTGACGTTGCCCGAATTCAGTCTTCTACTGCTTCCCGTTTTGAAATTTATTTCGATAAAGCGCTGTTTGAATTTCCTCATTCTGAGTTAGAAAAATTTAAAGAGTTTTTATCAGTTGTAGAAGCTGTCAAGGATGCTGCGTAATGTCCTTCGATCATCTAACACCTTTGACTCTTTCTGTTATTCCTCCTGTTTGTTCTCAGGAACAATGCGCCGTTTTTCTCGGTGTTACTAAAGATACTATTCGCGGCTTTGTTGAAACCGATGCGCTTCCTACTGTGAAGATTGGTCGTCAGCGTTTCATTAATTTTCAAAAGCTTCTTTCTGACCTCCAAGCTGGAAAAACTCAGTTTACGCGGGGTGACTATGAATAAGTCTTCCGTCTTTGGCCGCTCACTGCATATGGACAATATGCGGATTGTTCGCAGTGTCGCGGCCTCTTTTTTCAAATTTGTTTTTTTAGCGCTCCGCTTACTCGGTGCTATTGCTCCTGCTGTTTTGATTTTCGTCGTCATTTTTTCATTCGGCATGGCTTATGCCGATTACACCTTAATCACTTCACTTTCTGAGCTTACAAGTCGGGGCTCCGAATTAAATCTTTGTCCGACTTTTTAATTGAGGATTTAAAAAATGCTACCTGATTCTGTAATGACTGTTGAACTTTATGGCGCTTCTTATTTTAAAGCTGAGAACGGCGAAGAATACGTGTCCGTTTTCCTCGGCCAACAAGTTCAAGACGAAAAATCCGAAAACGCTAAAGGCATCAACATCATGAAAATGCCTGCTGACTCTGGCGTTTACGAAGCCTTGAATTTCAAGTCTTACCCTGTGGTTGTTGATTTGTCGTTCCGCTTGAAAAAAGCAGGCGGCGGCAAGCTCGGCCAAGTGGCTACAAAAATTGTAGCGAAAAACCATTCTGTTGCTTCCGCTGCACCGGCTCCAAAGGTGTAAGCAGTGGCAACTTTTTTACGGTGCGAAGGTGAAATTCTAATCGTCGATGGTCAACCTTCGTGCTCCGCATGGCAATCCGTAACTGAGGAAGAATTGCTAAACCAAGCGCTCGCTAATCACTTGTTATCGAGAGATGACTTCAACCAGTTAAGTGCTTGGATACTAGCAATAATGATTGCAGCAATGGGGCTGCGATTGATCTTAAAAACCTTAAACATCGGAGAAAAACCAAATGAAAAAAATTAATTTTTCATTCATCAACAAAAAATTGGCCACGGCTTCTGCGGCTGTGGTTGGCGTTGTAGCGTCTGCGGGTGCTTCTGCTGCCTCTAACCTTCCTTCAACTTTTGCCGCCGATATGGGCGACGTAAAAGCTGACGTGTTGTTAGTGGGCGGTGCGTTGATCGGCTTGGCGTTGGTTGCTGTGGGTATCAAGTGGGTTAAAGGAACCATCCTTTCTTAATTCCCCTTGTGTCGCTAGGGGGCTTTCGCCCCCTTTTTTATTGGAGGCTTCCCCATGTTTTATGACCCGTATTTTTTAATGCTCATCGTTGAAATTATCGCGCTCAATATTATTGCGGGTGGCATCTAATGAAAAAATACCTTTTTTTAATTTTTGCGTTGTTATCTTCTATTGCTGTTGCTGATCCAGCTCTCCCGCCTGCTAATTTCGAGTGGCGCACTCAATTCTATGTTGTTTCTATGGGTTATTACGAAACTAATCAGGAATATAGAAATAATATTAATAATGCAGCTGATAATTTTAGTTGTTCGGGTGGTGAGACTGTTTTTATTGGTGTTGATCCCGGATATAACCAATACGGATTTTATTGTGATCACAATTCCTATTGTGCGGCTGATGAAGAAAAGATCATGCAAACTAATATCGGGCCACCTAAAACCGTTCAAGCTGTTTGTAGAAAAAAGTCATCCTCAAGCTCTTCTAGCTCAAGCTCCTTGCCGTGCGAATATACAGAAAGCTGTTCTTCGTCATCGTCCTCATCATCTTCTTGCCCTTCCGGTTTTATCCCCTCAAATATTCAGGGCAATGCTACGTGCGTTCCCGATTTAAACCCGTCTTCATCTTCTGCTGCATCTGCCTCAAGTGCGTCGTCGAGTGATACAAGTACTTCCAGTTCCCCTAGTTCTTCTGGTAGTGCCTCGTCCGTTGCGTCCGTTGGTAATTCCAGTTCTGCCTCTGGTGGTGACACTGGTAGCAGTGGTAGTGGTAGTAGCGGTGGGAGTTCTGGCGGTGGTGATAATCCCGCGGTTACTGCAATGCAAAATTGTGAATTAATTTTTGGCTCGGGCAAATGCTCCGTTCAAACTTCTCAAAATGCTTGTCCTAATTCTTATACTTCCGGCGGTGTTGTTTTTTGTGTTGCCTCTGGTGCTGGTTCAGGCTCGGGTAGCGGTTCTTCGTCTGGCAATGCTTCTTCTACGCCTTCAACGGCTACACCGTCTAATTGTTCATCCGCTCCTGCTTGTTCTGGTGATGCGATTCAATGCGCTCTTTTAAAACAAGCGTGGATAAACAATTGTGATGGTATTAATTCAAAAGTGGATATTAATGCCACTGCTGATAACACCGATATACAAGCGCAATTCGATAACTTAATTAATAGTTCACCTGTTCAAACAGAAGCTGATGGTTCAATTAAAGATATTCATAAAAATATCGATATCGGCAACATGTCTGACGTACAGGATTTAATGAACTCATTGGATTCTGCTGCATCCACACCATCCCATGGTGTTTGTCCTGCTCCGCGCCATATCCAATTGCATTTGGGTAGTTTCCAGCTTTCTTATCAACCTTTCTGCGATTTCGCCACCCAAGTTTCTTATCTCGTTTTATTTTTCTTTTCCCTTTCGGGTGTCTTAATTATTTATCGCACTGTTGAACGTGCGTAAGGAGTCGATGAAATGATTCAAGTCATTATGGTTGCCATTCAAGGCCTATACCTTCTCCTGCGAGTTTTCTTTTCAACCTTGTTCACACGGCTCTGGGCATTTATTTTGTTTGCCCTTCCTGTATTGCTCAAAAAAATATTAGGTTACTTTGGCTTAGGCTTCGCGTCATTCGTGGGATTTAATTTCCTACTGGGCAAACTCTCAACATTTTTATTCGCTCGTTTCAATTCTATACCTGCTGACGTTCTCAATATCCTGTTGTTAGCCAAAGTCGATATAGGCCTGTCGATTTTATTTTCTGCCATGAGTGTGGCAATTGCTATCAAGATTGCGACTCGTTCTGTATCTGTGGTTAAACAAGGGAGCATGACTGCATGATCCACTTAATAACGGGTATACCAGGCGCATCGAAAACCTTAAATACAATCGCCTACATTGATAGCAATCCAGACTTTGCCAATCGCCCAATTTATTACATACGAATTAAGGAACTCACCTTACCGTGGATTGAATTAAACGAAGACGGGATAAGAGATTGGCAGTCATTACCAGATGGCTCCATTATCGTTATCGATGAAGCTCAATATATTTTCCCGACCCGCGACCCAAAGAAACCTTTACCAGAATTCATCCTCGCGTTATCTGAGCATCGTCACCGTGGTTTTGACTTCTTTGTCATTACCCAATCCCCAATGCTCTTAGACGCGGGTTTCCGGCGGTTTGTCGGCAAACACACGCATTATGAACGTGTGTTTGGTATGCAATCAGCCAAGCGCTTTGAATGGGAAAAATGTCAAAGTGATGTAGACGATTTCTTTATTCGTAAATCGGCGGTGATCAGTCGTGTTTCCTTTCCCAAAAAATATTTTGGCGTTTATAAATCCGCTGAGATTCACACGGTTAAACGAAAAATCCCTTTTAAGGTATTCGCGCCATTTTTATTGTTGGCTTTGATCATCGGTGTTGGCTGGTATCACTTCCATGATCGCTTCGACCCGCCTTCTGTTGAACCTTTGAAAGAAAAGGTGAAAGAAATAACTGACGTTAACGCCTTCGCTTCAAACTCCATGAACGGCTCAAAACCAAAACGTCCCTTAACCCAGCAAGAATATATCGAACTACGCACACCTAGAATCGCTGACGTTCCTTCTAGCGCTCCAATATATGACGAACTCACTAAACCAAAGTCCTTCCCCAAAACGCAATGTATGCGCTCTGAGGCCACTCACATTTGTCAGTGCTACACCCAACAGGCTACCAAGCTCAACATCTCTGAATCGGTCTGCAATTCGATTGTTGATAGTGGCTATTTCGACGATACAAAGTCGGATTTGCCGGAGCCATCAGCCGAGGGCGCGGGCAAAAGCGAAGCGCCGCGCACGGCTGGCGGCTCCTTTACGTCCTTGTAACACGTAATTAATAAGGGGGGTGATCAAACACACACAACCACAAAGCGCCACACAACCTCGTTTTTTAACCGCTTTTTAAATAACAGGATTATCCGCATGAGATACGAAAATAAGTTTTGGCACCGTGAAGGTAACCATTTTTACAACCAATCCACTTCTGTTGATCTTTCAGGCTTGCGCTATCTTCATTGCGGCGTTGATACCATTAAGCAACTTTACAATTGCCTGCTCAATCAGGACGTTCTAGCGTACATTGCGCGCGAATACGAATCCTCCTCCCACTTCCTTACGGTCAATGATCGTGACTGGCTCATCACACGTTCCAGCAAGGCTTCCGGCTATCAGTACATTTTGAAAAATTTGGATTTGGGCTTTGTGGTTTTAATTAAGTCTTTCTACGCCGAACCGGATTTATCCGCTTCGCACTTAAAAATCGAATGCACTCCGCAACTTATCGCCGAACATACTCCACAATCACTGACTAAATTAATCAACGAGATTGCCTCTGATTTCGCTTATCAGCTCGTTCCTTCCGGTGTGAGTTGTCATATTGCTGTCGATGTGAAAGGCTTTCAGGTGCCTGCTGATTTTGAGTCTCGTTTGGTGGCAAAGGCTAAGCGCCAATTTAAATTCAATTCGATCTCAAATGCTCAAGCTGATTTGAATGAAACCGCTGTGATTTATGGTGCTGGTCAGTCTTACACCTTTGGCAGTGCTGGTGGTTTGCAATTTTGTGTTTATGACAAGGTGTCCGAATCTCTAAAAACCGATAAATATCAGTTCTGGTGTGATCAGTGGTCTAAGGTTCCTGCGGCTAATTTTGATGGGGATTTTTCTCAACAAAATATTTCTGAATTCCAACATGGCGATACTGTTCATCGTATCGAGGCTCGTTTCCATCACTCGGTTATTAATCAATTTTGTTGGGGCACCGTTGGCACAGACGGTAAAAACATCTCAATTAAAACGTACGCTGATTTAGCGCCTCATCTAACTGCACTCTGGCAATATTCCCTGAATAATTTCAGGCTTCAATATTCAACCAGCTATATCGATCCGGTGTGGCAGTATTTAATTGAGGACATTCAGTTTTTCTGCCCTTCTCCTGTCCTTGAATATTGTCGCAAGCCTAAACCTCCGTGTGAAAATTCCAATCGCAATGTCGCGTTCTGGCTCGGCAACCAAATTAGACTTTATGCTCGTAAACGTTTTAAAACTTCGTTTGTAGTTTCCAGAATTCTTTCCGCTGGGTTAGATGCTGAACTTGCAAATTATTTCGGGTGTAAACTATATGGTGAGTCTGAATTTTTGCATGAAGTATTAACCGAATTTGTCGATAAAAAACTTCGTCACCATATTTTGAACGGTGTGGCTGCATGATCCAAAAGCTTGAAGATGGTCGCTACAAATTAGATTTTTATCCTGCGGGTCGTAATGGCCCTCGCGTTGTTCGTATTCGTGAAACGCGTAAAGAGCTAAAGCAAATTCAGGCTGATTTTGAAGCGGCGGTGAAAGTTGCTCCGCTCAATTATGCGGCTGATAAACGTAAGCTTTCCGAACTGGTGAATCTTTGGTTTACATTGCACGGCGTCACTCTGCGGGATTCCAAAACACGGCTTGCACGTACCTTGGCCATTTGTACCGCCTTGGGTGATCCTGCGGTTAACCAATTTACGGCTGCTCACTTTTCCCGCTACCGTGAAAAGCGCTTAACTGAAGTGTCAGTGTCCACGGTCAATCATGAAACCCGATACCTGCGGGCAGTGTTCTCTGAGCTGATTCGCTTGGAGCAATACCACGGCAAAAACCCACTGGCTAAGATTCGCACTTTTGCTGAGCGTGAACGGGAATTATCGTTTTTGACTTCTGAGCAAATCGAGGTGTTGCTAAAGGCGTGTGATGAGTCCTCTAACAACCACTGTGGGGCTGTTGCTCGTTTATGTCTGGCTACCGGTGCTCGCTGGGGTGAAGCTAACGCATTGACCCGTAAATCGCTATTTCCGGATCGGGTGGTTTTCTCTGATACAAAGAATGGGAAAGTTCGTGTCGTGCCTATAACGCCCGATTTCAGCGCTTATCTATCGTCCCTCGCCTATCCCTTCGGACAATCCCTCTTTTCGAGCTGTAAGGGGGCTTTCAGGAAGGCTGTTGATCGTTCGGGTATCCAGTTACCTGACGGGCAATTAACTCACGTCCTGCGCCATACCTTTGCCAGTCACTACTTGATTAACGGTGGGGATATTTTGGCTCTGCAACGCATTCTGGGTCATTCCGATTTGAAAGTGACTATGCGGTATGCGCACCTTGCACCGGACTATATGGCTTCGGTAACCAAGCTATCGCCTATGAGTGGTTTTGGCTTTTAAGTGACAACCCTTTTTGTAAGGGTGAGTGTTCGCGGTGTCTGAATCTTGCGGCCAAAGTTTGTACAGTCGCCCTTACAAAAAGGGTTTTTTGAGGGAATGTAGTAGCTTTGTAGTAATAAATAAAAAAGGGTTACAGACGCTAATCCGTAACCCTTTGAAAAATATGGTAGCTAGAGGCGGACTTGAACCGCCGACCCCAGCATTATGAGTGCTGTGCTCTAACCGGCTGAGCTATCTAGCCATATCAAGGGCGCGCATTTTGGCTTTTGGGGCGGATATTGTCAACCCTAAAACTGCGGAAAGGCTTTAGCTGGGGAAAGCCAGCATACCTTCTCATCGTGTTGGTTTAATAATGTTCAAAATCTTCAAAGATACGAACCCTTTGACGCTTGAGTTAGGTACCTAACGGTTAAATAGCGCGTGTTTACATAAAATTAAATGATGACCTTTTACCTATGTGAGGTTTCCAAATGAATCACGCAGAAGCGATTTGCCCGCTATTGCAGGGCGCCAAAGAAGTTGGCACTGAGCTAATTAAATCCATCGAACCAGAACAAGATTTCGTACTGTCCCAACGTGAAGCAATAGCCGCGAGCCCGGAATACTTGGCGGTTTGTGGTGAGGAAGACCCCGGAGAAGGATTAGAGTTTTTGGTCACGTCGGATCCCGAGTTGCACTTTCAACATTGAAGGGAGTTGAAAATGCCTTCTACCAAAGAAAAAGATTATGAGCATGCGAATGATCGCCAGAATGGTCCAAAGGAACGCATGGAAGGCGGCGACCAAACGGATGATATTGATATCAATGATCCAGAAACGAGAGAAAAGCATTTGAAAGGAATTAAACATCAAGAGCGGAAAAATTTAGAGAAATAACCTCAGCTCTCGCGCACTTTATCAACACGAATATTCAAACAGACATCCCTGCGGCATGCATTATTATTTTAATTAACAACGCAATTACAGCCAAAGCGAGCACACTTGCCGCCCAAATGAATAAAAGCCAGCCCACACGAACCCACCAAGCGTGCTTGGGATTATCGTCAGTCTGAATGCCAATTTTTCTGTTCAACATTAGTGATCGTACCCCATACCCGGTTTTATTTTCCCGCGAAACACGTAGTAGGCCCAGAAGGTATACGCCAGAATAATTGGGATAATAAATAGCGCACCCACTAGCACAAACCCCTGGCTTTGCGGAGGAGAAGCAGCCTGCCAAATGGAAATATTGGGTGGAATAATGTGTGGCCACAAACTAATTCCCAAGCCGCTATAACCTAAAAAAACCAGACATAGCGTAAAAATAAATGGCTTAACGTGCGCACGCTGCTGAATAGCGCGAAGCAACAAAAAGGTAAATACACCTACCAATAAAGGAACAGGTGAAAGCCACAGAATATTTGGAAAACTAAACCAGCGAGCCGCAATTTTTTCATCTTGCAGAGGTGTCCACAGGCTAATAATTATGATGGTTGCTAACAATGCCCACACCAAATAACGCGTGATGACATGAGCACGTTCATGTAATTCCCCTTCGGTTTTAATAATGAGCCAAGTGCTTCCTAAAAGTGCAAATGCCACAACAAGCCCAAGCCCGGTAAAAACAGAAAACCAAGAGAGCCAATCTAAGGAACCACCAGCGTAGGTACGGTCAACTACAGGCAAGCCCTGAATATAGGCACCCAAAGTAACACCTTGAAAAAAAGTAGCAGCAATTGATCCACCTATAAACGCCTTATCCCAAAAGTGTCGCTCATGATCGAGCGCCTTAAAACGAAACTCAAATGCAACACCGCGAAAAATTAATCCAATCAGCATAAAAATAATCGGTAAATAAAGCGCACTTAAAATAACGGAATACGCAAGCGGAAAAGCTGCAAGCAATCCCGCACCGCCGAGCACCAACCAGGTTTCATTACCGTCCCACACTGGCGCAACCGTGTGCATCATAAGATCGCGATCTTCTTTGCTTTTAAAAAACGGAAATAAAATGCCGAGACCAAGATCAAAGCCATCCATAACGATATACATCATAATGGAGAACAAAATAATAACGGCCCAGATAACCGATAATTCAATGCCCATTATTTTTCTCCCCCGCTAACCGAATCACCTTCGCTTGCGTCATCGCGGTCAGATTTTTTTGCTGCAGATAAGGGCCGCATAGGCGTACGCATTTCGCCCACACCACCGTCAATTTTATCTTTACCCTCGCTTACCAATGGGCCTTTCTGAATTAGACGCAACAGGTAAGCGATGCCGGTGCCAAACACAGCAATGTAAACAACAACAAAGATAATAAGCGTTAAACCAACCTGTGTCGGATCAATACGAGAAACAGAATCGGCCGTGCGAAAAACGCCGTAGACAGTCCAAGGCTGGCGGCCAACTTCTGTGGTGAACCAACCGGCTAAAATCGCAATAATTCCGGCAGGCCCCATCCACATTGAAAAATGCAAAAAATGCCTCTGTGTATAAAGCGAATTTTTGTAACGCAACCACGCGCTCCACATACCAAGGATAATCATTAACAACCCGAGCCCCACCATTATTCGAAACGACCAAAAGACAATAGTGGAATTGGGGAGATCTTCTCGCGGATAATCTTTTAACGCTGGAATTTTTCCATCCCATGAATGGGTAAGGATTAAACTGCCTAAACGCGGCACTTCTACTTTGTAATGAACAGTCTCCTCCTCCATATCTGGCCAGCCAAATAAAATCAGTGGCGTACCCTGCTCGCCTTCATTCTCCCAATGCCCTTCGATCGCAGCGAGTTTTGCAGGTTGATGTTCCAGCGTATTTAAACCGTGGAAATCACCAATCACAGCTTGCACGGGAGCGACAATGAGTAACATCCACATGCTCATGGAAAACATTTTTCTAACGGGGCGATTATCATTGCCGCGCAATAAATGCCAAGCGGCTGAAGCACCGACAAGCAAAGCTGTTGCTAAAAATGACGCAACACTCATGTGCATTAAGCGATAAGGAAACGAGGGATTAAATATAACTTTTAACCAGTCAACAGGAACGGCGCGACCGTCAATAATTTCATAGCCCTGTGGCGTTTGCATCCAAGAGTTTGATGCCAAAATCCAGGTTGCTGAAACTAAAGTTCCCAAAGCAACCATAAGTGTGGACATAAAATGCAAACCGGGGCCAACACGATTCCAACCGAATAACATTACGCCCAAAAATCCTGCTTCCAAAAAAAATGCAGTAAGCACTTCATAGGTGAGCAGCGGCCCGGTAATACTGCCCGCGAAATCGGAAAAAAAACTCCAGTTGGTTCCAAACTGATAAGCCATCACAATGCCGGACACAACGCCCATACCAAAATTAACGGCAAAAATCTTTAACCAAAAATGATAAAGATCGCGATAGACCTCTCGCTTGGTGCGCAGCCAGCAAGCTTCCAGTACCACAAGATAACTTGCGAGGCCGATGGTTATTGCAGGAAAGATAATGTGGAAGGAAATAGTAAACGCGAATTGCGCGCGCGCCAATTCAAGTGCAGAAAACCCAAACATAATCCGCTCCGTTAACTCATGACCTACGCATAATGCGACACCTCTCACGAGGTGTCGCCAGACGATTATACGCTCGGTGGATCAGTTTCGCGCGCGTAAAAACGATGAGTGGCAAGTGCGGCTTTAAATTTTTCTAAACCCATATCAACTGATGATGCGTCGGTAAATATTAACGCTGGGTCTTCCATGCCATCCGCTAATATTGCGGACATTCCCACTTCGTCAATTAAATCTATCGCGGCACCTAAAGCCAGAATGGGCTTGCAGTGACGATATTGTTGGCGAACAAAATCTAACGCATCTGCATCCATCAATAAATCCTCAACCGATCCATCGCCATCTGCAATCACCAAGCCGTCATATAAAACAGATGGGCCTGCCTCTATGGAAATTTCAATATCCATAGCCTTTCCGTCAAGCGTAGCGATTTGACCCAAACGCGATGCAACAATGCGCGGCACCGCGCCTTCAGTTAATAAATCGGTGTAGATTGTTGCTACTGCTTCAGCGTTAATTTTATCGCCAACCAAAATCGCAACACGGCGCGTGCGGATTCCCTTTATACCTGGTCGTGAAAGTAACGATAAAGCTGGCGAAGGATCATATACATGCATAGGCAAATTTGCGTAAACAGGTGCAGGTGGTGGGAGCATTATGCCCAATCCATCTGCAACACCTTCTGCCAAAATTGGATCTACGTTAACGAGTAACGAGACGACCCGTTTCCTCACCGATAAAAATTGCACGCGCGATAACTCAAACCGGAAGGCAGCAATAATATGCATTTGCTCGGCCACCGTTTGGCTTTGCCAAAACAAGCGCGCTTGCGAATAGTGGTCTGCAAACAACTCCGGCTTACCGCGAACCTTATCTTCGGAAATGGTTTCAGGGAAACTGGTAAAGCCTGCAATTCCCGCTTGAAATGGGCAACCACCTGCTAAAGAGTTTGGCTCGTAATTTACGCGGCCACGGTGAATTGCTTGGCGATGAAATCCATCGCGCTGATTATTGAATATAGGCGCAACGGGTGAATTAATGGGAATTTCGTGAAAGTTAGGCCCGCCCAAGCGAGTCAATTGTGTATCCAGATAAGAATGAATGCGGCCTTGCAACAGTGGGTCATTGGTAAAATCAATTCCGGGAACAACATGTGCGGTACAAAATGCAACTTGTTCTGTTTCCGCAAAAAAATTATCGGGGTTTCTGTTTAACGTCATCTTGCCGATGCGTGTGACAGGAACCATTTCTTCGGGAACAATTTTAGTGGGGTCGAGCATATCAAATGGAAAAGTGCTAGCTTGTTCTTCTGTAAATAACTGAACACCTAATTCCCATTCTGGGAATTCACCAGCTTCAATTGCTTCCCATAAATCGCGACGATGAAAATCGGGATCTGCCCCACTTATTTTCACCGCCTCATCCCATACTAATGAATGCGTGCCTGCAAGTGGAGTCCAATGAAACTTACAAAAGATAGACTCACCTGCGGCATTCACGAAACGAAATGAGTGCACACCAAACCCTTGCATAGTTCGATAACTTCGAGGTATGGCGCGATCTGACATTTCCCAAAGCAACATATGCGTAGATTCAGGCGTAAGTGAAACAAAATCCCAGAAGGTATCATGAGCACTGGACGCCTGCGGCATGGCGTGGTGAGGTTCTGGTTTTAAAGCATGGACAAGATCAGGAAATTTCATCGCATCCTGAATGAAAAATACGGGAATATTATTTCCCACCAAATCCCAATTACCTTCATCAGTATAAAATTTTACAGCGAAACCGCGCACGTCACGAACTGTATCTGCTGAACCGCGCTCACCCGCCACAGTTGAAAAACGTGCGAACACAGGCGTACGTTTTCCCGCCTCCGAAAATAAATTCGCGCGCGTGACGTCTTGCAAAGATTCGTAGGTTTCAAAATAACCGTGCGCAGCTGAACCACGTGCGTGTACCACACGTTCGGGGATTCGCTCGTGATCGAAGTGCGTTAACTTTTCACGAAGAATAAAATCTTCCATGGCCGTTGGGCCGCGCAAACCAATTTTTAAAGAATGTTGATTGTCGGCAACAGCCACACCTTGATTAGTTGTTAATACTTGTCCTGTTGCGTCAACACGCACGCGATCAAGCGGATCTACGGTGGGATTTTCGCCTACGGCTGGTTCTCCGCTGCCTACTTTTTCAGACGCATTAATTTCGGACGACGTACTACCCGTAGCAGACTCGGATGTCGGCTCGCGGGTTGCTCCTGTGTAAGGGCAGCGAGATGCTTCACCATATTCCTGAAATTTATTTTCGTTAGTCAAGATCGCAGCAGATAGCTCTTTACCGGATGCAATTTTTTCCAGCAATCTATCTCCCACCTCACTCATCACACCAAGACCATCGGGGTTAGCTGAGGTTGATGGACCAGAAACAGTGCTCATTACCGAACCAGCACCCGCTAAATTTTCAGTTTTCTCTTGATCTGGCATGCTATAACTCCCGTGCAAAGATTAAAAAAGCAGAACGTAAAATCGGTGTTGATAAATTAATTTTCCGGCTTACCATCCAAAGGTTTTATTTTTGCCAATTGCGCTTCATCCAAACCAAATCCGGCGCCGATTTCATTGACATCAACAACACTTAAATCTTCATCCGCTGGCATATTTGCAGAATCTTCATGAGCGGAGCGCGCGCCATCTTCTTTGATAAGATCCTCTGGCTCCAGATCATCTGTGGGGCTTTGAGCCGCGCTGTCTTTATTGGCTATAACTTCAAGTTCACTCGCGTCAAACTCTGGTGAAAGTGTTGAAAACGAGGGTTCTTCCTCATCCGTAAAATCCAGCTCATCGTTTTCTACAGGAGGCTCTGAATCTGGATCAAAAGGTTCTTGCGGTAGTTGTTTCGGGTCTTTCATATTTTTCTCCTAACCAATTTAGAACCAATTGCTTGCAAACAGACGTAAGTTTTTTTTGGGGATTTTCCTTTTTCGCGTTTAGCTTCTAATTCGCCCATAAATACAAACCAAGACCCTAACAAGCGTGTTTGACGAGTATCGTTCGGCAGCGAACGGAAACAGAGAAGATTGGCGCGCAACCTTTCGATTGCACCTTATTGGCATAAAATTTATTTTTTTAAGTGCCATAAATATTTTGTACAGCGGGAGGAGTTATTTTAAATGCGTGGACACCACAGCTTCTTTAAACGAAATGGACTCCTTATTGTGTTTATGTCTTTCATGGTGTTGTGTTGGCTCGGACAAGCTTATACGGGATTCAAAGAAAGCAAGCAGGAGCGTTACGAAAAAGGACTACCACCCTTTTCATTTACCGAATATCTGGAATCAGGGCACTTCATTCAAGCAACCTTTGAAAATTGGGAGAGTGAATTTTTACAAATGGGCTTATATGTAGTTCTCACTGTTTTTTTATTTCAAAAAGGTTCCGCAGAATCTAAAAAATTGGATGGTAGCGAAGAAGTTGACCGAGAACCCAAAGTTCATGAGAAAGCACCTTGGCCAGTCAAAAAAGGAGGGATTTACTTAAAACTCTATAAAAACTCGTTAAGCCTAGCCTTCTTTTTATTATTTATTGTGTCCTTTTTTATGCATGCCTACGGCACCATGAAGCAAATTAACGAGGAAGAAAATAAGCATTTTACGTTACTTCAAACCATTTACGAAAATCGATTTTGGTTCGAGTCACTGCAAAACTGGCAAAGCGAATTTTTGTCTGTCGCATCAATAGTGTTACTTTCTGTCTACTTGCGACAAATGGGATCTCCAGAATCTAAACCTGTGGACACACCACACGATGAAACCGGTGGCTAACCCGCAATGTGCGCTCGAGTACGGAACTGGATTAAAGCCAACCCTAGTATTCACCGGCCAGTTTAAATTCAAGGAGAGCTTATGAGCGCGCTTATTTTTTCTCAATCTGCAATTTTCCGTTTACAGCAACTCGGCAGCCAGTATTATCACTACACAGGTGAACGCCACAAACTCGCAGAAGAAAACGGCATTCTCGATTTAATTCAGTGCAGCGCGATTATTCCTGACCGTAAAGTTCGCAGTGCCTATCATGCATTTCTCATGGAACTTAATAAATCACAAATTAACGCCTTACTTGAACGAGGCGTTAAACTTCGCTATCCCTATATGCTTCATTAACACTATAAATTTTGCAGCACATAAGTGTATATATCCACAACATGAATGGTGTTGTGTTGCCTATGACACGGGTTTAGAATCCCGTCTGTCTTAAGGAAAAATTACAAAAAGGAATTATCATGAAGAAATGGATTTTTTGTTTAATGGCTTTTGTGTATGCGTCACAAGCCTACGCTGCAGATTGCACTCAATTCAAAAAGCGAATTCACAAGCTTGAGGACTTACGACGCCATGGAGGCAGCTTAAAGCAAATGGAACGTTGGCGAATTCAGGCAGATGAGTTATCGACCAAACTTTCGCAATGCAATCGTGAACAGGCTATTCAAATTACTTCTGGAGCCAAAACCAAAGGCATTAACACTCCCGCCAGATCAAATCTAAAGCTGCGCAAAGCCAATAGTTCTGATCCGCAAATCCAGCGATTATTAGCCACCTGCAATTATTGGATTTCCGAGTTCAATAAAAACTCCAGTGCTACCAACGCCTCATTCAAAGATACCGCTTGCCGCGCATTGGATGACAAGCTAGCCTCCAATGAAACCTCATCGTTATCTGCCGAATCTGCGATAGTGAGAAGCTTGAGCGATTGCATTAAGCCCAATAACCTTATCGATAAAGACGTGCATGAATGCAGGCAAGGCCTGCGCAACCCTGTTTGGAAGAAATAATCATGAGTAATTCTCTGCAAGACCTTTTCGACAATCTTCCGCAGGTGGGCTGCATAACCTGGATTGGCATCCGCCCCGAGCGCAAGGCACCTATGGCTGAGCTTCAGAGTGTTCAAGCAATTGCAATGAAGGGATTACAAGGCGATCGCTACAAAAGTTTGAATGGCAAACGCCAAGTAACCTTGATTCAGGGAGAGCACTTGGAAGTTATCGCATCGCTATTGGGAATACCTGAGGTCCCACCGGAACTGCTTAGGCGTAATTTGGTTGTTAAAGGTATTAACCTGCTAGCCCTTAAAGACAAACGGTTTCGCGTGGGAAACTGCTTGCTGGAATATACGGGCTTGTGCCACCCCTGCTCTGCAATGGAAGCGACTTTTGGGCCCGGGGGGTACAACGCTGTTCGTGGCCACGGTGGAATTACAGCCAGAATTATCGAGAGCGGGGAGATCAGACTATCTGACCAAGTGTCGATTGTACAAAAAGATTAGTTGGGAGGGCGGATAAAAAACGAGTCAATGGAGCGCGCAAGGCCCGCTCCATTATTTATCTTAGAAACGATAATCTACAGTTGCACTGACTGAGCTGAGCTTGATGTCTTCTTCTTTGTCATTAGCTTTACCACCCTTGCCATTGGCAAGCACTTTATACTCCAAATTCAAATTGAATTTTTCGCTGATGACAAAACCAACACCCGCGCCATAAGACATGCCATTCAATGTATAGTCGCCGCTAAATGTATCAATCACAGCGTGAGAATAACCGAGCAACAAGTAACTCTTTCCAACCGAATTCGCGCTTTCCGTGCGGTAATAGAAGGATTCATAGTTAGTTATTTTGCTGTCACCCTCGAAAGAAGCGCCAACACGCACTTCTCCACCCACATAAGGATTTAGCTTGTAACCACCAAATAACTCTGCCGGGCTCCATTTGGTATCATCCAAATCGTTCCGAACACTCGAAACGCCACCACCTACGTAAAAACCGCTAAACGAACTGGTGTCTGCATAGGAGGTCGCAGCCGACAATGCGATCGCTGCTACAAGAATTTTTTTCATGTGGGTATCCTTTTATGGGAACTTTTTTAGAATTTGTAACTATGGTGAGATTCTACTCGCCCAAACAAGCCCATTTCAACCAAGCCGCTCACAACTCAAACATAGGTAGCATGAGTTATAGACGCTAAAGCCTACCTATACAAGTGTCTACCAGAGCGCAGCAGCTCCTTCATAGGTCAGCTTCAACCCAGCTATAAACAAAAAGCCATAGCTAATCCAATAAAATACCTGATCGGAAACACGATTATGCAGGTAAACCCCAAACTGCACTCCCAAGGGTGCGAGCGGTAAAAGTACAAGCGATGTCAGAAAGGACTCTGTATTAATCTGCCCCAGCCATGCGTACGGAATAAGTTTTATAAAATTGATAATAGAAAAAAATAAGACTGTGGTGCCGACCAAAACTGTTTTCGGCAGGTGCTGGGGAAGCAAGTAAATGGCAACAGGTGGGCCGCCCGCATGGGCAATATAGCTTACATACCCGGCAACGCTGCCCCAAAAGGTGCCGCGAACAGGGCTGGCTTGCTGCTGTTCGATTGACTCAAGAAAATGCCTACCCCAAAGGTAATGACACACAAAATAGATAGACAGTACACCGACTATCAATCGAATCATATCGGCATTAGTGATTTTAAAGGTGAGTGCGCCAGCGAGCGTACCAATCAAGGCACCGGGCATAAGAATTTTCAGATTGAGCTTGTCCCAAGTCCCACGAAAGCTCCACAGACTCACTGCATCCATACCACAAAGAATGGGAAGCAAGATTGCGGCAGCCAAACGGGGATCAATGAGAAGGGATAAAAAAGGAACTGCAAGCGTTCCCAATCCGCCCCCGAAACCGCCTTTAGACATTCCCACCAGCAGCACTACGGGCACGGCCAGTAAATAAAATGAAAGATCTGTTATCAATTTAGTTTAAAGTCACGCTGATTATGGAGCATGAATCATACGCATCCAGCGCTTAACTCACAGCGGAATTACATATTTTTATTTTTTATAGATTCCGGTCAGCCAAGATTTTTGTCCGCCACAAATGCATTGTGAGTACGCTCGTCACCAAAGGTCGACATGGGGCCGTGCCCGGGTATGAATTTTACATCATCCCCTAAAGGCCATAATTTCGTGCGAATCGAATTCACCAAATCCGTGTAATTACCCTTTGGAAAATCTGTTCGCCCGATAGAACCTTTGAACAATACATCCCCCACCAATGCCAATTTTGTTTCGGCGTCAAAGAAAATAACGTGCCCCGGTGTATGCCCTGGACAATGGTGAACGCGCAATTGAATATTACCAAACACCACCCGATCACCATCTTTCAAAAAACGATCGGGCCGGAAACTTTTTGGCTCGACAAATCCCATCATCTGCGCTTGCTGCGGAAGCATAGAGATCCAGAACGTGTCATCCTCATGCGGCCCCTCAATGGGCAACTTATTATGAAAAACATCGCACAAAGCTGCGGTTCCACCAACGTGATCTAGATGACCGTGCGTTAGCAATATTTTAACGAGCTGCAATTTCTGCTCTGCAATAAAGTTTAAAATTCGTTCAATATTGCCACCTGGGTCAACCACAGCGGCTTCACCGGTTTCATCACACCATAGGAGCGTACAGTTCTGTTGATAATGAGTTACCGGAATAATTTGATAGCGCAACACTGATGCCACCTTGAGTTTATTTATGTGAGAGCGCTAGCGCGCACTTTTTGATAAGATGCTGCCATCCTAAAACGGCAAAAAATACAGTTTAATGCAGGCTCCGCCATTATGAACGATAAATTATTTATTAAACTCCAACACTGGGTGCCGCAACATGCACTCTCACGTTTTGTGGGAAAATTTGCGAACAGCAAAAACCGTTTTATTAAGAATACCTTCATAGAATGGTTTATTAAGCGCTACCAAGTTGATATGTCTCTCGCCGCGGAGGAGAATCCTCGTGCCTATGCGTGCTTTAACGATTTTTTTACACGCGAACTTAAACCCGGCATTCGGCCAATATGCAATGAACCGAGCGCTATTGTATGCCCTGCAGACGGCTCTATAAGCCAATTAGGGAAGATTGTCGATGGCCGGGTTTTCCAAGCAAAAGACCAAGACTACACCGTTGAAGAATTATTAGGTGGCGATGCCGCCTTGGCTCAGGAGTTTGCCGAGGGTGATTTTGCAACAGTATATTTATCTCCGAAAGATTATCACCGCGTACATATGCCCTACGGCGGAAAGCTTCGTACTATGGTTTCTATCCCGGGAGATTTGTTTTCCGTTAATACAGTCACTGCAGGCCACGTTGCGCGCTTGTTTTCACGCAATGAACGTGTCGTCGCTATTTTCGATACAGATATAGGACCGATGGCAGTCGTACTTGTTGGTGCAATGATTGTCGCGGGCATAGAAACGGTTTGGGATGGCGAGCTTGCGCCCATGATGGGTAGTCGCGAAATCGAAGTATCAAATTACCCGTACCAAAACATTGTTTTAGACAAAGGTGCAGAAATGGGTCGATTTAAATTGGGCTCAACAGCGATTGTCCTGTTTGCCAAAAACAAAATTAACTGGGAACCGCAGTTTGCAGCAGGAACCACAACGCGCGTGGGCGTTAAGCTTGCGGAAAAAAAATAACCCTCACCTAAAACAAAGGCTTCCCTGGGAAGCCTTTGTTTTGTTCAACGATTATTCACTCTTAGCTGCTAACTTTTTTCTCATCCTGATGTTAATCATTTCTACGCCAAGCGAGAATGCCATGGCGAAATAAATATAGCCTTTAGGAACGTGAACATCGAAACCCTCCATAACCAAGGTGACACCCACGACGACCAAAAACGATAAAGCTAAGACTTTTACAGTTGGATGATTCTCTACAAACTCGCCAATGGATCTTGCAGCAAACATCATAACGCCCACCGCAATTACAATTGCTATCGCCATGAGCGTAATTTGGCTTACCAAGCCTACTGCAGTAATTACCGAGTCCAACGAAAACACTATGTCCAGGATTGCAATTTGCAGAATGACTACAAAAAAATTTGAACTACCGGTTTTAAGTTCAGCTGCTTCATCGCCACCTTCCACGCTTTGATGAATTTCGACGGTCGCCTTATACAACAGAAATAAACCACCACCGATTAAAATGATATCCCGCCCCGATATATCGTAACCAAAGGGGCTAATAAAAGGATGAGTCAAGCTCATCACCCAAGTTAAGGAAAATAAAAGCCCCAAACGAGTCAGCATTGCAAAACCCAACCCAAGCGTGCGCCCTAATGCACGTTGATGCTCGGGTAGGCGCCCCACTAAAATGGATAGAAAAATAATGTTATCTATACCTAAAACAATCTCTAATGCAGTTAAGGTTGCCAAAGCAACCCAAGCCTCAGGACTTGCAATCCACTCAAACATCGTAAAAGTCTCTACCAAATAATTAAAAGATTAATGCGTAATGCGCGAGATTGTACCCTGTCCACCATAGCGCTGAGCAATTAGTTTTAGATTGATGCTGGATATTCAGCACGTCAGTGCTTTTCCGCACCTAATTGACTGTTACTAACGAAAGCCACGTAACGGCCATCTGATGACCAGGATGGAACGTTAATCGTACCCTGCCCACCGTAAAGATAAGCAACAATTTTGGCCTCACCACCATCTATAGGCATCATGCGTAAATACACCTGCTTATAGTAAGGGTGTAACACAGGGTCTATATCCGGCATGTAGGATAAAAATAAAATGCGTTTTCCGTCCGGCGAAATATGTGGAAACCAATCATTGTAATTATCGAAGGTAACCTGCTTTGGATTTTTACCATCCGCATCCATCCGCCACAAACGCATTGCCCCGCTGCGAGAGGAGTTAAAATAAATATGTTTTCCGTCCGGCGTATATTCAGACCCGTCGTCCATACTGTTGTTATTCGTTAACTGTAACTCGTCGCCTGTACCATCGCTGTTTGCACGATAAATTTCAAACTGACCATTGCGACGTGAGGTATACAAAATATAGCGTCCATCAGGAGACCAACTGTGTAAATAAGATGGAGTAACAAAAGTTAACCGCTGCGGCTCACCGCCATTAATGGGGAGCTTATAAACCGACCAGTTATCAATAATATCCTTATCCATATGAGTAATACCTAGGATCTTTCCTTTAAATGACACTATGTGGTCATTATTATTTTTGGCTTCAAAGCCCGTATTAAAAAGGGATATTTTTTTGGTCGGAAGATAGAGTTTATACACTCGCCCGGACGAGTTATAAATAATGGTGTCACCGTCCGCTGTCCAGTTAGGTGCTTCTATTCCAGCGGCAGTTTCGTAAATAACTTTTCGTTCTCCCGTCACCACATCCAGGATTTCCAAACGGCTTCCCAGAAAATGATAATAGGGAATAAAATTTTTCCAAGCTGGAATAACCCAGCGCAAATTTTTTAGTTCAAGAGTACTTTTATCGTGCAAAGAAAAATCGCGATAAATACCTACGTGCAAATTTTGCAGTTTGGTTAAGTTATAACGCGCAATCACTTTTAAAGGCTTACCATAATTGGCGGCGGAAAAAATAATTTCCTTGTCGACCTGCTCCACTTGAAAAACATCGGGGTTCTTGACGAAGCCTTCACGCTGTAAGAGCGTCTTTTTGGAGTCTTGCAGTTCGACCGCAAGATTTGAATGACTATCGAACTTGGTCTTTAGTGACCCCCCTTCATCGGGTAATTCAATTTGCAATCCAAAATTACAAAAAGCCTGGCTTTTTAATTGAACAGTTAAGATAAATTCTCCGTAGAACTTACGGTAAGCAAACCCATTGCCTGTGCGAGTTGATTCTGAATCGCCAGCCTTCCATAAATGTAGTGTCTGGTTGGGATCAATGGAGAGTTCGCCGGCATCACCTTTTATACCGTCAAATATAGCGGTGTTGTTTTGTTGTGTTTCAAATGAGCTAGCAGAGGCTTGCAATGAAAATACAAAGCTCAGCAGCACGCCACATTGAAAAAGCACACGCAGAAAACGAACCATGAATAAACCCTGAAGGACGCGCATCTAAAACCTAACTTAACAGCAGTCTGCTACCCAATAACGCCCCAAAACGAGCTAATTTTAATAACTTTACATTGTACACAGACACCGGGATGCACAGATTTACAAGGAAGCTGGCTTTAAGGTTTACGCACAAAGCATTTCATAAAAAAGCCGCCATCAGCTGGGCTGATAGCGGCTTCGATAATTCAACATACATCTAGCCTTTAAGGCGGCTCAATAAACCTAACAAACCTGTCTTTTCAGTTTTCATCAAGTATTGATCGCGAATTCCAGAAATATCCACATCATAACTGCCCGGCTCAAGATCGCGTGCAATTTCAATTTTCTCAACTTCGTAACGCGTCTTTTTTCCGGAGTCCAGCAATGCTTGCTTGCGCTTGTCATCTTCAGCGAGATCGAGCAGCACTGATTCTTCCATCTTCTGCTTTAATGCATCCAAAACCACCATGACTTTTGGTTTCAAGCGGCGCTCAAAATTTTGTTCTACAACTACAGCAACTTCCCCAGTGCTAAGCTCTACCAAGGTACCAGTGGGATACAAACCTATAGCTCGAATAAACTCTACAACCAGTTCTTCCTGAAATTGAATATTACGCAACTCATAAAGCCGCGCAACAGCCTTGGAAGGCGCGATAGGATGACGAGAGCCGCGCGGGTTTGTAACATAATCATAGAAAGTCACAATGCCCGCAATTTTTCCTAACAGGGGAATTTTGTCGCCCACTAAATGCTGTGGAAAACCACTTCCGTTTAAGCGCTCGCAATGCGTTTTTACAACACTAATAACACGCGGTTCAACGCCGTGAGTTTTACGTAGAATTTCACATCCCAGCTCAACGAAAGTTTCGTAAACGGATTCTTCTTCCGGGTTACGATCGGCCTTCACCAACAAGGCTTGGTCAAGCATTACCTTACCAACATCTTTCAAGAGCACACCCAAGGCAAGTACGTCGAGATCGCGCTTGGGCAAGCCTATATGGCGACCAAACAAAATTGCCCAAACAGATGAACGCACGGCGTGGCTGTAGGTATATTCGTCTTTTTCTTGCACACGTGACAACCAAGTGAATGCATCGGGATTGCGCAACACGCTATCCACCATTTCACTCGCAACTTTCTTGGTTTCACCGAGGGAGATATTTTCAAGCTGCTTGTTTTCAAGCAGCTCAATCACTTCTACAACAGCGCCGTACACTTTCTGGTGCAGTTGTTTAGCTTTTTTAACTTCTTTTTGAAGCGGCTGAATTTCACGATAGAGATTGCGCTGGATTTTTAGTGGCGCTATGGGCTCGTTAATAACAGCATTTTCACGCTCACGACCGGTAACTTTGGTCTTACCAAACTTACTATCCAGCTTTTTCAAATTGGCGGCGATGGGACCACGACCACGTTCAACATCGATATAAACATAATTACAGAGACTTTTCAGTTGATTAACTTCTTGCAAATCACGGAGGTAAAAGCCTTGTAATGGAAAGGGAGTTTGCGACCATGGCCGATCAAGGCCGGACACATACATGCCCAGACTCAGCTCGTTCACATCGACCTTAACCTGCTTGATACCCAATGCTACGCCTCGCCTTATATTTTAAAATCAATTCCGTCTTACAGATGCTGGCTATATTCAAACACACATAAGCACGAGTGTAATGAAGAATAGCCGAACAAACCAGAGCCGCCGAGTGTAAAAAGCTCTCAAGGGATGTTATCGCCCGCCGAACGGCACCTTATTGGTGATAAGCGCTAGACAATTCATGAACGGCGTTGATAAATGCGCCTGCGTGCGCTGGATCTACCTCTGGCGTGATACCGTGGCCGAGGTTAAACACGTGGCCTGAACCTGCACCAAACGATTTTAGAATTTCGCCCACTTCAGTGCGAATTCGGTCTTGCGACGCATACAAAATACTCGGATCCATATTGCCTTGTAATGCAACTTTATCGCCAACCCTACTGCGAGCAGCGCCTATATCCGTTGTCCAATCCAAACCTAAAGCAGTGGCACCTGTGTTAGCCATGGATTCAAGCCATTGCCCGCCACCTTTCGTGAATAGAATAACTGGCACTTGGCGGCCTTCATTTTCTCGAATCAAACCGCTCACGATTTTTTGCATGTAAGCCAGCGAAAACTCTTGATAAGCGCTGTGGGACAAGGCGCCACCCCAAGTATCAAAAATTTGCACGGCTTGGGCGCCCGCTTTGATCTGTGCATTCAAATAAACCGTAACCGAATCCGCCAGTACCGATAGCAACTTATGCATTAACTGAGGCTGGTTGTAGAGCATTTCCTTAGCGCGACGGAAATCGCGGCTGGAACCGCCTTCGATCATATAGGTGGCTAAGGTCCAAGGGCTGCCAGAGAAACCGATCAAGGGAACTCGACCGTTCAGTTCGCGGCGAATGGTTTTCACCGTGTTAACGACGTACGGCAAATCCTGATCTGGATTTATGACATTCAGTGCATTGATATCCGCTTCAGTACGAACGGGTTTACGAAATTTCGGACCCTCGCCTGTTTCAAAATAGAGCCCTAGACCCATGGCATCGGGGATAGTAAGTATGTCTGAAAAAAGAATAGCGGCATCCAGACCTGGATAACGATCCAAGGGTTGCAGCGTAACCTCGCAGGCCAATTCGGGATTGGTACAAAGCCCCATAAAGTCGCCTGCGCGCTCGCGCGTTGCCCGATATTCTGGCAGGTAGCGACCGGCTTGGCGCATCATCCACACAGGGGTTACATCAACAGGCTGCTTGAGCAGAGCGCGTAGAAAACGGTCATTTTTTAATTCAGTCATCTTTTTTCCTCTGGCAGAAACAGTCCTGCCTAAAATGCACTAGCCCCGCAGAAGCGGGGCTAGATGGACAATATCAACAACTACATCAATTAAACAGCAAGGTAATCCAGAATTCCTTGGGCTGCCTCGCGGCCTTCCCAAATAGCGGTGACCACCAAGTCAGAGCCGCGCACCATATCACCGCCCGCAAATACCTTAGGATTGGTGGTTTGGAACTTGAACTGCTGTTCTTCCGGAGCATGCACACCGCCCCATTCGTTCACCTTCACACCGTTAGTTTCGAACCAAGGCTGTGGATTTGGACGGAAACCGAAAGCAATCAGCACCACGTCAGCAGGCAGAATTTCTTCTGAACCTTCAACCACGACAGGGCTGCGACGACCTTTTGCATCAGGCTCACCAAGTTTGGTAGTTACAACTTTTACGCCTTCAACTTTACCATTGCCCACAACCGCAACAGGTTGACGGTTGAACAGGAATTCAACGCCCTCTTCGCGCGCATTAGCCACTTCACGCTTGGAGCCCGGCATGTTTTCTTCGTCACGACGATACGCACAGGTCACGCTATCTGCACCTTGGCGAATTGAGGTACGGTTACAGTCCATCGCCGTATCGCCACCGCCGAGTACAACAACTTTCTTGCCTTTTACACTGATAAATTCAGACGCATCCTTCTCGAAACCGAGGTTGCGATTTACGTTGGCAACCAAGAATGGCAATGCATCGTAAACACCGGGTAAATCTTCGCCTGGGAAGCCGCCTTTCATGTAGGTGTAAGTGCCCATACCCATGAATACTGCATCATAATCGCGCAGCAATTCTTCCATGGTCACGTCTTTACCCACTTCAGTATTCAAACGGAATTCGATACCCATCTCAGTGAAAATCTGGCGACGACGACTCATCACAGATTTTTCGAGCTTGAATTCCGGAATACCGAAGGTCAACAGGCCACCGATCTCTGGATATTTGTCGAATACAACTGGCTTAACACCGTTACGAACCAATACGTCAGCACAGCCAATACCAGCTGGGCCAGCACCAATAATCGCCACTTTTTTGTTAGTCCAAACCACTTTGGACATGTCTGGCTTCCAGCCCATGGCGAAAGCCGTATCGGTAATGTATTTCTCTGCATTGCCGATGGTTACCGCACCAAAACCGTCGTTAAGCGTACAAGCGCCTTCACACAAACGGTCCTGCGGGCACACGCGGCCGCAGACTTCTGGCAACGAGTTGGTTTGATGGCTCAACTCAGCCGCTTCAAAAATATTGCCTTCAGAAATTAACTTCAACCAATTTGGGATGAAGTTGTGTACTGGGCACTTCCACTCGCAGTAAGGGTTACCGCATGCGAGACAGCGGTGCGATTGGTTCTCTACCTCTTCTTTGGCGAATGGCTGATAGATCTCCACAAACTTGTGTCTGCGAGTTTCTATGTCTTTCTTGGTGGGATCTTGGCGACCCACATCAAGAAATTGGAAATCATTGTTTAAACGTGCAGTCATGATATTTCTCCTCTCGCCTTATTCGCCGCGCTTGCGGAAACTGACGAGCAGCCCACCCAAAGCGGCTGCTTTGGGTTTGACCAGCCAGAACTTGCCAATGTAATCATCGAAGTTGTCGAGCAGGTACTGACCCCACTCACTCTCGGTTTCAGCAACAAACTCTTCGATGGTTGTGCGTAAATGGTGACGATGAGCTTCCAAGGCTTCGGTGTTGATGCGGTGGATATCCACCAACTCGTGGTTGTAACGATCCACGAAGTCGTTAGCCTCATCGAGTACATAGGCGAAACCGCCGGTCATACCCGCACCGAAGTTAACACCGGTTTGGCCCAACACAGTCACTACACCGCCAGTCATATATTCACAGCAGTGGTCGCCCGCACCTTCTACCACAACGTGCGCGCCAGAGTTACGTACACCACAGCGCTCACCCGCGATACCGGCCGCAAACAACTTACCACCCGTTGCACCATACAAACAGGTGTTACCCATAATACTGGTGACGTTTGACTTGAAGGTAGAGTTACGTGGCGGACGCAATACCAGCTTGCCGCCAGCCATGCCCTTACCAACGTAATCGTTAGCATCACCTTCCAAATACATTTCCAAACCGCCCGCGTTCCACACACCGAAAGACTGACCAGCAATACCGGTCAATTTCAGCTTGATAGGCGCATCTTCCATACCCAAGTTGCCGTAGCGTTTGGCGATTTCACCGCTGATACGAGCACCGATTGAACGGTCACAGTTGGTGATATGGAACTCAAATTCGCCGCCTTTTTTGGCTTCGATGGTTGGCAACAACGCGCGAACCATAGCTTCAGCGGTTTCACCCTTATCGAACGGCTCGTTTTTGGCAACCGCACACAATTGTGGCTTGGTCGCCAAGTAATCATCGGTATAGATGATGGGTTTTAAATCAAGTTGCTGTTGCTTGGTGGTTTCACCTTCGAGGATTTGCAATAAATCCACACGGCCAACCAATTCGCCCAAAGAGCGAACACCCAAACGCGCCATCCACTCACGGGTTTCCTCAGCCACGAACTTGAAGAAGTTCATCGCCATTTCAACGGTGCCGATGTAATGGTCTTTACGCAGCTTGTCTTGTTGGGTAGCAACACCGGTCGCACAGTTGTTCAAGTGGCAAATACGCAGGTATTTACAGCCAAGCGCTACCATGGGGCCCGTACCGAAACCGAAGCTTTCCGCACCGAGCATGGCTGCCTTAACCACATCCAAACCAGTTTTCAAACCACCGTCGGTTTGAACGCGCACTTTATCGCGCAAATCGTTTGCACGCAGGGTTTGATGGGTTTCGGACAAGCCTAACTCCCATGGAGAACCCGCATATTTAATAGAGGTTAACGGACTTGCCGCTGTACCGCCGTCGTAACCGGAGATGGTAATCAAATCGGCGTAAGCCTTAGCCACACCCGCAGCGATAGTACCTACGCCTGGGCGAGATACCAGCTTCACAGAAACCAGCGCATCAGGGTTAACTTGCTTCAAGTCGAAAATCAGCTGAGCCAAATCTTCGATCGAGTAAATATCGTGGTGTGGTGGTGGTGAAATCAGGGTAACGCCAGGCACTGAGTGACGCAGACGCGCAATCAGGGCGTTTACCTTACCACCTGGCAACTGGCCACCTTCACCCGGTTTAGCGCCTTGGGCGACTTTAATTTGCAGCACTTCCGCATTCACCAAATAAGCAGGTGTCACACCGAAACGGCCAGACGCCACTTGCTTGATTTTTGAAGTCTTGATAGTGCCGTAACGCGCTGGGTCTTCACCGCCTTCACCTGAGTTAGAGCGACCGCCCAAACGGTTCATAGCTTCAGCCAAGGATTCGTGCGCCTCAGGCGACAAAGCACCGAGCGACATACCTGCTGAGTCAAAACGTTTGATAATACTTTCAATAGGCTCAACTTCTGACAGCGGAACCGGCTTGCAGGCATCCTCACGAATCGCCAACAAGTCCCGCAGCATGGATACCGGACGCTTGTTCACCAAATCCGCATAGTTGCGCCATTGCGCGTAACTGCCGCTTTGAACGGCCTTTTGCAGGGTTTGCACCACATCTGGGTTGAACGCGTGATATTCAGAGTTGTGAACGTACTTCAACAAACCACCCTGAACGATTGGCTTGCGCTCAATCCACGCGGTTTGCGCAACAATTTTCTGATCAGCTTCCAGATCTTCAAAACGAGCACCGCCAACACGAGACGGAGTGCTATCGAAGCACATGGAAATCACTTCTTCGGACAAGCCAATCGCTTCGAACAGCTGAGCACTGCGGTAAGAAGTAACGGTTGAAATACCCATCTTAGAGAGGATTTTCAGTAAGCCTTTGTCGATACC
Organism: Cellvibrio sp.; assembly: GCF_046347455.1. Taxonomy (GTDB): domain Bacteria; phylum Pseudomonadota; class Gammaproteobacteria; order Pseudomonadales; family Cellvibrionaceae; genus Cellvibrio. Next base: position 43,848 of record NZ_JAXMGC010000010.1, read on the forward strand.
TTTGCGGTAGTTTTTGTAGGCAGAATCCACATCCACCAACAACTCGCCAGTCTCAATCAAATCGTTGAGCACGTAGTAACTAAGGAATGGATAAACCGCTGTTGCGCCGTAAGCGATCAAAGCCGCGATTTGGTGCGGATCACGCGCGGTACCTGTTTCAACAATAATGTTGGAGTCGCAACGCAAACCGACGTTGGTCAAATGCTGGTTAACGGCACCTACCGCCAAGAGCGCATGAATTGGCAACAAGCCTTGTTTGAAGTCGTTATCGCTCAACACCATCAAGACCTTGCCAGATTTAACCGCTGCGGCAACATCGTCACACAGCTTGGTTAATGCGGCTTTCAGGTTGGTGGCGCTTGGGTCGTAGTGCAATGAGAAAACAGCTGCTTCATAGCCTTTGCGGTTCAAATTCATCAAACCGCGGAATTTGGCTGGCGATAACACGGGCGAACTCAAAATCACGCGATCAGCGTGCTCCGGAGTTTCGTCATAAACCGGCAATTCGCGACCAAGGCAAGTCTCAAGCGACATAACAATCGCTTCACGCAATGGGTCGATTGGCGGGTTGGTTACCTGTGCAAATTGCTGACGGAAATAGTCGTACAAGGAGCGCTGCTGGCGAGACAAAACGGCCATAGGGGTATCGTCACCCATGGAGCCCACAGCTTCCTGACCACCTTCTGCCAATGGACGCAACAATTGATCGCGCTCTTCAAACGACACTTGGTACATTTTCATCGCCGCTTTCAAAGCAATGCCTTGCAAGCCGTTTTCTTTAGCATCGGCTTCCAAAGTTGATTCAATACGCAAAGCGCGCTCTTTCAGCCATTGCTTGTAGGGCTGGGTTTCTTTGAGCTGATTGTCTACGTCTTGAGTGCGGTGTAATTCGCCGGTCAAAGTATCGATAGACATGATTTGGCCTGGGCCAAGACGACCTTTGGCAACAACGTTAGCTGGATCGTAGTTGTATACGCCCACTTCTGACGCCACAGTAATGATGTCATCGTTGGTAATTACCCAACGAGAAGGACGCAAACCGTTACGGTCAAGCGTACATACGGCGTAGCGGCCGTCGGTAATTACCAAGCCAGCGGGACCGTCCCACGGCTCGATGTGCATAGAGTTATATTCGTAGAACGCACGCAAATCTGGGTCCATATTTTCCACGTTCTGCCACGCAGGCGGAACGAGCATACGGATCGCACGGTGCAATTCCATACCACCCAAGGTCAGGATTTCCAGCATGTTATCGAGACTGGAAGAGTCAGACCCAGTGCGGTTTACCAGAGGCTTAACGCTTTGCAGTTCTGGCAATAACGGAGTTACAAATTTAGGAGTACGCGCCACAGACCAGTTGCGATTACCCACAACGGTGTTGATCTCACCGTTATGCGCCAACATACGGAAGGGTTGCGCTAATGGCCATACAGGCATTGTGTTAGTGGAGAAGCGTTGGTGGAATACGCAGATAGCGGTTTCCAAACGCTCGTCCGCCAAATCGGCGAAGAAACGTGGCAAGTCCACGGGCATCATCAAACCTTTATACGACAAGGTGCCTGTGCTCAAGCTTGCTACATAGAAGGCTTTATCAGCTGCAAGACGCAATTCAGTCTTACGACGAGCCATAAACAGTTTGGCGTCTACTTGTTGCAGAGTTAAATCTTTGCTGTTTACAAACAAATGATTGAAGACCGGCAAAGAGCGCATGGCGATTGGACCAAGGCAACTTGGGTCAACAGGGATTTCACGCCAGCCCGCAACGATCAAGCCTTGTGCGGTCAACTCTTCGGCAAAAATAGCGCGCGCAGCTTCAGCTTTGTCGGCTTCGCGGCTGAGCATAATGGAGCCAACGCCATAGATTTCGGTCAACTCAGCATTGCAAGACTCTTTTGCGACGGCACGCAAAAAGCTGTCCGGCTTTTGAATCAACAGACCACAACCGTCACCGGTTTTACCATCGGAGTTAATACCGCCGCGGTGCGTCATGCACGTCAATGCTTCAATTGCTGTTTTGAGCAGACGATGGCTGGTTTTGCCCTTCAAGTGTGCAATCAAACCAAAACCGCAGTTATCTTTGAACTCGTCTATCTGGTAGAGGCCAGTGGTCATAGGCTGAATCTCAATAAATCAATCAATATCAAGGAACTTCACAGTATTTTTGCGCGCAAACCTTGTTACATACAAAAGACGCGCCACCTCACATCCCAGACAAAAAAGCCCCTGAGGGTTTTAGGGGCTGCGGACAAATGGGCGCAGGATATTACCCGCTTACCCCATAAATGGCAAGCAACCTGACCTGTTTTACAGCAAGGAATTCACGTACAAAAAACCAACAATACGGCTCATTCAGACAGAGTAAAATCATCTAAAAAATCTAGAATTGATGCTAACAAGTGAGGCTAACCCCATAAAAATGCTAAAGAATGCACATTTAGCGATTTATATTACGGAAGCGCGCATTTTTCCGATGAACAGACTTTAACATTGCCGAGATATAGGCTAACTTAAGATATTGACCGAACAAGATTTGCTCCGTTTGAAAACTCAAATGCCGCAATTTATATTTCAATAATGTACCGCTTCTAACTCTCGGGAAATTAGGACGACACCATGCAGACAAAAACAACATTTACCCTTTTAAGCGCTTCGTTTTTAAGCTTGGTGCTGTCGGCTTGTGGTGGAGGAGAGGGCACCTCCACGCTCGATAACTTTAACAATAGCTCTTCAATCGGGAGTGGCGGTAATACCACCCTAAAAATCGGCAGCGGCTCAGGCACGAACTTCGTCTCAGGTGCTATAGCCAGTACCGCATCTGCCCCGACTCTTTTCGAAGGTGACAAAACCCAGCTAAGCGTGACCGTTGTTGATGGGCAGAATGTCCCGACAGCAAGCAAGTTGAAAGTTAAATTTGATTCTCCCTGCCTCGCAGCAAATCTATCGTCTATAGCAGGTGATAGCACCGTAGAAACCATCAACGGAACTGCTACAGTTCAATACACCGTGGGCAAATGCGATATCGATGACAAAGTAACTGCAAGCATGGTCGTCGGCTCTTCGACGCTGGATGCGTTCGTCACCCTTCCGATCAACACTAGACGCATAGGGTCAGGTACTGGCTCCACGTTTGTTAAAGATAAGTTAGAAGTGGGTATTGGCGATAACACCCTATCCGCGGGAGGGACTACCTCTATTGCGGCATACATAGTTAACTCGGCCGGCGAACTGGTGTCGGACACCATGGAAGTAACCTTCTCCTCTCCGTGCCTCTCAGCTAACAACGCCACCATTACAGGAGGGAATACAGTCAACACCGTAAATGGAAAAGCAGAGGTCAGCTACGTATCTAAAGGCTGTGCTGGGGTCGGCGGTGCCGATTTAGTGAAGGCCACAACCACATTTAGAGGTGCTGTTTTAACTGCAACTGCAAATGTGTTTGTCAAATTAGATACTGTACAAACCATTGCATTTGCGGATGCCTCCCCCAAGCAAATCAGCCTAAAAGGAACTGGGGGGCTTGAGACTTCAACTGTTCGTTTTCGTGTGCTAGGCCAAGCAGGCTCTCCAGTTAAAGGGGTTTGCGTTAGTTTCGAGCCTAGTACGACTGTGGGAGGCCTAACGCTAGTAGAGGGAAAATGCGGCGTTTCAAGTCCAACAGCCTTTAACGCACTGACAGATGCTGACGGCTACGCTTCGACTACCGTTCAGGCTGGCACGGTCCCTACGCCCGTCCGCATTACCGCGAGCGTTGGTGAAGTGAAAACGCAATCCAGCGTGTTGGTGGTCACCACGGGGATACCCGATCAAAACAGTGCAAGCTTGTCATTGAGCGATCTTGCTCCAAACAGCTGGACAAAGGATGGTGTAACAAGTACTGCGACCATCAGACTGGCAGATGCATTTAATAACCCAGTTCCAGATGGAACTGCAGTGACCTTCACGACCAGCGGCGGAGCTATTGAGGGAAGCTGCACCACCTCTGCTGGAACCTGTCCTGTAGAATGGCGCAGCCAAAACCCCCGCCCTGTGCCAGCAGGCACAGTATCATTCTCTAACATTACTGAAACCTCATACACCATGGCCTGCTCCGATGGTTCCAAGGAGTGCCGCAAAGGACGAGTACAAATACTCGCCACTGCTGTTGGCAACGAGTCATTTATTGATGGCAACAGCAACGGCGTATACGATGATATTTCCAAGGATATTTTTGTTAACAGTAACGGCATCTATTCTGCGGCAAATAAGGGATTGCCTATTTCAAATACAGCCCTGTGCTCTCCAAACGCGCCCCGTTCGTCGGCTGCTTACGGCACAGCAAACAGCTGTGACGATTTACGTGAGGCCTACGTCGACAAGAATTTCAATTTAGATAGGGATTTAATAGAGGAATTCCTAGACTTTAACCAAAACGGTAGCTTTGATCCCTTACCAAACGGAAAATACGATGGCGCCCTGTGCTCAGGAACCGCAAAGGCAAACGGCGATTGCACCACAAACAAAGTGAACGTGAGACAAGAAGCTACTTTGGTTATGTCATGCGGCGAAAGCCCTATGGTTGTTGGTCTTTCCAGCTTTACTATTGCAGCAGGTGAAACCAAACGAATTCCAGTTCTGGTGGCTGACTGCAACGGGAATGCTATGCCCAAGGGTACCAGTGTAACCGCTGTCACTACTGATCTGGTCGACGCTACAGCGTCCTTAAACATTAGTGGTGGATTACCAATGTCGACCAATCCATCCGTTATTGTTTTGATTGTTAAGGCTGACGCTGTCAAAACCCCTAAAGGAGCTACCGGCATACAAGTTGGCGTTGCGGGAGGAGGAAGTGTCTCCTTTACAGTGAACGTAAACTAGAGATAGGATTTAGAGCTTTAAAAAAATGCCCCTTAAATGGGGCATTTTTTTGTCTCACTTTTTGCTCAGTCCATTTTGAAACCACAAAAACAAAAAACTTACCGTTGCTTAATCTCTTGCTGAATAACTTTAATCTCCCTTGGCCACGGTGCTGCTTTTCTTTGCGCCTCAGTTAGCTCCTGCACAGCCTGTCGAGCCTTTGAGGATGACGCATACCGCCCCGTTACAACCACAAACCAATCTTTACCTGCACGTCTACTCTTAAACAAAAGTAACTCTTTTTTATTGGGTTGCGCGGCGATAAATTCGTGAGCAGCTTTTTCATTGCTAAGCCCAACAAGCTGCAAGGTATACCCAGTAGCGTCCCAACCCAAAATTGCTTTTTCTTGATCTGAATAGGTATCCGCGCTCTTAGACTTGCCAACAAGTGTGGGGTCGGTTTCAGCTTTAACTGTAATTTTTGCGAGCTCGCTAGAGAGTTCTGCTTTTTTTGAAGATTTCAACGAAGAAACACTACTCGATCGGCTCTGCTTCGCTGCGCCATTTTCCGTCTCATTACTCTGAACCAAATCACTCGTTTTAACCAAAGGAACTACGCTTTCTTTCGGCTTTGGCTGAGCAGCACTTAATTGCGAAGCTGAGGAGGAGCTAGCCAGACTCTGGGCAGCCTCCGAACTTATTAGCGCTGCCGAATTGGGAGCGGCGATAGAGCTTGCTTGAACTGAGACGGCTTGAGATGAAATCACACCAGCCTGCTGAGGAACAACCGGAATTGACGATGTAACTTTTGCATCCTCCAGTTTTGAGGCATCACGGTCTTGATATAAAAACCAAAAAAATAGCCCCCCAACCAGGGCGGAAGCAGCAACAATATGAGGAATGGGTAAACCCCGCTTCTGCGACAGATACGAGCGAGAACGCTGGGGTTTAGACACCGCCTCTAATAAACTTTGGTGTGCATGTTCGTGCAATTGAAGCAGTTGGCCTTGCGACTGTCGCCACCAGGATTCAACCTTTGATTCAACAAAAATCTCAGGCCCCAGATAATCCGCCATCTCCATGCGAAAGTTCAGATAGTCCACGGCCTCAATTAACGAAAATTTTTCCAACGAAAAATCCGTTAACACTACATCCGGAACGTTGATCGCTTCAAGGCGACTCAGAAGATGAGGCTCCGCAAAGAGCACCAAATGCAAGCGCGACTCAGTACCTTCCCTCAAAAGTTCAATTAGATCGAGAATAACCTCGTCAGAAAGGTGGTGCGCATTATCGACGATCAGAACAACCAAACCATCTTGCCCGGATTTTTGTAGGCATAAATGTGTAAAAGCGTCACGATCAACCAGTTCTAACTGTTCACAAACGTCCGCCAGAATGGAATCGATGTCCGAATTAATTTGTCCTTCAACAAAACAAATGTCATCCGCATCATCAAGCGCATCAATCAGTGCTTGTGCCATCCGCGTTTTACCCACGCCATAATCGCCGGTAATCAATAATAGGTTTTGGCTAAATTGGCAGAGATGCAATAATTGCTCGAGAATTTGACGACGCTGCGCACCTTGATAAAACGGAAAATGCGGATCGTCTACAAAAGGGTCTGTTGATAAGCCATAACGCTGACGATAGTCAGCCACTAACGACGAGTCTTGATCAAAACGTGAACTTAGCGCATTTACCGATGGATCAGTTTCACCCAACGGATTGTCGGAGTCTTCAGAAAAAGACGGCTCAGTCCTCATAGCAATTTCTCTCTCGATGATTTAACGACAAGCGGCAAAAGTTTCCATCAACAGCTTTGTATCAATATCGCTGGTAACTATCGCATGTCCTATTGATTTAAGGAGTACCAATCGCAAGCGGCCATCCAAAACTTTTTTATCTACACCCATCAGATCCACGAATTGTTCCGGTGTCATGTCGGCGGGGGCTTTAGTTGGCAACTTAGCTCGCTGAAGTAAAGTAATTATTCGCTGTAAATCTCCTTCGGAAATATCTCCGCAACGCATGGATAAATCGGCAGCCATTACCATCCCTGCAGCAACAGCCTCGCCGTGCAGCCAGTTACCATAGCCTTGCGCGGTTTCAATGGCATGCCCAAAAGTGTGCCCCAAATTTAGAATCGCTCGGATGCCACCTTCACGCTCATCCTGTGCAACAACATCTGCTTTATTTTGACACGAACGTAACACAGCGTAGGTTAAAGCGGTTTCATCACCACTCATCAACAGCTCAATGTTTTGCTCAAGCCAATCAAAAAAATCTGCATCGGATATAAGCCCGTATTTTATGACTTCAGCCAAACCCGCGGAAACTTCACGAGCGGGTAAAGTTTTTAGCAAAGATATATCTGCCACAACCGCTTGTGGTTGATAAAAAGCGCCTATCATGTTCTTACCCATTGCATGATTGACGCCGGTTTTTCCACCAACAGATGAATCCACCATGGACAATAACGTTGTGGGAATCTGAATAAAATTAACACCGCGCTGATAACATGCCGCCGCAAAACCCGTCATATCCCCCACGACACCGCCACCTAGGGCGATCAATGTAGTTGTACGATTGTGCTTTTCTGCTAGCAAAGTTGTAAATATGTCGTTGAGTGTTGAAAGATTTTTATACGACTCGCCATCAGGTAAAACTACGCAGCTCATTTGCGAGGCACTCAAGCAATTCTTTAACTGCTCAAGATAAATCGGAGCTATCGTTTCATTAGTGACAACACAAACTTGCTTACCGTGGATGTGGGGGGTATATAAACCCACCTGCGATAGCAAATTGGAACCGATATAGATGGGATAGGAACGCTCTCCAAGAGCAACGGTAAGTGTTTGCATAACGAGACTCAACCAAAAATATTGGGCGCTACTTTACCATATAGCGCCCGATATTTTTGACGAAATTATGAACGGTACTTGCTTTTAACGTGCGGAACTAATTAACGCAGAAATTTCTTGCGCAACAGTTTTGGGAGATCTTCTGTCTGTATTGATAACAAAATCTGCGGTCTCACGGTAAAGCGGATCACGCAATGCAACCAAATCAATTATTTTTTGACGAGGGTTTTCGACTTGCAACAAAGGGCGCTTCTTGTCGCGGGCAGTACGTTCTACTAACTGATCTATGGAGGCTGTTAGATAGCACACATAACCAGACGCTGTCATGACTTCGCGATTTTTCTGCCGCAGAATAATCCCGCCGCCAGTGGCTATAACTGCACCTTGACCACTCGCCAACTCCTCAAGCACGGCAGACTCGCGATCACGAAACCCCTCTTCGCCTTCCATGTCGAAAATCCACGGAATGTCAGCACCAGTTCTGTCTTCAATTACTTTATCGCTATCACGGAAGTCCAAATGAAGCTCGGCCGCGAGAACGCGGCCTATTGTAGACTTGCCAGCCCCCATCGGGCCGACAAGGTATATATTGCGCTTGTGCATCAGTTGGTCAGTTTATCCGCAATGATTCTCGGGGTAATAAATATCAGCAGTTCCGTTTTGGATTCTGCTCTCAGGGTACGCTTGAATAAACGCCCAAGGTAAGGCACATCACCCAGCACAGGCACCTTAACATCAGTTTTCGTAGTATCCAACCCGAATACCCCCCCTAAGACGACTGTTTCACCATTGGGGACAAGAACCTTAGTGTCAATCTGGTTAATATCGATCGCCAAGCCGCCTGTCGAAGTTACTTCGCCCACCGAATCTTTGGTAATAACGAGATCCATAATCACGTTATTATCTGGCGTTATCTGAGGAGTCACCTCTAACTTTAAAATAGCCTCTTTGAAGCTAGTACTCGTTGCCCCGCTAGCAGAGGCCTCTTGGAACGGAATCTGTTTACCCGATTTTATCGAAGCGGTTTTCTTGTCGCTTGTAACCACTCTAGGCTGGGAGACTATTTCCGCGTAACCCGCGTTTTCAAGTGCTGTCAGCTCCATATCTAGATAAGAGTTGTCTGTTAAAATACCGGCTGCCAAGCTGCCTGCGGCTTTACCTGTCGTAGCCAAATCCACCACCTTATCAGCAGCGCTAGGCACTGGTAACACTGGTGAATTGTTTAAGATCTGCGCAGGATTTGGATTCGCAACACCATTTAAAGTACCTGAAGCTTGGATAAGCGAATTATCTGACTTGCCGTATGTAATCCCTCCCCAACGAACCCCCAACTCTCGACGGAAGTTTGAGTTGGCAATAACCAAGCGCGCCTCAATCATCACCTGACGAATAGGAATATCAATTTGATCCACTAATCTTTTAAACTGTTCAATTCGGTCTGCAGTATCGGTAACGATGATTGAATTAGTTCTCTCATCAACGATAGCCTGACCTCGTGCTGACAGAACGCTTCCAGTGGATTGACTACCACCGTTTGCACCATTTGCACCTGTTCTTCCACGAAACAATTCAAACATGTCTTTTGCATTGGCATAACGAACACGTAGATATTCAGTTCTCAAAGGTGCTAACTCTTCCAATTGCTTCTTGGTTGAAAGCTCTTGACGCTCACGCTCCGCGATTTCTGCAGCTGGGGCGACCATCATTACATTGCCGTCCAAGCGCTTGTCCAACCCCTTAGTTTTAAGTACAAGCGCCAATGCTTGGTCCCAAGGTACGTTTTCTAATCGCAAAGTAATACGCCCCTGAACTGTATCACTAGCCACAAGGTTGAAGTTCGAGAAATCAGCCAGAATTTGAAGAATTGCTCTCACCTCCATATCTTGGAAGTTGAGCGATATTTTTTCACCGTTAAATTGGAAATCTTTTTTCTTTTCGATTTTCTCTTGCTCGGTGAGCGGCTTGATGCTCAATACATATTCGTTATCGGTTTGATAAGCCATGTAATCAAAATCGCCCTTGGCTGATACGTTCAAAACAGAAGTAGCTCCGTCTTGAGATGTATTGACCATAGTGACAGGAGTTGCGAAATCAACAACATCTAAACGGCGACGCAACTCTGCGGGTGTCGACACGTTGTTAAATGATAACTTTACTCCAGCTCCAGTCGTTGCTAGATCAGCACTGACGTGGGGATCGGTGAGCGATACGATGATTCTGCCTTCGCCATTTTGCCCACGCCTAAAGTCAATATTAGAGATTGCTTTTTGACCTGCACCAGCTGCGGTTGGCGCAGGCTTTTTGCTCGGCAAATCCAAACTTTTTGCAGCTACACTTTTGCCATTGGCATTAGCTGCTTTATTTGCACCAACCTCAACAACGAAGGTATTTCCATCTTTTCTGGTGGAATAAGACGTCAGCTCATTAAGATTTAAAATCAAACGTGTACGACCTTCCGTTGTCAGCAACATAGCGCTTTGAGCATTATCAAAAGCCAACGGAAAACGGCGATCCTTAAGTTCGCTAACCGACTCTGGAAAATCCAATACAATTCGAGCAGGCTTTTCTATTGTGTATCCTTTAGGGTCAGGCGGAGTATCGCTAAACTGAACTCGAACCTCAAAACGCTCGCCGGGTAGCTCTGCGGTATTGAATGCGCTTATAGTGTTCGCCCAACTTAAGGGTGACAACAAGCAAAGTATTAATAGAATGTTATTGCGCATATTTAACCCCAATAAGAACAGAATACGCATTGCTGATTATTCCTTCGTCACTAACTTAATAATTCTTGGGCGTTCGACCCAGCCATTTGAACCATCAGCAACAATTTCCATCACCTCTATTTGAGCCTTGTCGGTGGAGATTATTTTGCCGAAATTCTTTCCCATGTAATTTCCAACGGTAACCGGAGTAACCTTGCCCTGACCATCATCTATGAGCGCAAAAAGCTTACCTGCCTTATACAAAGTGCCAACCATATTCAAATTCACAATGTTAAAGTTTTCGAGATACTCCTTCTCCCGCGTAAAATCTGGCTCTACAGCTCGCCCGCCTTTTGTTTCTTTATCTTTGGGAGCTGGACGCTCAAATGGACTGCGCATCGTCATCGCACTGTAAGTAAAGGATTGATATACCTGAAAAGGAGGCAATGGCTCAATTTGCCCTTGGGGACGACGCTTTGTTTCAGCCATAAAGTCTTTCAGATCTTGTTGATCTGATGACGAGCTACATGCCGATAAAACTAACGCAAAAATAAATATTTCAACAACCAACAGGATAGTCTTCATTTCACTTTACCTGCGCTTTATATTTATAGGTTTTGGCAGAGATTTGCATATTCAGCATAGAATCTTTTTTACGCGTGATAGTGTAGTCATGCAAAGTAACAATACGCGGCATAGCTGCGATTCCGCTAACAAACCCACCCATATCATGGTAGCCGCCATCGGCATTTATACGAAAAGGAACCTCGATGTAAAACTCAGCAGCTCTTTCAGGCTCCATTGTTGTTGCATTGATAGTCAGGCCGCTCTCTCTACCTCTAGCACCTATATCATCCAGCAGACCGGGAACTTGTGCATCACTTGGCAAACGACTCAACAAAGACTTAAAGGTTTTATCCATTTCATCCATCTGAGCGCGATAAGCATCGAGATTTGCAGCTTCAAAACTTTTAGTTTCGTAGGTTTTACGAAGGGTTTGCTCCTTAGCCTTTACAAGCTCCAAATCATCATGCAATTCACTTATTTTTAGGTAAAAGGTTAAAGAGAAAATGATGATAGCCAATAAAACAAGAACGAATATTTTGGCAGGCAAGGGCCAAATTCCCATTTTTTCAAAATCGATATTATTGGGATCGAAATTTTTAATTTGTTCCAGGGTTTCATTCATTGACATAATTATTTACTCCCCACGCTTTTAGCCGAAGGGTTATTTTCATTTTTAGCACTTTGCTCCGTAGGTACTGAAGTGCTTACTGTCATTTTGAAAAATTGTGCCTGTTCCCCTTCGTTGGGAGCTGCAACCACCGAGGTAAGATTCGGCCCCGCAAACCAATCCGACGCATCCAAGTTACGCATAAAAGTTGCAACACGGTTATAGGATTCGGCGACTCCTTCTATGCTTAAAGTCGTACCTTGAAGTGAAACCATCGAAACGAACACACCATCAGGAATTGACCGTGCAAAGTCGTCAAAGTATCGAACAATCAAAGGGCGTGTACCCTGTAAATCCTGAATAATTTTTATACGGGCTAGAAGATCGTCACGAACCTTTTTCAGGTCTGCAATTTCTTTAACTTGTTTCTCCAAGTTCGCTATTTCGACTTCTAGCATCTGATTTCGAGCCTGTTGGTTCTCAATAGCAGACTCCGCACTCGCAATCCATAAGTATGAAATCAAACCAGACAACAAAACCACCCCGCCGATAACAGCCAAAAACTGTTCTTTCTTCTCTTTGCGATAGGCTTCGCGCCACGGCAATAAGTTAATCTTTGCCATTAATCAAAACTCCTCATCGCAAGGCCGGTCACAATCATAAGTGACGGCGCATCGTTTGCTAAAGCCACGGCGTTAACTCGAGAAGAAACCGACATGCGCGCAAATGGGTTTGCCACAACGGTTTGAGTGCCCAATTTTTCCTCGATCAAATTAACCAACCCTTCCAGCGAAGCAACACCACCCGCGAGGATAATGTAATCCACATCGTTGTATTGACTGGCAGAGAAGAAGAATTGAAGAGAGCGAGTTACTTGTTGCACAACGGCTTCTTTGAACGGAGCCAAGACTTCCGATTCATAATCGTCAGGCAAACCGCCCTGCTTCTTCGCTAAACCTGCTTCTTCACGCGACAAGCCATAACGGCGCTGAATTTCTTCAGTCAGTTGCTTACCACCGAAAAGCTGTTCACGTGTGTAGACCGTTTTGCCATCAACCAACACACTAAGAGTTGTCATGGTGGCGCCTATATCGATAACAGCCACAACTTGTCCTTCTTGGTCCTCAAGCTGCTCAGAGATGAGCTCGAAAGCCCGCTCCATACTGTAGGCTTCGATATCGACTTTTTCAGGAAGAAGGTCAGACAGCTGCAGAACGTTAACTCGCATTTCCACGTTTTCACGACGGCATGCCGCGAGCAGAACTTCTACCTGTTCAGGATTGCGGGGCGATACTCCCTGAACTTCAAAGTCGATAGCAACTTCTTCCAAGGGGAAGGGAATGTACTGATCGGCCTCCAGTGAAATTTGGGTTTCCATGGCGTCATCACTCAAACCTGCTGGCAGATCGATCATCTTGGTGATCACCGCCGAACCCGCTACAGCAACCGCAGCGTGCTTGAGTTTGGTTTTGGATTGCTTGACCATGGCTTTCACAACTTCAGCGACAGCCTCTGGATCATTGATATTTTTCTCTACCACTGCGTTGGGAGGCAGTGGTTTAACGGCATAAGTCTCTACACGATAGCGATCACCGTGACGGCTTAATTCCAACAATTTAACCGAGGTCGAACTGATATCCAGCCCAATTACCGGTTTCGCTTTTTTTTCGAGGAAGCTTAAAATGCCCATTTTTCTATCTATATCCGTAACTTAGACGTTGTTTATGTTATAGCACTTTAACTTAAGCCTGCAACAAACAGATGAATATGTAAACAGGCAAAAAGCTCGTATAATGCCGGCCGCTTGGCCCAAATCCGCTAACTCATTAATTCCCTTGGAAAAAATGCTAAATAAAAAATCCGTCTTCAGTGTTATTTTTTGGCTGTTACTCGCAGGCGTAAGCGTTACCGCGGTTACATTTGCCGGGCTTTACTTATATTTGAGCCCTAAATTGCCGCCGGTTGATAGTTTGCGACAAGTTAAATTACAGACCCCGCTTAGGATTTATTCAAGTGACGGGAAACTTATTGGTGAGTTTGGTGAACAGCGTCGCACCCCGTTGAAATATAACCAAATTCCGCCGCTGTATTTAAAAGCATTGTTGGCGGCAGAAGACGCAGAATTCTTTGAACATCATGGCGTTTCCTTAAAAGGCATGTTGCGCGCAGCTTCACAAATATTGAAATCTGGCGAGATCCAGTCGGGCGGAAGCACGCTTACACAGCAATTGGCGCGCGATTTCTTCTTAACGCGCAAGCAAGTTTTCTCGCGAAAATTCAACGAAATTCTACTTTCGATCCAAATTGAGCAAGAGTTCACAAAAGAAGAAATTCTTGAACTTTTCAACAACAAAATGTTTTTTGGCAACCGTGCTTATGGACTGCAGGCCGCCGCTCAAATTTATTATGGTAAAGATGTTCAAGATTTAACCATAGCACAGAACGCCATGATCGTCGGGGTATTAAAAGCCCCCTCCGCCTATAACCCTGTTGCCAACCCAAAGCGCGCAATGACTCGCCGCAATTGGATCATTGGCCGCATGTATGAACTTCAATTTATCGATAAAGCCGCTTACGACGCCGCTATCCGCGAACCCAACACCGCATCTATTCACGGCAGCGGACAAGAAACTCAAGCCCCTTATATTTCAGAGATGGCACGCAAAGAAGCGATTGACCGCTTTGGCGAAGCAGCTTACACAGAGGGCTACAAAGTTTTCACTACGGTAGACAGTGCAATGCAGGCCACAGCGCAAGTTGCCGTGGTTAATGGTTTGATGAATTACGACGAGCGCCACGGTTACCGCGGCCCGGAAAAACACCTGCAGCCATCAACCCTACCGGATATGGAAGACTGGCAGGATCAGCTTCAGTCCATACCGGTTTTAGGGGGATTGGAGCCTGTAGCAATAGTATCCGTAGCGGATAAGAGCATCAGCGTACTCAAATCCAACGGCGAACGACTTGAGCTGGATTGGCAACACGGCTTGTCGGATAAACGTCCCTATTTAACCGAAGATAGCCGCGGCCCGGCGCCCAAATCGGCGAAGGACTTTTTGCATCCTGGCGATGTTGTTCGCGTGGGACGCGACAAAGACGGTCAACCTCGCCTATCGCAAGTTCCGGAAGCTCAAAGCGCCCTGGTATCGCTAGACCCTAACAGCGGTGCTATTCGGGCGTTGGTGGGTGGTTTCGATTTCAACCAGAGCCACTTCAACCGCGTAACCCAAGGTACACGTCAACCGGGTTCAAGTTTCAAACCTCTGCTTTACACCTGTGCGCTTGAGCACGGGTTCACCCCAGCAACAATGATTAATGACGCCCCGATTGTCATTCGCAACGAATACACGGGCGAAGTATGGCGGCCAGAAAACGACGAAGGCGAGTTTGACGGCCCAATCAGTCTGCGCCGCGCGCTTTACCGCTCCAAAAACCTTGTTTCTATTCGTATCCTGAAAAGCCTTGGGGTGGACACACTCATCGATAGCCTCGAGCGCTTCGGATTTAATAAGAAGGAATTCCCCCGCGAACTCGCGCTAGCGCTTGGCGCCCACGGCCTGACCCCAATGCAGATGGCAACGGCTTATGCGAGCTTTGCAAACGGCGGCTTCAAGATCGATCCTTACCTAATTAGCCGCATCGAAAACGGTAAAGGCGAAGTGGTTTACGAGGCGCATCCAAAACGCGTATGCAAAACCTGCCCTGAGAAAAAGCCAGAAGCAACCGCCGATCAAACAGATGTATCGCCCACCGGTGAAACCATTGTTGAAGAAGAACATGCGCCGCGGATTATCGATGCGCGCATCGCCTATATCATGGATTCAATCTTGAAAGATGTAATCGACAAAGGTACAGGCGTAGCGGCAAAAACCTTGGGCCGTACCGATTTGGCCGGTAAAACTGGAACCACCAACGGACCGCGCGACACTTGGTTCTCAGGCTACAACCCGAACCTGACCACGACTGTTTGGGTGGGTATTGATAAAAATACGCTCTTGGGAAGACGTGAGTTCGGCTCGACTGCTGCCTTGCCTATTTGGATCGACTTTATGCGAACAGCGCTCGAGGGCATTCCGAATCAGGTAGTTCGTCAGCCAGAGGGCATTATCACCGTTCGCATCAATGCCGATACCGGCAAACCGGCGCAACCGGGCGACACCAATACTATTTTTGAGATTTTCCCAACTGAGATTTCTGCGTCTGGTTCTACACCCGCGGGCATAGAAGATGAAGCGCCTGCCGCTGAGACTCTGCCAGATGGAGTGCTTTAAGCTAGGCTTGCTGCCGCTTCTCTTGCGGGAAGCGGCTCATGATCTGGAGATGTTTATGATTTAAGGAACCATCTCCAAATTCCCCGCAATGCGCGGTTGGATCACGAGTGATTTAAAGGATTTTCCATCGCTGTTTTTGTTGGGTTTATCCGACTTTCGATTAACAACCCAACCGCGCACTTCTACTATTTGGCCTTCATAGGCATTCCAGTCCACTGACGGAAACTGCTTCAAATCGTCCTCGGAAATCTGGATAACGAGTGGCCCGTCCAACTCCAGCCAAACAGCTCGCTTGATGCTTAGGTTCGCGACTCTTCCCTTGATGCGCTGAAAACCGGTGTCGTCTTGCGTGAGCGATGCGGCAGGTTTCGCCTGCCAGTTGGCATGACTCCAAATTCCCAAACCTTTTTTACGCGCTACAGACTCTTGGGCACTCAAGCAATCATTGAGGCTAAGGTTCGGTGGAATAGCGACGTGAAAGGCTAAGCCCGAACGCAACAAGCCAGCAGCCAAACTGTTTTCGTCAGCATCGTAGACATGTGCGAGAGTGCGGCCATAGCGGTCCGTTGTCTCTCGATCGTAAAACAGTCTTATGGATTTCGCAGACTTGATAAAACGCTCAGCTGCCCTGCGTGAATCCTCAGCCAAAGCTTGGCCGGCTTTGTCATTACCATGGTCGATTTCCGGCGCATTTATGCCTAGAACGCGCACATGTCGACCATCTTCCAGCTTGAGGGTATCGCCATCATAAACCTTGGTCACGACGACTTTTTCACCCGTGCCAGCGGGCATGCAATCAGCATTTGCCAGCTGCACATTCAAAAGCCCAAAAAGCAAAACGCCGAGGGTTTGCACACTCGGCGTTTTGAATTTTCGGCCTGGAATTCTCACCAGACTCACCAACAATCGCTTACTTTTTAGCGCCAATACGGCTTGCGAAGCGTTTGGTGAACTTGTCGATACGACCACCGGTATCAACGATTTTTTGCTTGCCAGTGTAGAAAGGGTGGCATTCGCTGCACACGTCTACGTGGAATTCGCTTTTACCCAAGGTAGAAGCGGTGGTGAAGTTATTGCCGCAGCTGCAGCTAACGTTCACAGCAACGTAATTTGGATGAATTTCTGGTTTCATGATAGTTCGCCTAAGTAATCTGTGCCGCCACCCGGACGCTTGCCGAGCACCGCACATCGGTTAATAAAATGGGCTCTTTTAGAGAGGCGGGGATGCTACCAGAATTCAGCATCAAAGCAAGCAAAAAAGCTCGCCTACCCGCCATTTCCTATGAGCGCCACCATAAACCTCTGAGCGCTGAATGCTTAACCCACTTTGCTGTGATTATGAGCCATTGATTGGCGCTGGCCTGCTTTTTGCTCAACCACTATCAAATGAGTTTGACCGACGTTTTTCTGACAGAGAGGCCTTCAATCATGGATTCACAAACCCTAATTCAATTAACTGACACTTCGCTCAAAATTGGGCTGGGCGCGTTGATTGCGGCGCTTGTAGCCTGGCTAATTCTCTGGCGCAGCGCCCAGCAAAATAGCGGGCCGCGCGAAAATCGCCGGTTGCAAATATTGGAAGAAGTATCCGCGCAGGTAGGTACCGTAACCCACATCTTCGCCAAATATTCGTCGTTAGTGGTGGAGTCAATTCAATTTGGTGATCGTTGGCCGGCAGCGCGCCGTCAAGAATTAGATTTGGTCAATACCGAGCTGGTTAACGAATTCCGTAAGCTTGCCGATGCAGAAGCAAAGCTCTTGATGCTGGGCGAAAAGAATCTCGAGCGCAGCTTGCGCTTGTACGGGGCCAAAATCGCCGTATTCCGCAAACAAGTTTATGTGTGCCGTAAAGATATAACCCACGAGCAAATCACCACCCTCAAGATGGGTGTTAACCAAGTTCGTGAAGCCTTTTATGACATGCTGAGCCGTAAATACGATCGCCTGCTCGCGACAAGTTAAAAAGTTTGAAGATTACCCATGAAGCCCGGCAGACGTCGGGCTTTCTATTGTTGACCCACTTGTATTTCCGCATAAAAATACAGACTCCACCCAAATTCCCGCCGCCAACACCTTCAACATTTTAAAGACAACTATATGAGCTGGATTATTACTAAATATTTAATTACCGCAGGTCTTGTGGTGTTTATTTCAGAAGTTGCGAAGCGCAGCGACAAACTGGGCGGGCTGATTGCTGCCCTACCTATGGTGACAGTCTTAACACTGATCTGGTTGTACGTAGAAAAACAATCGCCCGAAAAAATTGCCAACCATGCGTGGTACACCTTTTGGTACGTAGTTCCCACCCTTCCCATGTTTTTAGTTTTTCCCTGGCTGCTAACGCGGTTTGGATTTTGGCCAACCATGTTAGCGTCGGTTGTAATCACGCTCGGCTGCTTTTACGCATTTGCCATTCTGGTCAAGCGCTTTGGTATTGAATTACTTTAATTTGCAATTATTGCATTGTTTGCTGGTGCGCTAGCCGGTCGGCTAGGAAAAAATTTGAGTTTTTAAGCCGCAACAAACACCGGTGCAAAGCCGCCGCCCTGCGTTCGAAAGTTAGTCGTTTGACCTTGATATAAACGCGCAGCAATCAGCTGAATATGCCCCCTATAAACGTAAGCGCGGATATCCATCTTAAGTGCGGTTGGCGTCCTATCAACTAAAATTCCGCGCTCGCTGGGCAACACAATTTGCTGCGCAACATAATCGCTTTGCAAAATTTCATCCCAAACACGCTTGGTGATTTTGTCCCCACGATAAGCAGCACGACTACCGAAACCTGATGCTGGTTTAAAAAACAACTGCCGCCGCTCTGCCCATAAATGCGGTGCATTGTGCGCTCTAACGGCTTGGGTAGGAGGAATACCTGCGCGCAGGATGGCACAATCCTGAGCGCTTGCACCGAGCTCTTTTAAACGCTGCTCATCACTTAGAATGATGAGATTACGCTTGTCTGCATAGAGAGCGTGCTGGTGCGGATTGGGGGTTAGCACAATGAGATTTTGAATATAAGCTTGCCGCAAGATATTAAGTGATTCACCCACCAACGAAAAATCTGTCAAACGGTTGTACACCAAATCAATTGCTTTGCCCTGACAAAATAATCGTTGTTCGCTTAGATACAACTCGGACGGATCGGCAATAACCGCGACAATCCCCTCACGCTCAAATAACCGTTGCGCCATTTTAAATTCAGGATAAAGAAATTGTTGCGTCGGATTTTCATCCACAATCGCAACAGATGTTAGCGGCTTATCGCCATGAGCCAATTGCCATTCGTGTTTAAACATAGCAATAAACTCTTGATCAAGTCGCGGCTTCAATCGCGGCACTAAATGCCCCGCTGCACGACAACACTCGGTTTGCGCACTCGCCAATACAGAATTTAAAAACGCACCACCTGCGTTTGTATTTATCTCAATAACTTTTGGTCCCGACTCACTCAAATGAAAATCGTAACCCATAAACACGCCAGCAGTGCCTGGGTTAAATACTGCAATAGCAGGAGCTCGCGCCAGAATTTCGCGCTGATAGGCTGGCAGAGCCACAACGCGTTCTACCGCGCGGACTATATCGTGCATTTGTTGCTGTTGAGCGGGTGATATGAATACGGTGGTGTTGGAAAACAGCTGCGGGTGAGATATTAAAATATCTTGATTGATATTATCGGATTGCAAAATTTTATTGAGCTGCGAGGAATCCAATGTTTTACAAAAGCAATCGTGGTTTAGCAACTCCGCACTACTGGAACAGTCTGCATGGCAGTCAGCAGATTTATCTTGATTCATGTCGATTAACCACCTGTGTAGGCGACAATCCCAGCGAGAGAAATGCCGCTATTGCGATAAAACCAGCTGATGTCCACAAACAGGCCGCAAACCCAAATTGTTGGTACACCCAACCCGACAAAAGTGTACCTACCAAACGGCCGCCCGCGTTAGCCATATAATAGAAACCAATATCCAAAGATGCGCCATCTTCCTTCGCGTAACTCACAATTAAATAGCTATGCAGGGACGAGTTGATGGCAAATACAATTCCGAATACACATAAGCCAGTCATTAAAGCAGCAGTCATGTTTAACTGCGATGACATACCTAGTGCGATGAGTGCAGTGATAACCGCGAGCAAAATTGCCCACCACAATGCACTGCGGCCATCGGGTATTTTTCCACTGGATTTTCCAGTAATTTGCGGAGCGAGCGATTGCACCACGCCATAACCAATTACCCACGCGGCTAAGAACCCACCCACGCGCCAAAAATCCCAACTTAATTGACTGCTTAAAAAAACGGGTAAGGCAACTACAAACCAAATATCGCGCGCGCCAAATAAAAAGAAGCGCGCTGCGGACAAAAGGTTGACTGAGTGGCTTTTGGAAAACACATCACCGAATTTGGGTTTAGCTTTTGCTTTACCTAAATCTTGTTTAAGCCAAAGCATACTCACGCACCAACACACACTCAGCACTCCAGCCATAATGAGTACGGATGTAGTAAAACCCACGAGCGCAAGTAATGCCCCGCCCAAGAAGAATCCAATACCTTTAAGCGCATTCTTCGAACCGGTCAGCAATGCAACCCATTTAAAAAGCTGCGTGTGTTGATCCGCCGAAACCAAACCTTTTATAGCGCTTTTCGCGCTCATTTTATTCAGGTCTTTCGCAATTCCAGATAAAGCTTGCGCACCCATCACCAGCGGCACACTTAGAAAATGGGTGGGAACAGCAAGCAAAAGCAACGCAATAATTTGTAGCCCTAAGCCTATGTTCATAGTGCGATTCAAACCAATACGCGCACCTAAATAGCCGCCAAACAAATTGGTTACCACACCAAAGAATTCGTAGAACAAAAACAATGATGCAACTTGCAAAGGGCTGTAACCCAGCTGATGAAAATACAAAACCACCAGCATGCGCAAAGCGCCATCGGTCAAGGTAAACGCCCAATAGTTACCCGTCACTAAAGCGTATTGGCGAACGCTAGAATTCATTGGTCTGCCAAGCCCACAAGTTTCGCTAATTCCGCAGTGCGGTTAGCGTAGCCCCACTCGTTGTCGTACCACGCGTAAATTTTTACCTGCGTTTTATTGGTGACCATTGTAGAAAGCGCATCCACAATGGACGACCGTGGGTCGCCGCAATAATCATTCGAAACCAGCGGCAATTCTTCGTAGCCCAAAATATTTTTCAGTTCATGTTCGCTTGCAGCTTTTAATAGGCTGTTTACTTCTTCCACTGTGGTTTCGCGTTCAACTTCGAACACACAATCTGTCAGCGATGCATTCGCTAGCGGTACACGCACTGCGTGGCCATTCAAGCGCCCGCGCAACTCGGGGAATATTTCTGCAATCGCGGTTGCTGAACCTGTTGTGGTGGGAATTAAATTGGAGCCCGATGAACGTGCGCGGCGTAAATCTTTGTGCGGCTGATCCAGAATACTTTGCGTATTGGTGAGATTGTGAATGGTAGTAATAGAACCGTGGCGAATGCCGAGTTTTTCGTGAATCACTTTAACAACAGGCGCAAGGCAATTGGTTGTGCAGGATGCCGCCGTGACTATGCGGTGCTCTGCGGGATTAAATAGATGCTGGTTCACCCCCATCACAATATTCAACGCGCCCGCTTCTTTAACAGGCGCACTGACCACAACGCGCTTTACGCCTTGATCAAGATACGCCTGCAATACAGCAACACTTTTCATTTTGCCGCTGCATTCAATCACCACATCACACGAGGACCAATCCGTATCACTTATTGTTTTGTTGTAGGTCACGTTAATGCGGTGCTCGCCAATCAAAAGCACATTTCCCTCTGAACTCACGGGCTCCTTTAATGTACCTTGGATAGAATCAAATTTAAGTAAATGCGCAAAAGTCGCCGCGTCACCTGCGGGGTCGTTAATTTGTACAAACTCAAACTCTGGCCACAGGTAAGACGCTCGCAAAGCTAAACGGCCGATGCGACCGAATCCGTTGATGCCGACTTTAATTTTTTTCATTTCAATTTTCTCATTTCAATTTGAATACCAATTAACAACAGCGGTTGGGACGATCCTGCATGTCACAAAGGCGTTGCAGATTTTCTGCTAGCCATTCGTGATGCGCGGTGGCTAGGTTATTCAGCATTTGTGTTGCCCACTCCGGCAGGTCGGGATGCAAACGGTAATAAATCCATTGCCCTTGGCGGCGATCCGCCAACAGCTCAGCTTCGCGCAAAAGCGCTAAATGGCGGGAAATTTTGGGTTGGATTTCGTCGAGCGCGCAGGTTAGCTCGCATACGCACAGCTCTTGCTCACTGGTAATGAGCAACGCTATGCGCGCTCGCGTAGGGTCGGCGAGCGCTTTGCAAATAAGGTCGGGAGTCAACAAGGGTTCTGCCTCAGGCAATACATATACGGAAATCAATATATATGAAATTTCGTATATGTAAATTGCCAGAGGAGTTTCTAGAGAGACGGGCGCTTGTTAGCGTTCCAAAAGCGCCAATTTGTTGGGCACACCATCCCATTTTTCATGGTCTGGCAAAGCGTCTTTAACGATAGAAATTTCCGGCCAGATATCTGCAAGCTCCGCATTTAAGGCAATGAAGTGCTTTTGATCTTCGGGGACTTCGTCCTCTTCAAATATGGCGCCAATCGGGCATTCCACTGGGCACAGATTGCAATCAATACAGGAAACCGGGTCAATCACTAAAAAATTGGGGCCTTCTCTGAATGCATCGGTCGGGCAAACCGCCACGCAGGTCGTATGTTTGCACTTGATACAGTTTTCGGTCACTACAAATGGCATAACAGCTCCATCGCGGAAAATTTCCGCCACTCTATTCAAAAAATCAATATCTGTAAAACTGATTGTATTTATAAGCAGTATCAGTTTTTGTGATGACCAGTTTGGCTTCATCCCCATCGCTAGGCCGTGCACAGCACCGGTAAAACTTGCTCACCCGTATTCCTAAGCTAGGCTTAGAAAAAAGAAACCGCACAACCATTCATTTTGTAGGGATAAGCAGCATGCAAACAACGCAAATTCATCTGAAGTCCTTAACCAACCTTGATCAGCTCAACCCACTTTCCGCTTTTGCGCCCGATTTAATCATTGTGTTCGGGGCGGTAAGTTTCTTTGACTCGCCCCTGCTTACCGAAACCTTATCTAAACTCGCACCAGAAGCGGCTCTACTCGGTTGTTCGACGGCTGGTGAGATAGCCGTAGATCGAGTTTATGACAACAGCTGCATAGTTACTGCCGTTAAATTTGCCCATACACAGCTAAAAGCTGTGACTACCGAAATCCTATCCATGGCTGACTCTTACTCTGCCGGCCAACGACTCGGAAGCGCACTCGATCACCAAAATCTAGCCGCGGTACTCCTTCTAGGCACAGGTGTTGAGATCAATGGAAGTGCGCTGGTTTCGGGTCTTGAGCAAAGCCTTCCCCGTGGTGTCAGTATTTCAGGCGGGCTGGCGGCAGATGCCGGCGCGTTTAAACAGACATGGACTCTCGGCCCTGCAGGCGCTAGCGATAAACATTTGGTCGCCATTGGGCTTTACGGCGATAAAATTCAGCTGAGCTACGGCACATTTGCAGGTTGGGAACCCTTTGGCCCGGCACGAAAAGTAACGCGTTGCGATGGTAATGTTCTGTATGAGCTTGATGGAACCCGAGCACTGGACGTTTACAAACGTTACTTGGGCGATTACGCCAAAGATCTTCCAGGTTCAGGATTATTGTTCCCATTCGCCATGCTTAACAACGAACGCGAAAAGCAGGGTATTTTCCGCACTATTCTCGCTGTAAATGAAGATGAAGGATCGCTCACACTGGCCGGCGATATAGACCCAAACGGTTATCTCGAATTAATGCATTCCAGTACGGAAAAATTAATAAATGGCGCCGAAACTGCCGCACAAACCGCTAAAAAAACGCACGCCGACGCGCCCGGTGAAAGCCTTGCGATTCTGGTGAGTTGTATCGGACGCAAACTCGTGATGGGTGACCGTATTGACGAGGAAGTGGAAGCCGTTGCCGACACTCTCGGAAAAAACACCACCATCACAGGCTATTACTCAAACGGCGAAATTGCCGGTACCGAGTTTCTCAGCGAATGCCGGCTGCACAACCAAACCATGACAATTACCTGGATTAGCGAAAACGCATGAGTACCCTCTAAACATGCATCCAACTCTCTCACGACAACTCCGACGTTTATGTGGAGTTGAATCAGACAGCGAATTATCTGAGCGCTTGTCCAGCCTCCAAGCGCTTGACCTATCGCCGCAACTACGTGAATTTACTGAGGGAATTCAGGAACTGTTGGTTCGTGTTAATGCCACTTATGAACAAAATGACCGGGACCTAGATTTGCGTTCGCGCAGTCTGGAACAAAGCTCCGCGGAACTGAACGCCATTAACCAACAAATACGAACAGATATCGCAAGCCGAAACCGCGTTTTGCAATATGTTCGCGATGCGGCAATTAAACTGCTAGATCAAAGTGAAGAAGCTTTTTGCGTGCCTTTCGCCGATGATCTGGAAGGTTTTTCTTCGCTACTTTCCAGCCTGATTGAGCAACAAGAACAGCGCCGGCTTGAACTGTTCAATCAGCGTTTTGCCATGGATCAGCACGCCATTGTAAGCATTACAGATACCAAAGGTGTTATCCGTTATGTGAACGATAAGTTTTGCGATATTAGCGGCTATACACGCGAAGAATTAATAGGACATACACACGCTATTGTTAATTCAAAAACACACGATGCTGAGTTTTTCAAACACTTATGGCAAACCATCAGCACAGGAAAAGTGTGGCACAACGAGATTTGCAATAAATCGCGAAGCGGTAAATTGTATTGGGTAGACAGTACGATTGTTCCCTTTTTAGAGGACTCAGGAAAGCCGTACCAATACATTAGCATTCGTACTGACATTACCGAACGCAAGCGCATGGCTGAAAAAATTCTGGCGAGCGAGCAACAATACCGGAATTTGGTCGAGAACGTGCGCGAAGTTATTTTTCAGATGAACCACGAAGGCCGCATGATGTTTTTGAATCCCGCGTGGGAGGAAATTACACATTTCAAATTGGAAGAAACCATTGGGCGAAGCTTTATGGATTTTGTCCATTACGACGATTTGGACCAAGCGGCCGAAACTTTTCAAAAATTGTGCGATTGCGACATTACCGTCTACAAGGGTGAATTTCGTTTTTACACCAAAAACGAACAGTTTTGCTGGTTTGAACTTACCATTCAAAGTGAAGTGGATGAATCCACCAATAACCTACGTTTTACCGGAACACTGAACGACGTAACAGAACGCCGACGTATAGCCCAACTGCAATCGGAATTCGTATCGGTGGTCAGCCATGAGTTGCGCACTCCCATTACATCAATTCGCGGTGCGCTTGGCATTTTGGAATCAGGCAAGGCTGGCACCATAGCAGACGATCCTTTAAAGCTTATTAAAATTGCCCATAAAAATAGCCAGCGGTTAGTCGCACTGGTAAATGATATTCTCGATATGGAAAAGCTCACTGCAGGCAAAATGAGCTTGAACAAAGATTTAATCAACCTCACCACCTTAGTAGAGCTCGCCATAGAATCCAACACCGCCTATGCACAAACTTACAACACACGTTTTGCACTCACAGACAAACCGGTCGAAGCAATGGTGATCGCTGATGCAGATCGTTTGATGCAAGTTATGAATAATTTATTTTCAAACGCAGCCAAATTTTCTCCTGCAGATCACGCAGTTGATATCGCGATTAGCGTCACTGATGGCGATGCGAAAGTGTCTGTGCGTGACTACGGTCCGGGTATCCCGCTGGAGTTCCGGTCACGTATTTTTAGCGCTTTCGCACAAGCGGATAGTTCCGACACTCGCAAGCAGGGCGGGACTGGATTGGGATTAAAAATCAGCAAAACCTTAATCGAAAAAATGGGGGGGGACATAGGCTTTGAAAGTGAACTTGGCGCGGGAAGCTGCTTCTGGTTCAGCCTGCCCTTGGCTCGGCAATAGAGACTCTTTCTCCATTCTTCGCATTATCCCTCCCTCGCAAAAGCATAAGCCTATTTTCATCACTCCATTTCTGGGACAATAGTACCCCGTAATCTCCACCGCGCAGTACCCATCTATGAATACCAACGTCACCAACCTCTTCGATCACCCCCGCTACTGGGCAGAATGCTACGGCCCCGCGCCTTTTTTGCCGATGAGCCGAGCGGAAATGGACAAGTTGGGCTGGGATTCCTGCGACATTATCATCGTGTGCGGTGACGCCTATGTGGATCACCCTAGCTTTGGAATGGCGGTTATCGGACGTTTTCTGGAATCGCAAGGCTTCCGCGTCGGCATAATCGCGCAACCAGATTGGAAAAGTGCAGAACCCTTCAAAGCCTTGGGTAAACCGAATCTGTTTTTTGGCGTGAGCGCGGGCAACATGGACTCCATGATCAACCGCTACACCGCCGATCTGCGTTTGCGCTCAGATGACGCCTACACCCCCGGCGGCATTGGCGGTAAACGCCCCGACCGCTGCGTGACCGTATACAGCCAGCGCTGCAAAGAAGCCTACAAAGACGTGCCCATTGTGCTCGGCGGTATCGAGGCCAGTTTGCGCCGTATCGCTCAGTACGATTACTGGAGCAACGAAGTACGCCGCTCGGTATTGATCGACGCCACCGCCGATATTCTTCTCTACGGTAACGCAGAGCGCGCAATTGCTGATATCGCCCATGCATTAGCGCAAGGCAAAAAAATCCACGAGCTGACCGATTTACGGGGTACCGCCGTCGTTCGCAAGGCGCCACCTGCTGGTTGGACCGAAATTGATTCAACGCGCATCGATTGGCCGGGGCATATCGATAAATTGCCGAACCCTTACGAGTACCAGCACGACACAAAATCTGTGGTAGATGCTGCGCAAGTTGATACCAACAATTCGCAAGTGGGTTTGCGTCAGCTCGACCCTGACAAGATGGATGCACAAATCGCAGCTTTAAATGCGTCTAACGAACTCACTACCATTGGCTGCCCTGCGCAAGGCGAAACCTCAGCAAAAGCTTTGGAGCCGGACGCAGAGCAAGCTATTCGCATCATTCCTATGCCGCTACAAAACCGTAGCGACTTGGCTGATGACGATAAGGTTTACGTACGTTTACCCGCATTTGAAAAGGTGCGTAACGATCCCATTTTGTATGCGCATGCGTCGCGGGTTTTGCATCAAGAAGCCAACCCTTACAACGCGCGCCCCTTAATTCAAAAGCACGGTAACCGCGAAATCTGGATAAACCCGCCACCGATTCCACTGGCAACCGATGAACTCGATGGTGTGTTCGATTTACCTTACGCACGCGTGCCGCATCCAAGCTACGGCAATCAAAAAATTCCCGCGTACGACATGATTAAAACATCCGTGAATATTATGCGCGGGTGTTTTGGCGGCTGTACGTTCTGTTCAATTACAGAACACGAAGGCCGCATTATTCAAAGCCGTTCGCAAGAATCTATTTTGAAAGAAATTGAAGATATCCGCGAAAAAGTGCCTGGCTTTACGGGCCATATTTCCGACTTAGGCGGCCCTACAGCGAACATGTATCGCCTAACCTGTAAGGATATGCCCACGCTATCCAAGTGCCGCCGCTTGTCTTGTGTGTATCCCACTATTTGTAAAAATTTAATTACAGATCACAAGCACACCACGGCGCTCTATCGCGCAGCGCGAAAACTAAAAGGCGTCAATCGTATTTCCATCGCCTCAGGTTTGCGCTACGACCTTGCAGTGCAAGACCCCGAATACGTAAAAGAATTAGTGACGCACCATGTGGGCGGCTATTTGAAAATTGCACCCGAGCACACCGAGGAAGGCCCGCTCGCGCAAATGATGAAGCCCAAAATGAGTAGCTATTACGAATTCAAAAAAATGTTCGACAAATTCTCCAAGGAAGCGGGCAAAAAACAATATTTAATTCCCTACTTCATTGCCGCACACCCCGGCACAAAAGATGAAGACATGGTGAACATGGCGTTATGGTTAAAGAAAAACAATTTTGAAGTGGATCAGGTACAAACCTTTTATCCATCGCCTATGTCGTTGGCCACGGCAATGTACGTAAGCGAGCGCAACCCGCTCAAAAAGTTGACCTACAAAAGCGGAAAAATAACCATTCCACGCGGACTGGAGCAACGTCGTTTGCAAAAAGCCTTACTGCGTTACCACGACCCCGCCGGCTGGCCAATGATTCGTGAGGCTCTGGTAAAAATGCGCAAAGGCCATTTAATTGGTTCAGCGGCTTCTGCATTAATTCCAGCGGAAGATCCAAAGGCAAATAATCGCAACACAAAACCGGCAAGCAGAAATCCATCACCCAATGCACGCGCGCAAGCGAGTATAAACACTCGCACTAAGAACGTGGCAGCAACTACCGTTAAAAAGCCAGCAGCAAAAGCATTTGGCGATAAGTTTGAAAGCGCGAGAAAATTTAACAATCTGTTAAATGCAAAAGGTGCAGGAACCGGCAAGCCAAAAGCTTCACAACCGCAAAAACCCAAACGATAAATATTCAGTACACTATCAGCCACCAAAAGTGGCTGATAGTGCATCTCACGGTCAATCCACTATTTAGCCATTAATTTCATCATACTTACGCAACGCTCTTCATCCTGCACGGCGTTACTCAAATTTTTAAATACGGCTGGACCGAGAGACGCGTATTGATCGCGCACTTTTGCCAGCGCTTCTTTTCCTTCAAGCGTGCATTGCCGTGGTGAAACCAAGTTATCTGTATAAGCTGCTAAAAAGCGATCGTTGTTACGCGCTTGTATGATGGGCAGTTGGGATTCAATGCGCCCGTTAAACTGGCTACGT
>NZ_JAXMGC010000011.1:0-33872 GCF_046347455.1 Cellvibrio sp.
GCCCGCATTCGCGCTTGACCAATTATCGCCAATGGAGTTTTACGAGCGCGCACAAACCTCAGCACCTGCGTTGGAATTTTCGCGATTCAATCCTTATAACCTCGGCGGCAAACTTAGCCTATCCAAAAATTGGCAGTATGTGAGTTATTTAGGCCGAGCACATGACCTAGCAGGAATGTATTTGCTCATTGCCTTACAGCTGGAATTAAAAATAAATCATCCAGAAAATCTAGGCGCAGCAGTTAAAGCCTCAGCATTCAGAAATCCCTATACAGGAAAACCCTTCGATTATGATTCAGCAACCAATAGCCTTGGATTTCAATGTTTTGATGTGAAAGATATTTGCAGGATTAATTTATAAATAATTTGGTGGTAGCCGGATCGAGGGATTCGGCTTTATCTTTGAATCGCTTTCGCCAACTCGATAACAGACAAAGGCGCACAGCCTTCTGCTTTATTGCTAAGCGTGACGTAAACATTTTGACCTGCACTAGCTGTGCCCGAAATAACTTTCGCTAGAATTGCGCGCGTTTCCAAATCTGGATCAACCATTTTGTCGTACGGCGAATAGAGTTGCTGGGCATCTTCGTAGCCATAAGCTCCGTGCAAAGGATTTAAATTCCATCTACAAACAAGTGGGCCCGGCCACAGTGCGCGAAGGATTGGCAATTGTTCAACAATCGGCGGCATTTTGGCGTGCAGCCCCAAGCAGTAAGTTGATTTTGTTTCGCGCAACACCTGAACAAATTGCGGTGTAAGCCATTGCGGATCGCGCACTTCTACCGCAACAACACCATCAGGCGCTATATGTTTGAAATCGGGAATTGCACTGAGCATTTGATGCAGTCGATTAATTACATCTGGCATACGCGCGAGCATCTGACTAGGTAACGGACTTATCTGAAATACCAGCGCGCCGAGCTTGTGTTTTAACCCCTCAAGCGCTGGCTCTACAAACATCTGCAACGCTTCTTCTGGATTTAAAAAATGCGGATTAGTGCGCATACCTTTTCCGGTTTCATCGCGAACGAGCGCATCGGTGACGAGACTCGGTGCTTTGACCACAAAACGAAAATCATCGCCCACTTGCGAAGCATATTGCGCAAATTGCATGACATTCATCGGACGATAAAATCCGCGATCAACACTCACTGTGCGAAACAGTGGATGCTGTGCGTACGCGCTTAATCCATACCGGGACAAATTAGTCTCCGGATATTCGCGATCCCACACCAAGCCCGTCCACCCAGGATAGTTCCAAGA
Source organism: Cellvibrio sp. (assembly GCF_046347455.1). Lineage (GTDB taxonomy): Bacteria > Pseudomonadota > Gammaproteobacteria > Pseudomonadales > Cellvibrionaceae > Cellvibrio. The sequence goes on from NZ_JAXMGC010000011.1 coordinate 1,264, forward strand.
TGATGTCCCTAATCGCAAATGTGACGACATAGCCTCCGCCAAAACAAATAGCTCTTGTGAAAACTTAGCTGATTCAACTTGCTTGCTGGATTTCTTTGCAGATGGAGATGACCCGGATTCGGTAAATAGGGAGTCTTGCATGGATACGCGTTCTCAAAAAAATCTGAAACTGTGATAAAAGCTAATGTATAAGCATAAGCGTTTGAATAGACTATGAGCAGTCATGTGCATTTTAAATAATGCATTCGGATGACTGAATCAACACAAACAAAGGATATTTCTCAATGAAAGCAATTATTAACGCTATAGCATTTTGTTTTGCGGCGGGTGTCAGTACTTTTTCACAGGCCGCTCTTGTTTGGGATTGGCAATTTGAAGTTGCTGACCTCGGCGTTAAATCACCAACAAGTGTGGTACAAGGGAGAGCAATTATCAGTAATGATGTGACCTCGACCGAATCAATAAATCCTCTCAGCAACTTCCGCTTTGGTGGCACCGGGCTTGGGAGTCCAGTTTTAGATGGGAATATATTCAATTGGGTACAGAACGAAACTGGCTTTGGCAATCAAGAGCCCTTCCCGTGGACAACTTTTAATGATCAACTCTTCAATCTTACTCTGTCGCCCGGTGAGTCAAAAGTGCTTGATTTTATTTGGGCAAAATCAGCGCTTCCGCAAGGGTTTGAGTCAGGCAATTACACGTTGAAAGCGAGCATAGGTATGTGCTTGGATGGTTGTCGGGATTTAATCCAAAACTCAAGAGAATATAAGGAAAGAACGCTGTCGTGGTCTGTTGCCAAAACAGCAACTGTTCCAGAACCAAGCTCTCTGCTGTTGTTTTCAGCAGCTTTTGGCATGTTGCTTTGGTCCCGCCTTCGCAAGACCCCATACGCAAACTAATCTATCTCTCCAGATCTAGTTGGCTGAACAATTCGATAATTAATTTGTTGGAGAAATCTTAAAAACCACACCCCGCCGATCCTCTGGCGGGGCGTGTAGTGTTTACAAACTCAACACTTTCTCACCGCGTGATATTCCACTCACACCGCTACGCACGACTTCGATAATCGCCGCGTCGCCCACTGCTAACAAAAAGGCATCGAGCTTTTCGCTCGCGCCGGTAATTTGAATGGTGTAGAGCGAGCTGGTTACATCGATGATTTGGCCACGGAAAATATCAACGCAACGTTTTACTTCCGCACGCTGTGCGCCTGATGCTTTCACTTTAATCAGCATCAATTCACGTTCAATGTGTGCACCTTCGGTGAGATCTACTAATTTCACAACATCCACAAGCTTATTAAGATGCTTGGTGATTTGTTCGATTTTATGATCATCGCCAATAGTTGTCAGTGTTAAACGCGACAGCGTTGGATCTTCTGTTGGAGCAACGGTCAAGCTTTCGATGTTGTAACCGCGTTGTGAAAACAAACCTACAACGCGAGACAATGCACCGGGAGCGTTTTCTAATAAAACAGAAATAATACGTCTCATTATGTACGCTCCTCTTTGTTCAAGAACATGTCGCGCATGGAGTGTTGCGCAATCTGCATGGGGTAAACGTGCTCAGATTGATCAACCATAATATCCATAAACACAACGCGATCTTTCAACGCAAAACATTCTTCCAATTTCGCTTTGAGCTCTTCTTTCTTGGTCACACGAATACCCACATGACCGTAAGCTTCTGCAAGCTTGATAAAGTCCGGCAATGAATCTTCATACAAACTTTCGGCGTAGCGACTGGAGTACTGCATATCTTGCCATTGGCGAACCATGCCGAGCGCTTGGTTGTTCAAGCAAATAATTTTCACCGGCAAATGGTATTGCGTACAGCAAGATAATTCTTGAATACACATTTGAATGGAACCTTCGCCAGTGATGCACGCAACAGTTGCATCGCGATGCGCCATTTGTACGCCCATGGCCGCAGGCAGACCAAAGCCCATGGTGCCTAGACCACCGGAGTTGATCCAACGGCGTGGCTTATCAAATGGGTAATATTGCGCCGCAAACATTTGGTGCTGACCAACGTCGGACGTAATAAACGCATCACCCTTTGTCACTTCCCAAACGGCTTTGATAACGTCTTGAGGTTTAATCAATTCGCTGGTGGTGTCGTAACGCGGCTTCGTATACAAACCATGGCGCTCGCGCCATTCGTTGATTTGTTTCCACCACGCGGCGATGGCTTCTGCATCCGGCTTTTCGTTAGATTCTTTAATCAGCGCCAACATATCCGTCAACACGCTTTCAACCGAACCTACGATAGGTACATCGGCAACCACGGTTTTGGAGATGGACGCAGGGTCTATATCCACATGGATAATTTTTGCGTTCGGGCAGAACTTGCTAACGGCGTTAGTTACGCGGTCATCAAAACGTGCACCCACTGCAAGGATGACATCACTGTGGTGCATCGCCGTGTTCGCTTCGTAAGTACCGTGCATACCCAGCATGCCGAGGAAGCGTTTACCGGTTCCCGGATAAGCACCCAAGCCCATGAGCGTGTTGGTTACGGGGTAATCCAGCGTATCCACCAATTGCGTCAGCAAATGCGATGCATTGCCTTGCACTACACCACCACCGGTATAAATCATCGGGCGCTTGGCAGCCAAGAGTAACTGCACCGCTTTCTTGATTTGGCCAGCGTGACCGCGCGTTGCGGGCGTATAGGAACGTAACTTCACCTTATCCGGATATTCGTACGGAAAGGTAAACGCCGGGTGAGTCAGGTCTTTAGGTACATCAATAACCACTGGGCCAGGACGACCAGTAGACGCGATGTAATAAGCCTTCTTCACGGTTTCGGCGATTTCGCTTTGATGTTTGATCATGAAACTGTGTTTCACAATCGGGCGGGAAATCCCCACCATGTCCGTTTCCTGGAAAGCATCTTCACCAATCAAGTGACTCATCACCTGACCAGAAATGACCACCATCGGAATAGAATCCATGTAAGCCGTCGCAATGCCGGTGATGGCATTGGTCGCACCTGGACCTGAGGTCACGAGAACAGTACCGACTTTGCCGGTAGAACGGGAGTAACCGTCCGCCGCGTGGGTAGCGGCTTGTTCGTGACGAACGAGAATATGTTTAACGTCTTTTTGACGAAAGATGGCATCGTAAATATGCAGTGCAGCGCCGCCTGGATAGCCGAAAATGTATTCAACACCTTCGTCTTTCAGGGCGCGGATGAGCATATCTCCACCGGATAGCATTTCCACAGTCATTCCCCTTTTAGAATGTCAATAAAACGCACCGCTACACGCGAAGCAGCAAAAAGTTGCAAGTTGTAAGGCGTATAGAAGCACTAAAAAATACGCTGAGACTCAAGTCTACCAACGCAATATGAATGATCCACGATCAAAACCCGGCAAGGTCAGGATCGGACCAGCGAAAACCGTGCAGGTAAACAGCGGCTTTCTTGGCAGCGCTCAAGGTTTTTGGACGCAGGCCGCAGATGGGTCGCCAAGAGGGTGACTTGGCTGGGCGCAGATGAGATTCCGAGCTTATCGGTCATCTTGCAACCATCTGGAGGAAGCTGCAATTTTCGCAGGTAAGGCGGGGATGTCAAGGAAAAAGCAGGATTTCAAGTATTTACTTGAGAGAAAAGGCTTTTAATGAAAAAGGCCTTTTTGGATTTAGGCCGATTTGCGCATGCGCAAACCCACCAGACCGATTAAGCCTATCAAAGCCAAAACCAAACTGGACGACTCCGGTACGGCAACAGATATTGATGGCGCAAAACGAACATCATCTAGAAAAGTGAAATAATCGGTGCCATCGGTACGATCGATAATGATTTTGCTAACCGCTGATGAAAAATCAAAGCCCACAAACGCGTTATCAAAATCGGTAAACGAGAGAGATTCAACCAAATTCCCAGAGCCATCATAAGCACTGACTACTGCAGATAATTGAGAGCCTGCACCGTTACCAAAGTTCATCCCAAAACGTGTGATCGCACTGCCAAAACTAAGCTCGATGTCGTTTTTTGCATCGGGATACAGACCAAAGCTGTTAAATGCATAGCCGCTCGTCCCCAGCAGCCAGCCGGTATTTTGGAAGATATATGAGCCAGACTCTGTACTAAAAATCACCCCGGAGTTTTTATAAGTACCGCTAAAAACCCCTACCGACACATTGTCGAAATCAACAACCGTCTCAGAACCATCAAAACTGGACAGCGGTATCACTGCTGCCCGAGCACTCAAAGACGCAACCAACAAGCCCGTCAGAAATAACCAATGTATAGTTTTCATTTTTTATCCCTTCAATGAAAATGCGAACCAATAAACACAAATAATGTGAACCAGTTTGCATTTTACGCGCCAAGATAAAAAACCAATTAAAATCAGAAAGTTAGCAAATTCATCAAGCCGGGAAAAATTATTTTTGTAAAATAATTCGACACATAAGCCCGCCCTTTAGTTAAATTTCTTTACGATCATCCTTAAACAAGGTGAAAAATTAGGTAGCAGCCCACAATCAAAACCGATCTTTAGTCACGTCACAAAAATGCACTTCTAGCCATTCAGGCTGACTAAGCCATACCAAACATAAGGAGTTGTTGCTGCGCCCCGAATGACTTTAAGGAAGTTTTCAAATGACAAAAAGGAGCCTTAGAAATCTCGGCCCACGCTTGAACAATTCGAACAGCGGCACGCAAGCTATAAAAAGGCCAGCGCGTGAGGCTGGTCTTTTTAGCGCTCAGATCACTAATGATTATTACGGTTTAACCAAATCCAGCATTTTTTTCTGCTCAGTCGCAATTAAATTAACAGCGACTTTACTGAACAGTGCAGCGTCTGTAATGGAAACCACTGCTTCCAACTCTTTGCCATTTGCCAGCGAAAAAAAGTTTGAAATAGCTGCGACTGGCTTATCGATAGTAACCACAACATCACCATCTTTTGCTGACTGGCCTTTATCATTCTTACCTGGCTTTTGCGATTTACCGTCTGCAGTTCTAAACGCAATTCGACTCTGCCACTCCTGCACGCCCAAACCAGCACTGGCCGTACCGGATGTAGTTTCCGTTGTCGTGGTGCTATTGGTACCCTGATATTGATCACCCTCAACCGAATAGTCGTGCGCAACGCTCAAATCCAATTTACCCAAGGTCAGCACAAAGTTTGCCTTTAACACATGAGCATTTAATTCCTTTGCAAGTTTGGTTTCCAAATCTGGCACCTTCCACGCGCCAACACCCAGCGAAAACTTAGGCCCACCTTCAGTCGAACTACCGCCATTAAAAGGTACTTGTTTCACCCAGCCCGGAATATAGGTAGTGACTTTTCCATTTTCATAAAAGTCACCCAGCTCAATCGCATAGGGCATGTAGGGTTTTAAGGCGTCGGGGCCGGCTAAGAGCACATCACCCTGCGAGTTGTAGTATTTGGAAGGGTTGCTAAAACCGGATTCTTTTAACAAGGCTTGGTAAGATGCTGCTGCAGTGACCTCAGCCTCAGGAACCACCTCAAAACCGATTGCAATCAAATCTTCCTGCAATTTTTTATACACATTGTTGGCCACAGTTTGTGCAACAACGGGATCAAGCTCCAAGCGCATAAATCCCGTTTCACTGGTTTTATCGTGCTTTAATAAACCACCCAAACCGTATTTGGCCACATCTTTTCCGAGGCTTGCCGTAGAGATTGTTTGACCGGTAGAGGTTTGAAAAGAAATCACCACTTCAGCAATGGCAACGCGCTTATTAGCACTCAAAGAGGCAGCCGTACTACTGGTAAACACCGCAACAGCAGGACCGCTGTTCTCAGGTTTTTTGTCTGATTTTGCCAAAGCAACTTCAGAATTCAAGATCAGGGCGCTTACGACAGCAAAACTCGCGGCAGATAACTTAAGACGCATAAATCACTCCTTAACTCTTACATTTTCAACGAGGAAACGCTAAGACTAGTCCTGCTCTAACGTACCCCTGCAGGCCTCGGCCTTAACGAGGTTATTGGCGGTTAAACCAGCATTCATCTTATTCCACCTAAAATAGTAAGAGCAACAAGGCTATTTGATGATTCCATCAGGTATTAAACACTCATCCATAGCACATTGAGTATTTAAGGTTTAATAGAGCGCCCAATACCCCTCTCAAATCGCTCAACCAAGAAATCAATAAAGAACCTCACCTTAGGGGCAATGTATCGCTGTTGGGGGTAGACAACCCAAACACCTGTGTCGGTGTAGCGGTAGTTATCGAGAACGGATTGCAGGCGGCCGCTGGTTAGGTGTTCGTCTATGTAATAGTCGGGTAATTGGGCGATGCCTATGCCTTTGAGTGCGGCATCCAGCAGGCCGGGGCCGGAGTTGGCTTGCCAGTTTCCACGTACGACTACATCTTTGCGCACGCCGTTTTGGGAGAGTAGCCAGGTGCCACGAGAGCCGATGAGGCAGTTGTGTTGCTCCAAATCTGCAAGCTTTTCAGGCTTGGTATGGCTCGCAAAATACGCGGGCGACGCAACCAGATATTCCTTTCGGTCACACAAACGCCGCGCAATGAGCGTGGATTCTTTAAGTACACCCATGCGAATGCCGAGATCAAATCCCTCATCAATCAGGTCTACTTGGCGGTTACTGAAGTACATGCTGACTTTGATTTGTGGGTACATAAGTGCAAAGTCGTTTACCAGCGGCGCTATGTAGCGGTCGCCAAAGGTGGTTGCGGCGGTAATTTTGAGTAAACCTGCAGGTTGGCCTTGGTGCTGGTTTAGCTGTAGCTCGGCTTCTTTAAAGCCATCGAACAATTGGCGGCAGCTGTCATAGTAAAGCGTGCCCGTGTCTGTGAGCCGGATTTGGCGCGTCGTTCGGTAAAGCAGCTGTGTACCGAGCTGTTGCTCCAGTTGTCCCACCAAACGACTGATGTGTGAGTTGGAGACTTGTAGCTGACGGGCGGCACCCGCAAAGCTGCCATTGCGCACCACTTCTACAAAAGCTTCCACACGATCCCAATGCTGCATTATTGCTCCTCGGCAACAATTAAGTGATTTTTAAGGTGGTTACCACCTGATAGGCACTAGTCTACACTCTTCAGCCCTGTCTGCGGCGGTTGCCGCGAATCTCCTATTTTGAATCGAGAATCGATTATGAAATCACGCGCTGCTGTTGCCTTTGCTGCGGGCAAACCTTTGGAATTGGTGGAAATTGATGTTCAGGGCCCTAAAGCGGGCGAAGTGCTGGTGCGTATAGTCGCTACCAGCGTTTGCCATACAGATGCTTACACCCTGTCGGGCGCAGATCCGGAAGGCTTGTTTCCAGCCGTACTAGGCCATGAAGGCGCAGGTATTGTTGAAGCTGTTGGCGAAGGCGTGACGAGCTTGCAGGTAGGCGATCACGTGATTCCGCTCTACACGGCAGAATGTCGCCAATGTAAGTTCTGCCTTTCTGGCAAAACCAACTTGTGCGGATCGGTACGAACAACCCAAGGTAAAGGCGTTATGCCGGACGGAACCTCTCGTTTCTCGCTCGACGGCCAGCCGCTGTTTCATTACATGGGCACGTCAACATTTTCTGAGTACACGGTTTTGCCGGAAGTATCTTTGGCAAAAGTATCGAAAGACGCTCCGCTCGACAAAATTTGCCTGCTCGGTTGCGGCGTAACCACGGGTATTGGCGCTGTGTTTAACACCGCCAAAGTCACACCGGGTTCAACAGTTGCCGTGTTTGGTTTGGGCGCGATTGGTTTAGCAGTCATTCAAGGTGCGCAAATGGCAAAAGCCGGACGCATTATTGCTATCGATATCAACCCAGAAAAATTCGATTTGGCGAGACAATTCGGCGCCACCGATTTCGTTAACCCAAAAGAATATTCAGACCCAATTCAGCAGGTCATTGTGAATATGACCGACGGCGGTGTGGATTATTCGTTTGAATGCATTGGCAACGTTAATGTGATGCGCTCTGCGCTGGAAGCCTGCCACAAAGGCTGGGGCGAATCGATCATCATTGGCGTGGCTGGCGCGGGACAAGAAATTTCTACGCGTCCATTTCAACTGGTGACGGGCCGCGTTTGGAAAGGTTCGGCGTTTGGCGGTGTTAAGGGGCGCACACAACTTCCAAATTACGTTGAACGTTATATGAAAGGCGAAATCAAAATCGACGAGTTTATTACTCACGAAATGCCTTTCGAGAAAATCAACGACGCGTTTGATTTACTTCACGAAGGAAAAAGTATCCGAACGGTTTTGCATTTTTAAATGCGTTTTAATTTGAGACTTTTTATGTCTGACGACGAATCGAGCTTAGTTTTAATTTCTGCCACCAAAAGTTTTGGTGGCTGGATCAAACGATACAAACACCGCTCAGCAACGCTTAATTGCGATATGGTGTTTGCCATTTATTTACCGCCGCAAGCGGAGACGACATCTGTTCCACTCTTGTGGTGGCTGTCAGGCCTGACATGCACTGACGAAAACTTTATGCAGAAAGCTGGCGCGCAACAAGTCGCTGCGAAATTAGGCATAGCGATCATCTGCCCAGACACCAGCCCACGCGGGGTAAACATTCCCGGCGAAGACGAGACTTATGATTTTGGTTCTGGCGCAGGTTTTTATGTGAACGCAACGCAAGAACCTTGGGCGAAACATTACCGCATGTACGACTATATTGCGGAAGAATTGCCAGCACTTGTTCAAGCAAATTTTCCGCTCAACGGAAAAGAAAGTATTAGCGGCCATTCTATGGGAGGGCACGGCGCGCTGGTGTTGGCATTGCGTCAACCGGGCCGTTTTGCATCTGTCTCTGCGTTTGCGCCTATCGTCAACCCAAGTACAAGCCCTTGGGGCCAAAAAGCCTTTAGTGGTTATTTGGGTGACGATCAAAGTACTTGGGCAGAATATGACGCCTGCGCACTGATTAAAAAAGGTCTGTCAAAACAACCGTTGTTTATTGACCAAGGCACCGCCGACAATTTCCTCACAGAGCAATTGCGCCCGGAATTGCTGGAACATATTTGTCACCAGCGCCAACATCCCATTGTGCTTCGTTATCAAGAAGGTTACGACCACGGCTACTTTTTTGTCGCAACCTTTATTGATGACCACTTACGTTACCACGCGCAGCATTTGTCGTAACCTAAACCCCCTCCTAACCTCCCCCTTAAAAAGGGGGAGGTTAATTTAGGTCATAAAAAAGCCCCGGCAGATTTCTCTACCGGGGCTTTTTATTTCAGCTTAATTTATTTGTTCGCGAATTTTTTGCGGAAAATATACAAGCCAGTGAAAACAACAATCAACACTGCTGGGAACAGCGCGAGGTTTTGCAAGGTTGCTTGACCAGCTGCCAACTCTACAGCTTCGGGCGCTATGCCTTTTGCAGCCGCTTCTGCTTTAGCAGCATCTAACCAACCGCCAATCACGGGATTCCAAATACTGAGAGAGAACATGCCAGCGCCGCCCATTAACGACATGCCGAGCGCACCGGTTTTTGGTTGGTATTCGCTGATGAAACCAATCATGCATGGCCAGAAGTAAGTTACGCCTATAGCAAACACCATTGCTGAAACATAAATCAACGCGCCAGACGCCATACTCAATAAATAAATACCGATGGTGGTCACAATTGCTGACATGAGCAACACACCGACGGGATTCAATGCTTCCACGATTGGACCTGCGAAGTAACGACCTAATGCCATCAAACCAGTCACTAAGGCCAACACCAACATTGGGTGAGCACCTGATGCTCCGAAAATACGATCAACCCATTGTTGCGTACCGAATTCAGAGGCAGCAGTTACAGTCATCACCAGCAACATGAAAATAAATAATGGCGAGAAGAGCGCACGAATATTATTTTTGGTTGATGTTTCGGTGTTAACGGGCACAGGGAATGTTTGGCCGAAAATCATGAAACCGTAAATCGCAGTTGGCACCAACATAATCGCAATTTGCGCTTGCCAACCCATGTTCAATTTAGTCATCAATGCTGAAATCAATGAACCAATTACGATACCGCCTGGGAACCACATGTGGAATTTATTCAGCTTGGTAGTTTTGTTGGTGTGGTAAATATCCACGATCAATGGATTACATGCCGCTTCAACAGAGCCGTTAGCAAAACCAATGCAGAATGACGAGAGCAACAAGCCCCAGAAACCGCCTGCAGTAATCGTGAGAATTAAACCTAACAAGTGGCAAACAAACGCGAGATACAACAACGTGCGCGCGCCCAAAGCGTTATACAGCAAACCACCCACCATCATAGCGACCGGAAAGCCCAGGAACGCCATGCTGTTGATCCAACCTAATTGCGCATCGGTGAACTGAAAGGTTGCGCTGAGTTGCGTCAAAATGCCCGCGCGAATAGCAAAGGTCATTGCGGTGACGATCAAGGCCACGCAACACGCCGTAAATAAGCGATTTGGGTTAATCGTATTAGACATAGTTGTACCCTTTTTATTGTTGATAGAATTATTGTTAACTGCGGTTTAAAAATTGTTACTGCGATTTAAAGCAGCGAGAGCTTTAACTCTCGCTGCTGTGCTGTACAGCAATTACAGCGATTTCCAACTACCATCAGCCTTTGATGAATCAATCACGGCTTGAATAAACTTCATCCCTTCAACACCTGTATCAATACAAGGCACCCAGTCTTGCAAATAGTGACGCTCGCCCGCTTGATGCGCAATTAAAATATCGGCGATGTCGTTGTACAAGTTGGCGAAGGCTTCGAGATACCCCTCAGGATGGCCACCCGGTGTACGCATGCCACGCGCCGCGATGTCGCTACCGATATCACCACGGCGAGTCACGCGTTGACGCGGTTTGTTTAATTCAGCAAACCACAATTCATTTGGTGTTTCTTGCGCCCACTCAATACTCGCTTTATCGCCGAAGACGCGAATGCGCAAACCATTTTCACAACCGGGTGCAACTTGGCTGCTCCACAGCATACCTTTCGCGCCGTTTTCAAAACGCAAAAGCGCATGAACGTTGTCATCCACCAAGCGGCCATCAACAAAGCTCGCCAAGTCTGCGCTAACTGCAGTCACTTTTTGCTGACTAATAAAACGCGCTAATTGAAACGCGTGCGTACCAATATCACCAAGACATCCACCAGCGCCTGAACGAGCTGGATCAGTACGCCATGAGGCTTGTTTGTTATCTGCATCGGCCGCAACTGTGAGCCATTCTTGTGGGTACTCTACTTGCACAACGCGAATTTTCCCGAGCGCGCCCTTACCTACTAATTCACGCGCGTAACGCACGAGCGGATAAGCGCTGTAGTTGTGAGTCAATGCAAAATAAGCACTGCTTTTTGCAGCGACTTGTTGCAACTCAAGCGCCTCTTCAAGCGTGCGCGTTACTGGCTTGTCGCAAATCACATTAATACCAGCTTCAAGCGCTGCTTTAGCAACGGGAAAGTGCATGTGGTTTGGTGTAACGATCACAACAGCCTGAATACCATCTGCACGTGTTTTTTCGACGCGCAACATTTCTTCGAAAGAGGTGTAAGCGCGATCTGGTGCGATATGTAAATCAGCAGCAGACGCTTTTGCGTTCTCTGGGTTAGATGAAAGCGCACCAGCAACCAATTCATAGCGGTCGTCCATACGCGCAGCGATGCGATGCACAGCACCGATAAATGCACCGCGTCCACCACCAACCATTGCATAACGAATTCTTGGAGTAGTCATAATTAAACTCTTATCAACTCTAATTTTTACGGGGAGTCGTCATCCTCGCGTAGCGGGGATCCAGCTTTTTCACGCTAGAGAAAACTGAATTCCTTTATGCAAAAACAACGCTATAAATATTCACATTAAGCTTTTAATTTTTTAGATTTTATTTCGCCTCTTGGCGAACTCCTTTTCTTTGCTTCGCCAAAGAAAAGGAGTCAAAAGAAAGGCGACCCATGGCTTTGTTTTTCCTGCGCGCTTCAGAAAATTGTCGTCGCTCCGGTGCGACATCCATGTCGCATCGTCACTCAAACGCACTTCCTGTGCGTTAGCCGGCAATTTTCTTCCAGTGCTCGGCAAAGCCAAAAGGGAGTGAACGTCAAACGCAAAAGCAAAAGCAAAAGCAAAAGCAAAAGCAAAAGCAAAAGCAAAAGCAAAAGCAAAAGCAAAAGCAAAAGCAAAAGCAAAAAAAACTATTTATTTCAAACCCAAAATACGACGATTTGCTGCGTGGTCTGTACCGCCACTCGCAAAATCATCAAATGCGCGCTCAGTCACTTTAATAATGTGTTGCGCAATAAATGGAGCACCTTCTGCCGCGCCAACTTCTGGGTGTTTCAAGCAGCATTCCCACTCCAATACGGCCCAGCCTTCGTAATTGTAAGCAGCGAATTTTGAGAAAATTTGTTTGAAGTCCACTTGGCCATCGCCGAGTGAACGGAAGCGACCAGCACGATCAACCCAGGATTCATAACCACCGTACACGCCTTGTTGTGCAGTTGGATTAAATTCAGCGTCTTTCACATGGAACATTTTGATGCGGTCGTGATAGCGATCGATAAACGCAAGGTAATCGAGTTGTTGCAATACGAAGTGCGATGGGTCAAACAAAATATTGCAGCGCGGGTGATTATCTACCGCTTTCAAGAAACGTTCGAAAGTCGCGCCATCATGCAAATCTTCACCGGGGTGAATTTCATAGCAAACGTCAACGCCAACTGCATCAAACGCATCGAGAATTGGTTTCCAGCGTTTTGCCAATTCAGCAAAACCAGCATCCACTAAACCAGCGGGGCGCTGTGGCCAGGGGTACAAGTAAGGCCATAACAAGGCGCCAGAGAAAGTGGCATGGGCTTTCAAGCCCAAGTTTTTACTGGCTTTGGCAGCCAGCATCATTTGTTCTACTGCCCAAGCTTGGCGAGCGGTTGGGTTGCCACGAACAGATTCGGGGGCAAAACCATCAAACATTTCGTCATAGGCGGGGTGAACAGCAACCAGTTGACCCTGCAAATGGGTGGATAGTTCGGTGGGAACCAAACCGTGCTTGGCCAAAGTTGCTAGGAATTGCTGGCAGTATTCGGTGCTGTTGGCAGCTTGTTCGAGGTCGAAAACGCGTTTATCCCACGTTGGAATCTGCACACCTTTAAACCCAAGGCTGGCAACCCAACCGGCAATGCTGTCGAGACTGTTGAATGGAGCCGTATCGCTTAAAAATTGCGCCAGGAATATGGCTGGACCCTTAAGAGTTTTCATGGTTTCACCCTTTTATCTTATAAATATGAACTGTCATTATGAACATAAGCACCACGGCTTACAACACAGCCAAACCGAGGTGCGATAAGTGAGAGGTAGACCCGAGTGCGATGGATTAGTTGCTGGAATATGCGCTCAAAGTCGAGGATGCCTGTTATATCACGCAGCCTCGGTCAGGCAAATAAACTCTTGGGGCTTTGCGGGGAACTTTGCAAATCTTGAGAAACTTGCGCAAGTTTTATGCGGAATGGCTTTTAAGCACGCATAAAAAAGGCCTCATCCTGGTTCGTTAGGTCACTGCAAACTAAGGTTTACGCGAGCGAAATTTTTTGAATATTATGTGAATAAACAAAACCCAAACTTTGTATTTGTGAACAGCGCACGCCGTACAGGATAAAATGACTACTACTCGGACCAGACTCCTAAGTCTAACCAGCATAACGCTTATAGGTGTTGCAATATTGCTGAGCGCCATTAAGCCTCTAAACATGTCGATCTTTTCTGCGATTAATTCCGCCCTGCCCTCAAAAGCGCTGTGGGTAACCATTACCAATAGCGCTGATGTTATTTTTGTGGGATGCCTTTTATTTATTACTTTACGAAAACATCAGCGATTATTGACTTGCGCTGTGCTATGCGGAATATCCATTCACTACATTGTTAAGTTCGCCAAAGATAGCTTTGCAATACTTCGCCCCGAATACGGGGGCTTAGACCATATAGTCAGACTGGGACCAAAACTCGCATCGAATAATTACGCCATGCCATCCGGCCATGTAGCGAGCGCGTTTATGGCAATTATTTTTATTATCTTTGCTCATCAATTGAAAGGATGGAAACTGCTGTTACTGTTTATTTACGGTCTATTGGTTGCACTTTCGCGCATGGCGGTTGGAGCGCATTGGCCTGCAGATGTGTGCGCGGGGGCTGCGATAGGCATAACGCTAGGTTTAATTTTTGTTGAACTCGCCAACAAGGAAAGCTTTTGGTTTGATCAACACATTAATGTTAAAAAAACAGTGCAATATCTAACGCTCCTTGCCTACATTCCATTTGTTGTTCTGGCGATCACCCATGCCAAATCTATTCATGGTTTCACCAGCTTAATTAACCAGGGCATTATGGTTTTGATTGGTTTAGTCGCGCTAGGATTCTGGCTTGTTAGTGCAGCATCCTTGATGAATAAAAAAGCCCCGCTAGCAGAATACTAGCGGGGCTTTTTTAGTTTAATGCCTAGCGATTAGAAATTATAAGTTGCGCCAATTGTTAAAGCAGACAACTTGGTGTCATCCCATTTTGCGTATTGGTTGTATTCTGCACGCAAGGCGATTTGTGGCGTCAAAGCGTAGCTTGCACCTACACCTACCAAAGCTCTGGTTTTGGATTCTGAATCTTTAATCGGTGCAGGATTGTTGCCGTCCGGATAGGATGCCGTGATTTTGTAATCTGCATCAATTGATGCCACACCTACGCGACCGAAAATATTAAAGTCTTCGCTAATTGGCAATTTACCTACAACAGAAGCTTGCAGAGCAGTTGCGCTTAGTTTTTCTGAATAGAGATAAGAGTCGCCCAAGTCATCAACATCCATACCGCTGTCTTTAATTTGACCTAAGTCACGGTAGGCAACTTCAACAGCAAAAAATTGATTGACGTTATAACCAGCACCCAATGAAAAAGTTGTGTCTGTTTTGCTGAGCGTAAAATCACCGGAGGCGTCTACTTCCATTTTGCCTTGGCCCACGTCACCAAAAACATAAAAGTTGTCTGCCAATGCTGGCAAGGTAAATGCGCCCAATACACATTGCCAATAAAATTTTCTTTTTCATAAAATATTCCTTAATTGCTGTAAATTAACGATTCGAAATACATTCGTAAATGTATTGAAGCGAACTTTAACAACCAGGAATGAATTTAAACTGAACGCACTTAAGGATAAAAAGGCTTTAGTAATTCATGATAAATGTCATGCAAATTTACTTAACCAAGGGATAGGTGAACATGAAAGGAGAAGGGAAAAAATAAAAAGTTAAAAATAAAACGTCTTGCAGAAGAAAGAGTGTGTTGCGGTAAAATAAGTTGCGAGCGGCTTCGCCAACTCGCAACTTGAAGATGTACAACTAAATATTTATTGCGTAGAGCCCGTGATGCGCAAGAATAAATAGCGTTTTCTTATCCTTACCGCCAACTACTAATTGGATAGGACGCTCAGGCACGGTGATTTGATTAATCATTTTGCCATCCGGTGCATAAACAAAGACTTGTCCATTCGCCACATAAACTTTTCCATCTTGCCCAACGGCAACACTTTCACCGCCGCGCTCAGCAAAGACTTTTAAGTCAGTTACAACGCCGTTTGAACCAACCAACCCGTGATAAGTGCGATTCTCTGATGAATTATTCAGGAACACGCGCTCACCCACTTTAGCGGTGACAAGACCCATGGTGTCCATGGTGTCGGAGAAACGCCAATCGCCCTGACGGAATGTGCGAAACGCAGGCAATACAAGGCTGCCATCGGGCGACACATATTCGCGCGTTTTGGGCGTACCCATACCTTTGATGAATTGCTCCGCCAAGGTTGAATAACGGTAGGTTACGTAATCAAGCTGATCCTGAAATTCGCCGTCGTTTTTCCAAATGTTGCCTGGTAATGCAACCTGCACATTGGGTCGAGCTGCGGCAGCAGTGGGTTGAATGATATCGATCTTATCGAACGGCGTATCTGGTTTGAACGAGTACACAGTGATCTCAGAACCTTGTGGCGACATCACCATCACGTTGCCGGATTTGTCGATGGCAAGGTTAACCGGGTCCAGCGTGTTGTCACGTACAATTTCCAAGCCTTTGGCAGGCGTCCAGCGATAGATGCGCTGGAAGTAACGCTCCACAAAATAGAGCGCTCCGTCCGGCGCAACAGCCGCACCTGAAATCGAATAGAAGTCATCTGCGATTTTCTGGATTGGCGCTGCGGTGTAGAGCGGCGCAACAGGTTCAGTCTTCGGCATATTATCGGTCACGTCGAACACCGCAAATTCGCGCTCACGTATATCCCAACCCGCAGTCACATTGCGAATGGCGTTTTCAAAAGGAAATTTGCTCGCGCGCAAATAAGGCGCGCAGCCATTTTCATCGCACATTGCAAATCCACTTTCCGCGTTTGAATGGAGATTGCGGAAGCGTATGTCCGTTGAATTTTGCAGCCGCACTGCAAACGCATTTGGCTTAGGCGAGCGAGTCACGCGGTACGCGTGGTAATTGGCAAAAAGAATGTTGCGTGAATTGCGCACATCGAGGCTATTTGCGTCGGAGCTAATACGCACTTCTTCCTCGGTTTGAGGAGCAAGGAACTCCCAGTTCTCCACACCATCCAAAACGATTTCATTGCGGAAATGGTGTTCGGTAGACAACTCGTAAACATGCCCAGGCGTTTTGGTATTAGACACATAGAAACCAGCATGGGCGCTCTCGTGCGGTGTCCAAATATCAATGAAGGTTCCGCCACCGCCATCCGTAATCCAAATACTGGGGTACTGTCCATCATCGCGCCCTTTAACCGGCTGATCGCGTTGATCGCGCGGTGTGCCTGCGCCACCTTGAATTTTTACGTCATCAACCAAGGAATCAACGCCTGCCTTCCACAACAAACCCATTGCGCGCGGATTGGTAACGCCGGTGTAAATACCAAAGCCGCTCACAATAGCGTTGCCACCTTTAGCGCTTTCCACTACAGCTTTGGGCGTACCGAGACCAGCAAATGCGGGCGAATTTTCGGGAATAATCAATTGTGTTTGCGCGGGGTGCAAGCCAACTAACACCGTATCTTTCTTCAATTTCAGTGTATCGTTGACGATGTAGTTACCTTGCGGGAAGTAAACAACTTTGTGCGAATCTATAGCGCGTTGAATTGCGGCTGTATCGTCTGTTTTACCGTCACCTGTCGCGCCCGAATCGTGCACGTTGAACCATGCAGTGGTTGAGGGTAACGGACGAATTGCGCGTTTTGCTGCTGGCATTGCGCTCAAGGGTTCTGCCTGCCAGTTGGTTTTGATTTGCCCCATCGCACGCGGGTCATTTATGGTGAGGCCGTAATTAAATTCTTTTACGCGGTAGCCTTTGCCAACACCTTCAATGGTTTTACCGCTATCACGGAAACGCGCAAAGGTCGGCACATTGGTCGCTAATGCATTTTCAAAACCAATTTGGGTGAACACGCTATTTTCTGCGCTAATTACAACCGCGGCTTTGGAAACATTATTGAAGCGAACGTCTTTGCCCCACAGCGAATCTGAATACCCTTCGTCAATATCAATTCCTACGGGAACATCGCTAATGGAAACATTCACCATTGTGAGATCAACTTCATGCTCACGAATGGCGGCTTCGCGCTGGCCATCGAAGCTGCTATCGACAAGAGTGAACTGCCAAGCAGGCGATGTTTTTTCCGTGAGGATGCCGTAGCGGCCGCCGTGGAAATGAACATCCTGCATAACGTTGCCCGCGAGATAAACACCCGCCAAGCCCGACCCTAATTTGAAATCCATATGCGACAAGAAAGCATGCTGCGCAACGTGGAAACGCGCCGCCACAGCACCGGCATTGCCGTTGCCGATTTCGATATCAATATTCGCCATGGCCGAATAGAAAGTGCTTGAGTTTGCATCAAACAATTTATCGTTAAAGGGCACTACGGTTTTGGGTGGGAATGGTGGCTGCTTGTTGCCGTATTGGTCGTTGCCGACAAAGGTAAACATGGTCGCAACGCCTTCGCCAAAACCGGGCGTGTTATCGCCCAAGATAACGACTGGACGCGTTTTACCAACACCGTAGAGACGCACCGCGGGCGGCATGATGATAGTGCGGCTGATGAGGTAGCGGCCAGACGGAAGAAACACAACGCCGCCCCGCCATTTATCCACTACCGCCGCATCAATTGCGCGCTGAATCGCTGCCGTATCATCTGTGCGGCCATCGCCCACAGCCTTAACCATTACAGCCTTGGTGTCGTTTGGTATGGTTTCGTAGACAGAGTTGGTCGCCGCATGCGCACATAGCGACGCTCCCAGCAGCCATGCTGCCGTCATTAACTTAAGATTCACGTGAATACCCCTTGTCTGATTAACGATTATTGTCTGACATCGGCCGGCGAGGAACGAACTAAGCAATGAGTAGATGTGCTATCCCGGCTGATTTTATTTTTGCCTGATGCTGCTCCCTATAGCTGCGGAGCTTTTAGATCTTATATTTGTTTGCGCTACCATTGCCGTTAGAAGTAAAGCCGACAAGCACTTATTGCTAATAATTTGAAAGCGCGTGTGCCATGGTAGCGCAACCATGTTCTTGCAAATGAAAAAGATCGTCAATAGCGGTTATCCGCCATTTACATTTATTGACCCTTGAACGGGTTGAGGTATCTGCGGAGGGGAAATTAAAACGGGCCACCATCGGCAGCCCTGTACCACTTATTTGGGCAAATGCCCGCTCAATTGTTCCATCACTTTACGCCAGGCTTGCTCACCTTCAGCACCGGTTTGCTCAAAAGTTTGGTGCATGAGCTTGCGCTGAGCACCGCTCAAGGCGGCTTCCAACTTTTCGCCCTCCGGCGTGAGCTTAAGACATTTGCCGCGCTTATCGCTGGCGTGAGGTGAATCTTGAATCAAACCCATCGCCATCAGCTGACGCAAGGGCGCGTGGAGCGCTTGCTTGGTCACGCCCAAGATGGCGAGCAAACCGCTCACGCGAATCTCTGGGTTGCGGCCAACAAAGTAGAGGATGCGGTGATGAACGCGCTGCAGACCGCGCGCTTCCAAAAGCTGATCTGGCTTGGCGGTAAAGGCGCGGAAGGCAAAGTGAAACAACTCCAAGGCACGGTTAAGCTCATCTTCACGAGCAGTGGAAGTGATATTTGATTGGTCAACCATATTGACTTTTCTCTCGAACAGGCGAATTATAGGTCAATATACATGACCAAATTTATTCAAACAACGAGTCCAGCATGGCTTCTTCGCAACTTCCGCCACCCCAATTGTCCGAACGCATTACTCGCCTAACTTCATCACTGGTACGCGAAATTCTGGCCGCTGCCCAAGCGCCGGGAATGATCTCCTTTGCGGGCGGCCTACCCAGCGCAGAAGCCATGCCGCTTTTGCGTGACATGCCCCACTCCCATGATTGGATGAGCCCCGTGTTCCAACAATACGGGCAAAGCGAAGGCGAGCCGATTTTACGGGCGCGCTTGGCAGATTGGTTAGCGGAATGCGGCATGCAGGTTTCGCCGCAACAAACGCTGGTTTTATCTGGCTCGCAACAAGGTATCGACTTAGCCGCAAAACTTTTTGTAGACCCGGGAACGCCCATGCTGTGCGAAGCACCCACCTACTTGGCGGCGCTGCAAGCTTTTCAATTATTTGGTGCGAATTGTTTAGGCCTACCGCTCACCGATGATGGTATTGACCCAGCACTCCTAGCGCAGATGATTGAAACCCATAAACCGCGCGCGATTTACTTAATTCCAACTTTTCAAAATCCATCAGGCCATTGTTACAGCGCAGAGAATCGCCGCGCCCTTGCGGAAGTGCTCGATCATTACGCACTGCCCTTAATTGAAGACGAACCATACCGTGAACTCATGTACGACGAGGTAGATCGCACACCTATTTGCAGCTTGCTCAAACGCGCGCCTTGGATTTATTTAGGCAGCTTTTCCAAAACATTGTGGCCGGGTTGGCGTGTGGGATTTTTAGCGGCATCGTCCGATTTATTTCCGCATTTGTTGCGCTTAAAACAAGCAGGCGATTTACACACCAACCGCCCCGGTCAAATTCGTGTAGCGAATTGGTTG
Source organism: Cellvibrio sp. (assembly GCF_046347455.1). Lineage (GTDB taxonomy): Bacteria > Pseudomonadota > Gammaproteobacteria > Pseudomonadales > Cellvibrionaceae > Cellvibrio. The sequence goes on from NZ_JAXMGC010000011.1 coordinate 21,269, forward strand.
GCGTGCAATGAACGACATCAGGATTTAATGAACTTGCGCAACACCTATCGCACAAAACGCGATGCGATGAATAACGCACTGACGACAACCTTCGGTCACTTAGCAGATTGGGAAACGCCGGCGGGTGGATTATTTTTTTGGTTGAAATTGCGCAACGCAAAAGATACGCGACCGCTGTTAAAAATTGCGCTGGAACATAATGTGGTGTTTATGCCGGGTGAAGCGTTTTATCCTGCGAGTGGAGAGCCCGCATTTGGCACCATGCGTTTAAACTTCAGTCACGCTAATGCGGATGATATGAAAAAGGGATTGGCGACCTTGGCGAAGATTTTTGAGGAATATAAATAGGGGGTTTTTTAGATAGTTTTTATTTCGCCTGCTGGCGAAATAGAATTTAAATTAAAAGAGAATGTTGGGCATTTCTACCCAACCTACAAACGAGAAAAATCAGTTAAACTTCATACTACGGATTGCTTCTTTAGCTAAGTCCCTATGCTGCATGTAAGTCATTGAAGCAGGATTTAGCTCTAACGCTTTACTAAAGTCATCAAGCGCATCCTGATAATTACCCATATTCATATTACAAACTCCGCGAAGATCTAAGGAAAAGGAATCATTTGGCTCTGCAGAGAGGGCTCGAGACAAATAATAAATTGCGGTTCGCAGGTCTTGCTTTTTAGCATAGTTAAATCCCAAGAGAGCATTTGCATGGGGATAATTGGGACGAAGCTTAACCGCATTTTCAAGATCGCTTATTGCCATTGGCATATTGTTTAAATTGGTATATGCCTCCCCCCTCATCCCATAATAAAACCAATAATCCCCAGATTTAACTGCTTGATTATAGTAATTGAGCGAATCTTGATAATTGCCTTTTAGCAATTCCTGATCGCCCAGCTCAGAAAAAACACGACCATTCAAAATTTCTAATTTCTTATTTTTCGTATAAAAAGGCTTTGCCAACGAAATTTCATTCTCCATTTCAATAACAGAACCACCCCATCGCGGCAAAAGAGATGAGAGATAATATGTACGAGCAGTGAGGCTATAGGGATTTATTTTTAGCGCCAACTCTTTTAAAGGAGCTATTTTAGCCTTAGAACCTAAGGCCATATATATTTCCATTTCATAACAATATATATGCACCAAATTTTTGTTTAATATCTTTGCTTTTTCAAAGTCATTGATAGCTTTTTCAAAATAAAATTTCATACCATCAACTTGTTCTTTTTTCGTCTCACTAATGTACTTACTTCCTCTTGAACTCCACCCCATTTTCGTAAAATAAATGCCTCGGGCCAGATATGCAACGGCAGAGTTAGATTGCTTGTTAATCCATTCATCATAAAATGTTTGCAGCAAAGGATCTGCCCGATAAAATGAATCCAGTGCAATATCCAACTCCCTTTCCCCTTTAAAATCTTCTTGATACTTTTTTACAAGAAAATTTAATTCGGCATCTAACAAAAGATAATCCTTAGAACGTAATAACTGACTCAGACGATCATCTATCGATTCTACACAATGAGCATTTATTGAAAAAAACAAAAGTAATAGCAAAGAAATAGATCTAGCCAAAGATTTATTTAACATTTTAAATTCCTTTAATAGTTATAATTAAAACCTAAAAAAGTAGGTTCGCTTAACCTACACTTTATTCAGTTTATTACCTAATGCAGCCGTCCTTCCGTATACAGAAACCATGTTGCCTAACCACAAAAAACGGGCTGATTTCTCAATCAGCCCGTTTCGGTTTTAACAATTAATTAATCATTAAAAAACTTCTTAACCCCATCCAACCAACTCGATTGTTTGGGCGAGAACTTCCCGCCTTTCATACTCGCTTGGAAATCTCTCAGCATTTCTTTTTGCTTGTTAGTGAGATTCACCGGAGTTTCCACCACCACGCGACAGAGCAAATCTCCCACTCCACCACCGCGCACTGGCGTTACACCTTTGCCGCGCAACTTAAACAATTTACCGGTTTGGGTTTCTGCTGGGACTTTTAATTTTACGCGACCATCCAGCGTTGGAACTTCGAGCTCACCGCCAAGTGCTGCATCCACAAAATCAATCGGTACTTCGCAATACAAATCTGCGCCTTCGCGTTTGAAGATGGCGTGTTCGCGCACGTGAACTTGTACGTACAAATCGCCCGGTGGGCCGCCTGCTTCGCCCGCTTCACCTTCGCCACTTAAACGAATGCGATCGCCTGTATCTACACCCGCTGGCACTTTTACTTGCAGTGTTTTGGTTTCTTCTACGCGACCTTGGCCGTGACAGGTTTTGCAGGGGTCGGCGATGATGGTGCCGCGACCACGGCAGTTAGGACAGGTTTGTTGAACAGAAAAGAAACCTTGTTGCATGCGCACTTGGCCGTGACCGCCGCAGGTAGTACAAGTAACAGGTTTGCTGCCCGCTTTTGCACCCGAGCCGTCACAGGTTTTACAGGAAACCAATGTGGGCACTTTGATTTGTGTAGTGGTGCCTTTTACAGCATCTTCCAAGTTTAATTCGAGGTTGTAGCGCAAATCGGAGCCACGAGTCGGCCCGCCGCGACGGCCACCGCCGCCACCAAAAATATCGCCGAAGACATCGCCGAAAATATCGCTGAAGTTGCTGTAGCCCGCACCGCCGCCACCGCCTGCTTGACCGTCTACACCCGCGTGACCGAAGCGATCGTAGGCTGCGCGTTTTTGGTCATCCGATAGAACTTCATAAGCTTCATTCGCTTCTTTGAATTTCTCTTCGGCTTTTGGGTCATCCGGATTTCTGTCAGGGTGATATTTCATCGCCACGCGGCGATAGGCTTTTTTCAAATCAGCAGCGTCTACGCCTTTTTCGACGCCGAGCACTTCGTAATAATCGCGTTTTGCCATAATTTAACCAATTGGATTCGGTAGCTTTTATCGGGAAATTAAATTTTCCCCTCTCCCCCTACCCCTCTCCCACAAGGGGAGAGGGGAGACCGAGACTGAAAAAATTCTCTTGTTTCTTACGTGACAAATGCGGGCAAGCCCGCATTTGTTTTTAGCCCCCTCTCCCTTGATGGGAGAGGGCTGGGGAGAGGGTGAGTTTTTCTTGCTGCACCATTCCCTCATTAAACTTACTTGTCTTTTACTTCTTCAAACTCAGCATCTACAACGCCGTCATCTTCTGCTTTGCCGCCAGCTTGTTGTGCACCTGCACCACCTTGCGCGCCAGCTGCTTGCTGTTCAGCGTAAAGTTTTTGTGCGAGCGAACCAGAAGCTTCTGTCAACTTGGTTGTTGCCGCTTCGATCTTCGCCAGGTCATCAGCTTTCAACGCATCGCGCGCTTCAGTTAATGCCGCTTCAATTGCAGATTTTTCTTCTGCAGTTGCTTTATCGCCTGCTTCTTTCACGGTTTTTTCAGTTGCGTGAATCAAACCATCGAGCGTGTTGCGTGCAGTGACTACTTCAGCAAACTTGCGATCTGCTTCGGCGTTTGCTTCCGCGTCTTTAATCATTTTTTCGATTTCAGCATCGCTCAAACCTGATGATGCTTTAATCACAATGCTTTGCTCTTTGCCGGTCGCTTTGTCTTTCGCGCTTACGTTCAAAATACCGTTAGCGTCGATATCGAAAGTCACTTCAATTTGCGGCATGCCACGTGGTGCTGGTGGAATGTCGCTCAAATCGAAACGGCCCAACGATTTGTTTTGCGCAGCTTGCTTACGCTCACCTTGAACAACATGAATCGTTACAGCAGATTGGTTGTCATCCGCGGTTGAGAACACTTGTGATTTCTTGGTAGGAATCGTGGTGTTCTTGTCGATCAATGGAGTGGCAACGCCGCCCATGGTTTCAATACCAAGAGTCAACGGAGTTACGTCCAACAACAATACGTTGGTGGTATCGCCAGACAAAACAGAACCTTGAATTGCAGCACCAATGGCAACTGCTTCGTCAGGGTTTACGTCTTTACGTGGCTCTTTGCCGAAGAAATCTGCTACGGCTTTTTGCACCAATGGCATACGGGTTTGACCGCCCACCAAAATCACGTCGTCGATTTTTTTGATATCAACGCCTGAATCTTTAATCGCTTGTTTTACTGGCTCCATTGAGCGAGTAACCAAATCTTCAACCAAAGATTCGAGTTTTGCGCGAGTCAATTTAGTTACCAAGTGTTTTGGACCAGTAGCATCAGCAGTGATGTACGGCAAATTCACTTCGGTTTGTTGGCTTGATGACAATTCAATTTTCGCTTTTTCTGCCGCTTCTTTTAAGCGTTGCAATGCGAGTGGATCATTGTGCAAATCAATGCCGGTATCTTTCTTGAAAGTGTCCGCAAGGAATTCAATCAAGCGCAAGTCAAAGTCTTCACCACCGAGGAAAGTATCACCGTTGGTTGAAAGTACTTCAAATTGGTGTTCGCCATCTACGTCTGCAATTTCGATAATAGAAATATCGAAAGTACCACCACCCAAGTCATAAACTGCGATAGTGCGATCGCCCACACCTTTATCCAAACCGTATGCGAGTGCAGCAGCAGTTGGTTCGTTGATGATGCGTTTTACATCGAGACCAGCAATACGGCCAGCATCTTTTGTTGCCTGACGTTGTGAGTCATTAAAGTACGCAGGAACAGTAATTACTGCTTCTGTTACAGATTCGCCGAGATAATCTTCAGCGGTTTTTTTCATTTTCTTTAATACTTCAGCAGAAATTTGTGGCGGAGCTTTTTTGTCGCCTTTCACTTCTACCCATGCGTCGCCGTTATCGGCAGCAACGATTTTGTACGGAACCATTTTGATATCTTTCTGTACAACGTCGTCTTTAAATTTACGGCCGATCAAACGTTTTACCGCATACAAAGTATTGTGCGGGTTGGTAACTGATTGGCGTTTTGCAGATTGGCCAACAAGAATTTCGTCGTCGTTAGTGAACGCAATAATGGATGGCGTGGTGCGATCGCCTTCGGCGTTCTCGATAACTTTTGGCTTGCCGCCTTCTAATACTGATACGCAAGAGTTGGTGGTGCCCAAGTCAATGCCGATAATTTTACCCATAATATTGCTCCTGAATTTCTCTGATACTGACTTATGAACCTTTCACAAAAAGCGAACATAAGTACTGTGTTAATAGATGGTGGTTTTGCGCAGTTTCTCCTGCAATTTGCAGCGAGTTGCCGGCTTTTTCCTACCGTTGGAATCTATATTGGAGCTGACAAATGTAATTCAAGGTCAACCCTAAAAAATTCCTTACAAAACTTATTACTTCTAAAAAAGCTTAAGGCGCTTTGGAAACCACAACCATAGCCGGGCGAACCAAACGACCGTGCAGCGTGTAACCTTTTTGGAAAACGTTGATCACGGTATTAGGTTCTACATCGGGATTGGGCACAGCCGAAACGGCTTGATGCAAATTGGGATCAAAAGGCTCGCCGTGAGGATTCACCACAATCACTTGGTGGCGCGCCAAGGCGTCGATAAAGGATTTCAACGTGAGCTGAATGCCTTCGGCAATTGCACTTAAGGCTTCGTTTGATGCGTCAATGGTGCCTAGGGCGCGCTCAAGGTTATCCACTACCGGCAACAAATCATTAACGATTTTTTCCTGGCCGAACTTGTGGGCTTTTTCGATATCTTGCTCTGCGCGGCGGCGGGCATTTTGTGCATCTGCTTGTGAGCGCAAGGATTGTTCTTTTGCCGATTCGTAAGCAGCGGCCAAGGTTGCCAGTTGAGCTTGCAAACCTTCAATACTTACCTCAGGCGCTTCGTTAGCTTCTGTATCTGCTTGGGCATTGGCTTGGGCATCAGCGTTTTGGACGTTTTCGTATTCTTCAGTGGACACAGCCTTCTCCTAATATTTTTCACGCGGTTCGCTTACCGCAAAACAAATCAGTGGTCGCTATATGGGGTTGGGATTACAGGATTCAAGCCCGCCCGTTTCACCGCTGTTCCGAGTGTTTTTCACGCCTAAAAAGTGTCCGCGCATAAAAAAAGGCGACACCCTCTCGGGCATCGCCTTTCCACCGGGTTTCCGGCTTACTTCGGCAGAAGCGCCTCCCCGGTTACGGTTAAACGCGCCGCAGCGGTTTTCGCGTATTTGGGCTGACCACCCCCAAGGTGCAAGGTGTAATCGCCCGCTTGTACTTTGCGAATACCTTTTTCATCCACCAAGGACAAAGCGCGAGCATCTACCTTCAAGGTAACCGGCTTGGTTTGGCCTGCTTTAAGGTTTACGCGCGCGAAACCTGCCAACACGGGGTTAGATGTATCGTTTGGTTTGGCGATGTAGAGTTGCACCACTTCGTCGCTGTCCATTTTGCCGGCGTTGGTGACATCAACCGTCACATCCACCGCATCACCCGCCTTAATAGTTTTGGCAGATACGCTTGGGATGGCGTAGTTAAAGGTGGTGTAACTCAAACCGTGGCCGAAGGGATAAAGCACATCGCCCTTAAAGTAACGGTAGGTGCGGCCATCCATTTTGTAATCGCTAAAGGCTGGTAACTGATCGGCAGACTTGTAGAAAGTCACAGGTAAGCGACCGGCTGGGCTGTAGTCACCGGCGAGCAGTTGCGCAACGGCAGTACCGCCTTCGCTGCCGGGGTACCAAGCTTCAACAATCGCTGGGACTTTTTGATCTGCCCAGTTAACTGACAGGGCGCTGCCGTTCATCAACACAAGAACCATAGGTTTTTTGGTTGCACTCAAGCGCTCCAACAGTTTTTGTTGCGGTGCAGGCAAATCAAGGCTGGTGCGGTCGCCGCCGGTAAAGCCTTCGGCTTGCACTTTCATTTCCTCGCCTTCAACACGGGCAGACAAGCCGCCTACGAACACAACCAGATCGGCTTTTTTGGCGGCATCAACCGCCTCTTTGCCCAAATCACCCGGCAGGCTCCATACAAGCTTTTGGTCGCCGATAGGGCCAATTTGGAAGGCCTCGACTTTCACAGGATAGATCTCGCCAGCTTTCAGATTAGTAGCGCCAGAGAGGATAGAAGGTGCGTCGCCCACCCACCATTCATCCACCACTAACTTATCGCCAACCCACACGCGGTAACCGCCTTCACTGGCGAAGCGGAATTGGTATTCACCCGTTGCAGGTGCTTTCAAGAAGCCAGTCCAACGGATGGAAGATGCACGCTCTTCACCCTTCCAAGCGAAATGCGCACCTGTGTCGGTTGCAGCTGATGTTGGCTCGCCAGCCAATTTAGGTGTTGCGAAATGCTCAACTTTCAAACCAGCGGTCTTACAGGCGGCATCTTGGCAATAGGCCGAATCAGGAACTGGGGTTTCAGCGGGGCCAACCAAGCCAGTGCCTTCTACGTGGATGATTTTTGAATCTGGGAAACGCGCGCGAATACCGTCTAACACCGTAATTGGGTCAGATGGTTTGCCGTAGTAGTTACCGACCAGCGCATCGTAGCTGTCGGCGTTGGGGCCAATCACGGCGATGGTTTTGGGCGCTTTTTTCAATGGCAACAAACCATCGTTCTTCAACAACACCATGGCTTTCTTGGCCATTTCCAAGGATACGGCGTGGTTAGCAGGCGTGTTGTAATCGGTCTTTTTGATGTCAGCGAATGGCAGTGAAGGCTCGAACATACCAAGCTTGATACGGCCAACGAACAGACGAACCAAGGCTTGATCCAACACAGCTTGCGGCAACATGCCTTGTTTAACGGCGTTGATAATGGGCTGAACTTCGGTGGTCATATGGTTGCGATAATCACCGCAAATCAAATCCATACCCGCTTTCAACCCGGCGGTAACCCCCTCTTCGGCGGTCTTTTTGTAGTGCAGGCTGTCTTCGCGGTAGATATTGGCCGCAGCGCCGCAGTCAGACACTACGTATCCTTTAAAGCCCCAAGATTTACGCAGGTAGTTCTCCATCAACTCTTCGTTCGCACAGCCGGGCACACCGTTAACCGCGTTGTACACGCACATAGCAGATTGCACATTCGCCTCGGTCACAGTCGCGCGGAAGGCTGGCAGATAGGTATCTTCCAAATCGCGCGGTGTGGGGAAAACGCTTTCTTTGTGGCGATTGGATTCTGGGCCACTGTGGACCGCAAAGTGTTTCGAGGTGGCGATGGTTTTAAAGAACTTGGGGTCGTCGCCCTGCAAACCTTTGATGTAGCCGATACCTAAGCGCGAGGTCAGGTAAGGGTCTTCACCGTAGGTTTCCTGGCCGCGCCCCCAGCGTGGGTCGCGGAAAATATTGATATTGGGCGACCAAACGGTGAGGCCGCGATAGAAATCTGAGCCACCGTTAGGGTGCAAAGTTTCAAGGTACTTGGCGCGGAACTCGGTACTCACCACGTCACCCACTTTTTGCATCATAGGCTCATCCCAAGATGCCGCCATACCAATCGCCTGCGGGAATACAGTCGCGAAGCCGGCGCGCGCAACGCCGTGCAAACCTTCATTCCACCAGTTGTACTCAGGAATACCCAAGCGCGGAATCGCAACCGCAATGTGCCCCACTTGGGTCGCTTTTTCTTCCAAGGTCATGCGTGAGACCAAATCTGCCGCACGCTCTTGCGGGGAAAGTGTTGTCTCCAAATATTTACACTTAGTGTTTTTGCAGGCTGCGGGAGTATCCGCCTGAACCGCAACCGTGGATAAGAGTAGGCCGCTTAATAGCGCTAATGGCGCTAGGCTAAAGCGGCGGCTGAATGGTAATGACATGGTTTTCTCCTGCAAAGACGCCGGTTATATGCTTAGCCCCCAACGGAAGGAGGTCTTTCGCGAAACATTCTGTTTGCTAACCATGTTTATAGCCCACAGGACGGAATTAAGCGCATTTACTTGACGATTTTTTACAGCATTGCGAATAAATTGATCATTTCGCCCACGCTTTACCTAGCTCATATAGGTCAGATGGAGATTAGGGATGGGATTAATAACTAATTTCCGCCCAAAAAAAGACCCGCCTTTTCAGGGCGGGTCTTTTTAGCATCAGGCAACCTAATTAAGCTTTGCGTCTGCGCAGAGCCAAACCAAGCAAACCCAATCCCATTAAAGCTAATGGAGCAGGCTCTGGTACATCGGTGTGGAAACCGCCATCGTCAATTTTTCCACCGATTAAACCAATTGTAATGGCGTTACCTGTTGGCACATAAGTCTCGTAGGCTGTGAAGGTAGGACCAAAGTTACTAAATTGGTTATGAGTAATGCTCGCTCCTGCAATGGTACTCAAGGTTAATCCTGTTGCAGTACCCGCAGCTGTTGGCGACATGCACGAACCATCCCCAAATTCAGCTGAGCAAGTGGTCAAATCAGATGCTGCAACATTACCCACAGGCGGAAGAAAATCATAAAAGCTCTGCCCCAAACCCTGATGAGTATTTACGAACAATGAACCGCCCGCATTGAAAAATGAAGCAAACTGAGACGCAGCCGCGTTCATGGCTGCAGAATTGCTGGGACTAATGAAGTCCCAGCCAGAACCTATAACGAGAACATCGTTTCCATCTGTGAATGCATTGGTCCAACTTGCATCATTTACATCGTATTGCTGGAAGTTGTCGTAGTTCCCTAAGTATGAATCCAGACCTCCCGCCCAGTAAGAACCGATATAGCCCACACGTGCGGTTGTTGTATTATTGGTTAATAGGTTCAAACCCCAGTTCATAAAATCTGTTGCACCATGATCATCAGTGTCATGACCAGTCAATATGATATTGCCCGCGTTTGCAACAGAAGCAGCCAAGGCGAAAGCGCCAGCAGCCATAAATTTGACTAGAGAAGATTGAGAAAAGTTTTTCATAAGATGTCCTTAAGTGTGAATTGATGTTAGCGCGAATTCATATCCCCCGCGTTGACACTCTGTCGATTAGCAAAAACTTAACCAAAATATAAATACCCTTAAATTACAAAAACTTAAAAACAAAAAGGTCATTAACCCAATTTATAAAATCAAGAGCATGGAAATAATATCGACTCAGGGACGATCAATTATTAAGCAAATCGAATTTGAATTATTCTACTTCGTCATAATTAAGATTTTCGATTTTGCAAAAAAGCAAAAAAGACTGTATAAACAGCCAGATGAAATTATTCGTTCGGAGCCGCGCCAATGCTCACTCACCTCAGCATCCAAAACTTTACCTTGGTAGAAAAACTAGACCTGGACATGAAACCGGGGATGACGGTGATAACGGGAGAAACCGGCGCGGGTAAATCCATTCTGCTCGATGCCCTAGGCCAAACCTTGGGCGACCGCGCCGAGGCCGACCGTGTACGCCTAGGCGCAACCCGCGCAGACATTACGGCCAGTTTCGATACCAGCCGCATTCCCACCGCGCAGGAATGGCTGGTCGCTAATGATTTGCAGCAAATCGATTCACCCAACGAATGCCTTTTGCGCCGCCTGATTAATAACGAAGGGAAATCCAAATCCTCTATCAACGGCCAGCCCGTTACCCTCCAGCAACTGCGCACCCTCGGCGAAATGCTGATCGACATTCACAGTCAACATGAACACCAATCGCTCTTGTTAAAAGACACCCATCGCCGCCTGTTAGATGAGTTTGGCGGCCACGCTGAACTCGCCAAACAAGTTCGCCTCGCTTACCGCGAATGGCAAAGCCGGCTCGAACATTACGTTCACCTGCGCGATAACGCTGCCGAGGTGAGCGCGCGCTTTCAATTACTGAGCTACCAAGTCAACGAGCTTGATCAGTTGGGCCTGCAACCCGGCGAATTAGATAAGTTGGAGGCTGAGCAACGCAGCCTCGCCAACGCGGGCGAGATTTTACAAGGCAGCCACGAATTACTCGCTCTGTGCAATGACGACGAACAAGGCTTAAACACCAACTTGCATCGCGCGCTTCATATCTTGCGCGATATGCCAGAAAAATCTGCCGCACTGATCGCGGCAGAAGAATTACTCACCAGCGCGCAAATTCAGGTGGAAGAAGCCTGCCATGAAATTGATCATCACATAGACACCTTTAACCTCGACCCTGAGCGCCTGCAAGTTGTTGAGTCGCGCCTAAGTGATATTTACGACATTGCACGCAAACATCGTATTCGGCCGGAAGAGTTAGCGGAATTTACCGCGCGCTTAAGCTTAGAGTTAGATCAATTACAAGGCGGCGACGCCAAACTAGACCAACTCGCCAAACAAGTAGCCGCAGCCGAGAACGCGTTTTTACAACTCGCCGGCCAGCTCTCTAACAAACGACAAAAATCGGCAACCAGCCTGGCCAAATTGGTGAACGATCAACTCAAAAATCTGGCGATGGAAAATGCAAAGCTCACCGTAAATTTGCATTCACTGGAAGACAAACCTTCTGCGAGCGGTTTGGAAGAGGTGGAATTTTTAATCAGTACTAACCCAGGCCAAGCGCCAAAACCGCTCGCGAAAGTTGCGTCGGGCGGCGAGTTATCGCGCATCAGTTTGGCGATTCAAGTCATCACCGCGCAAACATCCGCAACACCAACATTAGTGTTCGACGAAGTAGACGTAGGCATCGGCGGCGCAACTGCAGATGTTGTGGGCAAGCTCTTGCGGCAACTCGGTGAAAAAGGCCAAGTGATTTGCGTAACCCACCTCGCGCAAGTTGCGAGTAAAGGCCACCAACATTTACTCGTGAGTAAAAAATCCACCAAAACCAGCGCGGAATCCACGCTGGTGCTTTTAGAAGGCGAAGACAAAGTCAACGAAATTGCCCGCATGCTTGGCGGCGCAAAAGTGACTGAGCAATCCTTGGCGCATGCGCGGGAGATATTGGAGAGCCGTTAGCTGCTTCACTAAAAATGGATAAAAGAAGCCACGCAACTCAAGTCTGGCTTTTCTTTTGAAAAACCCTCTGGCATCTTAACCCCGTTTTCAACATGCAAGGAGTTGCTAGGGGCTTCTCAAGCACTTGCTTGTACAACAAGAATAATACCCAGACGGAGTTTGAACATGGATATTAAGCGCGCCCTCATCTGTATTTCTTTTTTATTCACCACAAGTGCCACTACCTTTGCAGCCCCAAGCGCTAGCGATTACGGAGCTCTTCCCGTTACGCAAATGGTTGCCATTTCGCCCAACGGAAATCTAATTGCTTTTCGCCGCGTCGCCGATGGGAAAGATCTCATCATCGTAAATTCTCTCAGCGAAAAGAAAGCTGTATTCGTTGCAGATGTTTCTAAAATTCAGCCACAAACCATCCAGTTTTTCACAGACGATAAGCTTGAGCTCATAGCTTCGGAATTTAGACGCTTAGATGGTTTTCGAGGTTATTTTGACTTGAGTACTGCTTATGTACTGGATCTCAACGATAAAAAAATTCGCCAATTGTTAATTCCTGGAGAATTGATTTTGGCTGGCCAAACAGGTCTGGGGCGTGTGGTGGGCTTAAGCCCCGATGGTCGCTTTGCTTACATGCCTGCATGGTCGCAAGTTGATAACCATTTTCCCGACTCCGAATACAATCTCTACAAAGTCGATTTAACCCGAAAAAATGTTATTCCCGGGACACGCGGCGGCCAACGCGTAAAAGATTTTTTTGTGGATAAAGAAGGCGAAACCATCGCCATTGAAGAATTCGATGAACGCAACAGCCTCCACAAAATTCGCGCCAAAGTTAACGGCGGTAAATGGACAGAAATCTTCAACGAAAAAACAAATATTCGTAAAAA
>NZ_JAXMGC010000012.1:0-17524 GCF_046347455.1 Cellvibrio sp.
GGTCATCAGTAGTCACAATGCCGGCCAGCAGAGGGAAAGCACAGTCATCCAATTCCATTGCAACGCCTTGCAGCGCCTTAAGAGCCGGGGTGATTTCCAACAATTGCAGAATTACTGGTTGATCTTTGCCCAACATGTCGCCAGCGGCGATGCGGAACAATAATGAATAGCTGATTTGGCCAGCGGCGCCGGTGACGGTAACTCTTACGGGTGCTTTCACAGTGAGACTCCATTTACGGGTGATATGGGACAGAACAAAGGTTGTTAGGCATTTTGTGCCTGTGCCTGCCTTTCTAGATAGGACGGGCGTGCATTATAGAGAAACGGGGGGAAATTTCATCTGTTTTGAGCATTATAGACGGCCTTATAAATATCGCCTTAAAGCGCTAAAAATTTACCTCTCATGAGGCAAATTGATGGTGGCACATTTATGGCTTGAAATAACGAGACTGAGTGTGTAAGCGCACCGTAAGTCTCACAACATCCCCTTAATCTAAGCATTTTGATTTGAGCAGGGAAATGATCATGACCGATACCATCGCAAGCCCCTCCCTTATGCCAAAACGCTTTTACGCACTGGACGCCATTCGCGGAATCGCAGCCATCGCTGTTGTGATTTACCACTACACGCAACACAACGGGTTGGACTGGGTGCACAGCGCCTGGGTTGCCGTGGATATATTTTTTATTTTGTCTGGTTTTGTGCTCATGCACAGCTACGGGCAAAAGGTCGCACAGGGAATGACGTTCAAGGGCTTTTTGTATTCTCGGATTACCCGCCTGGGCCCTATGTATGTCGTTGGATTAGCCCTAGGTATAGGTGCCGCGCTGCTACTTATTTATTCCAGCCCCGAAAGCCCTATTGAGCCTAAGAATCTTGCGACCGCATCAGTGCTTAACTTTTTCCTTTTACCCTACTTTAACGATCATGCTTGGCCATTTGGATCACACGCTATTCATGGAACAGTATTCCCATTGAATGACCCGGCTTGGTCTTTATTTTTTGAAATGTTCGTTAATATTATTTTCTTTATTTATTTAGCACGCTTCAGGAAAATAAATTTGCCAGTGTTGATCGGTATAAGCGGCATCACTTTTGTTGCGCTAACGCTTGGTTTGCATCAGCTAAATCCTGGCGCACGCGGCAGTGATTTTGTATTGGGTTTCCCACGCGTTATTTTTGAATTTTTCCTAGGCGTTTTCATTTATCAATGTTACAGCTATTACAAGCTACCACCCAGCTTCATTACTTATGGCATATTTTTTCTGGTAGCAATTTGCTTTTTTTCGTCAAAGGGGGCTGTGGCGCTCGCTAATGCCTTAATACTCGCGCCCTTACTTATTGCAATATTTGCGAAACTGCCGGTATCAGGCGCAGGAGTTGGAGCTTGTAAATTTTTAGGTGATATTTCCTATCCGCTATATGTAACGCATTTCCCTATCTATAGGTTGCTGAGCGAATTGGATTTTATGGAAAACCTGACTCCCGCTATGCAAACAATTTTATTCGCAACTATTGCGGTTGTTATAGCGGTGATACTGGTGAGGATTGATGAATCCGTGCGCAGCTCATTTAAACAGTCGAAGCTTTTACGGGCACAAAATTCATAGGAGAGACAGGAGCCAATAAGACTCCTGCTAAATTTTATTTGGAATAACGAACCTTAAGCGCCGCATAAAGTTCGTCTTTAAACTCTACTTTTGTGGTATCCAAACTTAATACCGCCTCAACCAAATGCTCGTTATCTTCACGCCCATCATGCCAGTGTTTGCGGTAAGAGCCGTCTTTGTAACCGTGATCTTGACGGAAGAAATTCAATACGTTTTTTCCAACATAACCGCGGTAAAGCTGCTCAAAGCTCATACCAATGCCAGCCATAAGGCGACCGAACAAACCTATGTGAAACTGACGATCATTCAAGGTTGCGGCGACAAATTTTTCCAAGTCCAAGCGAAAATCGCTTTCATCTGTTTCAATTACCAAATCACTTTGAATTTGCGCAACGATCAGCTCCGGCTTGGCTCCGCTTTGTAACAAGATGCTCAAACCGAAATGCCAAATATCAATTAATTCCAGCGCAACCTGCTCTGTATCGGGTGATTGCTTTTTCCACCACTTCCAACCATAGTGATCAAGCAATTCAGCGCATTCAACCCAAATTGCGCGATACCATTCGTAGCCTTGCGCTTTCCAATCCGCATTCACTTTGGTATTCATACCGTCTTGCAAGTCGAGCATAATTTTTATTTGTTGTGCGTTCATAATGTTCTCTACAAAAATTTATTGCGGTAAGTATTGTTTAGCTCTGCTAAACAACCTGTAAAAGTTTTCACAGGTGTGTTCGCCTAATTTTTCAATGCTCATACCTTTTAAATCGGCCACGAACTGAGCCACTTCGTAAACGTATTTGGGTTCGTTCGGCTTGCCTCTGTAAGGGATAGGTGCGAGGTAAGGCGAATCTGTTTCAACCAGCAAACGATCAATGGGCATGTTACGAACCACATCGCGAATTTGTTCGGCGTTTTTAAAAGTAACTATCCCAGAAATGGAAATGTAGTAATTTAAATCCAGAGCCGCTTTTGCCATTTCCCAGTCCTCTGTAAAACAATGCAGCACGCCGCTGTGCTCCAAACTACCGTGTTGTTTAATCAGAGCTAGCGTATCTGCTCTGGCTTCACGCGTATGAACTACCACAGGCAAAGCAATTTTTTTGCCCACATCCAAATGCATAGCAAAACTTTCATGCTGTAATTCTTTGCTTTCGGTTTCGTAGTGGTAGTCCAAGCCAGTTTCACCCAAGGCCACCACTTTTTCTTGTGATGCCCATTGAATCAATTGATCGGCAGTTGCTGTTCCGTCTTTTACATCACAGGGATGAACACCTACAGACGC
This sequence comes from Cellvibrio sp., assembly GCF_046347455.1. Classification (GTDB taxonomy): domain Bacteria; phylum Pseudomonadota; class Gammaproteobacteria; order Pseudomonadales; family Cellvibrionaceae; genus Cellvibrio. The sequence goes on from NZ_JAXMGC010000012.1 coordinate 2,894, forward strand.
AAATACACAAGGATGCGCCTGCGCAATATCAATTACTGTTTGGATATTATCCAGACTAACGCCAATACACAGCATTTGTTGAATACCGCGCTCGTTAGCGGCAGCGATTGCATTGGATAACTTGCCGTCATAACGATCAAGATTAATGCGGTCAAGATGGCAGTGGGAGTCGATAAGCATGTTGAAAAGCCGTTAACAAAAAGTGCGGCGATTATACGGGAAAACGGCCGCAAATTCTGCGGAGATATTGTGCATCTCAGTGCCCGCACATACATTCACTCTGAACATAAAAAAGCCAGCACGGTGGCTGACTTTTTGAGAGTTAAGTGTGACTTACATCGTATGCGTCGGCTTATCGGAATTAATGGAGCCAGCGAGATAGGTTTCAATTTTGGTTACGGCAGTGTTGTCTTGATCGGTAAACTGCACACCGATTCCAGCAGCGCGGTTGCCTTGGGCTCCTCGCGGAGTCACCCAAATCACTTTACCGGCAACAGGAATCTTTTCGGTTTCTTCCATCAAGCTCAGCAACATAAACACTTCATCACCCAGCTTGTAGCTTTTACCGGTTGGAATAAACATTCCGCCATTTTTTACAAAGGGCATGTAAGCAGCATAGAGCACTGCTTTGTCTTTGATGGTAAGAGAAAGTATGCCGTTACGGGCACCACCGCCTATCGCTTGCATAAGGTTATCCGTCTGAACTCAATGGACTAACAAGAAATGTCATGAAACATAATGCAATAGTGTAGACCTGTCTAGCCGCTATTGCGCCACCATTTACGAGAATTGCCCACTTTCACTATTTTGCAGCGCGTAACAAAGCGCCCCAATCCATGAGCATTTCCTCGAGCAAAAGCTGTTTATTGGGATTTGAACTGCCTAATAGCTGACGTTTGGCTACAAGGATTTTTTCCACATAACGGTGCAGTAACGCACTTGGAACCCTTGCCAAACGATCGCGAAAATCTTGCGGAAGCTGGTTAATCAAGAGCTGCTCTGCCCCAACTTGCCAACGCATGACCGAGTGCAACCACACCAAAAACCATTCTACCAACGCAATAACATCTTCTTTCTGCCACTGAGCCGCGACTTCAATTGCCGATATTTGGCCTGTACTCAGCCTCACGAGGTTAAGCAACCAAGCATCCCGTCTTTCCAATGCATCGCCTTCCAAAAAAGATAATGCTGTTAGAGGCGCGCCGCCAGCGGCATCCAAGAGTTTTTCTACCGGAATATTGCTTCCCACAACCAAGGGTTTGAGCCAGTGAATTACCTGCTCCGAATTGGGCGTAGCGAGTAAGCGCATTTGGCAACGGCTGCGAATGGTGGGTAAAACCGCGCTTGCAGCATGGCAAACCAGAATGATGAGCGTATTAGCGGCGGGCTCTTCCAAGGACTTAAGCAGTGCGTTGGCTGAATTGGTATTCATGGCTTCCGCGGGCTCCAACACCACCACTTTGAAACCGCCTTGCTGTGCCGTTTTGCCCAAGTCATCGATGAGCGCACGAATCTGATCCACCTTGATGGCCTTACCCGCCTCTTCCGGTTCTACCACAATAAAGTCCGGGTGGTTCTGAACACGGTTCAACATGCAACCGCGACATTTTCCGCACGGCGTGCCCTCAATAGGCGACAAGCACAACAGTAACTGCGCCAGCGCTTCGGCCAAGTGCCTCTTTCCAATACCTTTAGCCCCCGCAAACATTAAAGCATGAGGCAACTTTCCTGCCGCGATTTGCAGGTTAAGTTGCTGCCATTCCTGTAGCTGCCAGGGGTAAGGATGGAGAGGAAAATCAGACATAGACACGCTCGTAGAATTGAGGCGGCAAGCTTACATTTGCCACTAGTTCTTGGCAAACCGAGCCGCTTAGCAATTTACAGGAAGATTTGCGATAATCGCCGCCCTTTTCACGCGCATCTTGTTTAGAAGATGCAAATAAGCCAGCAACTCCAGCATGAATGAGCACGCCCTGAGTCTCGGACTCGACATATTGCATCTCGATGACGATTTGATGATTTGCAATAAACCCGCCGGCCTTTTGACCGTACCCGGAAAAGGGCCAGAAAAGCAGGATTGCCTTATCAACCGCGCGCTAAAATTTAACCCAAATGCGCGCGTAGTACATCGATTGGATCAGGGAACCTCAGGAATAGTGATGTTCCCGCTCAACTACATGAGCTTGAAAATTCTCACTAAACAGTTTGAAGCCCGTGGCATCCACAAACGTTATGTGGCCCTGGTGAGCGGATTGGTCGAACAAGATGAGGGAGAAGTAAAACTACCGCTGATTTGCGATTGGCCGAATCGCCCGCTGCAGAAGGTGTGTTTTGAATCCGGCAAACCCGCGCACACACGCTATAGCGTTTTGGAGCGAAACGAAGCCGAAAATTACACACGGGTATTGCTGGAACCTGTCAGTGGGCGTACCCATCAATTGCGTGTTCACATGCTTAGCATTGGTCACCCCATGTTAGGTGACCAGCTTTACTCGCCACCCGAGATTCAGGCACAAGCTTCTCGACTATTACTTCACGCGCAACACATTCAACTTACGCACCCTATTTTGCGTCATAAAATTGAAGTGGAATGCCTCGCAGATTTCTAAAAAAAATGCCGCTCAGCAAAAAAACTGCGCGGCATTTTTTTGTGTGTAAAAACTAACAACCTGTTGTGGTTAGCGTATAGGTGGGTGGAAGAATTGCTGAAGTAGGCTCCGTGTAGCTGGTTGAGCAATTGGTCATTACGGTGACAGTCGTTGTTGTACCCGCGGTTACAATTGTATAGTCGGGCCCTGAAAGCCCTGCAAGTGAGGCAATGGAAACTGCGTTCGGATAAGCGTTTACGAACGCCACCGATACATCCTCAAAATCTTGCGGTGACACGGGGTTAATTAGATATTTTCCGTGCGCCATATTTGCAGCAGACTTCATTGCACCTAAGGCGGCATTGACTTTAGCGGTTCGCGCATCCGAGCTTAAATTGACAAATTTTGGAATTGCGGTGGCCGCTAGTATCCCCAGAATGACAATTACCGCGATCAATTCTATAAGCGTAAAACCTGATTGTTGTTTGTTCATCTCATCACCATTTGGTTGGAGTTATGTCACGAAGCTATCTCAAACAACTTTTAGATATAGCGATTCATTAGTAACTCTAGACCAGATTAAAAGACGCGCAAATTTAACTGCCTTACCCAAGCGTCAATCGAGTAATCCAAGTAACACCTTCTCAATATCAGATTGCACCCTAACCAATTCCTGGCTTGCATCTACAAGGGCATAACGACTCGGTGCTGCCAAAGCACGATCTTTGTAAGCCGCGCGAACGCGCTCAAAAAACGTTAGGGTCTCGCTTTCAAACCGATCCAACTCACCACGCTGACGAGCACGGTTTAAACCGAGCTCTACGTCGATATCGAGAATCAGGGTTAAGTCCGGGCGCAGTTCACCCTGAACCAGAACCTCTAATTGGGTGACAACCTCTTTACTTAAGCCTCGCCCACCGCCTTGGTATGCATAAGTAGCATCGGTAAAACGATCACTTAACACCCATGCACCGCGAGCTAAAGCGGGTTTAATCAACTGAGCCAAGTGTTGTGCGCGGGCAGCAAAAACCAGTAGGAGCTCAGCGGTTTCATCGACCTTTTCCTCGCGCTTGCTCAATAATAAGCCACGAATTTCTTCAGCCAAGGGAGTGCCACCAGGTTCGCGGGTCACAACTACCTCAATTCCCTTCGCTTGCAGCCAGTCGCGCACAAACGCCAAGTTAGTACTTTTACCAACCCCTTCTGTACCTTCGATGGTGAGGAATTTACCGCGCATGAATTTATCTCGCTTATTGTAGGTTTGAATATGGACAGCAAGTTTAACGTTAAGCCTACCCTGAACATTCCTTTGCCGTCGTTGAACGCGTATCATACCCGCTTTTTAAGACTTCCCCACTTTTCTCTATTGTGCTCAGGAGCCCAACATGATTACTTTACATACAAATTATGGCGACATAGTGATTGAACTGGATTTTGAAAAAGCGCCGAATACCGCGGCAAACTTTTTACAATACGCCGAAGAAGGTTTTTACAACGGAACAATTTTTCACCGCGTAATTGATGGTTTTATGATCCAGGGCGGCGGCATGACCGAAGACATGAGCGAGAAAAAGAAAACACGTGACCCTATTCAAAATGAAGCAGATAACGGCTTGAAAAATGTAACGGGCAGTATTGCTATGGCACGTACCAACGATCCACATAGTGCGACTGCACAGTTTTTTATTAACGTAAAAGACAACAGTTTCTTGAACCACAGCAGTAAAACCAGCCAAGGCTGGGGCTACGCCGTTTTCGGTAAAGTTACCGAAGGCATGGACGTAGTGAACAAAATTAAAGGCGTAAAAACAGGCAGCAAAGGTTTCCATCAGGACGTTCCAGTTGAAGCCATCGTCATCCAGAATGTGACCGTTGCCAAGTAAAAATTCTACGGAATAGAAATGACAACTTTTTTTATTTCAGATTTGCACTTACACGAAAGTCGCCCGCAGATTACGCGGGCGTTTTTTCAATTTCTGCAAACCCAAGCAAAAGGCGCCGAAAAACTTTTTATTTTAGGCGACTTTTTTGATGCATGGATTGGCGATGATGACGATGCACCACTTAATAGCGAAGTTGCAGCGGAACTCAAAAAATTAAGCGATACCGGTACATCTATTTTTTTAATGCACGGAAACAGAGATTTTTTGTTGGGCGAAAAATTTGCCGAACAAGCAGGTGCACAAATTATTCCGGAATACACCACCATTGATTTATACGGCGAACCTACATTGCTGCTGCATGGTGATAGTTTATGTACTGACGATGCTCAGTACATTGCATTCAGACAACAAGTTCGCTCCCCGCAATGGCAGCAACAAGTTCTTTCGCAACCGCTTGCGGCACGTCGCGCTTTGGCAGCGCAAATGCGAGAAAAAAGTCAGGCTATGAATAGCCTTAAAGCGGAAGACATTATGGACGTTAATCAAGCTGAAGTTATTAATGCCATGAAAAACGCCAGCGTTAAACGCATGATTCACGGCCACACCCACAGACCTGCAATACACACGTTGGATATTGATGGAAAACCCGCTGAGCGCTTGGTACTGGGGGATTGGCACGACAAAGCATGGGCTATTGTTGCGCAAGCCGGGAAAGCAGAGCTTTTTAGCTGGACGATCTAAAATGTAAACTCAAAAAAAATGGCAACTTCGGGTTGCCATTTTTTACCTTACCTTTATCAATTCAATTCATTGTCCTTCCAGTATTTGGTGCCTTTGAGCGTAGCCTGAAGTGCTAAACCACTTTCAGTGAGCTGGTAAATAGTTACGCCATTTAACAAAGCTTCGCCACCTACCGCAGCTCCTTTATCACCAGCTTTTGCTGCAGCATCAACATGGCCACCAAACTCCCAACCCTTATCAATAAACGCATCTAATGATTCCTGGTTTTTAAAAATAAATACAGCGCGAAAATCCTTAACACCCAAGCCCAAACCTAAACCCGCCTCCCCCATTTTCATGAACACGGTCTTTTTAAGGCGCTTATTTTCAGCTACACCATAACCACCGCCGACACTCGCAATTAGCAAATTGACATTGGCATTACTGAATACCGCATAGCCGGGAGAGGCCGCGATTTGCGCACGGGCATCAGGGTGAATTCTGTATAAATCTGCCAGAACTTGAGAGCGCATATTTAATACAGCTTGACGCTTTTCTTGCGGGCTTTTGCCTTGCGTTGTTGTACAGCCCGAAACCATCAAAATAACAACCAAACCCAGTACAAGGTGCACTGCTCTTTTCATTATCTAACTCCAGTTGGTGTGTGGTGCGCGCCAGTATAGCGGCTAGATTAACTCGCTGAGTATAAGTCAGGTCACATTTGATCGGGCGCAATTAAAATATCGGTTCATGTAAATACACAAAGACTAAACTTATGGTTATGAGCGTAAAAAATCGTCTTTGTTCATGAGATATTTATTAGGTTTTTGCTGGGAGTTCGACCTATGTTTTTAATCATCCTTATCAATGTAATTTTGGTGGGGGCGGCCGTACTTATTCATTTTGAAGTCTTGAACTGGCTGTCTCTTACCATTCCCAAGTTACCCATTAACCGCAGAATAAGTATCCTTTTCGGTGTATTTGGAGCGCTTATCGCGCACGTAATTGAAGTGTGGCTGTTCGCATTCGGCATTTATGGCGTTGTGATTTCTCACCAGTTTGGTGAGCTTATAGGCCCAATAGAGGAAAGCTTGCTGGATTGCGTCTACTTTTCCTTCACCTGCTACACCACCCTTGGTTTCGGAGATGTACACCCCGTTGGCAGTATTCGTTTTCTGACGGGCTTGGAAGCCCTTACAGGTGTGGTTCTCATTGCGTGGACATCTTCCTTTATGTTTATCGAAATGCAGAAGTTCTGGAAACTGAGATAACAAAGCTTGACTATACTCATGGCATCTTAATCTTTAAGGCAAGCTAACTTACTTGACTCGGTTCACATCATTCCTCTCGGGAAACCTCCGTTTTCCGCGCCCTCACTGGATACGCAATCTGTGCGGGTATGTGCTCGGCGTCAGTTTGCTCTTGGCAATGTTTTGCTTTGCAGAGTTAAAGACCAATAAACTCGAAAATACAATGCAGACACGTTTTGGTATGGCCGGACTCGCCAAATTTCACACTTGGAATCTGCTGATTGAAAACAATAAAGACAAAACCACAGCGGAAAAAATTAAAGCGGTTAATGACTACTTCAACAAAAATACGCGCTTTGTTGACGATATTATCCAATGGAAAACCAGCGATTACTGGGCGACCCCCTTGGAAACCTTGGGTGCTGGTGTAGGCGATTGCGAAGACTACACCATTGCAAAATATTTCACTCTCGTACGATTGGACGTGCCGGTTGAAAACCTGCGATTAATTTACGTTAAGGCACAAATTGGCGGTAACTCAAGTAAAGTATTTCAGGCACATATGGTGCTTGGCTATTATGAACAACCTAATTCCGTCCCTCTTATTTTAGACAGTCTGGTTTCTGATATAGACAGTGCAGATAGACGTACAGATTTACACCCCGTGTTTAGTTTTAACAGTGATGGTTTATGGGTTGGCAACCAAGTGCAACCTCAGATAGATCCTACCGCTCGCCTCTCTCGTTGGAGAGACGTGCTGGAACGAATGAAACAAGAGGGTTTTTAACCTAAAGGTTTAATTAGGCGGCTGATGAATCAGACGCCCCTACGCAAGAGAAATAATTATGTCGTTAATTAAGCAATTATGGATTGGCATTTTTGTATTGCTGCTACTCGCTCTGGGCGGGAGTTTTATTATCAGCATCATGTCGGCAAAGCAGTATTTGGAAGAGCAGCTACGTGTTAAAAATTTGGATAACGCCACCTCACTTGCGCTTTCAATGTCTCAAATGGAAAAGGATCCTGTCACACTCGAGCTTTTAATTAGCGCTCAATTTGATACTGGTCACTACGAATACATCACACTCACCAACCCACAAAAGAAAATACTGGTATCGCGTCATTACGAAGATAATAAAAACACGCCATCCTCAGTAAATGTACCTCTGTGGTTTACGCGTTTAGTTAACTTCGATGCAGAACCCGGCGTTGCGCAAATTCAGGATGGATGGCAACAATTCGGAACCCTAACCGTAAAAAGCCATTCCCGCTACGCGTGGCAAGCCCTCTGGCACAGTACCTCTCAACTGCTAACCTGGTTTGTGATTGCGGCAGTTCTGAGCGGCGTTGTTGGAACTCTGATTTTAAAATTTATTTCCAGTCCGCTGGATACCGTCATTAAACAAGCTGAAGCCATAGGCCAACGACGTTTCGTAACCTCCGACGAACCTAAAACCACGGAATTCCAACGGTTGGTTCGAGCCATGAACGCGCTTTCGCAAAGTGTTAAAGCCATGTTGGAAAAAGAAACACATCAACTTGAAAAGTTACGCCGCGAATCACAATTAGATCCGCTGACTGAATTACCCAATCGCAATCATTTTCTTAATTTATTGGAAAGTAAATTGAGCCGCGATGATAGTGACAGTGCAGGTGTTATCGCAGTTGTTCGCTTTTTAAATTTAGCAGAAATCAATAATCACTTGGGGCGCGCCGCGGCAGATCATGCACTTTTGCAAATTGCTGGCGTTCTACATCAATTTATTGATCGCTACCCCGGGAGCCATGCGGGAAGATTGAACGGTAGCGATTTTATGTTAGTCATCTCCAGCAATCCTTCCGCAGAATCGGTGGGCGCGGAACTTTCGGAGCAATTGGGCGCGCAACTTAGTGACAACGACTTGCAATCTGTCCAGTTACCTTTAGCAGTGTGCACTTACGCCAGCGGTGAAAAACGAAACGAACTGCTGCATAAACTGGACGGTGCTTTGGCGCAAGCGGAATTGAAAGGCAATCGCGCATTGATCGTACTCAACACAACTGGGCAACCAGTTATTCATCGCAATCTCAGTGATTGGCGTGACGCAATTACTCACTCATTAGATTTGAAGCGAGTCCAGCTGGCACAGTTTCCCGTGCGAACCCCTACTGGATCTACGCTCCACACTGAAGCACCTGTTCGCTTATTATTAGACGATGAATGGCAACCCGCAGGTTATTTTATGCCTTGGGCCGCACGCTTGGGCATAATGCCTTCCATCGATTTGGAAGTAATTAAAAATGCACTGAATAACAATACGGACTCTCCCGTTGCAATTAATATTTCTGCTGAGTCCTTATGCAGCGCTGATTTTCGCGAACAAGCTATATCGCTCCTTAATAAATCGATACAGAAAGCACAGCACCTCTGGTTGGAATTCCCGGAGTCTTGTGCTTTGCGTCATATGGCAGAGTTGCGTAGTTTTACTAACGCTTTGCGAGCCTTTGGTTGCCGGGTTGGGTTAGAGCATGTGGGCTTGGAGTTCACTAAAATTCGCGAACTACAAGACATAGGTTTGCATTATTTAAAAATTGACGGTGCAATTGTGCGCGACATAGATACCAACTCCGGCAATCAAAACTTCCTTTCTGGTTTGTGCAAGATTGGGCATTCATTGGGAATGATTATGATCGCTGAAAGTGTTCGTTCAGCACAGGAAAAAGAAAAACTTATTCAATTAGGAATTGATGGTTTAACTGGCCCTGGCGTATAAAGAATTAAATGTTTTGCACAAAATTAAGGCGCATTGAGCGCCTTAATTTTAAATTTTTAAATCATCGTTACCGTCATCCAACAAATCCATTCCTTGTCTTTGCCCCCGCAACTCTCTACGCGACAGTAATTTTATTTGCGCAGCTTGTGGTAAATCGGTAAAGCGAATTGTTCCTTGATCCACCAACAAATTAATAACATCCTCCAATACACGAGCCATCGCTTGGTCAGACTGTTCCAGCGATGACATTTGATCCGGCTTTAAAGACTGCAAATAAATATGCAACTCTTTGGAATCATCGCTCACAAATTCGCTAATGTCATTTTCTGCAATTTGACTAATCGCAATAATGGCACCGTCCTGATTTCGTTTTATGTACATCTACAGACTTCCGGTTTAGCTCATCCGTGAGCATTGTTAATTAATCGGTAATCAAATTACCGTTAGCTTTCAGGAGGTTGATAATTGCGGTATCACCACCCGTTAAGTTAACGGCGTTTAACACAATTTGTTGATCTGTAGCAGTCGCGTAGTTTGAGCCATTAAATGCACCAGTGCTGCTAATTGAAATAGTAGTGTTAGTACCATCACTGGAGAAATGCAAATAATTCGTTAAGTTTCCGCTGCTCTCACCTTGCAATAAATCGCGTAAATCCAACTTATCACCACCCGACAAAGCTGAGAAATCAGTGACCGTATCATTCGCTGGTGATGCGGTTGTGCCTCTGTCTGCAAGATTCCAGACGAACGTATCGACACCACTGCCACCAGACAGGTTATCGTTGCCAACGCCACCCGTTAGGGTGTCATTACCAGCTCCTCCGCCCAAGGAATCACTACCTGCACCACCCTTGAGCGTATCTGCCCCCGTTCCACCCGTTAATACATCATTGAATCCACTACCTGTTAAGGTTGTGCCGGCACCTGTATTGACAATTGAGTAGCCCTTGGATCCTGTCGCATTTGTCATATCGACGCTTAAACCAACGGTCGTAAGAACTGCCGTGCCGTTATTAACCGTTGAGGAACCGGCAGTATAGGCGCCAGTTACCGTAATGTTGGCTGTCGCACCGGAACTTACATTAAAGATATCAGTACCGCCGGTACCTAAATCTTTAATCGTGTCAACACCACTTGTAACGTTAAAGGTGTCTACGCCCGATCCACCCCAGAGTACGTCGTCACCACCACCACCACTCAAGGTGTCAGCGCCGGAACCACCGACGAGGATATCGTTAGCACTACCGCCGGTAAGCACGTCGTTACCATTGAATCCATAGAGAGCAGAAGCCGTAGTATTCGCGGAAGCATTGAACGTATCGCCTCCGTTGGTACCCAGCGACAAATTGATGACTTCGACTGGCGCTGTGGCGTCTGTAACTTTTAAGATACCGGTGACAGCGCTTGATTGCTGCGAAACCGTCAATATAGTCGCAGAACCATTATTTACACTTGTTGTGCTGAAAACTGCAGCAAAGGGAGCCGTCAGGGCCAGAGTCGTCCCCACGTCAGCGTCGCTTGCGGTAAAAGTTATTGAGGTATCCGTAGCGGACACACCAGAGACGACAGTGATGTCGTTGATTGGCAGAATATTCATTGTTACCAATGCAGTGTCGGTGCCCCCACGACCATCACTTATGGTGTAAGTGTAACTCGCTAAACCGTAGTAATTGGGTGTAGGTGTAAAAGTGACATTCCCTCCAACAAGCGAAACTGTCCCATTCACAGCATCTTGCACACTGACCAGTGATATAGGATCTCCGTCCGGATCACTATCGTTAGACAACAATGTCGAAACGGGAACTGTCCAAGAAGTATCCTCATTCATTACGTGAGCAACACCGTACGCGGTGGGTACACTCGATAGGAAGTTATAGCTCTGCCCGTTGTCGTCACTGAGTTCAAGTTTGAATACTGCCTGACCTCCCTGATCCCAATAAAGGATTTCTATGCTATGAACTCCGCCGGTTGTAATCGTAAAGGGAGCATGAACAGTGCCGGTAGGTGCTTGTATTTGGTCTACGGTGGCAACTACCACACCATCTACTTTCACTTGGTACCCATCATCTCCACGAATTCTGAAGTTGTATGTACCAGCAGCAAGCTCAACAGCACCGAACATACGTATTATGGCGTCCGAACTGTCAGAGGGGTCATTACTCAACGAAGATGCATCACTACCTAGGAACGCCTGCAAATTGGTTCCTCTACCTAAGTTATTACTGAAGAGCGTATCAGTCCCATAATTAAAGGTCTTTGCGATGAAAGTGGCAGATGGATCATGTGTGGCAACAAATGCGTTAACCAACGCAAGCGATGACAAATTAGGACCGTCTGTTCCTTCGCGATAAGAGTAGTATTCCGAATACAAACCTACGTTTGAAGAACTACCACTGTTCGGATCGCTAACCGCAACAGGCGCCTGATTATCAATAATGGTGGTAGTGACGCTCTTAGCCGAATTGCTTAATACTAAACTATCGAACCCTCCGCCAGTAGCACCGCTAAGTGTTACCGTGAAAGTCTCATTACCCTCCGTCAAACTATCGGTCAAAGCAGCAATTGAGAAGCTAGCAGATGTTGCACCCGCCGGAATCGTCACGGTGGTTGTACCATTAAAGTCAGCTCCGTTAGAGGCTGTGCCAGTGTAATTCAGAGACACCGTAACCGCAGATTGGGCTGGACTGGTCAAGGTCAGGGTGTAGATACCTGCAGAATCACCTTCACGCATAGAAGCAACTCCGTTGAGGCTCAATATCACAGGTGTAGTCACTGCAATGGTGAAGTCCGCACTGGTTTCACTGCCATCGGAACTGACCGCTTTGACGGTCACGGTGTGGCTGGTGGCACTTTCGTAATCGAGCAAGGCGCCATCGGCCACGGTGATCACACCGGTGGTGGCGTTGATCGCGAAGCGGCCGCCGGCATTGTCGGTGAGACTGTAGGTCACGGTCGTGCCTGCATCGGCATCGGTGCCCAAGGCGGTGACGCCCACCAAACTGCCGTTGGCAGCGCCTTCAGCAACCGTGTTCAATGCGGCGTTGCTGTCACTCAGGACAACCGGATTGTCGTTGGTGTTGGTGATATTGATCGTGAAGTCCGCACTGGTTTCACTGCCATCGGAACTGACCGCTTTGACGGTCACGGTGTGGCTGGTGGCACTTTCGTAATCGAGCAAGGCGCCATCGGCCACGGTGATCACACCGGTGGTGGCGTTGATCGCGAAGCGGCCGCCGGCATTGTCGGTGAGACTGTAGGTGACAGTCGTGCCTGCATCGGCATCGGTACCCAAGGCGGTGACGCCTACCAGGCTGCCAGTCGCCGCACCTTCGGCCACTGTGTTGAGGGCGGCGTTGCTGTCACTCAAGACAACCGGATTGTCGTTGGTGTTGGTGATATTGATCGTGAAGTCCGCACTGGTTTCACTGCCATCGGAACTGACCGCTTTGACGGTCACGGTGTGGCTGGTGGCACTTTCGTAATCGAGCAAGGCGCCATTGGCGACAGTGATCACACCGGTGGTGGCGTTGATCGCGAAGCGACCGCCGGCATTGTCGGTGAGACTGTAGGTCACGGTGGTGCCTGCATCGGCATCGGTACCCAAGGCGGTGACGCCTACGAGACTGCCAGTCGCCGCACCTTCGGCCACGCTGTTGAGCGCGGCGTTGCTGTCACTCAAGACAACCGGATTGTCGTTGGTGTTGGTGACCGCAATGGTGAAGTCACCCGTGGTTTCACTGCCATCGGAACTGACCGCTTTGACGGTCACGGTGTGGCTGGTGGCACTTTCGTAATCGAGCAAGGCGCCATCGGCCACGGTGATCACACCGGTGGTGGCGTTGATCGCGAAGCGGCCGCCGGCATTGTCGGTGAGACTGTAGGTCACGGTGGTGCCTGCATCGGCATCGGTACCCAAGGCGGTGACGCCTACCAGGCTGCCAGTCGCCGCACCTTCGGCCACTGTGTTGAGGGCGGCGTTGCTGTCACTCAAGACAACCGGATTGTCGTTGGTGTTGGTGATATTGATCGTGAAGTCCGCACTGGTTTCACTGCCATCGGAACTGACCGCTTTCACGGTCACGGTGTGGCTGGTGGCCGTTTCGTAATCGAGCAAGGCGCCGTTGGCCACGGTGATCACACCGGTGGTGGCGTTGATCGCGAAGCGACCGCCGGCATTGTCGGTGAGACTGTAGGTCACGGTGGTGCCTGCATCGGCATCGGTACCCAAGGCGGTGACGCCTACCAGGCTGCCAGTCGCCGCACCTTCGGCCACGCTATTCAAGGCGGCATTGCTGTCGGTCAGCACCACTGGATTGTCGTTGGTGTTGGTGATATTGATCGTGAAGTCACCGGTGGTTTCACTGCCATCGGAACTGACCGCTTTGACGGTCACGGTGTGGCTGGTGGCACTTTCATAATCGAGCAAGGCGCCATTGGCGACAGTGATCACACCGGTGGTGGCGTTGATCGCGAAGCGACCGCCGGCATTGTCGGTGAGACTGTAGGTCACGGTGGTGCCCGCATCGGCATCGGTGCCCAAGGCGGTGACGCCTACCAGGCTGCCAGTCGCCGCGCCTTCGGCCACGCTATTCAAGGCGGCATTGCTGTCGGTCAGCACCACTGGATTGTCGTTGGTGTTGGTGATATTGATCGTGAAGTCACCGGTGGTTTCACTGCCATCGGAACTGACCGCTTTGACGGTCACGGTGTGGCTGGTGGCACTTTCATAATCGAGCAAGGCGCCATTGGCGACAGTGATCACACCGGTGGTGGCGTTGATCGCGAAGCGACCACCGGCATTGTCGGTGAGACTGTAGGTCACGGTGGTGCCTGCATCGGCATCGGTACCCAAGGCGGTGACGCCTACCAGGCTGCCAGTCGCCGCACCTTCGGCCACTGTGTTGAGGGCGGCGTTGCTGTCACTCAAGACAACCGGATTGTCGTTGGTGTTGGTGATATTGATCGTGAAGTCCGCACTGGTTTCACTGCCATCGGAACTCACCGCTTTCACGGTCACGGTGTGGCTGGTGGCCGTTTCGTAATCGAGCAAGGCGCCGTTGGCCACGGTGATCACACCGGTGGTGGCGTTGATCGCGAAGCGACCGCCGGCATTGTCGGTGAGACTGTAGGTCACGGTGGTGCCCGCATCGGCATCGGTACCCAAGGCGGTGACGCCTACCAGGCTGCCAGTCGCCGCACCTTCGGCCACTGTGTTGAGGGCGGCGTTGCTGTCGGTCAGCACCACGGGATTGTCGTTGCCATCGGTTACTGCAATGGTGAAGTCCGCACTGGTTTCACTGCCATCGGAACTGACCGCTTTCACGGTCACGGTATGGCTGGTGGCACTTTCATAATCGAGCAAGGCGCCATTGGCGACAGTGATCACACCGGTGGTGGCGTTGATCGCGAAGCGACCGCCGGCATTGTCGGTGAGACT
>NZ_JAXMGC010000013.1:0-13106 GCF_046347455.1 Cellvibrio sp.
GCTGCTATGCCGCGAATAGCGTCTAGGGCGTAAAAGCGTTGGGGGGACGCGCCTGCATAAATATCGTTCATGATCATTTCCCTGCTCGAGTAAAATACCTAGGCTAAGCTGCGGCTGTTCACCGTACGGTGCGCTTGCACACCAATCCTGACTATTTCTACGCTTTAATGTTTGTCAGAAAAGGTAAATTTTTAGCGCTTTAAGGCGAGATTTGTAACGCCGTCTATAATGCTCAAAACAGATGAAATTTCCCCCCATTTCTCTATAATGCACGCCCGTCCTATCTGGAAAGACAGGCACAGGCACAAAATGCCTAACAACCTTTGTTCTGTCCCATATCACCCGCAAATGGAGTCTCCACTGTGAAAGCACCCGTAAGAGTTACCGTCACCGGCGCCGCTGGCCAAATCAGCTATTCATTACTGTTCCGCATCGCCGCTGGCGATATGTTGGGCAAAGATCAACCAGTAATTCTGCAATTGCTGGAAATCACCCCGGCGCTTAAGGCGCTGCAAGGCGTTGCAATGGAATTGGATGACTGTGCTTTCCCACTGTTAGCCGGCATTGTGACTACCGATGATCCGAACGTTGCTTTCAAAGATACTGATTACGCCCTGTTAGTAGGCGCGCGTCCACGCGGCCCAGGTATGGAGCGTAAAGACTTGTTGGCGGCTAATGCTGCTATCTTCTCGGTGCAAGGTAAAGCCATCAACGACCACGCATCGCGCAACATTAAAGTGTTGGTAGTAGGTAACCCAGCAAACACCAACGCATTGATTGCTCAGCGTAATGCGCCGGATATCAACCCACGTCAGTTCACCGCAATGACTCGTTTGGATCATAACCGTGCATTGTCACAATTGGCGACCAAAACTGGCACCAGCATTAACGACATCACCAAAGCCTTGATTTGGGGTAACCACTCATCGACCCAATATCCAGATCTGCACAACACCTTGGTGAGCGGTAAGCCAGCATTGAGCTTGGTTGATCAAGCATGGTACGAAGGCGATTACATCCCAACCGTACAACAACGCGGTGCTGCAATTATTGCTGCGCGCGGTGCGTCTTCAGCTGCTTCGGCTGCTAACGCTGCGATCAATCACATTCGTGATTGGGCTCTTGGCACTCCAGCTAATGACTGGGTGAGCATGGGCGTATATAGCGATGGTTCTTACGGTATCGAAAAAGGTTTGATTTACTCTTTCCCTGTTGTTTGCAAAAACGGCGACTGGGAAATTGTGCAAGGCTTGGAAATTAACGAATTCTCTCGCGGCAAAATGCAGGTGACTGAGAAAGAGTTACAAGAAGAGCGCGACGCAGTATCTGATTTGTTGCCCGCTTAATAAAACAAACCCAGTTTTTATGCTGGGTTGGTATAGAAAAGCCGTCGTAGTTTTGCTGCGACGGCTTTTTTATTTCGTTACTTCTTATTTATGTCATTACTTTTTGGGTTTTACAAAACGCAAAGTGAATCGATCACTTTCACCAATCGCAAGATATTTTTCTTTGTTGGTTTCACCTTCAGCGAGAACAGGAGGTAATGTCCAAACACCTTTTGGATAATCTTTGGCGTCTTTAGGGTTGTTGTTGATGGGGCTGGTTGCATCCAAAACGAAACCGGCTTTTTTCGCCTCAGCAATGACAAACTCCTCGGGTAGATAGCCCGACATTTTTACGTCTTCAAAGGTTTTGCCTGCCGCCGCTCTGTGATCAACAACACCCAAAACACCACCCGGCTTTAATACTTTGTAAATCTCGGCAAAAAGTTGTCCGTGATTACCTTGCATCGCAAAGTTGTGAACGTTTCTAAATGTGAGAAAAAAATCAGCTGAGTTGGGTTCACCAAAGCTCATACTGCTTTTTGATATTTCCACCACTTTTACTTTGCCGTAATTTTCAGGGTCTGCGGCAAACTTGTCTTTTTGGCTTGTGTCTGGCTTATCTGATTTAAAATTGACAACGGTAAATTGACCAGATTTATTTAAGAAGGGCGCAAGAATTTCTGTATACCACATGCTACCGCCGGGAAATAATTCAATGACATTCGAATTTGGTTTTACGCCAAAAAACATCAAGGTATCAAAAGGGTGGCGGTATTGATCGCGTGCTTTATTTTTATCGCTGCGCCAGCTCCCCGCAATTGTAGTAGCCAGTTGCTCTTGTACGCTCGCGTCTTTACCTGCATACACAGGTGCAGAGGTAAAAAAGGTGAGACTTAATGCAAGCAACGGAGTTGCGAAGCTAAGTTTAGAAAATAATGCTTTCATAGATAATTCCTTGATCGTGCTTGGTTGAATTAAATCTGGTTTAAAGAAGTTTTCGCGAATACTATTTGGGCTGCAAGTCTAATTTGGATATTTGTGAGTCGTGATACTTTGAGCACAAGATTAGGGCGCTGACAGCACCCACCAAAGCCATAAACATATCAGATTGAGTATCCCAAGGATCACCTTGCGTACCCAAAAACTCGTCCGCGCCCTGGCCAAGAGCTAAGGCAGCGGCCCATTCGATAAGTTCATAGGTTGCGCTAATGGCTAAGACTATACAGGCAATAATAAAGGCCAGCATCTTTGCGCCTTTTACGATGTGTTTACGCGATAGGATTTCCCGAGCAACGAGCGCCGGTACAAAACCTTGAAAGAAATGACCAATTTTATCGTAAGGGTTGCGTGATAAATCGAACCATTCTTGCAGCGTGAACCCGAGAGGAACGCGAGCATAAGAATAAGCGCCGCCAAGGATCAACACCAAGGCGTGGACAAAAATGCATAGATATAGAAATGTAGTCAGTGAGAAGTTTTTATAGGTTGCAATGAGAATGGGCAGAGCAATAAAAATGGGAAAAACTTCTAATATCCACGTGGTGCGGTCATAGGGGTGCCAGCCAGACAAAAGTAAGCTTGCGCCCAGCACAATGAGCAGTGACAAAAATAGGTGGGAGCGTGAGTGGGACATTATTCTTCTCAAAACTATGACTTTTGGAGAAGAATAGGGCAATCGAAAGGGGGCAGCAAGCAAGGATATTGAAAGTGTGCCGAGGGAGGTATTTGGGTTATGGAATTCGCAACACACGGCTATAGATATTGGTACATAGGAGTTTGCAACCTTAGCCCAAGGTTGCGTCATTTTTATCCAATATTGATAAGCCCGTAATGAGCGCTACACTTACTGAAAACCTACTAAATCATCTCTATGTCTGATCATTCGAATAAAAATCTGGTTAAGCTCCATATATCTCAGTTGAAGCTGGGGATGTACGTTAGCGAGCTTGATATAAGCTGGCTTGAAACTCATTTTGAGGTTCAGGGGATCTTGATAAGTAGCCAGAAAGATATTGACGCGATCGCGAACTACGCTGTCTTCGTTTGGGTCGATCCACTTAAGGCGGCACCCTTGGTGAAGCAGAGCCTTCTTGGAATTGAGCCAAAAGGAGTCGCTGCGCCAATCAAGCAGCGTACACGGTCAGAACAAAAAGCAATAAAGCCTCGCACCTCCTACGCTAACCTAAAACCT
Organism: Cellvibrio sp.; assembly: GCF_046347455.1. Classification (GTDB taxonomy): domain Bacteria; phylum Pseudomonadota; class Gammaproteobacteria; order Pseudomonadales; family Cellvibrionaceae; genus Cellvibrio. The sequence continues at coordinate 3,517 of NZ_JAXMGC010000013.1, forward strand.
GCAGCGCAAGAGCACCAAATTGCCAGAAATCTTTACGATCAGGGCAAAACTGCAATTAAGAACATTCTTATCAAAGTGGCAGGCAACGATGAGGTGGCGATTGAAGATGCCAGAGCAGTAGTGAATGGCTGCATGGAAAGTGTGATCAGAAATCCAGACGCTCTTATGTGGATGTCCAAAATTCGCGAGCAGGACGAATACACCGCTGAGCACTGTTTAAACGTATGTATTTTGGCTATGGTTTTTGGGCGACATTTGGGTTTATCGGAAACTGAAATTGTGCGGTTAGGTTTGTGTGGTTTGCTGCATGATGTGGGGAAAATGAAGATGCCCAGTGAAATTCTTAACAAACCGGCGAAGCTGAGTGTAGAGGAATTTAATATCATTAAGGCGCATACGTTGAGCGGTTATAATCTCCTTAAAAATTCAGCTCAACTAATTCCCCCTGTGGTGGCGGAGACAGCCAAAAGTCATCATGAGCAAATGGATGGTTCGGGGTATCCTGCCGGAATTATGGCCGGAAATCTTGATGCTATGGTCCGTATGATATCGCTTGTGGATGCCTATGATGCGATGACGTCCAACCGTTGCTATTCAAAAGGTAAAAGCAACACGGAAGCACTTAAATTAATTTATGAGCAAAAAGGCAAGCAGTTTGACGAAGAGCTTGCGTTGGAATTTATTCGTTGTATTGGCATTTATCCTGCTGGCACCTTGGTGCAGCTACTAAATGGTGCGGTGGGAGTCGTTATTGAAATAAATCAGAAGTACCGACATCTTCCCAAAGTCTTAATTGTAAGAGACGCAGAAGGCAACAAGGTTGCTCCCCATATCCTTAACTTAATCGAGATAGAGTCTGGTGAATTAAGCAGCGAGCATTTGGTCCGTTGCACGTTGCAAACGGGCTCATTCGGTATTGATGTGTCGAAATATATTGTTTCATCAAGCAGCTAACCGCAGGCGAACCTGCGGGTCTTTTTCTGCACTTACACTTTAACTAAGCGAGTTCTGCTTCAGTCAGTGCGCGCGCTTCAGTTTCTAACATAACGGGAATACCGTCGCGCACCGGGTAAGCTAACTTGCTGGTTTTACAAACCAGTTCTTGCGTTTCGCTATTGTATTCCAGTGGGGCTTTACTCACTGGGCAAACCAAAATACTCAACAGTTTTTTATCTAACATAGTAACTCACTCAAAATAAATTCAATTGTTTAATTTTATTGCGCTTCAGTCGCTTTTTTTGCGTACTTAACAATATTGCCCGCTACTGATTTATCTGCAGCAATATTCAGCAAGGTCTGGGTAAACTCTGGCTTTTTAGAGCGGCCCAAAATTTTACACAACCAAGCCGCAGCATCTGTTTCTTGGCTGGTTTTTGCTGTTTTATATAAGCCTAACAAGGTTTGATGCGCTGCATGCAATAGCTCCTCATCTTGTTGATATCGTTCGGATGTAACGCGCGCGCCGCGCTCAATTAATTGAGGGTAGCTAGACTTCAACATGTTTAGGGTGCGTAGACGCTCTAGATCTTTTTCGGTTGCAGCATTTTGATTGTTTTGGCTAATTACCGGGTTGTAGTTTGCAAATTGAGTTAACTTTACTCGCGCAGAGCGCGCATATTTTGCTAATTTTTTTGTGCTCTTATCTTGTTCATATTGCTGCAATGCCGCATCGTATTTCGGCAATCCTGATAATCCCAGTGCGGTTGCTAAATTCGCACTCAATTCTGCCCCCTCTTTTGAAACGTCGGTCTTTGTTGTTTCTAAGCGTTGCGCAATTTGGTCAAACAAGGACTCGTCACTGATTCCTGACCACTCTAATTTATCTGTGGCTTTTTTGACTTGATATTGGTCACCCGCAAAATCATTTTTGAGGTTGCTGATTTCATCCGACAAGCCGCCTGCGTATGCAGACACCGAGAAGCTCAGTACTGCCAAGGATAACAAACGGTAAGCTACATTTTTTTTCATGACATTTCCTTTCTATTGATTAAATTGTTAATTTTCGATAACGACAATATCGCCTACTAAGGTAACGCTGGACATCAACATGCCTGACGCACATTTGAATGTTTCTTGGCTGCTGGTGGGATTATTCATGTAGTTTGAACGAATGTTAACTACTGCATTAGCTCCTAAGCTTTGTGCCTTTTCTTTCAGCTCTTTCATTACCGTTAAAAATACCCAGTTGCAGGCTTCACGATCGGATTTATTGGCGCCGTTCGTTTTGCGTTGATAGCTGGTTTCGGTTATTTCTCGTTTTACAGCAGGATGCGATTGATCGCCAAAATAAAATTTAACTCTGTCTCCCAAAATATTTTTGGCGTCTTGAGATGCCATAACTTCTTGAATTGAAAAGTCTTCTACACGGTCACGTGCCATCGCGGCATCAACTGTTGTACACAGCACAATTGTGCTTAGCCATTTCACCAATTTCATGTGTTTCCCTCGCTGCTATTAAGGTTGATTCAAAATTAAACGGCTAGCAAAAACATCAGCCCCCGCTGTTTTAACAGTAACTTCATAAATGGCGCCTGAATCGGATGCCATAAGTGCTTCGGCCACAATATCTATTTCCAGTGGTAATGGAAGAGACTCCGTGGCCCATTGGGCATTTTTCACTGCGCCTATGTAAGCGGCGCGTTTCTCGCCCAAGCCGGTTTGTAACAATCCCGCGTGAACTGCGGCCGCCTGTGCAGCATATTCAATAAAAATCGCCGGGTTTACAGCGTGGGAATCAATCAATGCATTGCAACCAGCCACTAAGTGGCTGCGGCAATGAATGCGCTGATTGTCCCATGAAACGACATCGTCTAGCACCACCATGCCATCGCCATGAGGGATAAGTTGTTTAATGTCTATCGACATGAACGTACCTCAAGCCCAATGCTCTGACCGTCCATTTTGCAAAAACCTAGGATAGCCGAGGCATCTGCAGCCAATAGCTCTAACAATGGTAGGGCTCGTGCCGCTGGGTTAGCTTTTCTTAGCGATTCCAGTACCTCTTGCCGGGAGATAGTGTCTTCCCTCGCTACCAACTCTGGACGTAAAGTGATGCTCGCTATACTGGCTTCTGTTTGGAATGGTTGTATGAGTAGCGCCATCCCAAATGCTTCAGTGATTGGTCGTTTTTGTTGCAAAGGTTCAGGCGGGCGAATGTCGTAACACACCAAAAGGCTCGGTTGATTTTCGCTTAAGGTCATAGTGATTGTCGGCCACAAGCCCATTATAAAGCTGTCATCATGAGCCGAGATGCTCGTGGAAGGCGCGCGGTTATGGGTTGCAATACTCCAGTATCCAGCTGCGGAATTGTGTACTGAATTATGAAATTGCGTTGGTGATACCAAGCGCTCAGGCTCGCAGAGTGCACGACAAATTTGATCGATGATTGGGTAATCTCCGCCAGACGTTGCAAACACATTAAAACACTGGCTTAAATCGGCTGTGCAATTCGTCATTAAATCTTCTGCCACGCGGAAAGCCATGCGTACCAACTCTGTGGCTCGCCGCGCTTCATTGGGTGGCAATTGTAAGGGTTTGTATTTTTCGAGCTCGCTGTACTGGTAGATTTCATCGCCTGCTAAAACCGCACGACTCTTGCTCCAGCCTTGCAACCCTGGCGCTACTACGCTCACCGCATCCACATAGACTTTCATATTAGGTTCCCAAGACTAAACTGCAATTACTGCCACCAAAACCAAATGAGTTGCTCAGTACGCGCTGAAGTGATTTAGCTTTTCCTTCGCGAGCTATGGCTAGATCGGCAACCGGATCGAGATTTTGCAAATGCAAGTTACCCGGAATATAGCTTTGCTCAATTGCTAACAAACTCAGGGCTACTTCAACGATACCGGCAGCACCGAGCGTGTGTCCGGTCCAGCCTTTTGTTGAGCTGGCGGGCGTCTGCGAGCCAAAAACCGCGTGTACGGCCTTAGACTCGGCGCTGTCGTTGGCTTGAGTGCCGGTGCCGTGCAAGTTAATGTAATGAATATCTGCCGCAGAAAGCCCCGCTCGTGCTAATGCAGCGCGCATGGCTAATTGCGCGCCTTCGCCTTCAGGGTGCGGTGATGACATGTGGTAGGCGTCACCACTTTCGCCATAGCCCAGCAGGTAATGTGGAGCTTCTTCAACATCTTTTTCCAGGAATGCGAACCCACCGGCTTCGCCAATTGAAATACCCGCTCGATTGACATCGAAGGGCGCGCAGGGGGTAGGGGAGAGCAATTGTAGGGCATTAAAGCCATACAGGGTGGTTAAACAAAGTGTATCTACTCCGCCTACGATGGCTGCATCGCATAAGCCCGCTTGTATATATCGCTGCGCCGATGCAAATACTTTTGCGCTGGATGAGCAAGCTGTTGAAATAGCAATGGCTGGCCCTGTTGTTTGAAATACGGCGCGAACAAAATCCACTAACGAAAACGCGTTATGCGTTTTTTGGTAGTTGTACCACTCGGGTAAGACTTCGCGCGATTCAAAATAGGCAAGTTCCGTTTGGTGAATTCCTGATGTACTAGACCCCAAAAATATACCCACACGCGAGGCGCCAATGCGTTGAATTTTTTGTTGGATATTCGCTAAAAAATTATCTTGATTGAGTGCCAACCACGCCAAGCGGTTGTTGCGGCAATCGTAATCTTGCAAGTGGCCGCTTATCGGGGTTTCAAGAGCGGCCATTTGGCCAACCCAAGTGGACAAGTCTCTAATATCTTCAAACATGCAAGGCTGTAACCCTGAACGCTGTTCACGAATTGCTTGCCAGTTAGCTGCCTTACCTGAACCAATGCAGGTGCTCAGCGTATAGTCAGTAATACTAAGAGGCGTCATGCTGCCAGAAATCATAAAAATTAAACCAATTGTATGGGTGCATTTGCACGTGCGTTTGTAACTGTTCTACATAATTATGTAAGGCTAGTTCAACGAGGCGCGGTCGGTCTTTGCGTGAAGCATCGATAAAGGACCGCTCCAACGGTTGGAAAAAAATATCGTAACGGTTAGGCGAAGAAAATAAACCGAAACAGCTAATAACGGGTACCTTGAGCAGCGCAGCAACTTCCCAGGTTGTTAATGGAAAGTTTGCTAGCTCACCCAGAAAATTAACCGGCAAGGTTCGCTTGGAACCAAATTGGCGATCTGCCATTAGGCCAACATAGCCACCTTGGTTAATGACTTCCTGTAACTTCAGAACCAGCTCTGGCCCCGGGGTGCGCGCATCAATAATTCGCGAGGCTAATTCGGGGTCCAAGGCTTGCAAAAAACTCATCGACTTTGAGTTGTGCTCTATGTCGAGCACTGGGTAAACCTCGACTCTATCGCCTAGATCGCGTGCCGCTAGCGCTCGCATCACATCAAAACTACCCACGTGGGATACAGCTAAAATAGCGCCCGTATTTTGTCGCTCTGTAAAAATCTGTTCGCCGTGTAGATGAAAATCAAAACCGGAAAATCGTTTGGAAAGAAAAAAAATTCTATCGACAGATACTTGTGCGAAAGTGAATAGATGCCGATAACAGTCGCGCCAATTTGGTTCGCGATGTAACACTTTGCGCAAATATTTTATCGAGTGCATGCGCGCTGATTTCGCCACGAGAAAAAAATAAGCCACGATAAATGGTAGAAGTAATCTTACGGTTCTGCGACCAAATAAAAGTGCAATACCGATCAGTAACCGCATAAAAAAACGGTTGCCATTTTCTTCTTGCTTCTGCCAATGTGCTGTCATCGATAACCTGTTTTGAACAACCAAGCCTTATTAACAGCCCGTGGTTTTTAGCAACAAAGTACCCTTAAATAAATCGATACCCTGGTGTGTTGCAACCACACTGAGCTGCGTCGCCGTAACTTTTGCGGCTATTTGTAATTCATGGCCTGGCAACACAGGCGCTAAAAATTTAATTTGTTTTATCCCTGCTAAGGTCATTGCATATTGGTCCTTTAGCAGCTCGCCAAGCCAACACATAAGCAAAGCGCCGGGCACCAAAGGATTATCTGGAAAATGATCCTTGTAACAGGCATGCGCGGGCGGAATCGGTAACACAAAAGAAAAATTTTCCATAAATGTAACTACCCCTGTAACTCCAGCCAGAGCTGCTGAAGGCTGGCCTGCGTTATTTTTCCGGTCTCATTACGCGGTAGGGCGGTTACTTTGCGCAGTGGGCGCGGAAGAAAGACTGCATCTACCTGCGTGGCCATTTCGGTGAGAATAGTTTTTTCGTCTAACTCACTCACAATCAAGGCTGCAGGTCGCACTTCGCCCTGCTGATTTTCCGGTAAAAAAACAACGGCGTCTTGTACGCCTTTTATCCGTAATATTTGCGTATTGAGATAAGCTAAGGAAGTACGTTTTCCAGCAACGTTAATCGTATCAGTATGACGACCTGCTAATAAAAAATGCGCAGGTGAAGTTAAACTTAAATTATCCTGCAACACAAAGCTGCCGTTTAAATGCGGTGCGCTAGCGTGAATTCCATCGCCAGCATTGGAGAGCTCGAATCCCGTTAACAGAGACCATTCCGATGTAGCGGTTGTTCTGCGCAGCGCCATGCTTCCCACTTCTGTGCAGCCGTATATTTCATGCAAACTCGCACCAAAAGCTAACTCGCAATGTTGAGCAAGCTCGATATCCAAAGGCGCGGTTGCGCAAATAATTCCGCGTAATTTTGGCAAACTGAGTTCCGCATTAATAAGTGCGCGTAAATGCAACGGCGAACTTACCAATACGACGGGATTAGGGTTGGTTTCGATACGTCCTTGAATGTCTTTTGGAAAAAACGGCCGACTGCTATCCAGTAAAAAGTTAGCTTGCAGCGGCATCATTATGGTGGTTTCAAGGCCATACATATGTTGAGAGGGAACTGTTGCCAGAATACACGCAGGCTCATGGTCGTAGTGCAGCCCATCGCCCAGTAATCGAGCCGTTGCAGCTAAAGTGCCCCAATGTTTTACGTAGGGTTTTGATTGGCCGGTGCTTCCAGAGGTAAATGCAATTGCTGCAATATGCATTGCATTTATTTCCGGTGATTCAATTGCAACAACGGATGACGAAGGCGTTTCTAGTAACAAGCGAAGCGAATTGTCGTCATGCACCTGTGTGTTGCTATAGCTGGTTTGAAGTTCGCTTATCGTTGCGGGTAATTTATTGGGAGGCAGTAAATTGGTTGCGCCGCTAACTAATGTCGCGCAGAAAAGAACAAGAAATTGATATCGGTCTTCACACAAATTGACGATGTATGACGCGGAGTGAATTTTCGTTGCGACTTGAGTAACGTCAGCTAAAAAATTAGCCTGAGTAATATTCGCATCTCCACGGCGAACAATTACGCGGCTGGGAACGTAATTCGCCAGCAACGGAATTTTCTCGTTTTGATCCAGAGGTTTCAGCGTCATAATTATTTTCGTGTAAATGACCCTGCAATTATCTGCAAGTAGTCAAAGAAACTCGGGTGGTTATGTTCAGGAAAGCGGTGCTTGCGCCACCAGAACTCTCCGGTAAATAAAATACCAACCGCTATGTAATTGAAAACATTGGTAAACAGCGACCACAATTCCTTTTTACCCAAGAAGGTAAGAAAAATTGCTTCGACGGTCATGATTGCAAAAATAACGCACCAGAGTTGCGTCAGTCGCCGGGTATAGTGGCGCATCGCTGGTGACAATGGACCGCGTGCACGCTCTCCAATATCTGTTATGAGAGGCTCTTGGTTGGGCAATAGCGTTTTTCCAAAATAAATCAGGAGCGTGAGCGGGATTAATACCGGGGGTAAGTAGAGTAAAAATAGCGTTAAATTAAAATACCCAAGCAGTAAAATCGAAGACACTAAACTCACATAGGCTAGCCAGGCGCGAAAATTCCTATTCAATAACGCGGGCATGAAAATTCCCGTCCAAAACAGCGCCACGGCAACAAGTTGCAAGAACGGCAACTCCAAAATAATGGAGCCATGTATGAGAATTGGGTACATGGCTACACTCAGTATAATGAGCGCTTTTTTAGGCACGATTAGCTTGAATATAATCGCTTAAACTGCGAAGGCTTCTAAAAATGGAGCGGTTATTTTGGTCATCGGCTTTTAGCTGCACTTTATATTGCTTTGCAATGGCTAAGGAAATTTCGAGTGCGTCTATCGAGTCTAAGCCCAAGCTATTGGTATCACTTGGGTCGAATAGCGGTGCCTCTGGATTGATACTCACCGCGTCAACGTCTTCCAAATCTAAGGCCGCCACCAAAAGGGCGGCGAGTTCTTGTTCAGGTACTGATTGCACTGGTATCTCCTTAAATTATTTCGGTTTGACACCGGTGTATTCACTGAAAATTCCCAGAACCGCATTGCGCTTGGCATTTTCCAAGCCCACAGATTGAAGAGTGTCAACAATGGTGGCGGGGGGCACGCATTGCTCGATGGTATCCCAGTAGTAACGCATCAGGACTTTGCTATCCGCGCTGCGACGGAAAATACGCGCTAGATTAGGCACAATAGTTTTCAAGTAGAACTTCAAAAACAACGTAGCTAGGGCGCCTTGCGGTTTGGTGATTTCTAACAACAATATTTTTCCACCGGGTTTGAGTACACGTTGATATTCTTTGAATGCTTCTTTCAGGTCAGCTACGTGGCGAAGCGCAAAGCCCATGGTTAAGTAATCGAAAGTGCCATCGGGAAAAGGAAGAGCTTCGCCCAAGCCCTGTGAAGCACGTTTGACGCCCAGCTTCACTGCTTGGCTTAACATGCCTTTACTAGGGTCAAGCGCGACAACCAAACCATCGTCACCAACAATGTGTTGAGCGTGCCAAGAAACAACACCTGTGCCGGCGCCCACATCGAGAACCCAATCACCCGCTTTTACACCCGCGCGCTCAAGCGCTTGACGGCGGTACATGCGACCTGAGCCGAAACTCATTACGTCCGTAATCCAATCGTAGTGCTCGGCGGAAGAATCAAACATTTGATCCACTCGGCTACGACGCTCCTCTTTCTTGCCATAGTACTCTGGCAATACGGGATGCGGGGCTAGGGGGGGGTGTTCGCTGCTCGACATGTTGTTATCTCCTGAAAAATTAGCCGCGTACTTTAAGGTAGCCGAGGCGAGGATGCAAGGTTGCGCGCCTGTAGCCTTGGCGCGCCAAAGATTTTGGCACTATAATCGCGCCACTTGATTATGACGTCAAAAAACGCATAGAACATAACAAAATTTTGCAGCGCAATTTAATGGAAACTATTTCAGGAACTGCTGATATCACTTGCCTTTACAGTGATGAACCTGCCGCTTACCCAACTCTAGGCCAAGTTATCTTTCGCCGGGATCGGGGTGCTGCTGTATCTCTGTCTCAATCACATCATTCGATAGATTCGCACTTGGTGTTTTTGCACGGTTCAGCCCGTGCGGAATACTTTTTGACCGAAGAGATCTGCTTGGAAGGCCAGGCTGACGGGTTAGTTTGGTGCGGGGACGAGAACAACCTACTTATTTCCTTGGCATTTACTGAGGATATGCACGGCGGCATATTAACCGCGACGCAAGTGGCTTACACACGTCTTCTTGGTCGGATTGCTCAACTGGGATACCCGCATTTGGTGAGAGTGTGGAATTATTTTGCC
>NZ_JAXMGC010000014.1:0-8101 GCF_046347455.1 Cellvibrio sp.
GATTCTCAAAGCGTACATTTTGGGATCCATGTGGCGACTTGAAGAAAATATGGCGTGGACTTGAGCCGCCTCCGCAGCATTCAAAATGACCACAACACGCTAAAAATAGCCGCGTCCACCGAAATACCGGTACAACAGATAACACATCGCTTGCGCAAGAATCAGTGCAACGTTGGGCAGGAAGCTTTTATTTGAAAATTAAATTATTATCCCTTTCTTGCTAATTTCTGTACCCATTCCATCTGTTTAGGTAAACAGACATTTTTTAAATCGTAATTATGTATCGCGAACTCACGGGCTGCGTTACCTAATCGTTCTCTCTCTGTAGGGCATTCCAATAAATTGATGACCTGTGCGGCCAGCGCTTCTCTATCAAAAAAATCTACCAAGCGCCCAGTCTTATTGTGCGCAATAACCTCGCTGACTGGCGCTGTGTCGCTCGCGACAATCGCGCAACCAATGCTCATGGCTTCAAGCAAACTCCAGCTCAGTACAAATGGATAGGTAAGGTAAACGTGGACGCTTGAGAGTTGCAGTAGTTTAATAAAGTTTGGGTAGGAAACTTTTCCAACAAAATGTACGCGGCTCATATCAATCTGATCGCGTACTTCATCCAAAAATATATTCTTCCAACTTTTACCTTTGGGCGGCTTTGCTCCGTAGCTGACCCCATCACCGCCCACAATAATAATGCGGGCCTTCGGGCGTCTGCTCAGTATTTCTGGTAAGGCTCGTATAAAGATATGATAGCCACGCATTGGTTCCAAATTTCGATTTACGAAAGTGATAACTTCGCATTGTTTGTTCAGCACCACTGAATTATTAAGCTTAAGTTCGGCATCCACACTAGGTGTCAAATGTTGCGTATCAATTCCATCGTGAATAACGGAAATTTTGCTTTGTAAATCGGCTGGGAATACAGAAGCTTGAAATTGTGTAGGGGACAAGAATAAATCTGCCTGAGCAAATTGCAAATCTTGGCCCGCATTTTTTATGCGTAACCGACAAGCTTCAGCAACATTTGTGGTTAAAAATTCGGGGTCAAAATTTACATCGCTACCTTGGGCTTGGTAATAAAATTCTGCATAAAGACCGAGGCGCGCTTGTGGCCATACGTCTTTTAAAAACAAAGCCTCTCCCCATCCTGGGTGTGCAATGATAATGTCCGGATCAAAGCCATCTGCTTTCAGTCGCCGCGCTGCAAAATATGCAGCTTCACCACGAATAACTTTCGATTCCATGTCCAGTAGCCAAGGGTGAACTTTGGGTTCGTTACCGCGTAATGGTGTGTAATGTACGCAGTGAACTCCTTGCGGTACTGGGTTCTTATTAATTGCGAGGGCTTTAACATCGTGCCCCAATTCTGCCAACGTAGGTGCAAGGTGTTTAAATTGTCCCGGAAAGTTCTGGTGAACGAAAAGAATCTTCATGAAGTTTGTATTCCTTAACACTTTTGCGAAACGATAGTTTACGCGACAGGCAAATATTGTTAAATTCCGCGCGACCGGCAAGTAGGCTTGTCACTTTTTTTTCCGCATTGTACCTATATCTACCTGTGATTGAGTATAAAAAGGAATTGAGTATGGAAGCATGTCTCCCGCCAAAACTCATATTGATACACCTAATTTTTTAAAAAATGCTTTCTACTGCTGCGTGAATGTCCTGTTGGGCAAAGCCGCTCGCAATGTAGTAGAAATGACGAAGGGAATGGGTTGTTACTTTGCGTAGTCGCAACTCGAATCAGGATTTTGTATGTCTGTTTTAGAAGTAAATGACCCATTGCAGGAATCGCCGACTGTGGATTCTGGCTTAATTAGTCTTGTGCTCTTAGCGCGCTTTCATGGAATACCCGTAGAGCCAGAACAGATTGAGCATGAGTTTGGCTTGCCGGGTAAATTGTTTTCTGTGTCCGACATTATGTTGGCCGCAAAGAAATATAAGTTACAAGTCAAGCATGTCTCGACGTCGATTGAGCGTCTGGATAGAACACCGCTGCCCGCTATAGCAGTAAGTAAAACAGGCCAATTTTTTGTATTGGCTCAGGCAGATACTGATAAATTCCTAATTCAAGATCCCTGTTCAGCACGTCCATTAGTGCTAAGTCAGGAAGAGCTGGCTGAGTTATGGAGCGGTGAGTTAATACTGGTGGCATCCCGCGAATCCATGATCGGCGAGCTTGCCAAGTTTGATTTCACTTGGTTTATTCCCGCTGTTGTTAAATACCGCAAACTACTCAGTGAAATCCTGTTGGTATCGCTTGCGCTGAATTTATTTGCTCTAGTGACACCGCTATTTTTCCAAGTGGTAATGGACAAGGTTCTTGTCCATCGCGGCATGACTACATTGGATGTAATTGCCATCGGCTTATTAGTGGTATCCATCTTTGAAGTCTTATTGTCCGCACTGCGCACCTACGTATTTGCCCATACCACCAGCCGTATTGACGTTGAACTCGGAGCAAGAATTTTTCGGCACTTGCTCGCCCTGCCCATGAGCTATTTTCAGGCTCGCCGCGTGGGTGACTCGGTTGCGCGTGTTAGGGAGATTGAAAATATCCGCTCCTTTTTAACGGGCAACGCCATAACGGTTGTGCTTGATATCGTTTTTTCGATTGTCTTTATTGCAGTGATGCTGTTTTACAGCGGGTGGCTAACACTCATTGTTCTAGGTTCCCTCCCATTATATTTTTGTATCTCGCTGCTCATCACACCGCTATTGCGGGTTCGTTTAAATGAAAAATTTAATCGCAGTGCCGAAAACCAATCCTTTTTGGTAGAAAGCATTTCTGGAATAGACACGCTAAAAAGCATGGCGGTCGAACCGCAAATGACTCGCCATTGGGATAAGCAATTAGCGAGTTATGTATCAGCAAGCTTCCGTGCAACCACCTTATCAACAATTGCCCATGAAGGCGTGAATTTGGTGAGTAAGCTGGTTGTTGTTGGGACTCTATGGTTGGGTGCAAGGTTGGTTATTGATGGCGATCTCAGTGTTGGGCAATTAATTGCGTTCAATATGCTGGCTGGCCGTGTTGCACAACCCATTATGCGTTTGGCGCAATTGTGGACAGATTTCCAACAAGTGGGCATATCCATGCAGCGCTTGGGCGATATTTTAAACGCGCGTACCGAGCTGGCCGCCGATAATCGCTCCAGCCTGCCGCGCTTAGAAGGCAGAATTGAGTTTGATCAAGTCCGTTTCCGCTATAGACCAGATGGCCAGGAAGTTCTCTCAAACCTAAGCCTGTTGATTGAGCCGGGTGAAACCATCGGCATTGTAGGGCGCTCCGGGTCAGGAAAAAGTACCTTAACGCGACTGGTTCAACGCCTTTATGTACCCGAGCGTGGCCGCGTACTGGTTGATGGCGTTGATATTGCGCAAGCGGATACGGTCTCCTTGCGTCGTCAAATCGGTGTCGTGCTGCAAGAGAACGTGCTGTTCAACCGCACCATTCGTGAAAATATCGCCCTTGCTGATCCCGGCGCATCTATCGAAGAAGTGATGGTGGCAGCCAAGTTAGCCGGTGCTCATGAATTTATTCTAGAGCTGCAAGATGGTTACGACACCATGGTGGGTGAACATGGCTCAACGTTATCAGGCGGTCAGCGCCAACGCATTGCCATTGCGCGCGCACTAATGGGTAATCCCCGAATCCTTATTTTTGATGAAGCAACCAGTGCGCTTGATTACGAATCTGAACGCATTATTCAAAATAACATGAAAGATATTTGCGTGGGACGCACCGTTATTATCATCGCCCACCGCTTATCCTCAGTACGCCAAGCCGACCGCATTGTCGTTATGGAACGCGGGCAAATTGTTGAAATGGGCCATCACAATGAGTTGGTGGAAAATAACGGCGGCCATTACGCCCGCCTGCTTGAATTGCAGGGAGGCTAATCATGAGCCTCAAAGTGCAAGCATTTAAAGAGCTGCTCTACCGCTACAAATCCATATTTGTGTTGGTGTGGGCCCGCCGCCACGAAATGGAACCGGTACAACGCACTCCCCACGAATATGAGTTCTTGCCCGCGACACTCGCATTGCAAGAAACGCCAATTCACCCAGCCCCGCAAATATTTATGCGGCTTATTTTATTGTTTGTGGTCTTATTGGTGCTGTGGTCTTGTTTTGGCAAGTTGGATGTTGTGGCCTCTGCAACCGGCAAAATAGTCCCTGACAGCCGCAGCAAAACCATTCAGCCCATGGAAACCGCATCGGTTCATGCCTTCATGTGGTGGATGGCCAAGCGGTTAAAGCAGGCGAGAGTCTAATCGAGTTGGACGCAACCGTCGCGCAAGCTGATATCGATCGCCTGCAGCGCGAATACCAAGCCGCATTTTTAGATGCACAAATGTACAAAGCGCTCCTCGCTGCGCATGAAAAGGAATCTGCCACGCTCCAAAAGAAATCCTCTGCATTGGAATTTGACGTTCAAAAATTCCCAAGCACTATTTCAGGTGCCGATATTGATGCACAAAAGCGTTTAGCTACTGGTCAGTTAGATGCCTACAAAACCCGTGCCTCACAACTCGCTGCAGTTATAGCGCGGCAAGAAGCTGAGCAGCGCTCCACGCAATCTATTCTAGAAAAATACCAGGAAACCCTACCCATCATTCAGCAGCGTGAACAAGACTACCAGCGCCTTCGCGAAAAAAACTACGTATCCAATCACCAGTACCTCGAACTAAAAAAATCACTCATTGAACAAGAGCGAGATTTGGTAGCGCAAAAGGAACATCTGGCGGAAATCACAGCGGCACTTGTTGAAGCCCAGCGGGAGAGTAAACAGTTCTACGCAGAAACTCGCCGCAACTGGCTCGATAAATTGCACGAGGCAGAGCAAAGAACTAGCTCATTGTCGCAAGAATTTATTAAGGCAACCTCGCGCGGTGGCTTTATGCGTTTAACCGCACCTGTGGATGGCACAGTCCAGCAATTAGCTATTCACACTATCGGCGGCGTTGTTACTCCCGCGCAACCGCTTATGACGATTGTTCCCACCAATAGCCCCATCGAAATTGAAGCATACGTGTCTAATCAGGATATTGGCTTTGTTCGTAAAGGCCAGCAAGTGGAAGTGAAGGTTGAAACCTTTTCCTTCACAAAATACGGCACTGTAAAAGGCGAAGTTATTTCAGTGTCGTCAGATGCAATTAAAGATGAAAAGCTGGGCTTAGTATTCGCTACGCGTGTTCGCCTCAACAAAAACGCAATTTTTGTGGATGGTAATCAGGTAAACCTGTCACCCGGGATGGCGGTAACGGTGGAAATCAAAACAACACAGCGACGTGTGATTGAATACTTCCTTGATCCGTTGATGAGGCATGCTTCGGAGAGTTTGAGGGAGAGATAATCAACGAAGGCGAAAATTTCATGTTTATCTAAAAATATAGTGAATGGCGTTAATTAATATATTGGTAACCACTATGTCCTTCGTGCAAATAAATCTCAAAAGTACCCTGATAATTTATCGTATAGCTGTCAAAATATCAGACCTAATGAAATTTAACTTTTAATTGATTTGTGTTTATATTTTTATGAGGTGGTGTTTTATGAAAAAAATTATTGCGATACTTTTTGTTGGTGTATTTTCTGAAAATGCAATGTGTGACATGTTGTGTACGAAAATAAATATGTCATTGGTTGGGATAGAAAAAATTATTGAAGAAAAAGGAATACTTGAAGCTGCAAAAATTATTGAAGGCAATGAGTGTTTTGATTCGGTGCATAGGAAAATACCACTTCTAGATAAAGTGCAAGCGATTGGGGGCGATAAATTATTAATAACGAATTGGGACTTTCCTGCAGTTACTAAGGTCTCCGAGGGATTATCAATCCAGAAGCCTCTAGGTCAACAAAGCTTTATATCTCCCTTTGAGAATAATGAACAAAAATATTCAGTACGAAAATGTGATTTCAGCGGCGCGTCTGGCGGTGTTGCTGTAATTTCTCCTAAAAACCAAAATTTAGTTATCGTAGAGACTTGGTCGTGTGCTGTGGCCGGGTGTTCCTATGAATTTACATATTATACAGATGCGAAAAACAAAGATTTTTGTGAATAAATTTTTTAAATTAAAGGAGAGTCATGATGACAGCTTTTAGAGATGCTTTGGCGGCGAGAGAATGGTCGAGTAATCTGCGAAATTTAATTTTCCAGTTAGAAATCAAAGGAACTGGTACGCAGACTATTTATACATTGGCAATTTGGGGCAGTATATAAATATTAATTGTATTGCTAAGGAAATTGCTGAAAATAATTCTGATATTCGTATTGTTGATAGTACAAAGCTGCTAAATTTTTATATTTCGTATGCAAAAATTTTAATAATTTTAGTTATTTTATGAAAATTATTTATTTAGATTATTTTCATAAAGTGTTTAATTTTAAGGTAATTTTTTCAGAGTAATGCCAAGTAGAATTGCACTTGATAAATAATGCATCTTATATGTGGCGTTAAATAATATCGTTTTTTAGATGTGTTTTAAAAAATTGGATATCGAATTTTGATAATATGAGGGCTTTTGATATGAGTAGAAACTACTTAGCTTTTGGAGCGAGTGCTGTTATCTTATCTTTTATAGTTTATATATATTTTGATTTTTTTTCATTCTCAAAAACTATCTTTTTACCAAGTTGGATGTTGTTATTTCCATTTCCAATGCTTGTGCCTTCTGTGATTATTGGGGCTGCCTTAATTCCTGCTACATTTATTCCTCACAGCGTGCGTAGTGTTGTATGGGTTCTCGTTGCTAGTTTATCAATTTCCCCACTTGCAGGACTAATTCACTTTGCTTTATCGCCTATTCATCAGCACGGTGGATTAATCTATAACATATTGTTTAATTATTTTTGGATAATTCTTTATCATTGTTTTGTTCCTATGTTGATTCTATTTGCTATTCGTTTTGGTTATGAGCTTGTTAGATCGCATAGATAGCTATGAATGATAGCGTAATTAATTCTTATGAAAGATAGTGAGTTTGTAGTTTATATATCAACTTATCGAATTTTTTTAAATTAATCTATGGAATGAGAAAGGAGCTAAGAATGCCAAAGTTGACTGTGAATATATCAACAAAAGGTACAGGGTTGAACACAGGCGGAGTGTCTGCGGTAGGCCATATGTGGTACCAACTTAGTGGGCAGCCTAGAAGTTATGGGTTTGCACCCTCAACACACGGAGAAGCTTTTGGGCCCGGCCAAGTTTATTCGAACGACAGCTCAAATTATCAAAGCACAGATTTGTCGCTTACTGTTGAAATCACTCAAGCACAATATGATGCAATGAAGAGTTACGGTGAAAATCCGGCGGCCTATGGATTTAGTATGGAATATAATGGTCTTTCCAATAGTTGTATAGATTTTACTTGGAAAGCATTAGAAGTCGGTGGCTTAAATCCGAACGGATTTCAGGGATTTTTGTGGCCGGTTAATAATGAAGATGTTTTGCGATTAATAGTGGGTGGCGATAAAGATTATGTTGATGGTGTTAAAGGTATTTTGGGCCAAAAATACGGCCCTCCTTGGAACGGCGCAGTGTTTCCTTTAGGGCATGGAAAACCAAATCCCACTAAGCTCAAACGTCCGGCAGCAACCCCTGCATCACCTTTAGCCTTAGATTTAAATAGCGATGGTATTATTTCCACCACGGGTCTAAACAGCAACATTCACTTTGATTACAAGGGCGACACCTTTAAGGAGAATACAGGTTGGGTTGGCGCTGATGATGGTCTGCTTGTGCTCGATAAAAATAATGATGGAAAAATTACTAGCGGCAATGAGTTATTTGGTGATTCAACAATATTAAAAAATGGCACCGCTGCAAGTAACGGTTTTGTTGCGTTAGCAGAATTAGACACCAACAATAATGGAAAAATTGATGCAGGTGATACTGCGTTTTCCAACTTAAAAGTATGGCGCGATCTTAATCAGGATGGAATTACTGATACGGGTGAGTTGTTCTCACTTTCTGCCTTAAATATTGCTAGTATCAATATAAATTACACTAATCAAACTGATCAAATCGATAGTAACGGAAATCGTCTTAATCAAGTTGGAAATTACACTTTAACGAACGGTATAACCAACAACATCACA
>NZ_JAXMGC010000015.1:0-7543 GCF_046347455.1 Cellvibrio sp.
GATACAGAGAATCGACAATACGTTGAATTCGCTCCGCAATTTCCACATTTTTTTTGTGCGGTTAGTGTGCGCTCTTGCAGAGCGAGATAATTAAACCAGGAAGTAGCTACACTTGCAGAAATACTTAAACGAACAGCCTCATTGGTGAAAACCGTTGATTTATAATTTGATTTGGCAGCATGACGATTTGCCATTACACCGCCCCACAAATCCAGCTCATAACTCGCACTTACGCCGGCGCTTGTTGAATTTGTCGTTAGCCAATCATTACCTTCCGTCTTCGAACGTCGCTCTCCGCTAGATGCACTCAAACTTAATGAGGGAAATAGACTCGCGTTGGCGATTTTCATTTGCAATTCGGCTTGTCTTACTCGTTCCCTAGCAATAACAACATCCGAATTTTTTTGCTGAGCAGCTTCAACTAACTGAGTAAGCTGCGGTGATTCGAAGGTTTTCCACCACTCTTTCTCAATATTAATTGCGCCTTCTCGTTGCGGCAGATATTCCCAAACCGGTGAAAATTGAATATTGGCATTTGGTACCTCATCCATTGACGAACAAGCTGATAGTGCCAAGCCAACAAAAACAAGAACAGGTAATTTCATTTTGTTAAATTGTTTCACCCTAATTACTCCGACGCCAAAGCGACTACAGGATTTAAGCGCGCCGCTTTTCGCGCTGGTAAGAAGCCAAATATTAAGCCCGTTAAAAAGGCACAACTAAACGCCAAAATGACTGGACCTAGAGAGTAATCAATCGGCATTCCAAAATGCCCTACTATAGCGGCGGCCAGCAACCCGAGAATGACGCCGATAATTCCGCCCAACGCAGAAACACTCAAAGCTTCAATTAAAAACTGTTGCATAATATTTCTCTGCCGCGCTCCCGTGGCCATACGCACGCCGATCTCCCTAGTTCGCTCGGTCACGCTTACCAGCATAATATTCATTACACCTATACCACCCACCAACAATGAAATTGCTGCAATTGAACCGAGCAAAATCGTCATAGTGTTTTGTGTTGCAGACAAGGTATCAATAAGGGAGGCCATATTGCGAATAGTAAAATCTTCTGTCCCATGTCGCTCCATTAACAAAGAGCTTACCGAATCCTGCACATCCATCATGTGCTCTTCTGAATCTACCGAGACGGTTACGTTGCGCAAAAACTTTCTTCCCATGATGCGCAAGCTACCTGTTGTATAAGGCACTAGAATTTTATCGTCTTGGTCTGCACCGCCTGGGTCAGCACCACGTTCGGCCATAATGCCTACCACTTGGAATAGCACGTTGTTAACGATGATGTATTTACCAAGCGGATCCTCGTCGGCAAATAATTTACGCACAACAGTTTTTCCCAATACCGCGACCGTCGCAAAAGTTTTTTCATCTTCTTCTGTAAAAAATGTTCCCGATGCAATATCCCATTTTCGAGCCATGGGGTATTGATAGCCGGTGGCATTCACATCCGTGCTCACATCCACATTGCCATAACGAATAGTGTAACTGCCCGTAAGCTCCGGCAAGGCAGCTGCAACGTGTGGCAATTTATTAATTTCTGCTACATCGGCAGGAACAAGTGTTTGAATTTCCCAAGCTCTACGCTGCTCAGGTCCGCCCGGTCTAATAACCAATAAATTAGAACCCATAGCACTAATACTATCTACCACCGCTTTTTTAGCACCATCACCAATGGCCAACATGGTTATTACAGAGCCAACACCAATGACGATCCCTAAGAGAGTAAGAACGGTTCGAAAAACATTGCTTCGCAGCGAACGAAATGCGGTTTTAGAGCCTTCCAAAATTTCAGTTGAGAAACTCGGTTCCCCGTGGAGAGTTGCCTCGGTGATTGGAGGATGAATTACTTCACTCGGGCCCGGATCTGAAACAATAAGACCGTCACGAATTTCTATTTGACGCTGCGCATGGTTGGCTACATGTGAATCATGGGTAATGAGTATAATCGTGTGCCCTTGCTCAGAAAGATTCTTGAGCAATTTCATCACTTCTTTACCACTGTTACTATCCAGTGCGCCTGTCGGCTCGTCGGCTAAAATAATTTGGCCGCCGTTCATTAGCGCACGTGCAATGGAAACACGTTGTTGCTGCCCACCGGAAAGTTGATTGGGTCGGTGATCTAATCGCGCGCTTAGCCCTAGAGAACTTAATAACTCGCTGGCGCGTTCGCGGCGCTCGTCCGGCGGCATTCCTGAATAGGTTGCGGGCATCTCAACGTTTTCACAGGCCGTTGCACCTGCCAACAAATTGTAACTTTGAAAAACAAATCCAAAGGCTTCACGCCGCAGTTGGGCTAATTCATCGGCATCAAAAGCAGAAACATTTTTTCCGGAAAAATAGTATTCACCAGTCGTCGGCTTATCCAGACAACCTAAAATATTCATCAAGGTAGATTTACCCGAGCCCGATTGACCGATAATGGCCACGAACTCGCCGGGGTAAATTTCTAAATCAATGCCATGTAAAACGCGCGTTTCCAAATCTCCATTCTGAAAACTTTTGGTAACGCCTGTCAGCTTGATCAGTGGTTGTTTATCAGTCATAAATTCGCCAGCAGAGACCTAAATGGTTAACAGCAATTGCATCGTAAAAAGCTATTTTTACTTGCATGCTTATCGCATTTGACGCGCACCACCACCCGGAGCGCCGCCACCTGGAACACCACCGCCCGCTCCCATGGGTGATGCCGGAGCGCCTTTAGGTTTATCGAGTTGACGCATAGCAACTACGACCGTTTCACCTTCATTTAAGCCTTCGAGAACTTGAGTCTGCACGCGGTTACTAATACCAACCATGACTTTTCGCTCTTCAAGCTCACCCTTGGCATTCATAACCTGAACCGTTGCTGGCTGCGGCGCACCATCTGATCCGGGCGTATGGCGCGGGCCACGTCTATGCCGCGGTTTCTCGTCACCTGAACTAGCGGATTGTTCCCACTTGTTTTCATTTACCCGAGACGATTGGTTTGCCTCTTTTTTATCGTCTGTTTTGTCGGCAGAATTTTTAGCATCAGGTTTGCTTTCGTCTTTTGCATCACCTTTCGAATTGCTCTTCGGATCATCTCTCTCTGGTTTATTATCCGAATTGCGTTTTTGCCAGTTAGATTGGTCACCCCATTTATTCTCGCCAGATTCACCGGTCTTGCGCGGTTTAAAATTCACGGCAGCCGCTGGGATTACCAATGTATCTTTAGCTTGGGAAGCAATAAAAAACACCTGCGTGCTCATTTGGGTCATCAGCATTTTGCTGTCGTTAGGTACGTCGAAAAGTGCGTTGTACAAAACAACATTGTTAGTAACCACGGGAGTTGGTTCTATGCGATCCAGCTTGCTATACCAGCGATAATCTTGCCCGCCTAAAGTTGTGAAATACACGGGCATTCCTACTTGCAACTTCCCTATGTCCGCCTCAGACACTTGAGTTTGAACAGTCATGATACTCAAGTCCGCAATACGCATAACCGTTGGCGCTTGTTGATTTGCATTAAGCGTTTGGCCTTGGCGCGAGGTAATAGTCACCACTGTTCCGCTCATGGGAGCGTAAATTTTTGCGTAGGCCAAATTCGCCTCTTCAGCACGCAGGCTGGATTCAGTTTGCTCAATTTGCGCTTGCAAGGCTTTCAATAAAGAATCGGAAGATTTATAACTTGCTTCTGCTGTCTGCAAGGACTCTTTGGTTGTAGCATCATCCTTAAACAAATTTTGTTGACGCTCTACCCGAATTTTGGCAAGCATCAACTGAGCTTCACGATCACCTAGTTGCGCTTTCTGATTTTGTAGCTGCGCGCGAATACCGTCCACTTTGGCTCGATAAACCGTCGCATCAATTTCTGCGAGCAGGTCCCCTGCATTAACTTGTTGCCCAACTACGACATGCAATTTTTTTAACTGTCCGGAAACCTGCGCACCTACATCAACGTATTCACGCGGCTGAAGTATTCCCGTTGCTGTAACCAGGTTTTGGATATTTCCTCGTTCAACATTTGCGGTTACATAATTTGCCGCTTCGTTACTCCGAGCAAAAAAATATTTCCAGATGCCTATAGCCACCAAAATCGTGGCTATAAGAAAAATTATTCTTTTAAAACGCCAAAACGAAACAAACTCAGCAATTGATGTCAGAAATCTGGACATATCCACGTCTCAAGTAAATATCAGGAGGTTTGGTCTGAATGAACCATGAAAATTCACCGCGTAACTCTACCATCCTTTATTCCGCATTTTGTGCAAAAAATGTGGCGTTTGAATGAACTTTGCATTTACAAAAATAAGCACAGGTGGAGCTTAATACGGCTGACAAAGCGTGGGAGGCAGATTAGGTAAAGCTTGGTGAAAAAGAAACACTAATCAACGCGGTTGCGCTTACCGGTAATCATAGAAAGCGGGAGATTTTCTTTAAGACGATAACTTTCAAACAGCGCAGCCAGTATATGTACGCCGACTAACATCAATAGTGCATCGGCACTCCACGAGTGAAGATCTTGCACCCAATCTTCTCCCCAGAA
This sequence comes from Cellvibrio sp., assembly GCF_046347455.1. GTDB lineage: Bacteria > Pseudomonadota > Gammaproteobacteria > Pseudomonadales > Cellvibrionaceae > Cellvibrio. The sequence goes on from NZ_JAXMGC010000015.1 coordinate 4,525, forward strand.
ATAGTCGATTTCTTCCATCATAATACCGCTCACGCCTATAACGAGTATTAGCAGCATCATCAAGATCATCACAAGCGCACCAATAGGTGAATGACCTAAACGGTGATAAGGTTTGCGGTGGATTAATGCAGAACCATGTTGTTTAAGCCGGGTATAGGTGGGGAAAAAGTCCGACCAGCGCGCAGCACCCTGCCCAACAAATCCCCAGACGAATCTCACAATTAAAAACGCAACAGCCAAATAGCCGAGCCATTCATGCCACTTCTCACCAGCTTCATTAAACCAATAATTGGCAACAAAGACGCCCGCAATTGACCAGTGGAAAATCCGAACCAGCGGATCCCAAAGCAAGACTTTTTCTTGACTCATGTTGTTGCCCATGAACGCAACAAGTTGTGATAAATACCTGTGAGCTTTAATACATCCTTATCGCCGGCATCTAATTTTTGCGTAAGTTGCTGAATGGTTTGATCAAGCTCAAACAGGGTGCTGCGATTTTTTTCGTCGCGCACATAACTTTCAATCCAAAAAAATGAAGCGTAACGAGCGCCTTTTACGACTGGGTTAACGCGATGTTCAAAGCCAGACGAATAAAGCACCATATCACCTGCAGCGAGTTTAATTCCCTCCCCGCCCTGCACACCGTCGATCTCTAGTTCTCCACCCACATACTCGTCAGGCTCTGACAAAAACAGCGTGGCCGATAGATCACCGCGCACACTCATGTTGGTTCCCGGAACCGGCATAATTGCGCTATCTATGTGAGTACCGTAGGTGCCGCCGTCTTTGTAACAATTAAATTTAGGTGGATAAATTTTGCCCGGCAACGCTGCGGAAATAAACAATGGATGGCTCCCCAACTTACGCAAAATGTGATTGCGTAAACCTGTGGCCACCTCTGAGGCATCGTCCAGCTGTAAATTCTGTTTAGCAGAACGAGCCAAAGTTCCCGCTGTTTTAATACCGGGCTCCCAAACTGCTTGCGCCATGTATGCACGAAATTGTTTAACTTCATCTTTAGTTAAAAGATTTTCAATAATCAGTAGCATTACTGCTCCCTATTACGCAGTGCGTAAATTAAATTTGCGAATATCGGCAATAGTTGCACAACCGGCTTGCGCCATGGTGAGTTCTAATTCTTCACGCAAGAGTTTTAACATATGCGCAACACCTAATGCTCCGGCGACAGCTAAAGCGTAAACTTGAAGACGACCTATTAACACCGCATCCGCACCCAGAGCAATGGCTTTAAAAATATCTAAGCCTGAACGAATACCGCTATCAAACAATACTGGATAATTATTTCCCACAGCTGTTCTTATTTCTCGCAAACAATCAATGCTCGCCGGAGCGCCGTCTAAGCTACGACCGCCATGATTGGAAACAATAATGCCAGCGCAACCCATGCTTTTTATTTTTTCCGCATCTTCAGGATGCAAAACACCTTTCACAAAAATCGGTAATTTTGTTTGTGTTAACAACCATTCCAGATCAGCCCATGTGGGCGCCTCTTGCATGACACCTTGAAAAATTCTGCTCTGCCCATGCTGAATATGTTTCGCAGTTACTTGCTCATAAGTTTGAATATTTACTGCAACACAATCCGCCGGCATTTGAAACTGAGCGCGTAAAGCTCCCAAACTCGGAGAACGAATTGTTGTATCAATGGTAACAACAATCGCTTTGTAACCAGACGATTCAGCGCGTTTTAATAAATCTAAAGTTGCTTCACGCGAGAATTGAAAGTAAAGCTGAAACCATTTATCTGCTGCGCCAACTTTTGCGATTTCTTCCAGACTATAGCTAGACAGCGTACTAGAAATCATGCACGTATCAGTTGCATCTGCGGCACGTGTTGTATCCAGTTCGCCTTGTGGATGCGCAAGCTTCTGATAGGCAACTGGCGCTAGAAAAATAGGATGGCTGTAGTTTTTTCCAAGCAAACTGATTTGCGCATTTCCTTGTATTAAGTCACGCAATATACGCGGAACCACTGGGTATTTTGAAAACGCAGCCTGATTAGCCGCTAACGTTTGATCACGCCCACTACCACCAGCTATGTAAGAATAACTAGGCGCTGGGATAAAACCTTGTGCTAAAAGTTCGTAATCCTGCGCGAAATAAATATCGGCTGGAATGTAATTTAACGGCTGTAGTAATTGCTGACTCTCAATCATAAAAATAAAAAACCGGGCGAACGCCCGGCTCTCATGAGTAATAAGACAAAAAGCTGGGATTAGAAGTTGTAGTTTAGCGTAAGGCGAGTTGTGCGTGCATCGCCTTTGTAAACAAACGAACCCGAGCGATAGGCTGCAAGGTAATAGTCCTTGTCTGTCACGTTACCTACATTCAAACGTAAATCCAAATTTTTACTAAAGTCGTATGTCGCAAAAAAATCGAGCACTGCGTAAGCAGGAATTGGTTGCGAATAATAGTAAGCTCCCGATGCGGGAATAGTGGTATAAACAGCCGCCGTATCAGGCTGACCGGCGTATTTTTTACCTTCGTATTTCCAAGCACCGCCAAAACCGAATTTCTCGGTGAACTGATACTTCAATTGCAGATTCAAAGATTTGTCAGCAAAGTTACTAATTGTTTTACCAATATTGGCTGCTGTAGCAGACTCAAGCACTTCTGCTTCCATATAGGTTACACCCGCTTGGGTAGTCAGCTTTTCAGTAATTTGACCCGTCGCGCCAAACTCGATACCGCGAACGCGAATTTTTCCCGTGTTGAAGGTTCCCACCGAATCATAGTTAGCGCCTTCCATAACATCAGATTTAGTAACCTGGAAAATCGCACCCGTTAGCAACAAGGTTTCATCGAAGAGATTCCATTTGGTACCTAACTCATAGTTGTTTGAACGCTCTGGTTTTGCTCCGGCAACGCTACCGTTATAAATTACGGTACCACCATAACCGCTGCTTGTACCTACATCGGATTCACCACCGTTGATGTCTGCTGCAGTTGACCATGTTAAATAAATGTTGCCAACTTCATTGATGTCATAGACAACACC
>NZ_JAXMGC010000016.1:0-1099 GCF_046347455.1 Cellvibrio sp.
GGTTGTGGAAGTTTTTAGCGTTTGCCTATGTTGCAATTGAGCAAATAGTAAACGAATTAGAGAATACGTTTGCGATGCAGAATAGTGAGCGAAGCTATCACAGCAACTATCATTAGAAAAATTACCCACCAGAAACCGGAAGGATCGTCTTGTCCCCAAGGTAATCCGCCCGTGTTCATGCCAAAAATACCGGTAATTAAGTTAATCGGCAGGAGTGTTACGGTCACAATGGAAAGTATATAGAGGTTACGGTTGGTGGCTTCGCTCATGCGCCCGGCGATTTCTTCCTGCAAGAGACGTGTGCGTTCTTGTACCAGCTCCAAATCCTGAATCGTGGACTCCAAATGTTCAACCGCTTGGCGCAGCTCGGAAATATCCTGTTGGCTCCAGCGTGCAATATGCGGAATTGCATGATGCAAGGCTTGTCGATTCGCACTGAGGTGGCGACGCAAACGGGCAAGCAAACGGCGTATACGACCAAGCTCGCTGCCTTGGTTGTGTAAATGCCCCGCAAGAATCTGGTCTTCGGCATCATCTACGCGCTCATTCTGACTTTTGATGACGGCGTGCATGGAATCCCCAATGTCGTAAATGAGTCGCGCAAACAAATCGATTGAGTTTGCGAAGCTCATGCCTCCGAACAATTCATGGCGCAATCTATCAACTGACTTGAGCGGATGGCCGCGGCCGGTGATGAGCCGCTCGTCATCTAAATACAAGCGCAAGACACCGAGTTCTTCTGGGTCTTCTTTGAAATCGTGAAATAAATCGCCAATGATCAATGCTAAGCTATGGTCAAAATTTTCGCTGCGAATATGAGCATCGCTGTCTAACAGCAGGTCGCGAGCATCCTGCGGAATTAGAGAGCAAGCGTTAATCCACTGAGTGGCACGAGTGTCAGCTAAGTTGAAGTGCAGCCAGTGAGGTTCGTGCGGAAGCTCGCTAGGTTTATCGGCAGCGTATAGAAAAAGTGGTTTGGGTTTTTCGGTGTGGCTTAAGCGAAATCCACAAATCAAACCGCCACTATCCGGGGTGTTAATACTGGGCGTGAAATGCATAGTTTCGCCAGCTTATGACATCCATGTAACAGATTTGTGAC
>NZ_JAXMGC010000017.1:0-1236 GCF_046347455.1 Cellvibrio sp.
CTGTCGAGGAACTCAAGGCTGAACTTGATAGCCTCCAGTTGCAGCAATTTAAGCTGCGTATGGCGAAAGCGACTGGCCAACTCGCCAAGACGCATCAGGTAGGGTTGGTTCGTAAAGATATCGCCCGTATCAAAACAGTCTTGACAGAAAAACAAGGTGGCTGAGATGACAGAGCAGACCAATACCCAACGGACATTGACTGGTAAAGTAGTCAGCAACAAAATGGATAAATCCATTACAGTGTTGATTGAACGTCTTGTCAAACATCCAAAATACGGTAAGTACATTCGTCGCTCCACCAAATTGCACGCACATGATGAAAATAATGTGTGTCAAGAAGGCGATATTGTCACCATCGCAGAATGCCGTCCACTCTCCAAAACTAAAGCTTGGAGATTGGTTGAAGTGGTTGAATCGGTGAAATAATCCGAAATTTGGCAGATTTTTTCTGCCAAATCTCTAAATAAGCTGATTTTTACTTGTATCCCTGTGCGATATTGGGTAGGATTACCGCCCCTTCGCATGGGGTTATCTAGGTTTGGAGTAGAGCAATGATTCAGACCGAAACGATGCTCGAGGTAGCAGACAATAGTGGCGCGCGTCGCGTACAGTGCATCAAAGTACTGGGCGGCTCTCATCGTCGTTATGCTACCGTCGGCGATATTATTAAGGTCACGGTCAAGGAAGCAATTCCTCGTGGCAGGGTTAAAAAAGGCGATGTGATGAATGCTGTGGTTGTGCGTACCAAGTTTGGTATTCGCCGTCCAGACGGTTCATTAATCCGTTTTGATGACAATGCTGCGGTGTTGCTGAATAACCAAAAAGCCCCCATCGCTACCCGTATTTTCGGGCCGGTAACTCGCGAATTGCGTACTGAGCAATTCATGAAAATCATCTCGCTGGCACCAGAAGTGCTGTAAGGGTGGGACTCATGGCAAAGATTAAAAAAGGTGACGAAATTATCGTCATCACTGGTAAAGATAAAGGCAAGCGTGGCACAGTAGTGTCTGTTGCTGAAGAACGTGTCACTGTAAGTGGTATCAACTTGGTTAAAAAACACGTTAAGCCGAATCCGGCTCGTGGTACTCAAGGTGGTATCGTAGAGAAAGAAGCTCCATTAGCGATTTCTAATGTTGCTTTAATTAATCCAGAGACGCAAAAGGCAGATCGCGTAGGTTACAAACTATTAGAAGATGGCACTAAAGTTCGTGTCTTCAAATCTAATGGTGCTGTAAT
>NZ_JAXMGC010000018.1:0-1408 GCF_046347455.1 Cellvibrio sp.
CGACCAAAACAACAAAATAAACGGCCGCTCCTGATGTTGTTTTTCTATTTGCGCCATACTACCCACCATAAAAGGGCGCACATCGGCCATCACAGCACCACACAACAGCAATGCCAATGCCAGAAAATAACGCATTATGGTTTTCGCTCGGCACTGTCGAGATTAAAAACACGCAAGCCACTTTCTTGACTATTCCAAACCAGTAAAGGTTTTTGTGTGTTTACCACAAACATCGGAATATCTGTTTTTCCACTCGCCGATGCCAGCGCACGCGGCGATGACCAACGCTCACCGCGTGGATCATCCGATTGCATAGTCATTAACTTATATTGATTGCCATCAAACTCGCGCCAAGCAATAAATACCGTTTTATTTGATACCAACACCGTTGGATAACTCGCTTGCGCGTCTGTATTGCCAAAAGGGTGCACCAATGTTTGGTGCTCATCGTCTATGCGGCGATAAAACAATCCAGGATTTTTAGGGTTGCCTGTAAACCACACCAAATGCAAGCTGCCTTTTTCGTCAGCTGCAATATCGCCACCGTGATGTGGGCATGCATTGATCTGCCAATTATCTTCACTCGCCCGCACTACTGATGGATAAGCACTAATCGTTGCAAAAGCAAAATCGCGCACTCCGCCATCAAAAAGCTGCCGCCAAAAAACAATCGGCACTCCATTGTGGTTTGTTGTGATTGCAATGCGACAACACTCACAGCTGCGGTCTGTCAGTTTTTTATTCTCCGAGAAGCTCGCACCACCATCTTGAGAAATCACATAGTAAATCGAGCTCCCCATGTATTCTTTGCCAGACTTTTTTGCTTCCGCTTTGCTGCGACCATCTAACCACGCCAAAACAATATCCCCACCTCCACCCATCGTGAGCGCGGCAAAGCTATGCCCTACTTCATCATTTACATCATTGATAGTGACGGGCGTAGAAAATGTTTTTCCGCTATTTATTGAACGCGAAAACCGAATATTGCCAGCAAAGGTTTTCTCCAATGCCTGTGACCAAGCTACAGCCACAACACCTTTTCTCACCGCAATCTGCGGCCTATTTTGTCCTTCTGCCAAAATGGATTCCGGCACGGCGTTGACAGCGACAGCATCAGAAAACCGCTTCCCCTCATCCTCTGAATGACTCACCCAAATGCGCCCATCTTTCATTTGTGCGAGCCACAGCACACCGCTTTCATCGGCCGCCACACTCACGGCCATGCCCACGGGCTTGGAGCTCATGTCTGCCCACATTTTGCTCATGTCATGCCCGCCATGACCGGCTTCAGCCTGCACAGGCGCAGACATCACGACCGCAAAAAACAAAACCCCATAAGCATATATTTTTTTAAACATCGCGTTACATCCGAAAATCCACTCCCACAAAAACAGATCGCCCATCTCCT